>CAIKGD010000001.1 GCA_903826865.1 uncultured Verrucomicrobiota bacterium
GTGCGGGCACTAATGCCTTCGTATTCTGATAATGCTGCCGGAGGAGCGCTTTCAACACGTCCACACGTTCCGGACAGCTTGAGGCCAGATTTTTTGATTCACCAACATCCTCCTTCAAATTATACAACTCATAGGGGTCGGGATGTGCGGTGCTGGGGGTGAACACCTCAATCAGCTTCCAGTCACCTTGCCGCACCCACGCACCGGCCGGCGACCAAGCCCCGAGCGACCATGGGAAGTAGCAAAAGACGGTATCGCGATTCAGTGTTCCGCCCTTTAATAAAGGGACAAGACTGAGCCCGTCCACGATCTGTTCCTGATTGGGTTTCAAGCTGCATATTTCCTGCAGTGTCGGATAGAAATCCACGCCTGAAACTAAAGCTTCTTCATCCCGGGGCCGATCTGTTACGCCCGGCCACCGGATCAAAAGCGGCACGCGTGATCCGCCTTCAAACAAAGATCCTTTGCCGTCACGAAGAGGAAAGTTGCTGGTAACGGGCACACCTTCTGTCATGCCGCGCTTTACAACTCCGCCGTTATCCGAAGTGAAAATAATAACGGTATTTTTATCCTGTCCTGTTGCTTCCAGATCATCAAGAAGGCGGCCCAGACTTTCGTCCACACTCTTCAGCATGGCGGCCATTACGGGCTCATTCTGCAGATTGCGCGGATCAGGATGTTGTTTGAAATAGGCGATCAGTTCCTTTTTGGCCTCCCATGGTTCATGAACCGCCCAGTGCCAGAGACAAAGAAAAAACGGCTTGGAATCCTTTTGATGGATAAAGCGAAGCGCTTCATCGGTGGCCCGGTCTGTAAGGTACTCTCCTTCGGGTCCTTCTGTCAGCGTGCCTTGGGAGAACCAGTATGCATTCTTATAGGGGGAGAAATAAGTCCATGGAGCGGGATCAGGCGCGGCGTGACAGCTAAACTCAAACCCCTGCTGTTCCGGCCAATATTTCGGTTCCACCCCCATATGCCACTTGCCGACAAAACCGGTCCGGTATCCGTTATCACGGAACAGTTCCGCCAAAGTATATTGTTCCAGTTCTAAAACATGTTTTGTATTCGGAAGGATTACCGGCCAGTACGGATTCATTTTCTGGTAGAGCGGGGCATCAGGTTCGACCGGTTTATGTCCTCTGGCCAGGGTCATTCCGTGGCGTGCGGGATATTGCCCGCTCATGATCGAAGCACGGCTTGGCGAACAGAGTGGACTGGCCGCATAAGCATTCGTAAAACGAACACTCGACTTAGCCAGTCGTTCCATTGACGGAGTCTTATAGAAGGTGCTTCCATATACGGAACTGTCAGCCCAGCCCATATCGTCGACTAAAAAAAAGATAACATTTGGACGGGACGGAACCCCGTCTCCGGTGTAAGCGCCAGCCGCCAGACCCGCACCCGCACTGACAGCAGAAAAACCGGCGGCGAGATTAATTGCCTTATAATTAGACTTGTAACTTAACATCTTTCACACCTTCTCTATTTTAACGGTTGACTATAGCCTAAAACTACCAAAGCAGAAAGTCCCATCTCTCTTCTTTCACACCCCAAAACAGCCTTTGTGAAGTGCTGAATACTCTAATCGTTTTTAACAAACGAACAACCCAGCATACAGCCGGGTTGTTCATTGCTAGCGCATTAAGGATAAGGTTTGCCGCTAGTTGCGTATCCGCCGCATTGGTTAGCATCCCGTCGACACCAAGCATTCCGACGGTCATCGGCTCAGGAACCACGGTGCCGTTGGCGCTGAACTGGGAAATGGAAAAAGTCGGCGCAACAGCAACATTGTTCACTTCCAATTTGTCGTACAGGAATCCGACCGCCGACACGTTGCTGAAATTCGTAATTGTGGCCAGACTGCCTGCCGTGCGGATATCCGATGTCGGATCGTAGGCATACCAGTTGGCGGTGCTCACATCTCCAATGGATACAGTGGAGCGGGTGGCAAAAGTGCCTGCGAATGCAGACAGAGCCTCCGAAACATAAAAGTTGGTTCCAATAGCTATTACAAA
>CAIKGD010000002.1 GCA_903826865.1 uncultured Verrucomicrobiota bacterium
CCGCGTTTTCGGTCCGCGCAAAGCCGCCGCCGAACTCGAAGGCAGTAAAAAATTCGCCAAGGAAATTATGCAGGCCGCCGGAGTTCCGACCGCCGCCTGCGCCGTTTTCACCGACGCCGGTAAAGCCTGCGCTTATGTCCGTCAGCGCGGCGCACCGATTGTCATCAAGGCCGACGGCCTCGCCGCCGGTAAAGGCGTAACGGTTGCCGAAACCGTTAAGCAGGCCGAAGACGCCATCAAAGATGCGCTCGGCGGAGCGTTCGGCGACGCCGGAAGCCGCGTGGTGATCGAAGATTTCCTCATCGGCGAAGAGGCTTCCATCCTCGCGCTGATCGACGGCGAACATGTTGTGATGCTCGCTTCGTCGCAGGATCACAAACGCGTGTTCGACGGCGATCTTGGCCCGAACACCGGCGGTATGGGCGCCTACTCACCCGCACCGGTCGCCACTGCCGCCGTGCTCGACATCGTCCGCACCGAAGTCTATGGCCGCACGCTGGCCGAACTGAAAAAGCGCGGCATCACCTATAAAGGCGTGCTCTACGCCGGGCTGATGATTCATAACGGCAAGCCGAGCGTGGTCGAATTCAACTGCCGCTTCGGCGATCCCGAAACACAGGCGGTGCTGGCCCGCTGGGACGGCGATATTATTCCGGCGCTCGAAGCCTGTATCGACGGCACGCTTTCCGAAAATTTGATCCGCTGGAAAAAAGAGCAGTCCGTCTGTGTCGTCATGGCGGCAGGCGGCTATCCCGGCGACTATAAAAAGGGTGATGAAATTTTCGGCCTCGACGCGGCAGCGAAGCACGCCCTCGTCTTCCATGCGGGCACCGCGCTCAAAAACGGCAAAGCCTTCACCGGCGGCGGACGCGTACTCGGCGTCACCGGACTTGGAAAGGATCTGCGCGCGGCGGTTGACAACGCCTATACCGCCGTGCAAAAAGTCTCGTGGAACGGCGCTTTTTACCGCAAAGATATAGCCCACCGTGAACTGAAGAGGAGCTGATTATGGCTAAGCCGCAAGTTGCTATCGTAATGGGAAGTTCCAGTGACTGGAAAACCGTCGAATGCTGTTTCCAGACGCTGGAGGAATTCGGAATCAAAGCCGAAGTGAAAGTCATGTCGGCTCACCGGACACCGCACGAAGCGTGCGTGTTCGCCGAAAACGCCGCGAAAAACGGCGTCAAGATTATCATCGCCGCCGCAGGCGGCGCGGCGCACCTCGCGGGCGTCATCGCCGGACACACGATTCTTCCGGTCATTGGAATTCCGATGCCGGGCTGGGCGCTCGACGGAATGGATTCGCTGCTTTCGACCGTACAGATGCCGCGCGGCGTTCCGGTCGCTACCGTCGCCATTGGCAAAGCGGGCGCGGTTAATGCCGCGATTCTCGCCGTGCAGATGCTGGCGCTTTCCGACGCCGGGCTGAAACGCAGGCTGGTGAACTACAAAGCCAAAATGCGCAAAGAGGTGCTCAAGGCTGACGCCGATTTGCAGAAACAGCTTGGGAAGTAAGAATATCGAACAAGGAATGTCGAATTTCAAAGTGGAGAAGTCCGATTCCTTCGTAATTCTGCGGTTCCTTGTTTGTTATTCGATATTCAATTACTTCAATGAGCGAAATCATTCCAGTTAATGCAAAACGGCCCGAGCCGGAACTCATCCGCCGGGCCTGTGCGCTTTTGGAGGCAGGCGAACTGGTCGTCGTGCCGACCGAAACCGTGTACGGCATCGCCTGCGATCCGGCGCATCTTGAAAAACTCTATGCCGCCAAGGAGCGCGACCGCGGCAAACCCATCGCACGGCTGGCCGCCAGCCTCGAACAGGTCGAAGCGCTCGGTGCAAAATTCGGAACACAAGGGTTGGCGCTGGCCAAAAAATACTGGCCCGGGCCGCTGACACTGGTGCTCGACACGCCCGAAGGCCCGACCGGCTTCCGCGTTCCGGCGCACGAAGTTCCGCTGGCGCTCGCCCGCGCCTTTGGACGGCCTGTCGCGCTGACCAGCGCGAATAAAAGCGGCGGTGCGGACGCGGTTTCAGCGCAGGAAGCTTTTCAGGCTCTGGAAAAAAGCGTCGCGCTGTTTCTGGATGCGAGTGAATGTCCCGGTAAAATTCCCAGCACGGTTGTCCGATGTTCGGAAGACGGAATAAAGATTCTGCGCGAAGGCGCGGTTTCTAAAGCAGAAATTGAACAGGTGGTCGCATGAAAAAACTGATTTTTGTCTGTACCGGCAATACCTGCCGCAGTCCGATGGCCGAAGGACTTTTGAGAAGCCTGCTCGGGCCCGACTGCGGCTGGGAAATTTCCTCAGCCGGTGTGCACGCAAGCGACGGACTTCCGGCCAGTTCCGGCGCTGCAGCCGCGTTGCGCGATCAGGGTCTGGATATCTCCGGCCACCGCTCGCGGCGGCTGACGCCGGCACTGATCCGGGGAGCCGACCTGATCGTCACCATGACCGGCAGCCACCGCGCTGCCGTGCTGGCTCTCGACCCGAAAAGCGAAGGCAAAGTTTTCTTGCTAAAATCGTTCGGAATCGCACAATCGGCGGCTGATATTTACGACCCGGCCGGGGAGGCGCTGGATGTTTACCGCCGCGTGCGCGACGAAATTGACGCCGCTTTGCCCGACCTGATTCTTTATATGAAAGAGGACCTGAAATGAAAATCGTTATCGGTGCGGATCACGGCGGCGTTGAGCTGAAGGCAAAGTTTGTAAAATTTCTGAAGGCAAAAGGTTTTGAAGTCGAAGACGTCGGAACCAATACCGCCGAATCGGTTGATTATCCCGATTACGCCGCCGCCGTGGCGTGCCGGGTTTCGCAGGGCAAAGCGGATCAAGGCGTTCTGATCTGCAACACCGGTATCGGCATGAGCATCACCGCCAATAAATTTCCGCGAGTACGCGCCGCCGTCTGCTGTACGCCGGAAATGGCCAAACTCACCCGCATCCACAATGCCTCTAACGTTCTCTGCCTCGGCGCCAACAACGTTGCGGATTCCGTCTCTTTGGAAATTCTCGAAGCATGGCTGGCAAACAAGCCGGAAACAGGCGGACGCCACGAACGGCGCGTCAATAAAATCAAAGCCTTCGGCAAAAGCACCAGCGACGCCATCGCGCTCTACGAATCCGACCCCGAAATGTACAAAATCCTGCGCGACGAAAACGTCCGGCAGAAAAATAACATTGAGTTGATCGCTTCCGAAAATATCGTCAGCCAGGCTGTGCGCGAAGCGCAGGGTTCGCGCCTGACCAACAAATACGCCGAAGGCTATCCGGGCAAACGCTGGTACAACGGCTGCGAGTGTGCGGACGAAGCCGAGAGGCTCGCCATCGACCGTGCTAAACAAATGTTCGACGCGGAACACGTTAATGTCCAGCCGCACTGCGGAAGCAGCGCCAACATGGCGGTTTATTATTCCGTGCTGGAGCCGGGCGACACCATTCTCGCCATGAGCCTCGCCGAAGGCGGACATCTGACGCACGGCCACCCGATGAATTTTTCCGGACGCTTCTTCAAGATCATTCCCTACGGTGTCCGCAAAGACACCGAGCAGATTGATTACGACGAAGTGCAGCGGCTCGCCGAAGAGCATAAGCCGCGCATGCTGGTCGCCGGAGCCAGCGCCTATTCACGCATCATTGACTTCAAGCGGCTGCGAAAAATCGCCGATTCTGCCGGTGCCTATTTCATGGTCGATATGGCGCATATCGCCGGGCTAGTTGCAACCGGCTGCCATCCGAGTCCGGTGCCGGATGCCGATTTCGTGACCACCACGACGCACAAAACTCTGCGCGGCCCGCGCGGCGGGATGATCCTCTGCAAAGAAAAATTCGCGGCGGACATCGACCGGCAGGTTTTTCCGGGTATTCAGGGCGGTCCGCTGATGCATGTGATCGCCGCCAAGGCCGTCGCCTTCGGCGAAGCATTGGCCCCTGAGTTTAAAACCTACCAGCAGCAGGTCGTCAAAAACTCCAAAGTACTGGCCGGCGCAATGCAAGCCAACGGATTCCGAATTGTTTCGGGCGGCACCGACAACCACCTGATCCTCGTTGATGTCGGCGCCAGCGGCTTTACCGGCAAGGATGTCGCCAACGCACTGGACAAAGCTTCGATCACCGCCAACAAAAACGGCATTCCGTTTGATACAAAGAGTCCGTTCGTCACCTCCGGTGTGCGGCTCGGTACGCCCGCCGTCACCACACGCGGCATGAAAGAAGAGGAAATGGTTCAGATCGCCGGTTTCTTCAAAGCCGTCACGGACAATATAGGCAACGACAAAAAACTGGCGGAAATCCGCGCGGAAGTCATCGCCTTCTCCAACCGTTTTCCGCTGCTGTAAGGTTTACTTGTGGTATGAGGAAAGCGGAACGGACTGGCCGGCCAGCGAGGTATAGAGCGGTGTAAGTCCCGGAACTGCAGCCGCATTAGGTTGGTGGTTTGTTCCGGCCGCCGCAACCGCTTCTGCGGTTCCGGGTACTTTGAGCATGGCGGTTCCTGCCGAGGCTCCCGGCACGGGGCGTTCGAGCAGATGAAGACCCAGAAAAAGAATAAACAGGGCGGCAACACCGTAGCGCGGCTGAGCAAACATCCACCCCAGACTCTTGTCGGGAAAAAACAGCAGGGATGGCATCTGGTTCGTCGTGCGAACTTCCCTCATAATGTTCTGGATGTTCTTTTCAACGCGAATTCCGTCCGGACGTTCATAGGTTTTGAGCGCCAGCAGACCGGTGATATTGAGTTCAGGAGCCGCTGTTTTTTTATTATTGCTCATTTTACAAACTCCGCCAGCTCCGCCTGCAATTGTTTATGCGCATAAAACAGGCGCGATCTGACTGTACCTTCTGAACAGCGCACCACTTTGGCGATGTCAGCATGAGCCATTCCCTGCACATCATGCATTACAACTACTGCTCTGTGTTTCTCGGACAGCTTGAGCAGGGCGCCGTTCATTTTTTCCTGAAATTCCCCCAGACTCATTTTGCGCAAAACTGACCCCTTGCTGGAGAATTCCCGGTAGGATTCGGCGGTTTTAATATCCGGATCGAACTCATCAAAGTTGACCGTTTGCCGGCGGTTACGTCTTTTACGAAAGTTGATGGTGCGGTTAAGGGCAATGCGGTATATCCAGGTATAAAAACCCGACTGTTCACGAAAATGACCTAACGCTTTCCAGGCTTTGACAAAAACTTCCTGTGCCAGATCTTCTGCATCCTCCCGGCTGCTGGTCATGCTGTAGACAAGCCCGTAGATTCTGCCGTGATAGCGCCGGACCAGCTCTTCGTAGGCGGCAGAATCGCCGGCCTGCGAACGGTGAACCAGATCAAGGTCGTCCGGATATTCGGATCTCAATTCTGTTTTAGGTTCGTTGCTCATTATTTTCAGTGTTTTAAAACTGCGGAGTTGCTTTCAAGAACCGGGACTGCTTCTACCAGTTTTCCCGTCCCTTGGAAAAAGAAAAGCACCCCGAAAAATTCCGGGGCGCTTTTTGAACCGCTTCACTGGTTCCAGATTACCCCTGAATAGCCGCCTGTGCGGCAGCCAGACGGGCAATCGGTACGCGGAACGGTGAGCAGCTGACGTAGTTGAGACCTGCTTTACAGCAGAACTTCACGCTGGCCGGATCGCCGCCGTGTTCGCCGCAGATACCGCACTTCAGATCCGGACGGGTCGAACGGCCCTTCTGTACACCCATCTGGATCAGCTGGCCGACGCCGCGCTGGTCAAGGTGCTGGAACGGGTCGCACGGCAACAGCTTCTCATTCAGATAATCCGGCAGGAAAGAGCCGATGTCATCACGGCTGAATCCAAAGGTCATCTGAGTCAGGTCGTTGGTGCCAAAACTGAAAAATTCAGCCGATTCCGCGATTTCGTCGGCGGTGAGCGCCGCCCGCGGAATTTCGATCATGGTGCCGACCATGTATTTGAGCTTCACGCCTTCTTTCTTGATCACTTCTTCGGCGGTTTCGCGGACGATCTTCACCAGAAAGTCGAGCTCGGCCTTGGCACCGACGAGCGGAATCATGATTTCAGGCAGCACTTTGATTTTCTTCTTGGCCTTGCCGACTTTACAGGCGGCGGCAATGATCGCGGTGGTCTGCATGACACACAGTTCCGGGTACGTCACGGAGAGGCGGCAGCCGCGGTGTCCGAGCATCGGATTGAATTCATGCAGCTGTTTGACGCGATCTGCAACCTGTTTGGCCGGAACATTCAGACGTTTCGCCATTTCCGCCTGATCTTTGGCGGTCTGCGGAACGAATTCATGCAGCGGCGGGTCGAGCAGGCGAACGGTAACCGGCAGGCCGTCCATCGCCTTGAAGATGCCTTCGAAGTCCTTCTGCTGCAGCTTGAGCAGTTTGGCGAGCGCTTTTTTCCGGCCCGCTTCGTCATCGGCAATGATGAACTCGCGGATCGCCCAGATGCGGTCGCCTTCGAAGAACATGTGCTCAGTACGGCAGAGACCGATACCTTCAGCGCCGAACGCACGGGCATTCTGCGCGTCTTTGGGCGTGTCGGCATTGGTGCGCACGTTGACCTTGCGGAACGCGTCGGACCACTGCGAAACCTGTTCGTACATTTTGTAGATCGGATGTTTTTTGGCGACGGCGTTGTTGTCCACGACGCCGGAAACCACCGGACTCGACTGCGTCGGAATCTGTCCTTCATAGACCTTACCGGTCGAACCGTTGAGACTGATCCAGTCGCCGGCTTTGAACGCTTTTTTGCCGACGGTGAAGGTTCTCTTCTTGTAGTCGATCTCGACAATATCCTTGGCACCGCAGATACAGCACTTGCCCCAGCCGCGCGCCACAACGGCCGCATGGGAGGTCATCCCGCCGGTCGAGGTAAGTACGCCCTGTGCCGCCCACATGCCGCCCACATCTTCGGGGCTGGTTTCGTGCCGGACCAGAATGACTTTCGCCTTCGGATCTTTGGCCACTGCGGCTTCGGCTTCTTTGGCATCAAAAACAATTTGACCCACAGCCGCACCGGGGCCCGCAGGCATCGCTGCGGTAACAAGCTTGGCTTTCTTTTCCGCTTCGATGTCGAAAATCGGGAAGAGCAGCTGTTCGAGGTCTTCACCGGAAACGGTCATCAGCGCTTCCTTCTGCGTCAGAATCTTAGGCAGCGCTTTGCCGGTATAAACATCTTTGCCGGTCATCATTTCAACGGCCCAGCGAACGCCTGCCAGTCCGGTGCGTTTGGCGTTGCGCGTCTGGAGCATCCAGAGCTTGCCTTCCTGCACGGTAAACTCGACGTCCTGCGGATATTTGTAGTGCCGCTCGAGGCGGTCCATGATCTTGAGCAGATCGGTGTGCGCTTTTTTCCAGATGGCCGATTTTTCGTTCGGCATGTCATCAATATTCTTCGGCGTACGGATCCCGGCTACCACGTCTTCGCCCTGCGCATTGACGAGATATTCGCCCATCGGCTTGCTGTCGCCCGTTCCGCCGTCGCGGGTAAAGGCCACGCCGGTTCCGGATTCGTCGCCCATATTGCCGAACACCATGGCCTGAACGTTGACGGCCGTGCCGAGCAGGCCGGTCACCTTGTTAATCTGGCGGTATTTTTCAGCGCGCTCAGAGTTCCATGAACCGAATACGGCCTTAATGGAGAGATTGAGCTGTTCCATCGGATCCTGCGGGAACGGCTTTTTGACATGCGTCTGATAGACTTTCTTATAGATGTCGACCAGCTCTTTGAGCTGTTCGGCGGTCAGGTCGGTATCTTCTTTGGCTTTATATTTTTTCTTCAGCTTTTCGATTTCGACTTCGAAGTGATGGTGTTCGAGGTTGGTATAGGGACCCATCACGACGTCACCGAACATGTCGATGAAGCGGCGGTAGCAGTCCCACGCGGTGCGCTCGTTACCGGTCTGCTTGATGAAGCCGAGAACCGACTTGTCGTTCAGGCCGAGATTGAGAACGGTGTCCATCATACCGGGCATGGAGATCGCGGCGCCGGAGCGGACAGAAACCAGCAGCGGATCGTTAGGGTCGCCAAGTTTTTTGCCGATCAGCTTTTCAAGCTTGCTCAGTGTCTTCTTGAGTTGTTCTTCCATGCCTTCCGGATATTTGCCGCCGCTCTTACTGTAGCAGGCGCACGCTTCGGTTGAAATCGTCAGGCCGGGCGGAACCGGAAGGCCCGCGTTGGCCATTTCCGCAAGGTTGGCTCCCTTGCCGCCGAGAATGGCTTTCATGGTTTTGTCGCCTTCGGTATGTTCCTTACCGAATCCGTAAAAATATACATACTGCTTATTCGCCATCGGGGTTCTCCTTAATTTCCGCTTTTTGCAACTCAGTTTGTCCTCAAAATCCTTCATCCAAAAAAAAGACGCGCCATGCTAGCAGAGCATTCGGGGGTGTCAAGGAGGGTTTCGGCTGCAACTCTATTCGGCTGGACGTTCGACATGTCCAGCCTTGCTCTGTGCGGCAATTTCCTCATGATCGGAAATGCCGTTGCCGTTGCTGTCGGCCTGCGGATGAACATACTCATACGCGCCGATATCAATGCGAGCATGGCCGTTATTGTTGCCGTCGAGGACGCGCGGATTGCCGATCAAATCCTCGGCCGGCGGAAAGCAGTTAGTGCTGCCCGCGTCAATCATCGGAGAGTTATATGCCAGCGAAAAAACGCCTTGATCTGTGTTTTTAAAGCCCGGTTCGCCGCCGATGTTCCCCGACCCGCGAGCCTGAGGCATACTGCAACAGTAGCTCATCTCCACACTGAAAAAATTATGCCCGCTCACCTGTGTCTGATTGTGGTGCAGCGCGGTATTCTGCGCCGTCCCGTAGGCCGCGCCGCCGCCCATCTTCTCCGCGCTATTACGCGTCACCGTACAGCTGTGCAGCTCACAGTAGTGTGCACCGCCGCCGAACTGTCCGGCCCGGTTGTACTGTACCAGACAGTTATCCAGCCGCGCATGGCTCGCGCCGCCACCGGAACGCCGGGCCTTATTTCCGGTAAAAATACATCCGGACGCTTTGCCCCCGTAAAGACCTCCGCCGTACCATAGCGCCGTATTGCTTGCCACCACACAGTTCTCCAGCAGAGCGTCCGGCTCGCTCCAGACCCCGCCGCCCGAATGCGCCGTGATCTTATTGCCCTCCGGTCCTTCCCTGCAGGTCTCTCCGCCCGTAATCGTAAAGCCGATTACCCGCACGCCGTTAGTCATGTAAATACAGCGCGTCGCAGGCCCTCCGGCAATAACTGTATTCGCCGGGCCTTCCTCGCTGCGCAGGGTCAGCGGCTTATCAATCACCAGCCGGGTCGCCGGACCTTTCTTGTCGATCTGCCGCCCGCCCATATCATAAACACCCGGAGCCACCACAATCTCATCACCCGGATTGGCCTGATCCACAAACCTCTGAAGCGTATCCGGGGAATTTTCCGGCACATGCGTAGTCTTCGGAACCGGCGTCTGCGGCAAAACGACTTCATTCGTTTGCGAAAACGTCGCGACTGCGCCCAGCAGAAAAACCAGACAACCAATTTTCATTTTCATATACACCCCTTTTCCAGATGGCTGGATTTCTACCTGATTGTTCCGGTATTTGGAACTTTTTCCCGCATTTTTCCAATTGCCTTGCTTTAAGAACTTTTTAATTGATACAATTTTTCCCCGAAAGCACAGGGTGCCTTTAACTTTTAAGGAGATTGAAGGATGATCAAGCGGTGTATTGTATATGCGGTTGCGGGCGCTTGGGCTTGCGGGAGTTGCTTCGCAGAGAACGTGGCGCTTTATGCGGCTCCCGGCGGAAGCGATACAAACAGCGGAACGGCGGAACAGCCGCTGGCATCTGTTCAGGCTGCACTGGACAAAGCCGCCGCTCTGGCCCCGGCCGCTGTAATCCTGAAAGATGGAACCTACCGGATTACTGAACCACTCGTTTTCAAAGAAAAACATTCCGGTGTTGCCTTGCAGGCGGAACATGAAGGAAAAGCGATAATCAGCGGCGGCCGCAAAATTACCGGCTGGCAGGAAGCGCCCGGCGGCCTGTGGAGCGCAAAAGTTCCGGATATGCCGAAGTTCAACCAGCTGTTTATCAACGGGGAACGGAAGATACGCGCCCGCACCCCGAATTCCGGATGGTACACCGGAAAGCCCTATAACCAGTCGCAGGTCAAAAATCTGGATTATAAGGAAAATTTTGACTGTTTCCGTTTTAAGCCGGGACAGTTTGTCAAAATAAAGCCGGGCGAGCTGACCAATGTTTACGTTACTGTATTTCACGCATGGACCACCTCTCTCCACGCCTTGGAAGGTCTGGATATGACCCAAAAAGTGGCCTTTGTGGCTTCGCCTCCGTTTAAATTCCCGATCGGCAAATGGGAAGTCCGCTTTGTTATAGAAAACTACCGCGCCGCTCTGGATGCTCCGGGTGAATGGTATTTGGATGCTGCAACCCAAACGGTCTATTACATGCCGAAAGCAGGCGAAACGATTACAGAGGCCGTTGCGCCGGGCATCAGCAAACTGCTGCTGTTTGATGGGACGAAAAGTGCGCCGGTTAAAAATGTGACAGTCGAAGGAGTCGTTTTTGAACATTGCGACTGGACTCTGCCGCGCAACCAGTCAGCGGACGGACAGCTGTGCCGTTCGATGTCCTCCGCTGCGTTTGCTGCGATATCCGGTAATTATGTGCAGGACTCTGTTTTGAAGAATTGCATCATCAGACGTATTGGTGCCGATGCCGTTTGGCTGGAAGAGGGCTGCCGGGATGTGCTGATTCAAAAAAATCATTTTCACGATATCGGAGCCTCGGCACTGAAGGCGGGCGCCTTGACCTATCCGGATCCGGTTCCGGTCTCCGAACTGACGCAACGGATCAAAATAGACAACAACCTGATCCACGGCTGCGGCATTATTTTCCACGGCGGCTGCGGCATCGGGATTCTGAACAGCCCGAACAATACGGTCTCGCACAATGAAATCTCCGATCTGGACTACACCGGCATATCCGTCGGCTGGGGCTGGGGAAATGAGCCGTCTTCCGCCAAAAACAATCTGGTGGAGTATAACCGCATCAGTCACATCGGACGAAAAGTGATGAGTGATATGGCCGGTATTTATCTGCCCAATAAGCAGCCCGGAACCGTGGTCCGGAATAATATCATTCATGACATAAATTCCTATGAGTATGGCGGCAACGGTATATATGCGGATGCGCTCGGCTGCGATATGCTGTTTGAAAGCAATCTGGTTTACCGGGTTTCATCCGCAGGCTTTATGCGGAACAAAGGTTGGGATAACACCGTTCAAAACAATATTTTTGCCTTCTGCAAGCTGGGTTTTTACTGGTCGGGGCTGTCGGGTACAAACACCCCGAACGGACACATCAACTCCGTGCTGGAACGCAATATCAGCTATTGTAACGGAACCAATACGCTGTATCGCAAAAACGGCAGAGAGATTGATTTTAAAACCGTATTTCCTGTGAAGTGGGATTATAACCTGTATTGGAATGAGCCATCCAACATCATGTTCGGAGCTTACACCTTCGAACAGTGGCAGAAAAATGCGAAACAGGACCGGCATTCCCAAGTAGCCGACCCTCTGTTTGTAAATCCTCTGGCGGACGATTTCACTCTTCAGGCCGGATCTCCCGCGTTTGAAATGGGCTTTAAGGCCATTGATTACTCACAGGTCGGACTTTATGGAGATCCGGACTGGATCGCACTGCCAAAAACCCTTGGCCATTCTTTTATCAGCGAAGTGTCGCCTAAGGAGCCCTCAGACCAGAACGGAATGTAATGCGGCGGAAAAGGTGCGCTGTTAATTGCTCCCGTGCAGCCTGAAGAAGTCGGAATGCTTTTCATTAAAAGGAAATACACGATGATTAAACGGTGCCTTGGATATGCGGCGGCGGCCGTTCTGGCCTGCGGGAGCTGCTTCGCAGAAGACGTAAAACTTTATGTGGCTCCCGGCGGAAGCGATATGAACAGCGGAACGGCGGAACAGCCGCTGGCATCTGTTCAGGCCGCACTGGACAAGGCCGCCGCTCTGGCCCCGGCTGCTGTAATCCTGAAAGACGGAACCTACCGGATTACTGAACCGCTCTTTTTCAAAGAAAAACACTCCGGCGTCGCTTTGAAGGCGGAACATGAAGGAAAGGCCGTAATCAGCGGCGGACGGAAAATTACCGGCTGGCAGGAAGGGTCCGGCGGCCTGTGGAGCGCAAAAGTTCCGGATCTGCCGGGATTTAACCAACTGTTTATCAACGGGGAACGGAAGATACGCGCCCGCACCCCGAATTCCGGATGGTACACCGGTCTCATATACAATCCATCGCAACGTAAAAACCTGGAATATAAGGAAAATTTTGACCGCTTCCGTTTTAAGCCGGGACAGTTTGCCGAAATAAAACCGGCCGAGCTGACCAACGTTTACGTTACGGTATTTCACGCATGGACCACCTCCCTCCATGCATTGGAAGCGCTGGATATGCCCCAAAAAGTGGCCGTTATGGCTTCGCTTCCATATAAATTCTCTATCGGCGGAAAATGGGAAATCCGCTTTATTACAGAAAACTACCGCGCCGCTCTGGATGCTCCGGGTGAATGGTATTTGGATGCTGCAACCCAAACGGTCTATTACATGCCGAAAGCAGGCGAAACGATTACAGAGGCCGTTGCGCCGGCCGTCAGCAAGCTGCTGCTGCTTGATGGGACGAAAAGTGAGCCGGTTAAAAATGTAACGGTCGAAGGAATCGTTTTTGAACATTGCGACTGGACACTGCCGCGCAACCAGTCAGCGGACGGACAGCTGTGCCGTTCGATGTCCTCCGCCGCGTTTGCGGCGGTATCCGGCAATTATGTGCAGGACTCCGTTTTGAAGAATTGCATCATCAGACGCATTGGCGCCGATGCCGTTTGGCTGGAAGCGGGCTGCCGGAATGTGCTGATTAAAAAAAATCATTTATATGATGTCGGAGCCTCGGCTCTGAAGGCGGGAACGATCACCTATCCGGTTCCGGTTCCGGCATCCGACCTGACGGAGCGGATTAAAATAGACAACAACCTGATTCACGACTGCGGCATTGTTTTTCACGGCGGCTGCGGCATCGGGATTTTGGACAGCCCGAACAACACGGTCTCGCACAACGAAATCTCCGATCTAGATTACACCGGCATATCCGTCGGCTGGGGCTGGGGCACCGATCCGTCTTCCGCCAAAAACAATCTGGTGGAGTATAACCGCATCAGTCACATCGGACGAAAAGTGATGAGTGATATGGCCGGTATTTATCTGCCCAATAAGCAGCCCGGAACCGTGGTCCGGAATAATATCATTCACGACGTGAATTCCTATGAGTATGGCGGTAACGGTATATATGCGGATGCGATCGGCTGCGATATGCTGTTTGAAAGCAATCTGGTTTACCGGGTTTCATCCGCAGGCTTTATGCGGAACAAAGGCTGGGATAACACCGTTCAGAACAATATTTTTGCTTTTTGCAGGCAGGGCTTTTACTGGTCGGGGCTGTCGGGAACAAACACCCCGAGCGGGCACATCAACTCCGTGCTGGAACGCAATATCAGCTATTGCAACGGAACCAATACGCTGTATCGCAAAAACGGCAGAGAGGTTGATTTTAAAACCGTATTCCCTGTGAAGTGGAATTCCAATCTGTATTGGAATGAACCCACCAACATCATGTTCGGAGCTTACACCTTCGAACAGTGGCAGAAAAATTCAAAACAGGACCGGCATTCGCAGGTAGCTGACCCTCTGTTTGTAAATCCCCTCGCAAACGATTTTACTCTTCAGGCAGGGTCTCCCGCATTTGAAATGGGCTTTAAGGCCATTGATTACTCACAGGTCGGACTTTATGGAGATCCGGACTGGATCGCACTGCCGAAAACCCTTGACCATTCTTTTATCAGCGAAGTGTCGTCTAAGGAGCCGTCAGACCAGAATGGAATGTAACGCTGCAGAAAAAGGGCGTTCTTCGTGACCGGTTCAGGAACAATACTCAGGATGGGATTACTGCGTTTCTTATGTCTTGGTAATGCCCTTTTTATTCCGCATCCAGCGGGCCGCCGGGCCGATCCTGAATCACGGTATGCCGCGCATGCGCGGCGGTTTCGGGCCAGTCTTCATTATAATGCAGTCCGCGGCTCTCTTTGCGGCGTTGTGCCGAACGAACAATCAGTTCCGCGACGGCGGCCAGATTGCGCAGTTCGATCAGGTCGGCGGTAACGAGATATTCCTTATAATAACTGCGGATTTCCTCACGGATCGTGCGGATGCGCCGCCGCGCCCGTGTCAGCCGGCGGTCGGAGCGGACAATACCGACGTAGTCCCACATCACCGAACGCACTTCGTTCCAGTCGTGCTCGACCACGATCTCTTCATTACTGGAAACCGCGTCGCCGCATTCCCAGCGCGGAATCGTAATGTCCGCGACCGGATTCTCTTTCCGCCGCTTCACCGCTTCATCAGCACAGCGGTGACCGCAAACCAGCGCTTCGAGCAGCGAATTGCTGGCGAGGCGGTTGGCGCCGTGCAGTCCGGTGCTGGCGACTTCGCCGACGGCATAAAGCCCCGGCATAGCCGTGCATCCGTTGACGTCGGCGACTACGCCGCCGCAGGAATAGTGCGCGGCGGGAACAACCGGCACCGGTGCGCGCGCCATGTCAAAACCGTATTTCAAACAGGCTTTGTAGAGCGTCGGGAAGCGTTGCTGGAGGAATTCCGCGTCGCGGTGCGAAATGTCGAGATAGACGAACGGGTCGCCGTACTTCTTCATCACCGAGTCGATGGCGCGCGCTGTAATATCGCGCGGCGCCAGCGGACCGCGGTCGTCAAAGTCATAGACAAATTCGTGTCCGCGCCGGTCGATCAGCTTGGCCCCTTCGCCGCGCACCGCCTCGGAAATCAGGAACGTTTTCGCGTCGGGATGATACAGACAGGTCGGATGAAACTGAATCATCTCCATATCGCGGATCGGCAGACCGGCGCGCCACGCCATCGCCACGCCGTCGCCGGTGGCGACGTCCGGGTTGCTGGTATAAAGGTAAACTTTACCCAGCCCGCCGGTGGCGAGAATCGTGACCGGCGAACGCACGGCGAGGATTTCGCCGGAGTTTTTGTCGAGAAAGTAGCAGCCGACGCAGCGGTTTTCGCCGCCCAGCCCGATCCAGCCGGTCGGAATCACATCAATGGCAAGCAGGTTTTCGGCGACGGTAATGTTCGGGTCGGCCTTGGCGCGGGCGAGCAGTCCTTCGCTCAATGCCTGACCGGTAATGTCGCCGGCATGGAGCACTCGGCGGCGGGAATGCCCGCCCTCCTGTCCAAGGTCGTAGTCGTTTGGATGTTCCGTGCTGCGCTCAAAATGAACGCCCAGTGTTTCGAGTTCCGCGATGCGCTCCGGTCCGCCTTCGACAATCGCGCGCACGGCGGATTCTTCGCTGAGACCGCCGCCGGTTTGCAGCGTATCAGTAATATGCTCCGCCATGGAGTCCGCCGGATCGACCACGCAGGCGATGCCGCCCTGCGCATAGCGCGTGTTGCATTCCGAAGCCTCGCGCTTGGAAGCCACCAGCACCTTGCCGTGCGCGCTCAGCCGCAGCGCGGCGGTCAAACCCGCCACCCCGCTGCCGATTACCAGAAAATCCGTGTCCCTTGTCTGCATAAAATTTCCAACGGTTTTAGAAACCGGCGACACGTTAGCACACTTTAACGCCGCCGTGGAAACGGAAACTCTGAACGGTTCGGGCAAGGTTTGCCTTTATCTTTAAACCGGCGCATGGTAAAAACCGTTCCTATGAAAAAGGCGCTTGTTCTTCTTTTCGCACTGGCGGCCGGCTCGGTCTACGCAGCGATGCCGGTTGAAAAATCCATCACTCACGCCAGCACCCCGCTTCAGCTGGGGGTTGATGAATATCACTATCTCTATCCCAAGGAGTACGGCGTCCACGGCCTGCGCCTGAACTGCTTTTTTGTGGATAACCGCTACATGCACGGCATTGATCTCGGCTTCTGGAACGTTTCAGAAGACGCCAGCGGCATCCAGATGGCCGTCTATCGCAACGAAACGCACAACTTCGGCGGAATTCAACTGGCGCTGTGGAACGCCGAAACCAAACGGGTCGGCGGAATTCAGCTCGCAACGGTTTCAACCGATGCGGAAGACCTTTACGGCGTTCAGCTGACCGGTCTGCTCGGCAAAGCCCGCGCAGTAAACGGTATTCAGATCGGCGGACTTTCCGCCGTTTCGGAGTCGGAGACGGGTAAAGCCAAAACCCGCTGGTTGCAGATGGGTCTTTATGAAGCCCGCGCGGAAGATCTCGGCGGGATTCAGTTCGGCGGGGTTTTCACCGAAGCCGGCTGGAATGCCAATGGCATACAGGCCGGACTGCTTTTCACCGAATCGCGCTATACCCGCGGCATTCAGCTCGGCGGTCTGACGGCCAGATCCAAGGAAACCACCGGCATCCAGATCGGCGGACTGACAGCCGAGTCAGAAATCGCCGCCGCCGGTATTTTTCAGGCTGGCCTTCTGCTCGCTGAAGCGGGCGATATGAAGAACGGCCTGCAACTCGCCGGGGTCGTTGCCAAGGTGGTCGGCGAATCGCACGGTGTGCAGATCGGCTTTATCAGCACGACGGCCGGATCGCTCAACGGACTGGAGGTTGCGGGCGGCTGGAACTCTGTCTTCGAAGATGTCAGCGGCGCGCAGATCGGCCTGATCTATAACCATGCCCGCTATGTGCGCGGACTGCAAATCGGCCTGTTCAACCACTGCGAGCGGCTGGACGGTGTGCAGATCGGCCTGTTTAATACCGTAAAGGAAAGCCGTTTCAGCACCTGCCCCTTGCTGCGGGTTGATTTTTAGTCAACTTAAGGCTTTTTTTGCGGGAAAAATCCGGCATTGTCCCGCGCTTTCGTGCGCATAAACCCTTTTTAGAAAGGATACGGGATGATTAAAAAAGGCGGAACTTATGTGGTGATGGGCCTGCTCAACACCGATTCCATCGCCTACGCCACCGGCAAAATGATCGAAGATCTGGGCGGCAAGGTGATTTACACGGCGCAGAATGAGCGTCTGAAAAAAATATTTTTCGACCGCGGCTGTCCGTATCTCTCGCAGGAAGATAAGGACACACTGGACATCCGCTACTGCGATGTCACCGTCGAAGATGAAGTCCGCGAACTCTTCAAGGGTATCGGCGACGTGAACGGCGTGGTGCATTCCATTGCTTTTGCCAACCCGAAAACCTGCCTAGGCAACCACATTTACACCGACGCTTTTGAGGACATCAAACAGGGTTTCCAGATCAGCTGCGCTTCGCTGGCAACGGTCTCGCAGTTCGCACAGGAGCATATGCCTAAAGGCGGCGCCATCGTAACGCTTTCGTTCGCCTCGCAGATTGCCTTCCCCTACTACAACTGGATGGGCGTCAACAAAGCGGCGCTCGAAGCGCTGGTGCGCGCACTGGCCCGTGAATACGGCCGCGAACACGTCCGCGTCAACGCCGTCTCTGCCGGACCGCTCACCACCAAAGCCGCCAAATCAATCCCGCACTTCGCGCATCTGGCGCGCACCTGGAAAAAAATCAGTCCGCTTCCGTGGGATACGATCAAGGACAAACAGGAAGTCGCCAACGCGGTGCTCTTCCTGCTGGGTGAATACTCCAAAAAGATCACCGGCCAGACCATCTACGTGGACGGCGGTGCCTCGGCCATCGGCGGCGAACTGCTTTCGCACGAAAGACCGAGCAAAACCATGACAGCCAAACGGAAAGCCGCCGCCAAAGAACGGCTCGAGAGAATGAGAATTCTGCAAAAGCAGCATCAGCAGGGGAAATGAAACGAATGGCGACCCCTACGGGAATCGAACCCGTGTTGCTAGGATGAAAACCTAGAGTCCTAACCGCTGAACGAAGGGGTCGGCGGAAAAGTGAGGGCGTAAGATAGCAGACCCGCGCGCTCGGGCAACATAAAATAACGGTTTTTTGATCTGTGCTTTTCAACTGCCCGCTGGCACCATCCTCCGCAGTTCCCGGGGTGCCCGCCTGTCTTTCGGCAGGAAGTACGAATATCGAACAGCGAATTTCGAATGGTTTAAAATTTTATCATTTGAATTTCCGGTTTGTTCCGAGTTTCGTTTTTCGGATTTAAAATTTGTCCGCGGTGCTGAGATAATACCCGCTGAACCTGATCCGGCTAATACCGGCGAAAGGGAGTGACGCATTGTGCAAAAGCTCCCTTCGTAAAACGAACGGGAGTTTTTATGTTTCTGACGGTGAATGGGGAAAAACACGAACACAGCGGCGACGGAACCGTCGCCGCCCTGCTGACCGAACTCGGCGCAACGCCCGATCACACCGCCCTGACCGTGAACGGCGAGCTGGTTTTTTCCAGACACTGGAAAACCTTCAAATTCAACGACGGCGATACCGTCGAAATCCTTACTTTTGTAGGCGGCGGGTGAGAAAATGATGAGGGATAAACGATGAATGATGAACAAAAAAGCTGGCGGCTCGGCGGCCATGAATTCAGTTCCCGGTTAATTCTGGGAACCGGCAAATTTTCCGACGCGGCCACGATGATTAAAGCTATTGAAGCTTCCGGCACTGAACTGGTTACCGTCGCGCTGCGCCGCTTCAACCGTGAAAAACCCGGTGATGATCTCTGCGCGCCGCTCGCGAAACTCAAAAATATCCGGCTGATGCCCAACACGTCCGGCGCCATGAACGCTAAAGAAGCTGTCCGTGCCGCGCAACTCGGACGCGAACTGAGCGGCAGTCCGTTCGTGAAAGTTGAAATCCATCCCAATCCGCACCACCTGATGCCCGACGCGATTGAAACCTATCTGGCCGCCAAAGAACTGGCCGCCGACGGTTTTATCGTCCTGCCCTACATTCCGGCCGATCCTGTTCTCGCAAAAAAACTCGAAGACGCCGGTTGCGCGGCCGTCATGCCGCTCGGTTCCGCAATCGGCAGCGGCGGCGGACTTTCTACCGCCGACATGATCCGGCTGATCATCCGCGACAGCAACATTCCCGTCATTGTTGACGCAGGACTGCGCGCGCCGTCCGAAGCGGCCCGCGCCATGGAAATGGGCTGCGCAGCCGTTCTGGTGAACTCCGCCATCGCCGCCGCCGGAGATCCGGTCGCGATGGCCCGCGCCTTTGCCCTCGGCGTCGAAACCGGCTATGCCGCACGGCAGGCGGGGCTTATGCCGAAGTCGGACATGGCTGTTACGACGAGTCCCTTAACTTCTTTTCTTCGATAGGACGGATTGGCCTGATTCGACTGATTATGAAAACTCTTCCCGACTGGCTGAACCCCGAACCCTGGCTCAACCGGACATTCTCCGCTTCAGAAGTCCGGCAGGCTCTCAGCGCGGAAGCGCCGGACGAAACAACGCTGGCGGCGCTGCTTTCGCCTGCGGCGGCGGATTTTCTGGAGCCGATGGCGGCGCGCGCTCAGGCGCTGACGCGCCGCCACTTCGGGCGGACGATTCAACTTTATGTTCCGCTTTATCTTTCCAGCTACTGCTCCGGCGGTTGCGCCTACTGCGGATTCGCCGCCGACCGCCGCACAGACCGGCATGCGCTGACTTTCGAGTCGGCAGCAAAAGAACTGGATGCAATCCACGCGATGGGCTTTGAAGAAGTACTGCTGCTGACCGGCGAACGCTCGTCGCAGGCGGATCTCGATTATCTGCGCGAGTGCGTCAGGCTGGCGGCCCACCGTTTTCATAATGTCACCATCGAAGTTTTTCCGATGGCGGAAGAGGAATACCGCTCGCTGGCGGAAGCCGGCTGCACCGGCGTGACGCTTTATCAGGAAACCTATCATCCGGGAACCTACGACCTGATGCACCGCTGGGGACCGAAAAAAGATTTTTTCCGCCGACTGGAAGCTCCGGCGCAGGCGCTGGCGGGCGGAATGCGTTTTGCCGGAATCGGTGCGCTGCTCGGGCTCGCCGATCCGCGCTACGATATGCTCGCGCTCTACCGCCACGCGCGCTACTTGCAGAAAACGTTCTGGCAGGCCGGACTGGCCCTTTCGTTCCCGCGCATCCGCAACGAAGAAGGCGGCTTTATTCCGCCGCATCCGGTGGATGAAAAAATGCTCGCGCAGATTATTTTCGCGTTCCGCATCTGCCTGCCGGATGTGCCGCTGGCGCTTTCCACCCGCGAAGGAGCCGCGTTCCGCGACGGCATGGCCGGACTGGGCATCAACAAAATGAGCATCGCCAGTAAAACCACCGTCGGCGGCTACGGCGGCGAAGGCTCAAAAGAAGGCCAGTTTGATATCAGCGATGCCCGCAGTCTGGATGAATTCTGCGCGATGCTCCGCACAAAACGGCTGGAGCCGGTCTTCAAAAACTGGGACGGCGTTTACCGCCTTACGGCCTGAACATGAAATAGACCGCGCCGAGAATGCAGAGTCCGGCCCAGAGATAATCCAGCTTGATCGGCTGCTGCATGTAGAAGATGGAAAAAGGCACAAATACCGAGAGCGCGATGACTTCCTGCATGATTTTGAGCTGCGGAAGCGAAAGCTGGGTGTAGCCGATCCGGTTGGCCGGAACCTGCAGGAGATATTCAAACAGTGCAATGCCCCAGCTGACCAGCGCGGCAATAAACCATTTGCGGCCCGCCATGTTGCGCAGGTGGGCGTACCAGGCAAACGTCATGAAGATGTTGGAGAGAGCCAGCAGAAACGCGGACTGTAACGCGGGGGCAACGGAAATCAGTTTCATAGATCCTTTCGTACGGTAAACAGCGCGGAAGATAGGCTCGCCCAATTCGTTTGAAAAGAGGAAAAACAAAGCTGCTGGAGAGCATGATGAAAGAAAATTTCGGACTCTATATGGTGATGACCGATCCGGTCGTTGGATACGAAGCCTGCGCACAGGCAGCGGTAAACTGCGGGCTGCGTTACGTCCAACTGCGGATGAAAAACGCTTCCCGAGCCGCGATTCTGGCCGAGGCCCGCAAGGTTCGCGCCGTCACATCGGGCACCGGCACTTTGTTTATTGTGAATGATGACGTCGAACTCGCGTGGGCCGCCGATGCCGACGGCGTCCACCTCGGCCAGAGCGATATGCCGCTCGACGAGGCGCGCAAACTCTGGAACGCGCCCGGTAAAATTTTCGGCCTCTCCACGCACAGCGAAGCGCAGGAGCTGTCCGCACGGGCGCTGCAGCCGGATTACATCGGTGTCGGTCCCGTATTTCCCACGCCAACCAAGGCGGTTGCCGACCCGGCGCTTGGTGTCGAGCGCGCCGGAACCATTATTAAAAACTCGCCGCTCACCTGCGTCGCACTCGGCGGACTCGACGAAACCAACCTCGCCGGCGTGCTGAAAGCGGGCGCAGTCAACTTTTGCGCCGTGCGCGCCATCATGCAAAGTCCGGAGCCGGAAAAAGTAATTCGTACGCTTCAGCAGATCTGGCGTGCTGACGTTTGAGTTCCAATGCATATAATAAAGACAGGGGAAAATATATGCCCATGAAAACAGCAAAATCGCTTCTTCTTACTCTCATTATCGCCGCGCCTCTGCTGACGGTGAGCGCCGCGCCGAAGGAAACGACGGGTGCCGGCAATGCTCCCGATGACACAGCCAGGATGTCGTCCGAGCCGGGGAAAAAATTTGTTTACAAGCAGTCGGGCGGGGTTCCGCAGGAACTGGAGATTTATTTCCCCGCCGGATGGGATGCGGCGAAACATAAGGTTCCCGGAGTCATCCTGTTTCACGGCGGAGCCTGGGTTGACGGCGATCTGGATCAGTTCCGCTACGCCTGCCAGCACCTCGCCGGCCGCGGCCTTGTTGCCGCCACGGCAAACTACCGGATGATTCCGAGAGAAGATCGTGCCGCTCTGCCCGAAGGCGAATCCTATAAGCGCGTCTGCATCACCGATGCGAAGAGCGCGATCCGCTGGATGAAGCAGCACGCGGCGGAACTCGGCATTGATCCGCAGCGGCTTATCACCGGCGGCGGTTCGGCGGGCGGTCACATTGCCGTGCTGGCCACAACCACTCCGGAACTGAACGATCCGAACGATCCGCCGGGATTCGATACCGGCGTTGCGGCCTATCTGCTGTTCAATCCTGCTTTCCAGCCGGACGACCATACCGATGCCGCCATAGATGTTTTTCAGCACCTTACCGCAGACCTTCCGCCGGCCATCTTTTTCTTCGGGGATGGCGATCTCAAATTCAAACCGGGCGGGGATGCGGTGTTCGAACGGTTCAAAGCCTTGGGCCGCACCGGCTCGGAGTTCTGGATCGCCAAGGGTCAAAAACATGGCTTTTTCAACCGTCCGCCATGGCAGAATATGACGATGGGTCAAGCCGACCGTTTTCTTGTAAAGCAAGGTTTGCTTACAGGTTCCGGCACACCGGCTCCTCCCCGGAATGGCGAAAAACTTGTTCAGGTTCCTTAACTCCCGTTGCTGAAATTGAAAGTAATCCGCACCTCCAATGTTTGGAATAATAGTTTCCAAACATCGGAACAAATCAGCTAGTCTCTCAGGAATTTTCCAAGGGAAATACCATGAAACTCAAAATTGCCGTTTTTTTGTCCGTGCTTTTCGCCTTCGCCGCCGCGCCGCGCGCAGCGGAATCCTACACCAACGCCTACGAGGCGATTGCGCTTTTCACCAAGGTGCTCGAAGAGGTGCACCGCAGTTATGTAGACACCAATGAGTCGGGCTACGATTCGCTGATCCGCCATGCGATGACCGGCATGCTTCAGGATCTTGACCCCTACAGCCAGTTCATGGATGAAGAGTTCTATGAAGACCTGAAGGATGATACGGCCGGACGCTTCAGCGGCGTCGGGCTGGTCGTGAGCATGAAAGACGGCCTGCTGACGGTCGTATCGCCGATGGAAGATACGCCGGCGTTCCGCGCCGGACTGCTGTCAGGCGATATTATTGTCGAAATTGACGGTGCGGAAACGCGCACGATGGTGCTTGCCGAGGCCGTCAAAAAAATGCGCGGCGAAGCCGGAACGGTTGTGAAACTGAAAGCGGCCCGGCCTTCAACACATGCGGTAAAGGAACACATTCTTACCCGAGAGGAGATTGCCGTGGCGAGCGTGAAGGACGCGAAGCTGTTCGAAGACAGCATCGGCTACATCCGTATCACCCAGTTCAACGAACCGACGGCAGAGGATTTGAAAAAGGAACTGAAGAAGCTGTCGGAGCAGAAAATGAAGGCGCTGGTACTCGACCTGCGCGGGAATCCGGGCGGTCTGCTGACCGCCGCCGCGGGCGTGTCGGAACTCTTTCTGCCGCGCGGCGATCTGATTGTTTTCACCAAAGGCCGCACATCCGATAAAGAGCAGCAGAGCTTTAAGTCGGCCGGCCATACGCATTACACGGATTTCCCGATGGTTATTCTGGTTAACGGCGGCAGCGCCAGCGCCGCAGAAATTGTCTCCGGCGCACTGCAGGATCATAAACGTGCGGTACTGGTTGGCGAAAAAACGTTCGGTAAAGGTTCCGTGCAAAGCATCCTGCCGCTTGAAAACGGCGCGGCGATCAAGCTGACCACCGCCAAATACTACACTCCCGGAGAGCGGGTCATTCATGGACACGGCATTGAGCCGGACGTCAAAGTGGAAATGAATCCCGAAGACCTCTTTAAAATCCGCATGAAGCAGGCAAAAAAAGCGGGCGAAACGGATATCACACTTCCGGTCGAACCTGAAATCCGCGACATTCAGCTCGACTACGCCATCGGCACGCTCAAGGGCATGATGATCCAGCAGGAATGGATGAAGTGATTCTTCTCGGTATAGAAACCTCGTGCGACGAGACCGCCGCCGCCGTGCTGGTTGACGGTGCCGTGCGTTCAAACATCATCTATTCACAGATTGCCCAGCACGCGCCGTATGGCGGCGTCGTACCGGAAATCGCCTCGCGCGACCACGTTCGAAAACTGCCGGGCATTATCAGAGAGGCGATGCAGGGTGCCGGCAGCTCCTTTGAACAGCTCGACGGTATTGCGGTGACGTACGGCCCCGGCCTTTCCAGCTCGCTGCTGATCGGTTATTCCGCCGCGCGGGCGCTCAGTCAGCGGCTCGGCATTCCGCTCACCGGTGTGCATCATCACGAAGGCCATATTTACTCGGTTTTCCTGAGCGAAAAACCGCCCGTACTCGACGGCGCTTTTCCAATGATGGTGCTGCTCGTCTCCGGCGGCGACACCAAGCTGGTTTATATGAAAGCGCCCGGCTGTTACGAAATTATCGGACAGACGATCGACGACGCGGCGGGCGAAGCGCTCGACAAAGGCGCGATGCTGCTCGGCCTCGGCTATCCTGGCGGCCCGGTCATTCAGAAAACCGCCGAGGGCGGAAACCCGCGGGCCGTGCGTTTCCCGCGCGGACTCGACAATCCCGGCGGCGAATGGAAATACACGTTCGACCGCAAACTCTGTTTCAGCTTCAGCGGACTAAAAACCGCCCTGCTCTACCACGTGCAACATCATCCCGAATCGCTGAAAGACGAAACCGCCAAACGGAATTTGATCGCCAGTTATCAGGAAGCTGTCGCCGATGCGCTTGCCGTGCGCATCGAACGGGCGCTGGAACTGTATGACTGCGTTTCGTTCGCCTGCGCGGGCGGCGTATCACTCAATAAAGTTCTGCGCGAAAAACTCGGAAAACTTTCGGAAAAATGCGGCGTACCGCTGAAACTCTCCTCGCCGAAACTTTGTACGGACAACGCCGCCATGGTCGCCGGTGCCGCTTTTATCCGGCAAAGCCTCGGCCATCCGTTTATTCTGCCGGACGATGTAAATCCAAATCTGCGGCTGGAGAACTGGGATAACACTTGACGCTCAAAAGGCGGCAGACTACCTTATCCGCCCTTTCATTGCGGGTGTAGCTCAATGGTAGAGCTCCAGCCTTCCAAGCTGGCTGTGAGGGTTCGATTCCCTTCACCCGCTCCACTTTGGACTCGGATATTCCCCAAAGACGGGGGCAAGGACGATTCAAAAACCAACGGAATTTTTTCCCATGTTCGGGAAAAAGGTGTATAAAGCGCTCCAATATTTGGAAGCGTCCCCGGAGAACGGTTATGAGCAGTACATTCGGCACACTTTTCAGGGTAACTACGTTCGGCGAGTCGCACGGCAAGGCCGTCGGCGCGATTGTGGACGGATGCCCGTCAAATCTTCCGCTGACAGAAGCAGATATTCAACCGCAACTCAACCGCCGCCGGCCCGGACAGAGTACGCTGACTACTCCGCGCGATGAAGCGGATGCGGCGACAATTCTTTCCGGCACTGAAAACGGCATTACGCTCGGAACACCGATCGCTCTTTCGGTGAACAACCTTGATCAGCGTCCCGGCGATTACGGCGACCTGACTGCCGTACCGCGGCCATCGCATGCGGATTACACCTATTTGATGAAGTATGGCGTGAAAGCGGCGAGCGGCGGCGGGCGGGCGAGCGCCCGCGAAACAATCGGCCGTGTAGCGGCAGGCGCAATTGCAGAAAAGTGGCTGAAGATGCGTTTCGGTTCGGTCGCGATTGTCGCCTATGTCAGTTCGGTCGGTAAAATTGCCGCGCCGGACATTGTCGCAGAACGGCTGACGCGCGAACTGGTGGATGCCAATCTGGTGCGCTGTCCCGATACCGATACCGCGCAGAAAATGATCGCCGCGATCGAAAAGGCGCGCGACGAAAAAGATTCACTGGGCGGTACACTGACCTGCATCTGCAGCGGGTTCCCCGGCGGACTTGGCGAACCGGTGTTTGATAAACTGGAGGCCAGACTGGCGCAGGCCATGCTTTCAATTCCGGCGGTGAAAGGTTTTGAGATCGGTTCCGGGTTCGCCGGCACACTGATGCGCGGTTCGCAGCATAATGATGTTTTTGTCCGGAAGGGCGAACGGCTTGGCACTAAAACGAATTTCAGCGGCGGTGTACAGGGCGGGATTACTAACGGCGAGCCGGTGGTGTTCCGGATTGCGATCAAACCGGTGGCGACCATCGGACAGCCGCAGCAGACCAGCAACCTGAACGGAAAAGCTGTTACGCTCGAAGCTAAAGGCCGCCACGATCCGTGCGTATTGCCGCGCGCAGTTCCGATTGTGGAGGCCATGGCCGCACTGGTGCTGGCCGATGCCGCACTGCGGCAGGAATATCGTGTTTGAATGCGGCTTGTTTTTTTGCACGCCGGGATTACCCTGCCCGTTCTGTCTTTCTTTTTTGCAGCAGGCGGGTTTCACGTACATGAAAAAAAATGACACAGATATTCCGGATATTTACCGGCCGGAAGTTTTGAAGCCGGAGCCAGCTCCGGTTCAGGTAATAACAGAGCTGATTGACCATGAAATACACAAACAGCGTATTTTTAATATATCTGTCGGTCTGCTCACCCTTGCGATGGCGACTTCTCTAACAATTTATATTATGATGGATTATTTATCTGTCTCCCGGCAGGCGACACCCTCCAGAGAAAAAACAACTCGCCTTGCCTCCTTTATACTGCCGGAGGATGAACAGTGGACTCTTGAGTACCAGCAGGTTGCTCTCCAAGCCGAAAGCAGCGAGCCGTCCGGCCGAAAAGCGTTTTCCACCAAGTGGGTGAAGAACGCCGCATATCACATAATCATGGGTGAACAGGCCCTCCGGAGGAATGAGCTGTCTGCGGCGCAAAATCATTTTGAAGCCGCACTCATGACCTTTCCTGCGATGATCGGAACCCGCAGTCGTCTAGGTGAGGTTTATTTAAAGCGTCAGTATTTCGAAAAGGCGGTTGAACAGTTGCAAAAGGCGCTGGAAGAACAACCTTCCGTTGACGTACTTAATAACCTAGGGGTGACATACATGGGTCTCAAAGATTACGTCCTTGCAGAATCTCACTTGCAACAGGCGCTTAGACAGCAGCCGGATCTTGCCGGCTGCTATAAAAATATCGCGCTGCTGTATCAAAAGACCAGCCGCACTAATGAAGCCGTTGCTGCTTTTAACAAATATTTTGCACTTGATCCGCAAGATACCACACTGATTCGAAACTATGTCGCATACCTCAATGCGTCCGGACAGATCCGCGCTGCCATCGATTTTCTCGAACGGATTAAAGGCGCTGATTCTCAGGCGATCCTTCTGCTTCTGGCCAAAACCGCTGCGCAGGACAACGATGCAGAACGTGCCGTCCGCGCCCTGCGGGCGGCTTCGCATTTTATCACCCCCCGCCAGATGACAGCTGAAATGCATGCTGCTGTATTTGATAAAATAGCCCGCAACGAATCCTTTGAAGCGCTTTTATACCGGCTTGAACTGGCTGCGGTGTCACTTTCGACCAATCTCGACACAAAAGGCGCATCTGAATATTAAAACGGACACATATATATATTTTGCTTTCCATCGATTTTTTATTATCCTATCACGTTTTTGAATAATGGTGGGTGTAGCTCAGCTGGTTAGAGCGTCAGATTGTGATTCTGAATGTCGCGGGTTCGAATCCCGTCACTCACCCCATTTTCGCCTGTCAAAGGGCACAAGGAGTAGCTCATGCATAAGAGAAAAGACGAGCTTCAGGACATCTACCAAGGCAGCAACAGCGACCCCGAGGCGGATTTCACCCCGCAGGTCGCACGGGAGCTTATTGAACTGAGGCAGCGCGATCTGCGGCGTAGCCGGGTGGTGTCGTTTTTTTTCGGTTCGCTGGTAATTGTGCTTTCTGTAGCACTGATTGCGGTGGTCATCCGCGATTTTCTGAGTACGCGCAAACCGTCCGGGAAAGCCCGTAACGTAGAAAAGCCCTATATTCCCCGCTATTCACTGCCGGCGGAGGCTCTTTGGGTAATGGATTATCAGCAAGTGGCTGCACAGGCGGATGCAGGCGAGAAACCTGGTCCAAAGCCGTTTTCAACAAAATGGGTGAAGAATGCCGCCTATCACATTATTATGGGACAGCAGGCGATGGCTATCAACGCGCCGGAACAGGCAATGGAACATTTTCAGAAGGTGGCCGAAATCTATCCTGACATTCAAGGCCTGCGCCTTGCTCTGGGAATGCTTTATCTCAAGCGCGAAAATTACGCACAGGCAGTACAGCATTTGGAAAAAGCGGTGCAAGAGGAAGAGGGTTTCGATGCAGTCAACAATCTGGGCGCAGCCTGCATCGGCACAGAAGATTATCAAAAGGCCGAGAAATATCTGAAGCGCGCACTTGAAATAAAACCTGAAAGTTCAGTTTGTCATAAAAATCTGGCCGTACTCTACCAGAAAATGAAGCGCGATGATGACGCGATCTTTCACTTTGAAAAGTATCTTGATCTTCAACCGAACGACCTTGATACCATGCAAACCTATGCGCTTTATTTAGCCAAACTCGGGCGCTGGAAAGCAGCGGCGGATTTCCTGACCAAACTGACGCAAGAAGTGACCAATGTTGCGCCGATCTATTTCCTGCTGGCACAGGTGCAGGTGCAGAACGGACAACAGGATAAGGCCATTGAGGCACTGAAACGCGGCGTCCAGTTGATTGATCCGGATTTGGCGCTGGCGTGGATGAGCCGCGAAGAATTCAATGCCGTGCGCAATGCCGGTGAATTCAAAACACTGGTTGATCAACTCGAAATTTCAAATGTATCACTTAAAAAAAACAAGTAACCTTCAGCGATGCGGCGACATGCGGATGCTTCCTTCGCCGGCAATCCAGCCGGGGTTTTCTTTGCGATTATCCGTCCAGATTTGTTGAGGATGGAATATTTCCTGAAACTGCCGGACGGCTCCGGCATCTGCCCGTGCATCGCTCACTACCAGCGCATGCAGCCGGTTGATCCCCTCTTTCTGCAAAAGACGAATTGTGCGCATCGTGCTGAATGGACTGCCGTCTGTTACCAGCACCCACCGGTTTTCAGGTAAACGCAGCGCCACTGCTGAACGGCCCTCGCGCAGAATCTTTATGTCACGGCATAACTCAATATGTTCTGTGCTCCACAGCAGTACAGACAGCAGCACCAGCAACAGCGAACCTTTCCTCCAGCGAACAGGGCCGGTGAAAAATAATACCAGCCCGGCGTACCATAAGCCGGTTACCAGCGCCGAAGGCGCGCGGACAGCCCGGCAGGCACCGGGCAGTGCAGAAAGACGATTAACAATCCATATCAGAAAACTGATAAGCAGCAAATTGGCCTGATTAAAAAGTGCTGCAGCGGGCAGAAAAAACACTCCGCCCAGCAAAGCCAGACAACCGGCCAGCATGATCATGAAAGTCAGCGGAATAACCGCCAGATTTCCGATCAGTGCTGCCGGAGAAAGAGTATTAAAAAATCGCGCGGTAATTGGCGCAGAAAAAAGCCAGGCTGCCAGTGAAGTAAGCATCAGCAGTCCGATACTGCGCAGCAGTGCAGACGCCGGATGTGATCCGCCAAGTGGTTTAAGAAAGGCGTCCCATCCTGCCAGACGTAATCCATTGATCTGCCGTACAGCCCAGCCGTTGACCAGAATAAGTCCGCAAACCACAACAAAAGACAGCAGGAACCCCGGATCGCCAATGGTTGCGGGCTGAAGTGCCAGTAACAGGACGGTGGCCAGCGCAATAGATGACGCAACGTCAGGACGACGGCCGACCAGCGGCGCGGCAAAGAAAACAGCGGCCATTGCAAGGGCTCGCAAAGCGCTCGGTTGCAATCCTGTTGTGAAAATATACAGGAAAAGTGCAGGAAGCAGCAACAGTCCCCAGCGAGGACGGGAAATACCGAAAATTTTAAGCCCGGCGATAAAAATAGCCGCCAAAATTACAACGTGCTGTCCTGAAATGGCAAAAATATGCAATGTGCCGGTGCGGGTAAACATTTGATAAAGCGCCGGGGGAATGGACTGCCGGTATCCCAGCAGCATCGCGTGTAGCAGTTGCGTCTGTTCAGGAAATGCTTCAACACCCGGCCGGAGCAGAGCAGCGGCGTTGCGGCGGATTTTATAACACCGCCCGGCCGGCGTGTTTCCAGCCGCTTTGATCTTGCAGGCGTTTGCTCCGGAAACACTCAGAAATCCGCTGGTGCCTCCGCGCGGTTTTTCGTAGCCGGTATAACGGCCTCTCAACTGCCACTGTTCTCGGAACAAAACCGGAGCAGCGGAATTTTTCAGATAAACCCGCAGCACGACATCAGACGGAAGCTGTTCTTCTCCGCAACGTACAGTCTCCGCGTGAAACAAAAAAGAAACCGTTCCATCCGTGCCGGAAACGGACGGTTCGTCCTCAACTGTGCCGGTCAGTTCCTGCTCATGGAAATTCATTTCGGCAACCGGCAGCACTGTATGGGAAAATGCCGGCATTTCTTCGACGGCACTGTACGCGGCAGCAAGCAATCCGCAGGCAATATAAATCACTAAAGCTGTCCGCCTGCACAAAGCCATCCAGCAGGCGACGGCCAGCAGAAACGCTGTTAAGCTGAGCAAGAGCAAAGGGGACCCGCCGGTACTGTGCTGGACATAAATTCCTGCCGCCACGGACAGGGCGATCCCAACCAGAGGTCGCCGCACCTGTTGAGCCAAGATCATTCCGGTCTCTTTGTTATTTTCTAGGAGTAATCGCTTCTTGCGAATTGATCAGGGTTTTCGGCTCACGCCGGTCATCAGGTACTACTGGCGTTGTTTTTTCAGCTTCGCGCTTATTAATCTCTTCGATGGCTTTGCGGGTTTCACTCCCGACAACACGGTCGGCAAAGGAGCGGAATTCCACAGTCTCACGAACCGGATCAAAACCGGCATCTCTCAGCCAAGGAGAAATGGCAGCGGCACCAAACAGACTGGCGGCCTGCCCCATAAAGACAACTGCTTTGCCCGCCTCATTCTGCTGGGCATAGCAACGGGCAAGAGCATTATAATAAGCGGGCTTTGGATCAAGCCGAACCAGTTCGAGATAATAAGGAACCGCTTTCTGATAGTCCCCCAGTGCGAAATAAACCTTCGCGCAGTCTGCCAGCGCCCCTGTATTTTTAGGGTCGTTTTCCAGTATCCGTTCGAACAGCGCCAGAGCGGCCTCTTTATTGCCCCGCTCATTCTGTCCGGCGGCGGAAATGGAAAGCACCGTCAGGTTATTCGGCTGATCCAAAAGCAAACGGTCGGCAAGCACCAGGCCGGCCTCGCTTTGTCCGCTCGCCTGCAATGCCTGCAACAGATTCATTTGTATATCCTGCTGCCGGCTGTCCTGATCCAGCAGGCGGATGCATAACGGAACCGCCTCGGCATAAAGACCCCGGCGCATAAAAATATCAACCAGTTGCAACTGTGCTTCCCGGTTGTCAGGAGTAAGGCGTAAAGCCTGATTTAGACGCTGAGCCGCCTCTTCATTTATCCCCCGCCGACTCAAAGCCTCGGCTGAGCGCAGGTGCCGTTCAGTCTGTTCCCACTGTTCCAGCCGCTGTCCCATCAGCGCAGCACTGAAAACCGGTTTCTGAGAATCCGCTCCCCCGATAGAAACGGCGACGGGTGTTGCCGGGTTTCCCGCCCGGGCGGCCTTAGCTTCCCACTGCTGCTGTTTTTTATCAGACGGTTTAGCCATGCGATCCAGCGCCAGTTTCAGTATAATAAATCCGCCAACCAGCAGCACGGCAATCAGTACCGCCCGGAGCAAGAGGCTGGCGATAGCCCAGTTGCTGGCACGATTGTTACTTTCACGGAGACGAACCGGACTGTGCTGTGAAGTTCGGTGAGACTGATGAACGACAGGGCTGGTGAAATATTCATCTAACGGAGCTTCTCCGACATGCTGAGAGTAATACTTCTGTTTGGAATCCGGTCGCGCAGTTTGCAGACGGGATGTGGACGGACGACCGGTCTTTTTTTGAAAGAATTTCATGATTTCATCTGTTACAGGCTCCAAAAGAAAACGTTTGCAGTATCAAGCGGGCCGCGTAAAGTGTCAAGCATTGCGAAACGTTGTTCGAATTCCGCCTGGAAATGTTTATGGAATTTTTTACCCTGATCCTCATGGCGTTTCTTGTCCTGCTGGTGCTGGTGCAAGTCGGTCTGGCGCTGCACGGCAGCACCCGTCAGGATACGCGGCTCGAGATGCTCACGCACGGCCTCAATACACTTACCGAACAGATAGACTCCCGCACCCGGAAAAGCGAAGAAGCCGTTCAAACACAAATTGAAAAACTGATCACCTCCAATAATCAGCGGCTGGATCAGATCGGCGAGAAGGTCGAGCAGCGGCTCGAAAAAGGGTTTAAAGAAACCACGACCGTTTTCAGCGATGTTCTTAAACGGCTGGCACTGATTGATAAAGCTCAGGAAAAAATCGACAAACTCACCGAAAATGTCGTCAGCCTGCAGGAAGTTCTTTCTGATAAACGCTCACGCGGTGCTTTCGGTGAGGTGCAGCTCGGCGCGCTGATTTCAAATATGATGCCTGAAAACAGCTATTCCCTTCAGCACACCTTCCCTAACGGTGTCCGCGCTGATTGCGTACTGTTTCTTCCTGAGCCAACCGGGATCATCTGCATTGATTCAAAATTCCCGCTCGAAAGCTATCAGCGTATGACCGATCCATCACTGGGCGCGGCCGACCGCACCGCCGCCGAACGGCAGTTCCGGCAGGATATCAAGAAACATATTAAGGATATCGCCGGCAAATACATCATGCCCGGAGAAACCTCTGACGGAGCGATGATGTTTATCCCGGCCGAGGCCGTTTTTGCTGAAATACACGGCCACTATCCGGATCTCGTCGAAGAAGCGCAACGAGCCCGCGTCTGGATGACATCCCCTACCACCATGATGGCCGTACTCACCACAGCGCGGGCCGTATTGAAAGATTCCGCCACCCGTCAGCAAGTGCATCTGATCAAGGAACATCTGGTGGCGCTGGCGCAGGATTTCAGCCGCTTCCAAGAGCGGATGGATAAACTGGCTGCGCATATCGGCCAAGCTCACAAAGATGCTGATGAGGTTCAAACTTCCGCGCGTAAAATAACCAGCCGTTTCGGCAAAATTGAGAAAGTGGAGCTTCCCGGCGGACACCCGCCTGCTCTGCCGAACGAAATGGGTGAAGATTAAGCCTTTGTATCGGTGAGTGTGCCGAACACCACGACGCGATGAAACCGCTGGTTGAAGTGGTGCTTTTTGCAGATACAGTCGATTTCATCGGAAATCACTTTGTTTGAAAACTCAATAAACTCACCGGTGTTTTCACAAATCAGATGGTGATGCCGTCCGTGGCCGTAAATATGTTCGTAATGTGCATGAACATCCTGATCGCGGATTTTCTGCACAAGCCCCGCCTCTGTCATTAGGTCGAGTGTGCGATAAACCGTCCCGCGGCTGACATAATCCGAACCTGAGGACAGTTCGGCGGTCAGGTCGTCCGCCCGGAAATGGTCGTGCCTCGCGAAAACCCGGTCAAAAACAATTCTACGTGCCTGCGTAATGCGCGATGCTTTGCTTTTAAGAAACTCCACAAACATCGGCCATGCTTCTTCAGCCGTGGTGTCCTGCCCCTGATGCGCCTCAAGCCCGTTTTGTTTTGAATTTGAACTCATGGTTTCACCCCGGTTCTTTAGACTTAATCTCTATATAATCTGTATCACAGGCCGTTTTAGGAATGAAACTTAAAATACGGGTGGTATGGTACTTTGCTACTGACACGGCGAACGCACATAACGGGTTCGCTATTAACCAAGGAGAATGATCATGGCTTATGCAATTTCTGACGATTGCTCAATGTGCGGCGCTTGCGAAAGTGCGTGTCCGGCAGAAGCGATCAGCGCAGGCAACGGTAAGTATGTTATCGATGCCGGCAGTTGCACTGACTGCGGTGCCTGTGAAGCAACCTGCCCAATGAGCGCTATCAGCGCGGCCTGACGCGGCCCGGTTCGCACACACAGAAAGCCCCCTGCTACGGCGAGGGGCTTTTTTATGCCGGGAAAAAGCGAAGCAGCGCCAGCGCCGAAACAATGCCGGTCAGCATGCCAAAGAATACTTCCAAACGCGTATGGCCCAGCAGTTCCTTCAGCTTGACTTCGGACAAATGGTGCTCCTTGAACAGTTCATCTACGATCTGATTCAGCAAACGGGCCTGACGACCTGCTGCCGCACGCACAGTCTGGGCGTCAAACATCACCACAGCGGCAAAAAAGAAACTCAAGGTAAACGCTGCCGAGGCGAAGCCTTCAGTCAATCCCATCGTTGTCGCCACTGCACTGGCCAAAGCGGAATGAGCGCTCGGCATCCCACCGGTGCTCGACAGATAGCGGAAATCCAGCCGACGGCTTTGTACCAGACAAATAATCATTTTCGTCGTCTGTGCAACCAGCCAGCCGGCCACGCCGGCCCAGAGAGCTATATGGAAAATATACATTGTTTTTCCTGCAGAACTGCCCTTGAAAAATGAAGAGCATAATAAAGAGTATATCGCTGTCCGGCGCAATCTTTTTAAAGCAGTTCGAGCAAAAAGAACCTGTGTATAGAAACGGTTGATTGGTATTCGCCTGTTTTTACTGTCAGTTGCACCACAGGCCCCCTGTTTATCCGCAACCTCTTCAGGGGGCTTGCAGTAAAAGAGATTCCCTGCTAAATCAGCCTCATTATATGTCGAAAATTTTCACCATTCTAAAACACGCCTACCATGTTTTGCCGTCGCCGCTCCGTAACACCAACCCGCTTCACCGTATCGTCTTTCGCATCATAGAAAAATCCGGCGACCATGAGGCCCTTTATTCGCCTCGTTACTATCAGACGATGGTTGAACCCTATGCACAGCGCAGTGCTTCGCAAATGGCGAAGTCCATCGTGGAAACCTTTCACCCGAAATCGGTGGTGGATCTTGGTTGCGGCTCCGGCGCACTGCTCGCCGCACTGCGCAAACTCGGCATACGCCGCCTGCTTGGCCTCGACAATTCAGAGGCGGGTCTCGACATCGCCCGCGCCCGAAACCTTGATACCCGCAGGTTCGATATTGTCACCGGCCGATGGATTTCCACTGAATATTTTGATGTCGCTTTGAGTCTGGAAACCGCTGAGCATCTGCCGGCGGATGCGGCCGACCGTTATGTCGCATTACTCAGCACGCTTTCGCCGATAGTTGTTTTCAGCGCCGCACAGCCCGGTCAAGGCGGCATTGGCCATCAAAACGAACAACCGCGCAAATACTGGGCGGAACTTTTCGAGGTATACGGCATGCGTTTGGACGACGAGCTTACCGCCGTCTGGCAACCGATCTGGGCCGCTGGCGGCGTTGCTGACTTCTACACCCGCAACCTGATGGTTTTCAGGCGGACTTAAACAATATACGTCGAAGCGGCCGTGTTGCCGCCGCGCCCGGTCCAGTTGGTATGGAAAAATTCGCCGCGCGATTTATCAACCCGTTCATAGGTATGCGCACCGAAATAGTCGCGTTGCGCCTGAAGCAGATTCGCGGGCAGCCGAGCACAGCGGTAACCGTCATAGTAGGCCAGCGCCGCGCCGACGGCCGGCATCGGTATGCCGAGTTCAACCGCTGTACCGGCCGCCCGCCGCCAGCCGGCCTGTGCGTTCTGCACCTTTTCGCTGAAGAACGGATCAAGCAGCAGATTAGTAAGGCCGGGATCGCGGTCGAACGCCGTTTTGATCTTGCCTAGGAATGCCGAACGGATGATACACCCTCCGCGCCACATCAGAGCGATGCCGCCGTAGTTGAGATTCCAGCCGTAAGTTTCTGCGGCGGCACGCATGAGCTGATAGCCCTGTGCGTAACTTACCAGCTTGGAAGCATAAAGAGCTTGGCGCAAATCTTCCACGAGCTGTTTGCCGTCTCCTCTGAACTTTGCGGACGGACCTTTCAGTACTTTGGATGCCGCAACCCGTTCTTCTTTGATAGCGGAGAGACAGCGGGCGAAAACCGCTTCGCCGATCAGAGTGAGCGGCTGGCCTTCATCGAGTGCGGCCACGGCGGTCCATTTGCCGGTGCCTTTCTGCCCGGCCGTGTCGAGAATGCTATCCACGACAGCCGCGCCGCTTTCATCACGATAGCCGAGGATGTCGCGGGTGATTTCGATCAGATAGCTGTCAAGTTCGCCTTTGTTCCAATCAGTGAAAATCCGGTGCATTTCATCATTGGAGAGCCCGAACCCGTCTTTCATGAGCTGATAGGCTTCACAGATCATCTGCATATCGCCGTATTCAATACCGTTGTGCACCATCTTCACAAAATGACCCGCGCCGCCTTCGCCGACCCATTCGCAACAGGGTTCGCCTGCGGCAGTGTGTGCGGAGATTTTCTGGAAAATTTTTTTTACCGCCGGCCACGCGGCGGGCGAGCCTCCGGGCATGATAGACGGGCCGAGCAGTGCGCCTTCTTCGCCGCCGGAAACGCCGGTGCCGACATAGAGAAGCCCTCTGGTTTCCACTTCTTTGACGCGGCGGATCGTGTCATGGAAATGGCTGTTGCCGCCGTCAATGATGATGTCGCCGGGTTCAAGGAGAGGGATCACCGAGTCGATAAAGGCATCAACGGCACTGCCAGCCTTGATCATACACATCACTTTACGCGGTTTTGCCAAAGTCTGAATGAGTTCTTTGATGCTGTGACAGCCGATAATGTTTTTGCCGGCTGCGCGGCCGGCAATAAATTCGTCTATTTTGGCGGTCGTGCGGTTATAGCACGCCACAGTAAACCCTTTGTTTTCCATGTTCAGAATCAGATTTTCACCCATTACGGCGAGTCCGACTACAGCGATATCTGCTTTCATAATTTTATTCTTCCTCGTGATTGGGTTTAGATTTATTTCTCAACGAGGTCTCGAGGCGGCCTCCGCAGCACGCACACCAACCCCATTTTTCCGGCGCGGGTGAATGTCTTTCAGGGTCGCCGATATCTTTGATATCCACCACAACCGCATACGCCGTGTTTTCCGCAACGGCTCAAGAGCATATTCAAACCGGGCTGGAAAGTGCGCTGACGGTTTTAACACGGTGATATATTTTAAAACTGGTTCGGCTGCTCACATCCTTCTACTTTCTCTGATTCACGGCGATTGTTTCCTTGATGAATTCTACATATTTGGCCGCTCCGCCTCGCTGATATCCGTCGCGCTTAATGGCGCGACCTTGCGAATTTAAAATCAGCACCGTCGGGAATCCTTCAACCTGATAGCTCGCCAGCAAGGCTTCGTGCTGTTTGGCAAACTCGGCATTCGTCGCATGGCCTGAACGGTTGAAGTCCAGCAATACACAGACCAGATTGGCTTTGGCGTATTCGACAAACTCCGGTTTTGAAAAAACTTCATTCTCAAGCGCTTTACACCAGCCGCACCACTCCAGTCCGCTGATGCTCACCAGCACATATTTATTTTCCGCCGCCGCCTGCTTCAGCGCGGCATCGTAGTCCGACTGCCAAATCGATTGTTCCCGCGTCGCCGTCGGTGTGGCGGCGGCGGCAGACTGTTTTTCTGTCTGATTACATCCGCTGAGAACAAACCCGATCAGCATTATAATTATCGTTATGCCCAACTTTATCCCTTGATGGTTTTTCATTATCATTTTCCTTTCGGCAACTCCTCTGTTGAGGGAGTTATAAGGAAGAATACCACATTTTCTTCAACGTACAAAGAAACGTATATTAACTTTATAGGTGCATAAGTCTAAAAAACCTTAGAGTATATCGCCCTTTTAAAAGGCGAATAAAAGGGAGCTGTGTTATGAACGTTAAAAGCACTGCAATTTACAGCACAAACCCCGTGGAAAGAAAAAGGTCTGCGGTCTTTCTTATAAAAATCAGATGGTCTTTTCTACTTATAGTGGTTGGCTGTTTTTTAGGATCTTGTTTTGCTGTTGAAAATGCGGCGGCAACACTTCCGCAAATGGAATCGTCTGATAGCTTTGCCAGGTTTCTTAATCGCAGAGCCGCCTATTTCTCCCGCGTTTTTTCTTCAGAGTTGAGTCGGACTCCCCCCGACCAAGAAGGTCTTACCGGTTTCATAGCGCGGTACTCAAAAGAAGTAGACGGTTCTGGACGTATTAATTTTGGTTCCGGGTTTTTCCCTGTTGTGAGTCAGAATATTCTGCTGTCGCTTTACAAAGAAGCTGAGGCGCTCAAAAACAAAGGTTCGAATCATCCTCTTCTTTATTTTTGCCAACTGAGCATTTTGCGAAAAATCGGCTCAGAAACCTTTGGCCAGAATCCAACCATGGCGAGGAAAAAGGCCGCGGAGGCCGGAATGGCCGTCGCTGCAGAGGCTCCCCCGATGATTCGCTATGAATTTCTTCGTGAGCTTTACTGGCGGGCCGGAAGTCCTGAAAAAGAAAAGCGGATTCGGGAAATCGCCGCCCTTCTACCCGAACTTGTAAAAAACACCGAAATTCGAAGTGGAGAAAAAGGGGTTCTTCTGGAGCATTTGTCCAGAGAGGTTTTTGACGAGGGGTTCAGTGTTTCTCATCGACGTTTATTGGCGGACTCATTAGCGGCTGCAACGGATGTTAATGAGATATTTAAGGTTTTTGCTGATGGAAGCGTACATATTGATGAGGCTTGGCAATCTCGCGGAAGCGGCTGGTCCTATAAGGTTACGACCTCCGGCAGGACGGCGTTTCAATCAAATTTAGCAGAAGCAAGAGAGTCGCTTGAAAAGGCCTGGGCTCTTGATCCATCTCTCCCGGAAGCCGCTGCTTCGATGATTACGGTTTCCATGGGCGAAGGGGCTTCCCCTGAGGAAAAAACACTGTGGTTTGACCGCAGCATCTCCGCCCGGTGTGATTACTATCGCGCATACCATAATTACCTTTATGCATCCACCCCCCGCTGGGGTGGTTCCCCAAACGGGTTTATTAAGGTTATCCTCCAGTCCTCTCTTAATCGGCGCTTTGATACTATTATTCCGTGGCAGACAATAGATGCTCTGGGATGGATTAATAACGAACTTCGCTTTCCTGACTACCTACCCGAACAGTTTGCCAAGATTCTTTCTTATACCCAGAGCGGTTATGCGGCCGAAACCAATCTTTGTGTTGAAGATCGCGAAGCACTGACGACCGTTCTTGCGGCGCTTCTTGTGAAAACAAAAAACCCGGCGCAAGCTCATCATATTCTTTCCGATCAGGACTATAGAATCAACCCTCTCTACGCCGCGCACAATTATGGAATGGACACGTACGATTTTGTGTGGCAGGCGTGGTACAGCGCTCCGGAAATTGAACCCCTTCACGCCACATGGATTGAGTCAGAGCAGTCCGGCGATATGGAAGCCATCAATAAGCTATATCCACTTTTATTAGAAAAGGCCGGTAAATCCATGGAACTGCGTCAGCGCGTGCATCTCGACCGGGCGTTGATTGATTTTAAAAACCAGCTTAAATCTGGGGATTGGGTTGATATCTATACGCCGCAAATGAAGTCCGCTTGGGTGGACAAAGAGCTTTACTGGATGCCGGATTCTTTGGGCGGATTTAAAGCGAATGTGAAGCGATCGCTCGGATGGATCCCGGTTGAAGTAAATTTTTACGAAGGCTTTGAGATAGAAGTGGAGGCTCAGTCTCTACAGCCGACCGCAAAGCAGCGCGTCTGCATATTTTTCGGTCGCCCGGAATGGAACAAATTGTACATGCCACAGGTTCAAATGAGATACGGTGAAAATAAAATTGAATATATTTCTGGTCGAAACGAACAGATGGACATTACAGCGAATCAGGTTCCGATTAAGTTTTCAGGAGAAGACCGGATTCGGATCCGAGCAAGGGACGGAAACGTGACCATATTCTTGAATGACGAAGAAGTTCTTTCTGGTCGTATCCACTCTGGAGAGCGATATGCAAAATCCTTATGGATAGGACTCGGCGATGACTATGATGGTTTTTATAATGAAAAAAATATTTACCATCGAATTCGGGTGCGAGAACCCTTGCGGTGAGCCAAGGAGCTTGTTTATTCTGAAACTCGCCGATGAATGTAGATGAGAGAACGGCAGTGCTTCCTTTTGAGGCCGCTGAGTTTGGCGAATTCGCTTCAATTAATGGTGTCAAATCTGCTCGTGTTCAGTATAAGAGACCGCATGGACTTCATAGCGTTCGATCTGGAAACCACCGGGCTTCAGCCTAAAACCGATGCCATCGTCGAAATCGGCGCCGTCCGCTTCAGCGGAACCGAGCCGGTCAAGCCCTTCTTCAGCACCCTCATCAATCCCGGACGCCCGATTCCCCCAGAGGCAACCGCAATCAACAACATTACCGACGACATGGTCGCGGATAAACCCGGGATCGAAACAGTGCTTTCGGAACTTGCGGAGTTTTGCGGTGACCTGCCTCTCGTCGCCCACAACGCGCCGTTCGATTTTAAATTTCTGCTGGCCGTCGTCGAAAAACACCGTGCCCGCAACCCAAAAGGCGTCATTCTGGACACCTGCGCGCTCTCCCGGATTATTTTTCCCGGTATGTTCAACTACAAACTCGGAACCCTTGTCCGCCATTTTGGATTTCCGAACGGCACCCTTCACCGAGTTGAGGACGACTGCATCCTCTGCGGCCGCCTCTTCGCGCGCATCGTCGAAGCGCTTGAAAACGCCAGACAGCCCGCCAGCGTTCACGCGCTCCTCGCACTGGCCAAACAGCCGCTCATGAAATTTCCGCAGTACGAGTCCCGCCCCGAACAGCTGGGCCTGTTTTAAGAACACTTTTGCCGGGATCCCGGACGTGCCCTCGCCACTCACTTTTCTGCACACTCAAGTTCCAGTCCTTGGAAACGGCTGTATGGCATAAGAGCTTGCGTCGAAACAGGGAGCACACTATCTTGTTGCCTCTTCGGGCCCGTAGCTCAGTTGGTCAGAGCAGGAGACTCATAATCTCTTGGTCCTCGGTTCAAGTCCGAGCGGGCCCACTTTTTTATGCGTTAATTTAAGTTGATCTTTCCCCGTCCAGCCCCCATCCTCCGCGCGCCTTGAATTTTTCGGCCCCGGTGTTTACTTGCAGGAATAGAGATCGGTATTTGGGTTCCTGCAATAAACATGGGTGTATCAATGAAGTTTACTGACATGGGGCTCAGCCCCGAAATACTCGAAGGCATTTCCCGCCTTGGTTTCGAAACCCCGACGCCGGTTCAGGCGGCGGTTATTCCGGCGATTCTCAACAACAGCCGCGACCTTGTCGCGCTGGCACAGACCGGTACCGGCAAAACCGCCGCGTTCGGCCTGCCGATTCTCCAAATGCTCAATCCGGAAATCAAAACCCCGCAGACGCTGATTCTCTGTCCGACGCGCGAACTCTGCATGCAGATCGCCCGCGACCTCGAAAATTTCGCCGCTTGTGCACGCGGCGTCCGGATTCTCGCCGTGTACGGCGGAGCCGACATCAAGCCGCAGCTTTCGGCGATGGTGCGCGGTGTTGATATTGTCGTTGCCACACCGGGCCGCATGAACGATCTGCTGCGCCGCAGACGCGCCGACTTTTCGAAGATCAAGCGCGTTGTGCTCGACGAAGCCGACGAAATGCTCAACATGGGCTTCGAAGAAGACCTTGAAGCGATTCTTTCCGAAGTGCCCGAAGGCGCACAGACCCTGCTGTTTTCGGCTACGATGCCCAGACAGGTTGCGGCCATTGCCAAAAAGTATATGACGGATCCGGAAGAAATCACCGTCGGCACACGCAACGCCGGTGCCGAAAACATCAGTCACGAATTTGTGGTTGTCCACGCCAAAGACCGTTACCGCGCGCTTAAACGCCTCGCCGATTTTTATCCGGAGATGTACGGCATTGTATTCTGCCGTACACGCCAGGAGACGCAGGATATCGCCGACCACCTCGGCAAAGACGGCTACAAGGCCGAATCGCTGCACGGCGATCTGACGCAGCAGCAGCGCGACCGGGTTATGAAAAAATTCCGCGCCCGGGAAATGCAGATGCTGGTTGCCACCGATGTCGCCGCGCGCGGCCTCGATGTGAACGATCTCACGCACGTCATCAACTACAGCCTGCCCGATGATCTCGGCAGCTATACCCACCGCAGCGGCCGTACCGGCCGCGCCGGCAAAGCCGGTGTTTCGATTGCGCTGATCAATATGCGCGAGCACCACAAAGTGAAGTGCATCGAAAAGCAGCTGGGCCGTAAATTTGTACAGCGCGCCGTGCCGACAGGCGCGAACATTTGCGAAGCGCGGCTGATCGGCCTGATGGAACGCCTGAGCCAGGTCTCGCCCGAACCGGGGCTGATTGATGAAATTCTGCCGTCGCTCTGCAAGAGTCTCGAAGGTCTTTCCCGCGAAGAACTGCTGCGGCGCTTCGCTTCGCTCGAACTGCAGCGCATGCTCGACTACTACAGCAAAGAACCTGATATCAACGCAGAAACCGTTCATGAAGCCGTCGGGCATGCGGCACGTAAAAAACAGGCTGCGGCGGGCGGACTGGTTGAACTGGCCATGAATATCGGCAAGGCCAACCGGCTGAGTCCTAAACAACTGATGAATCTGGTCAACGTCGCCGACCGCAACAGCAGTGTTGAAATCGGCCGGATTAACATCACGCATTTACTGTCGTTTTTTGAAGTACCGCGCGATGCCGCACAGGGTGTGATCGACAGTTTTTCCAAGAGCCTGGTCGACTTTGAAGGCCGCCAGGTCAGTGTGTCGCTGGCCGGTGCGGGTAATCCCGCGAAGCGCGACGAAAAGCGCACGGCCCATCCCTACAGTCCGAAAGATAAAAACCGCAAAGGCGGCAAAAATCCCGGCCACTGGCAGAAGTAGTTTCCAGCTGTTGGAATTTATTTTTCTTTGGAACGGCCGAGAAGTTCGGAGGTTCCTTTGGGCAGGTAAGCAAAGCGCCACTCGGGCTTGTCGAGCGGCCCTTCGAGTTTGAATTCCAGCAGACGGAAAAACGGCGCGGCGCCTTCTTTGAGTGCGCTGGCGGCCAGCCGGTTGAGCTGATACCATTCCTTGTCTCCGCCGCCCGTTTGACGCAGAGGCTCAGCCGCTACCGTAAAATCAAGGCCTTTTTCCGGCGAATAGTTTCCCCGCCCGCGGGCGCTGAGGATGGTGCCGCCCAGTTGCGCGTTTTCGCTCCAGACTGCTCCATCGTGCAGTTCGTAGTCGGCGGAGAAGGCGGTGAGCGAAAAGAGTTTGAAACCGGGGAACGCAGCCTGCGTCAGTCTTGAAAACCCGCCGAACAGCGGGATGTCAGCCAGCCAGCCGTTTTCGATTTTCATCTGTCCGCTGCCCTGAACAGATTTCCAAAAACCGGATTTGGCATCGGCGGTAAAGTTGAGCACGGCCGCGAGCTGTCCGCGTGTACGGCTGCTGTGGTCGCCGGCGGAGAGCTGCCCGAGCATCTGTGCCAGATCGATGCCGGTGATACGGGCATTAAAACGGTAAGGTGCAGATCCGTCTTCGAGGAAAAGGTCGAATTCGGCGGAGCCTTCAGCGCGGCCGCTGTAGAACTGAATGGCGGCATTGGTGAAGAGAAGCTGTGTGCCGCGTCCCTTGATATCAGCACTGAAGACGGAGGCCTGCAGTTTGCTCATGCTGACATTTTCGGATCGAAAGGTTCCGCTGAAGTTATGGTTGGTCCATCCGCCGTAGTCGATCTGTCCGCGGCCGACAGCATAAACCGGACCGTTGAAGAGGAACTGCTTGAGAACGGTGTGCTCTTCCGGCGCGAGTACATGCGCAATATCAGCTGGCGGAAAGCTGTTAGTGGCGTTGAAGGAGGCGAGTTCACGGTCAAAGTCAACTTGCACGCTGCCGTCAAACCGCTTGTTGCCGCGAACGGCATTCAGCGGATTGAGGCTGAGTATCCGGTTGGAATAGACCATGAACGTTTCGAGGTGCTCGATCGGCACACCGCCGCAGGTGAAGCGGTCGCCGGAAAGCACGCCGGCGATGACGAGCGGTTCGCCGGGGACTGTTTGCGAGACGACCAGATCGGCGTTCGGCTGTCCTGCCGGAAAGCGGAAGCGGCGGATAAAATCCCGGAGGTCTTCGTCATAAGCGCCTGCAATTTCAGGGTCACATTGGGCTTGTATCCGGGCCGTCCAGGTCTTGGATTCGAGATTGAGTTTAAAACTTCCGGTAACCGGCCCGCTATTGATGCGTGCCTGGATATTCGTCACTTCAACCCGGCTGCCTGTGCGAACAAGGTGGAAAGAGAGCGGATCAAATGTGAGGTCGTTCCGTTTGATCTGCGCCTGCTGTACCTGCACTTCAATTTTTTCAGTCAACAGATCGTATGGTGCGGGGCCGAGTGCCGCGGTAAAGTTGAACTGTCCATAGGGTTTTATGCCGGTCTGAGCCACAGCGGACTGCGCGTCGTCAGGCAGCAGGTTGAACAGGTCGGCGGCGGACAGGGTGTTTTCGACGGATACCTGCGCATTGCTGTTCGCGACATTAATCGTGCCGTGCAGAACGATCTGCTCACGATCCGCCCGTTTCAGCTGCAGCGCTGAAAGCGTCCAGATGCCGCCGCGGTAACCGCCCGCACCGGCGAGTTGCTCGTAAACGCGGTCGCGCAAAGTGATTCCATCGGCCGTCAAAACAGCATCCAGAAAATTTTCATCGGGCCGGGTGTCATTAAAATTGAAAGTGAGATTGAGGCGCGGAGGCTTATCGCACTTCAGTCGGCTCAGCACGTCCGCCGCTTTGGCGGCACGGCTGCAGAAGTCGTCGGTGTCCTGCCGGACTTCACCGCCGCGGGAGAAGCTGGCGGTACCGTGCGTGAGAATAGACACCCCGCCCCAGCGCAAGGCGGCGTTTTCAACCGTGATACATCCGGGCGAGACAATCAGCGCAGTATCAAGTTTGCTGACCGAACGGAACGGATGGTTTTCCGGCAGCACACTTTCCCACGAACGTCCCAAAGAAACACCGAGATCCCGGACAAAGATTTTAATATGCCAGCCGCCTTCGGCGGGTCTTTTCCAATCGACCGGCCAGAGAAAGACATAAATTTTTTTCGCAGTTAAAAGCGGTTGCAGGTCGTCAGGCGAAGTACTGTAGAGCCGGACATTATTAAGCACCCAGCCGCGCCGCGGCGAAAGCCGGATGGACTGAACCTGAAGAGGGATACCGGCCTGCTGCACCTGCGCGGTAATGCGCCGCGTCAGACTGGGCGGCAGCCCGACAACCAGCAGCGCAAAGAGCGCCAGCAGAACAGAAAGCCCCAGTGCAAATCCAGTCAGACGGAGGATATGCAACAAAAGATTTCCTCGACGGACTGCACGGGAATCAGGGCTGCTTAATTTCTTCAGCTTGTTTTTCAATGGGCACCGTCAGTTCGCGGGTGAGGGTTTGCGCGGTTTTTTCTGAAACCACAAAAACGATGTTCTGGCCCTGAATCATGGCAAAGCGGCCGTCTTCAGTTTTATAACCAAGAAGAATCATACGTCCGACAACGTTCGTGTCGCTAAGCGTAACGATCAGCGCAGTTTGCGGCTGTTCCAGTCCGTAGGGTTTTAGAGAAACAGGATTGTATTCTACATACCGGCCTGTGCGCAGCTCATTGAGCGCCCACATCAGACCGGTCAGCGCCTCGGCATTGACCTGACGGGAGGGCTGCCCGGCGGCGAAGACGCCGGTGTCTGTTTTCTGAACGGACTGTTCTGTTCCGCCGCTCTGTACGTTTATTTTTTGAATCAACATCGGATTCACCTCCAGCACGGTGCGGCTGCGGTAGAAGAGCGGGTCGGCGAAGGTGTCGCGGACGATGCAGCCAGCGGTGCTGTAAAACGAAACTTCACCGCTGCACTGAACCAGTCGCAGCCCGTTGGTGCCAAGCTCACTGACGCGCAGGGTATTGGTTTTACCATCAGACGTCAGAACAATTTCCCACGGTGCAGATACCATCTGTGCGGTCTGTGCGGCGGCCGGTGTATCGATAAATTCTTTAACAGCGGCTCCGGTCAGCGCTTTCAGCAGTTCACCGGTCTGTTCTGCATCCGTATCCCAGCGCACCGGCCGGACAACCTGCCATTGGCCGTTAGAACGAATCAGCCCGACCTGCTGCTCGCCGCGGGTCAGTTGTATGGCGGTAATGCGTTCGGGCGGCAGACCGAGCACCTGACGGCTGCGCAACAGGCCGGCGTCTGTTTCAAATTCTTTGGTCCACTCCGAGGGCACGGTGAAAACAGAATCGCTTTCGATCCGTTTGGCATAACGTGCTTCCGGTTTTTCCGGAAGCGGATTCCCGATAAGCAGGGTCTGCGTGAGTTCATTCTGAGTGAAAATCGTCAGCTCATAAGCCGGTTTTTCAAGGCCGTAAGCAGTCAGATCGGCTTTTTCATCGCTGATGAAATCAACGATGCGTGCGGAGAATATTTTTCCAATGAGCGCCTGTACGGCCTGGCTGTCAGCACGGCCCGTGTGCGGCTGTTTCATCACCCAGCCGTTGTTTTCCGGCTGGCGCAACTGGAGGAAGCCGCCCGTGCGGCGCAGATCGAGGCCGCGCACGGCAGCGGTTTCGCCGGAGAAAAGTGTACGGTCGCGTATCCACGAAGGATTCTGCGGAATGAGACTGAGCAGGGTGCGCGGCGCGGCGATGATGTCGCCGCCGCCTTCGGGCATGACGTAGAGTGTTTTGCCGACCGGCGCATCGCGACCGACCAGCCAGGTAAAGGTTCCGCGGTTGTTTTTAAAAGTGATGCGCGCGCGCGGGGCGTCAAATCCATAAGCCGCCGGCGTGAGATTCCGCTCCCGGAGCGTTTGCGCGGTGATGAGTTCGCCGCGCTCAACACGCGCCAGGCCGACGATCATTTTTTCGACCACGCCCGAATCAACCGGCGCGTCGGCCGGTTTGGTGAGCCGCCAAATGCCGGCGGTTTTCGTGCATTGAATCTGTACACCGTCGCGCTCCAGCAGGATCTGTTCAATACTTTCGGGATAAACTGAAAAAACGGTGTGCATGCGCCGTGTCTGCTGATGAGAGTTTTCGCTGCCGCGTTCAAAAATCAGAATAAACCCGCCGAGCAGCACGGCGCCGATCAAAAGCATCCAGTTAGTGGCTTTATGTTTCATGAAGTTATTTTCTTCTCCGGAACCAGAGCACCGTGCCGAGCAGTGCGGCCAGTGCCGGGATAACCCCGACGGTGCTCCAGGAGAGAATGCGGATTTTTTCACGGGTCAGTTTGAGGCAGGTGTCGTCCGTTTTTTTCGGCGCAATGGCCATCAGCTGTTCGCGGTCGAGCAGCCAGTTGAGCGAACTCATATAAAGGCTGGCGTCACCGCCGGTCAGTCCGCTGTTGGAAACAAAGCCGGAATCTCCAAAAATGATCAGGCGTGACGGACGGATCTGCACGTCAAGCAATCCGGTTGTGTCGCCTTTTTCAATTGCGACGGCCATGGAAACGGGACCGGGCAGATCGTCCGTGCCTTTGTCATATTTGGCGGGCACCTGATCCGGCTGTGTTTCCGACCAGCTGTTCTTGGAGGAAAGCGCCAGCGGGGTCACCTGCGGACGGTCGGCCGAAGTGGTTTTGGGTTGCGTGTAGTCGAGTTCGACCGAGCGCGGCAGATGGAAAATAGCGGCGGTGGTACCAAGTTTGGCGGTGATGGGGTGGCGGTTATAGGCGGATACAAAAACTTCGCGGCCCGTCAGCGTACGGTCGGGGTCGATTACGACATCGTTGCGCAGCAGCACGCCCCACTCCTGAAGAATCTTTTCGAGTCCCGAGGTCTGCCCGGCATCGGCCAGTACCATCAGCCGGCCGCTGCGGCGCAGCCAGACCGCGATCAAATCGGCTTCCGCTTTTGACATGCTTTGCGAGGCTCCTGCGACAATCAGCGCGCCGCAGTCGGCAGGAATCTGTTTTGCGGTACTCAGTTGCAGCGGCCTGACTTCAATGTTGTCGCGTTCGATCAGCTGAGCAACACCGGAAAATCCGGTGCGGCGATCGAAGTCGGTGATGCTGCGTTCGCCGTGTCCGGTCAGGAAGTAAACCACCGGAACGGTTTTCTGGACAACGCCCTGAATGGCGGACGAAAAAGCCTGCTCTCCTTTAAACGCCATAATGCGGTCAATGCCGCTGGATTTGTCGACATTGGCAATTTCGTCGGCGCGGACATATTTACTGCGGCCTTCGCAGTCGAACACCACCACATTGGGGTCGGTCACCTTATATTTTACAGCCAGTTCTTCGGTCTGCACAATATCGCGGTCGGGGTCGACCCACTGGATATTCAAACGGCCGGAATGAAACTGGTATTCGCGCAAAAGATTGTGGATGTCTTCGTAGAGCACGTTGCCGGGCTGAAAAAAGACGGTCACGGCGATCGGTTTGTCGAGGCTCTCCAGCAGGCCGGTGGTTTTGGAGGAAAGATCATAAAGCTTCGTGCGGCTCCAGTCCTCGCGGTGGTAGTGCCGGAAAGAAAGGTAGTTGACCATGAGCACGACAGCCAGAGCCAGCAGTAAAGCAACGCCGGTGTTGAGCGTGATCCATAAACGATGTCTGCGGTTTTTCATAAGCATTATACTTCAACGGCGGGCTTCAACTGCCTTAACGGTTACGAAGAGAAAAAAGACGGTCGTGCTCAGATAAAGCACCACGGAGCGGGAATCGAAAACACCGCGCGCCGATTCCATCAGGTGCAGCGCCGAGGAAAGATAGCCGCCGATTTCGCGCACCATCACGTTTTTCGAAAGATGCGGCTCAAAAAGTCCGCCGAAAAAAAGAATGCTCATCAACGAGAAGGTCGAAATGGCGGCGATGATCTGATTGGTGGTCAGCGCCGAAGCCAGCATACCCAGCGCAATGAAGGCCGAGGCGATCAGGCCGACCATCAGGTAACCGCCGGCAATCTGGCCTGCGTCGATCAAATGCGCGGCCTCGGGTGCCAGCAGACGGAGGATCACCGGATAGAGCAAGGTCGGCAGGCACATCAGCATAAAGAAGGAGAGAACGCCTGCAAACTTGGCGGAAACCACGGTTGAATCTTTAACCGGCGCGGTCATCAGCGTTTCAAAGGTGCCGTTCTTACGCTCTTCAGCGAACGTGCGCATGGTGAGGATCGGCAGAACAATCAGCATACAGGCCCAGATCACCACCATCAGTCCCTGCACCGAACGCAGCACTTCCAGATTTTCCTTTACCAGCCAGTAGAAGCCGCAGCCGGTCACCAGCAGAAAAAACATCAGCATCACATAGGCGATAGGCGAAAGAAACAGCGCCGCCAGTTCACGCCGCCAGAGTGCAAAGAAAGTTCTCATTATTTCGCCTCCATGGCCGTGTCGTCGCGGGTGATGGCCACAAAAACATCTTCGAGCGAACGGCTTTCCAGATGCAGTTCGCGGAGTTTCCAGCCATTGGAAACCGCGTATTCAAAAACCTGGGTGCGGATACCGGGCGCGGATGAATCAATCCGGTAGCGGTTCCAGCCGTCTTCGAGCGGCTCATGCGCAACCACATCCACGGAACTGAGTTTTTTGAGCGCCGCTTCAATTACCGCAGGATCGCCTGCGATTTCCGCGCTGATCAGCACATCGCCTTTCAGCCGCTTCTGCAGGCTCTCCGGCGAATCCGAGGCTACGATTTTCCCTTTGTTGATAATCAGAATCCGGCGGCAGGTTATTTCGACTTCCGGCAGAATATGCGTTGAAAGCAGCAGGGTGTGGCGTTCGGCCAGCTTACGGATCAGTTCGCGCACTTCGCGGATCTGATTGGGGTCGAGACCGGCCGTCGGCTCGTCGAGAATCAGCAGATCAGGATCGTGGAGCAGGCTGTCGGCAAGGCCGACGCGCTGGCGGTAGCCTTTCGAAAGATGGCCGATAATCCGGCGGCCGACATCGGTGAGTCCGCACTGCTCTTTCACGGTGTCGCGCCGCTCACGGATCATCCGACGCGCCACCCCTTTGATCTGCGCGCGGAACGTCAGATATTCATCCACCCGCATTTCGTGATAGAGCGGGCAGCTTTCCGGCATATAGCCGATATGGCGGCGCGCCTCGATCGGGTCTTCAAACACGTTACAGCCTGCGATTTCCACCGCGCCGCGTGTCGGGTGCAGAAAACCGGTCAGCATCCGCATCGTCGTGGTCTTTCCGGCGCCGTTCGGGCCGAGAAAGCCGACGATTTCGCCCCGGCCGACTTCGAACGAAACATCGTCCACCGCCGTATGGCCCGAAAACTGTTTAGTCAGATTGGAAACCTTGATCATAAATTAAAGCACTCCGGAAACAACCGTGGCATTATCTATGAGAAGCCTTTGCAGTCAAGCCGCGTAACGTCTTGGTAGTGGGTCAGTTTGATTTTTCTTTTTTATCAAGCAAGCCGATAACTTCTTCAAGTTCCCATACATGATCGGAAACACCGGCTTCCATTGCCGGAGTAACGCGCAATGACTGGTGAATCCGGCAGAAATTGTAGTGCATGAAATGCAGGGCTATAGCGTGTTCGTGGTTTTCAATCTTCTTTGAAAAGGCATTCGTCAGACGGGTAAAACGGCGCATACCCATCCGCATTGTCAAATTCTGCCGCTCTACAAAGCTCGTTGATACGTGATTAGCGTCGGGATTGCCGGTGTGCTTTGCAACACGTATTCCGGTGCATACTCCGGGACTGTATCTTATTTGTTCGTTTTTAACGGGCAGATTTCCGTAAATTTTGACCAACTGTGCGAAGTCAATATCGCTTCCGAATGCCTCATCTATGGCATTCACATAAGCCTTAAATCCGTCTGTTGTCAGTTGAACTTTATTTGCCAGACGTGCTGCCAGATCGTGAATAAAATAATAGGCCGTTTCGGCATCACGGTTGCCAACGGCCCAGCAGGGAACCAGTTTCGTATCTGCACAGATTGCCGTCCACGTCCACACGTCACCGGCAGAATCCTCTTTTCCTTCGGGTACGTTCTTTGCTTTTGAGTACACAAAAGACCAGATTTCATCGCATTGGATGCGCTTGCACGGCAGGTTCGCTAGCACTTCGCTTTGATATTCCAAACAAGCCGCTCCTATGTCACAGAGCAGTTTAACAACCGTATTCTTTGCGGATCCTGTGATTCTGCATGTAGAACGGATGCTGTTGCCTTCTACCAAACAACGCACGATTTGAACCCGCTTGTCTGTACTTAGTTTATTCATGATGCCTACATAGTATTTCACAATGCTTGAGCGGTCAAGCATAAAAATAAAATTTACATAAAACGGGCGGGGAATTTCCCCGCCCGCACAATGACCCTTAGGCATCTACCAAGAGGGGAAAGAAACGCCCTCTTTTTGGATAGATTCTCTCTCCCGTTTTCGGATTGGTAATCCAAGGGCGGAAGATAAGCTTCTTGCCTGCCGGTATATGAGTACGAATTATTTTCATATTCAATTTCCCGAATAATGAACGACTCATGCTTGACCGGTCAGGATACTTCTAGTAGGATTCTCTTGTGTTTTGAGAGAGGCTGCCGGCCTTTGCCGGTCTTCTATGCGTGTCGTTACATGCGCATAGAAAGCTTCTGGTGGACTAGCACCCAGCTTGAGCAGATGATTGGCGTCACTCTCAAGCTGGGTGTATTTCTTTCGGCGCTCCGTTGTTCGTCCCAGCACAGCGGGCGCAGTCTTTAATAAGATAACTGATCATCACATACCCTCCTTTAAATATTGGCTGTTATAGCCATGCTAAAACTCCTCGTTTAATTAAGTAGTTTCTTCAGCAGAATCTGGTTTTTCATTACCCGAATCCGGAGATTGCTCTTCTGATCCCTTTTTCGATTTCGATTCCTTTACGTCCGGATACCACTCCATCAAACCGATTTTGCCGTTTGGAAGTTTATGGAATGTATGAGTGTTCTTTGCGATGGCAATAGCCATTCCACGTTTTCCAAGCTTTGCATCAAACTGATAACCGCCTGCGCTTAACGCGTCATGGATTTCATCAATAGTCGCTGGCCCCTTATTCGTGGCTTTTCTCAACTCAAGATACTCTCTGACGGCGGTTGCTTGTCCCTTTCCGTAATACTCGTCGCCACGAAGATGCGTGGGTTTGTGTGCCTTCGGAGTATCTACATCAGCATAGATTTTTTCCATCCCAGCCATGCTGCATAGTTCATTGGCCATGTGCTTCGTTCGTCTGGCGGCTTCCTCGTGTTCAGAAACCTTCAGCTTTAAGTCCTCAATCGTCTTCGTGATATGATCTGACATTTTTTCTCCTCCACTTAAAAACACAGTTTTTTATATGGCAAGGGAAGAGTAATTAAATCGAAATGAATGTCAAACCGTTTCTGCTATACAGAATACAGTAACTTTTGTAAAACGTTTATATACAACGTTTTATTTATTTAACTTTTTTAGATTAAATGGTTTGTTTTTAGCGCTAAATGTATTGCCGTGTTATTTCCACCGCTTTTGAGCCGCTTTTTTAGCAATCTCTTTGCGACGTTCCGGAGTAAGTTTCTTTGCTCTAGCTTTGCCGCCCTTCAATCCACCTTTGCGCCCCATTTCACGCATGACTTCGCGGATAGTGTCGGAATCATGCTTTGGCGTATCGGCTGGTGTTTCAGCCGTAGCCTGATCTACGATTGATTTTGCTAATTGATTAATGTCGGCTGGACGTTTAGTTTTCTTACTCATGCCCACAGAGTAGCATTTGAATGCTTAAGCGGTCAAGATGAGCGAATTTCAAACTGACCCACTACCAACGTCTTTCAACCCCCGGAAAACCTCCGGCCTTTACTTCCTCTGGACCGGCCAATCGGAAATCGGCGCGTTCGACTCTGCGCACGCTCTCACCCAGCTCCGCATCCTTGGAGAGGGGATGGGCAACGAAATCGGCGCGGCGGTGGCTGTTGAACTGGGCACGAACCGCTATATTTCCGTCCATGACCAGCGCGGCAGCGTCGCCGTCCTGCTCAATCCCGCAGGCACCGTCGCCGAGAGCTACCGTTACGACGCCTACGGCAATGTGAAGATCTATGATTCGTCAAACGTCGAAAGTCCAATGTCGCAGGTCGGTAACCCGTGGCTCTTTTCCAGCAAGCGGCTGGATAAAGAGACGGGGTTGTACTGCTTCGGCCGCCGCTTCTACGATCCAACCCTTGGACGGTTCGTCACCGCTGACCCGTCCGGCTTCGCCGACGGCCCCAACCTCTACGCCTACTGCGGCGGCGATCCGGTCAACCTCATCGACCCCGACGGACAGCTTTCCAAGTCATACAGTTCGGGCAACAGCTTCGCTTCTTCCCCCAACTGGCTTTCTTCTACGCAGAACGACCTGCACAACCAGCAAACCTACGGCTACTCATTCGAGGACAGCCTGCGCGGCACCATGGCACCGGGTATCGCGGCGGCTTCCGCCTTTAATCCGTTCAACATAGCCCAAGGTATAGCCGACGAGTACCAGGCCAACTACAACTATAGCGGCAGTCACTATGATGCCGCCAACCTGACGTTTAATCCGGTAGTGCGTGGAACACTCAACACCATGCAGGCCGCCAGCGGTACAGGATACATGTACAATAACTCCGGTTCACAGCTTAGCACCGGCCAGCGTATTGGTTCCGGCATCGGAGCGGCATTTAATGCCGCCGAAGCCTTTGGTGTTGGCTATGGCGCGGCCAGACTTACCACCAGCCTTGCGCCTTCGCTGAATCGGGTATCGTTTCCAAACCTTGCCTCAACGAGCGAAATCTTGGGTCCTTCCGGCCCGGGTCAGTTTGTTCTTCGTTCGGGACAGGGGACACTCGAACGTGCTGGGGTGGTGCGAACCGATAGAGAACTGAATCGGCTTTTTGACTCTCGTTGGCAGCTTGGGCGTCCTTATTCGCAGCCGATGGGAGGAAGCTTCTCTCCAGGTTCGTCTCTCCCATCTTCAGCATCCCAAGCAATCATTAGCCGTGGTTTAAACTACTCACCCAGCATCGTGAACAATGCCGAACTGGGTGTTGTCTACAGAGCAAATCAGAATATACCCGCAACGTTTAGGACATCGCTCGGCGGAACTGATCCTGAAATTATGATAATGGAGCAGTATCGACACTATCTTCAACGAATTGGTAACTTCATTCCAACTGGCCTATGAAAAAAACACTTCCTATACCCGAACAAGAGCAATTTCAGGCATTAGCTTCCGGACTGAAGGAAGTTTATAGCCTGCTTACCGAATACCTAGGTGACTTAAACAACGCACCTGACTTTCGGCAGTATATCACTGTGAGTAGGGCGCAACTTGCAGGATATTTGCGGTGTCATCCAGAACTTGCGGAGCGGCACATTTCTAAACCGTCCAGCTCAAGATATCATGAGTCACCTGTTCTGGAACGCACTGGTGGAAAGTTCCTCGTATACGAAATTGACCATGGCCGACCTTGGAACATGAAGGAATTTATGGATATGGCTGATGCTACTGCCGAATACTTGATGTGGGGCTGGTGAAAAAAATGACCCAGAATCCTCCATTCAAAAAAGAGAAGTGCGAGAAAAGGGGTCAGCCAATGAATCTTAGAATTTGCAGGTCGGGAGATGAAACAGGAAAATTCAGAGTCCGGAAGCGCAACGGGATCAAGGCCATTCCCTTTGCGAACCAAAAGACAGGTCGCGCCTGCGGAGCACGCTCAAAACGCGCCCGGCCCTTCGGTAAACTCAGGACAGGCGGTCGCGTTCCGCCGGATATTAAGGCTGGATGAAATGACCGCGCCCCAGTATAAACTTTCCAAGGTTTGGAAAGTGAGTGCGGGAATGAGCCGGGAAAACAGACGAAACGGACGGAACGGCGGGGAAGAACGGCGAACGGACGACCCGGTGCCCGGGAAGAATCCGAAGGCATTGAATTCGGAAGCCGCCGGGCGGATTTACGGCGCGCATGGTGGATTCCGCAAACTGAAGGCCTATCAGGTAGCCGAGCTTTGCTACGACTACACCTGCCGCTTCTGTGAACGGTATGTTCCGCCGAAAGACCGCCACTTTGATCAAATGGTTCAGGCGGCGCGCAGCGGCTACCAGAATATCGGCGAAGGCAGCGAGGACAGCGCGACCAGTAAAAAGCTGGAGATGAATCTGACGAATGTCGCGAAAAGCAGTATCGGCGAACTGGAACGGGACTATCAAAAGCATTTGAACCGGCGGAATCTCCGTCTTTGGAAAATAGGCGAGCCGGCCTTTGAAAAGGCGCGGGCGTTGCGTCCAGAAACGGTGGAAGAGGCGGCGGCGTGGATCAACGCTCCCGGCAAACAACAGCCCGCCGAAGAACGCGCCGCGAACCTCGGCGCAATTCTGGCCGCGCAGGCGCACTGGCTGACTGAACGCCTGCTGGATCGGCAGGCGCAGGAATTTGAAAAAGGCGGCGGTTTTTCGGAACGACTTTATAAAGCCAGAACCGGAGAGAAGGGCGGACAAAACGGACGGAACGGATGAGATGGCGAAGGAGTTTAATACTCTGTTGTGTCTGTTCGGTCCGTTGGGTCTGTTTCCAAACTCACTCGTAGCGCAGGGCTTCGATCGGGTCGAGTTTCGCGGCTTTCATGGCCGGCCAGAGGCCGAAGAAGATGCCGATGAAAACTGAAAAACCAAAGGCGATGAAGACCGAGATTGTGCTGATTTGTATGGGCCAGCCCGCAAAATGAGCCATGCCGAGGCTGACGCCGATTCCGAGCACCAGCCCCGACAGGCCGCCCAGCAAGCTGATGGACAGCGCTTCGATCAGGAATTGCGCCATAATATCCTGCCGCCGTGCGCCGATCGCTTTGCGCAGTCCGATTTCACGGGTGCGTTCGGTGACGGAGACGAGCATGATGTTCATGATGCCGATGCCGCCGACCATCAGCGAGATGCTCGCGATGCTGGAAAGCAGAATGGACATGACACGGGTTGTAGCGCTGAAAACTTTTTGAATTTCAGCCATGTTTCGAATGGTAAACGCGGCCTCCTCCGGTTTCCGTCCGTGCCGTTTTGACAGGAAATTCAGGATGTCTTCTTGTGTTTGTGCCATGTTTTCAACTGAGTCGATTTCCGCGTCGATTCCATCAATGTAACGCAGCTTCGTACCGAAAAGGCGGAATAGTGCGGTGGTGATTGGAATTCTGACCGTATCGTCTGTATTTTGAAAGGCATCCTCGCCCCGTTCCGGCAGGACGCCGATCACTTCATAAGCCCGCCGGTCAATGCGGATGGTTTTGCCGACAGGATTTTCGTTTTCGCCAAACAGCTTTTCGAGCGGCGTCATGCCGATCACAACGACCTTCGCACGTCGAGCGATGTCATCATCACTGATGTAACGACCCAATACAGGTTCTTCGGCATGTACGGGTGCAAACTCGGGTGAAACACCGATAATCGCGGAAGACCAGTTTTTTGAGCCGTACTGGAGCCGCACTTTTTGACCTACGTTGGGATAAAGAATCGATGCTGTTCGTTTGACAGACGGTATTTGTGCGGTAATGGCGGTATTATCATCGTAATTCAGCCACTCGACCTGCGACATCAGCAATTGAATATTCCGATTGCTGCGGAAAGAAGGCCGGACACTCAGCAGGTTGGAGCCCAGTCGTGAGAGCTGTTCTTTAATCGACGCTTTAGCGCCGAGCGCAAGCGAGACCATCGCGATAACGGCGGCGACGCCGATCAGAATACCGAGCGCAGAGAGGAAGGTGCGCGCTTTGTTATGCCAAAGCGTGCGCAGACTTTGACGCATGAGCGCCGTGCCCTCACGCAGAACGGCCAGCCAGCTTCTTTTC
>CAIKGD010000003.1 GCA_903826865.1 uncultured Verrucomicrobiota bacterium
CCCGGCCAGCGCCAGAGCGAAAACGCCCGGAACCCGCCGAACCATGAGGTGCCTTTGCAGCCGCGCATGCCGGCGTTGTATGCATCGACGCCCCAGGTTCCGCCGTTATCATTCATCAGCATCACAATGGTGTTGCTGCTCAGTCCCAGCTCATCAATCCGCACCAGCAGGCGTCCAATGTTTTTATCAAGATTGGCCACCATTCCGTAAAATACAGCGGTTTGCGCATCCACCTTCCCGCGGTACGGCGCAATATCCTCCTCAGGGGCACGCAATGGCGCGTGCGGTGAAAAAGTGGCGACATAACAGAAAAACGGTTTTTCGCGATGCTGCTCGATGAAATAAATCGCCTCATCAAAAATCACATCTTCGCGGAAGCCCTTGGTTTTTATCTCTTTCCCGTTGCGGATAATGTCCGGATCAAAAAAACCGGCAACCCCTTTTTTCAAAATCATATCCCAATCAAAACCCCTGTCAGATGGATTGAATCCCGGCCCGGCTCCAAGATGCCACTTTGCAAAGTGGGCGGTGGTATAACCGGCCTGCTTAAGAAGCTGAGGAAGAGTCACACGATTCTTTGCCATGTGCTCGCGCGGCGGGAGCGTATGAGTTACGCCGGATTTAAAGGGATACATCCCGGTCATCAGCGCGGCCCGGGACGGCGCACAGGATGCTTCCACGCAAAAATTGTCAAACCGGACGCTTTGATCATACAACCGGTCCATGTTCGGTGTCTTGAGAATCGGGTTGCCGGTCCGCCCCATATCGCCGTAACCCTGATCGTCGGTGAGGATGAAAACGATATTAGGACGGGCGTCCGGCGGCGGAACCGTTGCTGAAAAACCGCGTGCCGCCAGAGCCATCACCGAAATGCCCGCCGAACTCTGCGCGCACAACCGTTTTATGTTTTTTTTATGCTTCATATCATTCCTTTTTCCAATGTTTGTAAATTTCAGCGCCGGGATTTATTCACTTACTGCCTTTTTTTTAGAACCTTCCGCGCCTTTCGGTATCACACAGACCGGATCAGGATGCTCCGGCAGAGCCGCCGCCCAGGCCAGCAGATCTTTTTTCATTTCCTGTGCTTTCTCCGGATATCGTTCGGCGAGATTCACATTTTCACTCCGGTTCTCCAGAACGTTATACAGTTCAATCCGGGTAGCATCGGAGTTCATATAGAGCTTGTACGGTCCGCGCTCGATACACAGCTTCGCCCAGAACTCGTCACTGTCCGGACGTTCACCCGGCCCATGCCAGAACAGCGGTTTTTTGCGGTTCCACGGATCGCCCTTTAACAGCGCGGTGATGCTCTCCCCGTCCGGTGTGAATCCGTCCGGCAAAGCGACTCCGGCCAGCTCGCAGAATGTTGGCAGAATATCCAGTGCGCTGGGCTGACTGATGCTGTCCACTTTACCGGCAGGATAATGTCCCTTCCACTTCACGATAAACGGAACCCCTGTCCCGCCCTGAAAAAGACTGCGTTTTGCACCCCGCAGCCCGCCGGTGCTTCCGCGGCTGTAGTAGGTTATCTGTTTCGGGTTTTCACTCGGCACCTCCGGCCCGTTGTCGCTGCAAAAGACAATAATGGTTTTTTCTTCCAGCCCGGCTTCCCGCAACCAGTCGAACAGCCGGCCCAGCAGCCGGTCGGCATTTCCGATACAGGCATAATAGGAACGGTACGGCTCGTCATATTGCATATAGGCTTCTTTTTGCGCGTCGGTCGGCTCGATTTTTGTATGCGATTCATGAATCCAGAGATTCACAAAAAACGGGCGGTCGCGGTTTTCCGTGATGAATTTGATCGTCTGCATTACCGCCGCTTCCGTCACGAACGCCGAAGGATGTTCGCGGTCATACTCCGGCGACTTTGTAATTCCATCCCCAATATTAGGCCCGCCCCCGTTCCACACACCCGTCCGGTCATATCCGTATTCCACAGGAAGAGGGGCAAACGGGATCGCATCTTCATTTGACAAATGCCATTTACCGAAGTGTGCCGTGGCATAACCGCCCCGCTCTTTCAGCAGACGGGGCAGCGTCACCGCCCGGACATCAAGAAAATCGGGAGAATTTCTTTTACTGTTGATGGCATGTGAAGCGAGCGCGTAATTCATGTTGAAACGGGCCGGACACAGGCCGGTCAGCAGACCGGTACGGCTGGGCGAACAGCTGGCTCCGGCCACCGTGAAAAACTGATAATCCGTCCCCTCGGCAGCCAAACGATCAATATTCGGCGTTTTGATGTGCGGGTGCCCGTGGCAGGAGATATCGCCCCACCCCAAATCATCCGCAAGAATGAAAATGAAATTCGGCTTTTGCGCTTCGGCCGCGGAAGAATGTCCGGCCACGCTCAGCCCGGTCAGCCCGGTCAGCCCTGTAATAAATAACTGTGACGTTTTATTGAATATTTTGTTTTTACTCATTTTCTGCCTTTTTTACTCATTTTTTATCCGCATGTTCAGTTTCAAAACGGAAACGGCGCGTTACCGGCTGATCTTCCGGGCTGTCGAGGTTCAGGTTGTAGGTGATCCGGTAAAGTCCTGTTGAGGTATCGCGCTCCGCCTGCCAGAAGTCGTTTCCGTGATCTGACTGGTCCACTGTTTTTCTTGTGCCGTCAGCCTGCAGTTCATAGACGACGGGATTTTTCTGCGAAGTCACACCGGTAAAGGTAAACGGAACATAGGCCAGCCCCCCGGTCACTTCCACTTCTGCCGCGCCGGTATTACCGACAGCGATTTCGACCGGATAGTTCCGCTGCAACCGGCCCTCGGTCACCTTGAGCTTCAGATCGTTTCCTTTTACCTGTCGGTAAACCGCCTGCCACGTATCTGCCGTTGCAAGCAGAGACTTTTTGAGCGCTTCGTTGGTGCCCAGATAGTTGGTTGCAATTTTAGGGAGAAGGTCGACCTCAATCTGCATATCCACATAATCGCCCTTCTTCAGCATCTTCAGTTCCGGCGGAGGCGAAATCTCCGTCAGAATGCCCGGATAACGGTGATAGGTTCCAAAAAACGAAATATGCGGTTTCCCGACCCGTTCACTGCCGAGTACTGCATCCCATGACCGGACAATCAGTCCGCGACTGCACATTCCTAAATGAACCTGATCGCCGCGATACTCCTCCGTCAGCTCTGAACGATGCATAGATATCCACCACGGCGCAGGACCGTCAAACGCCACTCCCTTTTTGAAATATTCCAAAGTTCCCAGCGGAGGATTTTCGATCTCCTGCTCCAGCCCGTCGCGGGTGCCCCATGCAATGGCTTTCGCGCTGTTAAAGTCATACGAGGTGGTGCCGAGCTGAAAAAACGCCAGATGATCAAATGCGGTATCCTCCAGCACTTGATACCGGATACGGTAATAACTGCGGTTGATGTCATCGGTGCGCGGATGTTCTGCCGTAATATCAAAAGCAATTTTCTGATCCGCCGTCTTTCCGCAGAAAACAGCGCGCGTCAGGCAGGGGCCGGGAACCGGCAAATACCGGCGCGTGTCCAGATATTTTTTTTCTCCGCCGGTTTTATAATGCAGGAAGTTGGCCCCGCCCGCGTTAGGCGTCCATTCGAAAGGTACTGGCCGCCACGAATCGTAGGATTTGACATATAACCCGCGCATATCCCCTACATCGAAATCGCAGTATCCTCCCAGATTGTACGTGATGCTTTCTCCCCAGTTTCCCTGAATGGCCACATCCCATAAGCTGTAGTAGCCCCAGCCGATCAGAGACAGAAAATAAAAACTGGCCTGCGGAGTTTTTCCCCACAAAGCATGACTCACATCGCCACGCCCCGTCCACCCGGAGCGGCCCGGCAGGCGGCCAACCATGGTGTAATGAAGCCAGGAGTCGTAATCAAACCGGTCGATATCCAGCCAGGGCAGCAGATCCGGCGTACCTTTTCTGGCTTGTTCAAGCGTCGGCCAATTGTGGGCATCCTGCAACGGGAGCCCGATCGGCACTCCTTTCTCATCCCGCAGAATCATCAAAGCGCCCATGACACCGGCACAATCCGTCCGCCCCTGTTGCTCAGGAGGCAGGTTTCGATTGTTGTAGGCCATCTCATTCGCAAACATCACGCGAAATACACGTTCCGTATCCGAGAAATTGATCAGCTTCAATGAATAACGATCCAGATTGTTCAGGACGGACGCTGCATAGGTATGGTTGTTCAGCTGGACTTTCCAGGTATCCATGCCGGAATCGTACGCGACCGGCAACTTCTCTCCGGTCAAAAGATCGGTGGCTTCCACTGCCGTCGATCCGGATTCCATGACCGGGGTGCCGGTAAACGGTATAATCAGCGGCACTTTTTGGCGAATACCGGCAGGCCACTGTTCCGGCTTAGTGTCTGCCGACTGGTAAACACGATTAGTTCCTTTCACAAAAATCCGGGCAGAGGCCTGTTCCAGCGACACCTCTGGAACAACCTCCAGTGAGAGTCTCAACACATCCGGCCAGCTTTCGACGAGCAACCGTACACAAGCCTTGAGCGGTTCGCCCTGTTCACTTTCAAAGCGGAGCCGGTCAATCTCAAATTCCTGTTTATAGCGGCCGTATTCTCTCAGCCGCAGATTGGTCTTTTTATTGTTCGTGTTTTGATCGTCACCGACTTTCTGACCCTTCTCCAATTTAATGACCCAGTAGTTTGTCGGATTCGAACTGAGCACCCACGGTTCAGCACCGCGCGTACACCGGTAAACTTTGCCGGCTGTTTCGATCCGCATCTCGGAAGAGCATTCCGCCACCCGGTCTATAATCCCATTGTATGCTTTAACGGCAGCTTCATAGTCCGGAGCATTTGACACCGGCCCCAGACGGGTTAGCGTCGCTTTTTCAACATCAAACTCTGCCCCGTAGCGTCCGGTTTGCAGACAAAGAAGCCGGCGAGCCTGACTGTCTTTTCCGAAGCTGCCGTCATGGAAGAAAAGCACCCCGTAATCCAGCGGCCCGCACTGCGGTTCGCTGCTTGAAAGAGCAGAAGGCGTCACCGCCCCAACAGCAGCCAGCGCAAAAAGAACAAAAATCCCCAACAGCCCTGAAAAACATCTGGAATGGTTTCGCTCTGACAGCATCTTGACCCTCAATTTTTATTACCTGTCATAATTGCCACTGCGGTAGGCAAAAATAACAGGCGTTCTTTCATTGTGCTATCTTATGTTGTGTGTCTCGTACCAATTTTCTTCTGCCGGCTTATCGCCACCCAGTTCAATCATTTGCGGGAACACTTTATCCCACCAGACATCGTAAGCCGCCGCCATCCGCTGCGCGAGTTCAGGCATCTGTCCGGCAATATTCTTCTTACAGGCCGGATCGGCAGTAACATCATACAGTTCCCAGCCGTGTGTCAGCCCCCAGTGGAACTGCGCATTGGCTTTGGTAAATGGCGCCTGGATCGCTCCTTTCTGAATCCGCATAAGATTGTTGTTGGACGATTGTTTGTCCGCAGCACTTAGTCCGTCAGGGTCTTCTGAAGGTTCCCGTCGCACCAGCATGTAGTTTTTCCAGTGGACGGCCGCATCGGTATATTTGCTGAGCGCCGCCATGCCTCCGGCCCAGCGCCCGACATGCTGAAACACCATCCGGTCTTCCCAGTCAACGCTCCGGCCTTCCAGCAGCGGAGTCAGGCTGTATCCGTCTTTTTCGGCTTCAAGTTCCGCAGACAGAGGCACGCCGGCTATCTCCGCCAGTGTTGGCAGAACATCCGCCTCATACGTAAGCGCAGTGACATTATGCGGAGCCCATTTCGCCGGCCAGCGCCAAAGCGAAAACGCACGGAATCCGCCGACCCAGGAAGTGCCTTTACATCCGCGCATGCCGGCGTTGTAGGTATCGACGCCATGGGTTCCGCCGTTATCATTCATCATCATTACAATGGTGTTGCTGCTCAGGCCCAGCTCATCAAGCCGCGCCATCAAACGTCCGACATTTTTATCCAGATTGGCCACCATTCCGAAAAATACAGCCGTTTGTTCATCCACCTTCCCGCGATACGGCGCGATATCCTCTTCGGGAGCACGTAAGGGTGTATGCGGAGACCAGGGAGTCAGATAACAAAAGAAAGGACGATCTTTGCTTTCATCAATAAAGCGAATAGCCTCATCGAAAAGCACGTCTTCGCGGAATCCCTGACTCTTTATCTGCTTACCGTTACGCACAGCAACCGGGTTAAAGAACCCTCCCTCCTGCTGCGGGCCGACAATCGAAACAACATAATCAAATCCGCGGTCTTTCGGGCTGTAGCCCGGACCTTCTCCGATGTGCCATTTCCCGATGACCGCTGTGCCATAGCCGGCCTGCTTGAGAAGCTGCGGAAGAATCGTACGATCCTTTGCCGCATGCTCGCGCGGAGGAATCGTGTGAGTTACTCCTGATTTAAAGGGGTACATCCCGGTCATCAGAGCTGTCCGGGACGGCGCACAGGATGCTTCTACGCAAAAGTTGTCAAACCGGACGCTTTGGTCATACAACCGGTCCATATTCGGCGTTTTAAGGATCGGGTTACCGGTTCGCCCCATATCGCCATAGCCCTGATCATCTGTAAGAATGAAAACGATGTTCGGTTTTTGCGCTTCGGCCGCGAGGGAATATCCGGACGCACTCAGCCCTGCCAGCCCTGTAATAACGAGCTGTGACGTTTTGCAAAAACAACTGTATTTTTTCATTTTATATGCCTTTCCCGGAACTCAGCGGTTTCTTTTTGCGTGTCCGTTAAATCGATAGTTACTTCATGGCAAGAAAACAGGCTTTTCTCCGGGAAACACCTTCCAGACGATCGGCCTGTCCGGCACACCGGAGTCTTCAGGGATTGAAATTAAAGGAGAATTTTGTTGATAAGATCCTCCATGAAGCCAGATGTTGACAGAGCCTTTCGGCAAGATACCCGCCTCATTTCTTTTCCGAACTTCGGCACGGGCACGATCCAGTGTGCGAAACGGCTTGTCGGCCTTCCCCGTATTGGCATCATCACCGACCGGAGAAATATAAATTTCGGCCTTTTGACGGCTTACCGACAAGGCTTGAAAGCCTGTGTAGAGACCGATCATCACAACGGCAAGGCAACCCCACAGCAGCCAGCCTGCCTTTCCGGCTCCGTGGCCTGCTGCATCCGCCGTCGCTCCGGTCTTTGCTTTAGAAAGCGGTGTTTCGCAGCCGGAATGTTTGGTGTGAAGAGAAACTCCGATGAGAATCGCCATACAAAAGAGAAAAAGCAGAAATGTCAGCATCATGAAATGAGTCCAGAGAGAAACCGGCAGGATATTTCCCAAACTGAGAACGCCGAACATAATGCATACGGGCGAGCCGATGAAGATGGTTGCCAAAACCGCAGTTGTCGTCAGTTTTTCCCAAAGAAGGCTCAGCAGGAAAATCGCAGTTATCGGAGGCGCAAAGTAGCAGATGATACCCTGCAACGTATCAAAAACATTCTTTTTTGAGCCTTGCAGGAGAAGCGCGATCCCGACGGCAGCGATGGAGACCGCAACGATGGTGAGCTGACTGACCCGTTTGAGATGGCGGTCAGAGGATGCCGGACGCAGCTTGCGTTTGTAGATGTCCATCGTAAAGATCGTGCTGAACGCGTTTAATCCGCCGGCCACACCGGCAACTGATGCGGCGAAAAGGACGGCGATCATCAGGCCCAGCATCCCGACAGGCATATAGGTCTGAAGCATCGTCAGAAATGCCCGATCCGGAATCTCGAGCCCCGGCTGGAGGGCAAGACAGAAGATCCCCGGCATCATGAACAAAAATGGCGGGAGGATCTTCAGGAACCCGGTGTAGACGGTTCCGTATTGCGCCTGTTTTAAATCCCGGGCGCCAAGCATTCTCTGCACAATAGTTTGATCCGTGCACCAGAACCAGAAGCCGATGATCGGATATCCCAGCACAATGGCGATCCACGGATATTTCGCGTCGCCGGCCGGACGGAAAAGCTGCCAGAATTCGCCGGGAACGCTTTCCACGAGGCGGCTGAGACTTCCCACGTGCGTAAATGCGATGATGTTCAAAACCAGCATCGAAACGATCATCATGATCGCCTGAGCCGTATCGGTGACCATGACCGCTGAAAATCCTCCCGCCACGGTGAAGGTCATAAACACGGCAGCCAGTGTGATCACGCAGACCCATTCAGGATAATTGAGGAGCTGGTGCAGGAGCTTCCCTCCTACGAACAAGTCTCCGCCAATCCACACGATGACAACGGTACAGAGACCATAGTATGAAAGCAAATCGGCGGCCTGTTCACCAAAACGCCGCCGGATGAACTCCGGCATTGTAGTAATCCGCATGCGGATGTAATACGGCGCGCAAAACATGCCCAACAGAAGCAGAAACATCCAGGACAGCCATTCAAAGTTTGCTGTGGCCATACCTGCCACATAGGCGGCGCTTGCGGAGCCTACCAGAAATGTAGGGCCAACGTTCGTGGCGAAAATAGAACTGCCAATATTGAACCAGCTGTAATGCCGGTTCAGCATGAAATCCTCGGCATGTTTGCGATGGCGGAAAGCGATCCAAAGACCGACCCCCCAAAGCAACCCGAGGTAGATGGCGAGAATTCCGATATCCAGTGGTGTGATCACAGTTTTCATATTGTTGTTCAGGCAATCATTACGTTTAACGTGCTTTCAAGTGAGAGTCCAATTCCTGCTTTTTTATTCGGGCAAACTCAACTCTTATAAAACAGCCCCGGTTTGACGAACAACACCTCCAGTGAATGCTTCTCTTATAAAACGAATGAGTTGAATTATAAATATATTAATACTATTTGTTTAATACCATGATCGCTATCTTCTTCGATAATATCTGCTAAGCTGCCGGGCCGGCCGGATTACACGGGGCGCTCTGATTGCCGCAATGACCGGACTGTATATTTATCCCGTCAGCGACTGAATCACTTCTGTCGCTTTGATCAAGAAAGATTTCTGCCAGTCAGTATGATACGCAGGTATTCTGGTTATCCGGCCCGACATCAGGGATCTACCACCAGCTGAACCCAGTCTTTGCCATCAGCCTGATCCTGCACCACACTGACCTGTTTGGCACCGAATCCGGTAACCGTGATATTCGCGGGCTTAGCCGGACTCACCAGATTAGTCGAATCAAACAGTGTAAACGTCCCGCCTGAACCAGTGTAGAGTGCGCCGTCCACGACGACATGGGCATTGGTCAGATTCATCCAGTCCGTCACATGGATTGTGCTGATGTTGGCTGTGCCGAAAACGAACCGGAAGGTTCCATTGGAGGCACTCTGCTGATCCAGTGAATCAAAGGCAATGGATGCCGCATTACCAACCACTTTGAATTCCGCATCCGTTCCGGCCCCTACCCGCACCTGAGCCTCCAAATCAACTTCACCACCGCGCACTTCGAGATGTGCGCCATTCAAATCGGCCTGAGAGCCGCATAGACTGATGATGCCTGATGACATCGAAAGAGTGCCCGCACCATTAATGGTGCGGGTTCCCGCGTCATACAAACTGAACAGTGTTCCACCGTTAATATTCAGCAGACCGTTGCTGTTGATGGTGAGCGTTCCGTTCATGTCGAACATCCCGCCTGACAAATTGTAGGTTCCCGGATTTCCCGTCGCACGACCCACGGTGGTGGTAACCGCAGAAACCGTTCCGGCGGTCTGATTCAGAACGCCGGTTCCGGTTGAGAGCACGCCGATATTCAGAACCGCCGCACTCAAGGTGTTTTCGCTGTTGACGTTTAATGTTCCGCTTGTGCCGTTATTGACGATTTGAAGCAACTTAACCGCTCCGCCGCCGGCATCCAGATCAACCACAGCATTATTATTTATGACCGCAGTATCACACGACCCAGGTAAAACGGTGGAAGTGACATAAGTTCCACTAACATTATCCTGCCATTGCGTTACCACAGACCAGTTGCCCGTTGACACTTTACGGGCATAAGTCCCCTGTGGCGGTTCGGAGCTGACCGTGAGCACGCCGTTGCTCGCATTGAGCATCCAGGCGACGGTTCCGGCAGGATTTGTGGCGGTGAGCGTCCAGTTATTGCCGTTTTGAGTCATCAAGGCCGACGACAAAACCCATGCATTGGTGGTAACGGGGTTGGTCGTTGAAATCAGCATAGGCCCGCTGAGCGTATTGGTTGTTGAAAAAACAACACTGACAACTCTATCCGGTGTGATCTGCGAGCTGATTTGTCGGCACCACGGCTGGCCATCCTTAACAATACCTGCAGCAAAAGCATAAGTGTCGGGTTTATCCCAAGCCGCCGGATGCGAGTGCCCCATGCCGGGGATAAGCGACACCATATGCAAACCGGGTGCCGCACGGTATGTCGCGGCCAGACATTTGGGCGGAAAATGCTGGTCCTGCGGCCACGAGAGCCAAAGTGCCGGCATATTCGCCCGTGACATACGGATCATAGGATCCCAGACTTCGCGGTAAAGCCGGTTGGAGACCAGCGCGGTTTCCCACTGATTACCTGCATCGAACATATGCCCGCAACCATAGGTTGGAATCGCGAAAGCAAACCGGCCATCAATCCCCATGACTGTACTGGCAATCACACCGCCCCAAGAAATGCCCATCACACCGACTTTGTCCGCATCCACTTCCGGCAAGGAACGCAGCAGTGAATTGGCCAGAATGGTGTCGGCTGCGGCGTGATACATCCATTGCTCGTCCAGCGGCTCCATCGAGTCTGCGTAGATGCCAATGCGTTTCGGACCGGCCCACGCATGCTGCTGCCACTCAATCACAGTCGGATCGAGGTTGATGTCCACATCGGTCTGGCCTTCGACGGCAATGCTGATGGCGGCAAATCCACGGGCAGTCCAGTTCGTCACCCATTGTTTGTACGCCGTGCCGCCGCCGCCATGCACCAGCACGATGCCCGGCACCTTGCCGGTGCGGTTGGCCGGAAGCCCGAGCCAGGCAAATACTTTGGTCGGCGAACCTTTCCAGTCCAGTGCATCGTAATAGATCGCCTTCAAAGTATCAGTGGCCACATACCCCTCCGTATACCCTGTGGCATCATTGGTAGCGGGAATATTCGTGAGTTCGCCAAGGTCAAGCACATCGGTTTGTACTTCAGTCGTCGGCACCAGCACTAACTGCACGTCGCCGGATATCTGATCCTGCTTCATAAAGGCCATCAATGACGGATTAAAGTTGGTGATGGTGATGTTACCGGAGGCCGCCGGCGCAACCAGATTAGTTGAGTTAAACAACGTAAACACCCCTGCGGATCCTGTATAGCTCGATCCGTCCACGACAATCATGGCTTGGGCCAGATTCATCCAATTCGTCACCTGAATCGGGCTGATATCGGTCGTGCCGAAAATAAATTCGAACGTTCCATACAAGGCACTGGCCTGATTCAACGACTTAAACGTGATCTGCGCCTGATTTTCAAATACAGTGAATCGAGTGGGGGCGTTGACCCCTGCCGTAACCTCGGCATCGATCATAACAGTTCCTTCGTGCGCTTCGAAGTTCGCGTCATCCAGAACAATCCGGCCTGTCGAGTTGCTTCCCCTGACGGTGCCTCTCGTGATCACCGTCGAGTTGTTTGTGCCGTTGCCGCCGAACTGCAGTGTTCCGGCTGGCCCCACGTCGATGATTTTGAATTTCGCGAGGCCGTCAAAAATCATCGTGCCCGCCTCGATGTTCATCTCGAAATACCTCGGGAGGCCGGTTACGTTACTACTGACCAGCAGGGTGCCCAGCCCTTGCTTGGTCACGATGTTTGTCCGTGTGTCTAACCCCGACACATACAGCGTTCCAACCTTCAAATCATGGACTGCCGTGACACTGTTGCTGATGTTCATGATGTAGTTGTTTGTGCCGGTCGACAATTCGTTTAAACCTGCCTGCAAGTAAAGCGTGTCGATTGATGCACCGCTGCCGGTGCCGTCAAACATCAGCGTTTGCACAGGATTGGTCGAATCGTCCGGTCTCAACACCACCCCGGCGCCTGGAAAATTCACCGATCCGATCATCAGGGTGTTGGTCGTCGCAGCGTTGGTGGCTATGAAATACAACAGATTCGTACCCGAAACGACGGCTCCTGTCTCAAACTTCCCGTATTGGGCAACCAGCGGCTTATCCAGCTGCAGCGTACCATTGCTTTGCACGGTGAGCAGGCTGTTATCGGCCATCTTAGCGCCGGTCATGCTGCCGCCGGTGATTGCCAGCGTACCGCCGTTCCCGACGGTCACGTTCTTGCTGGCAAGCACCACCGGGAAGGCCGGGCTTCCCGATGAAAGATTCAGCGTGCCGCCGCTGATCAGGGTATTCCCCGTATAGGTGCTGTTGGTGGTCAGCGTCAGCGTACCACTGCCCGACTTGGTCAGCGAACCGCTCCCGCTGATGACTCCGTTGTTGGTATAGGATCCCGCTCGATCCAGCTGAAGTGTGCCGGAGTTACTCACGGTCATGCTCTTAAAGTCAGCAGCGCCGCCGAAAATCATCGTGCCCTCTTCGACTTTCAGATCGAAATTCGTGGCACCAGCAGCAAGGTTATTATTGACCCGCACAGTGCCTGCCCCCTGTTTGGTAAAAGTACTTGTTGTGGCGGAGGCGGCAGCGGTCATGGTCAGCGTGCCAACCGTCAAATCATTGGCTGCCGTGACGCTGTTGCTGATGTCCATGATGTAATTGTGAGCCCCGCTCGATGAGCCGGCATTGCCGGGCTGGAACGTAAGCGCGGTCATGAAGGATCCGTTGCCTATGCCGTCAAATATGATCGCCTGCACAGGATTGACCGTACTGTCAGGACGCAGGATTACAGAGCTGTTGGCAGTACCGTTTGTAAAATTCACTGATCCAATGGTCAGAGTTTTCGTCGTCGGGGAATTGGTGGCCATAAAATATAGAAGATCCGTGCCGGAAACAGAGGCTCCGGTTTTAAATACACCGAACCTGCCGGCCAGATATTTGTCCAGTTGAAGCACGCCGTTGCTTTGCACAGTGAGCATGGTGTTGGCAGTCAGGGAAATCCCGTTTCCAGTACCGCCGGAGACAGCGAAGGTGCCGCCATTTGCAACAGTGACGTTCGTGCTGACGAGCGAAACACCACCGCAGGGTGCGATCTGCAGCGTGCCGTTGCTGATCATGGTGTTCCCTGTATAGGTGCTGTTGGTGGTCAGAATCAGCGTGCCGGAACCGTTTTTGACCAGCCCGGCTGTGCCGGCGAGTTTGGTGCTGATTATTGCGTTCTTACCCGTACCCAGTGCATTCACGGTAATCGCTGGCGCACTGCCGGCAAGGGTCAGAATATTGGCCGCATTGCCGGTGTTGTCCAGGGTCCAGCCGCCAGCCGTACCTGTGGCGGTGTCGCCAAAGACAAGGTTGCTAATGGTGTATGATGAATTAAGGTGAACGATTGTGTCGTCCGTGATGTTCAATGTATTGAAGTTTGCTGTTTCCCCGTTGTCATCGGCTATATCACCGTACAACCAGTTACCGCCCGTGCCCCAATTTTGACTGCTGGCAAGATTTGTCCATATACAATCGTTCGGTCCGACGGCGACATCACTCAGCCGCTGAAAACGAAAGGTGCGCGTCACCGGGGTCGTCTGAAGAGCGGGAATGTCCTGATACCCGCTGCTGCCCAGCGGAAGATTGTAGGTGATGTCCCAGCTGAGGTTCGTGCTGTTATAGTCGGTCTGCCAGAAATCATTGCCGAAAACAGACTGATCGACCACCGTCCAGCTCGTGCCGTTCCATTCTTCGATCAGCGGATTCCGGTAATCGGACACTCCCGAGAACGTCACCGATACGTAGCCGAGGCCACCGGTTACCGAAAACAGTGCATAGTCGTTGGTCACCCCGATCTCCAGCGGATAGGTATGCAGCAACGATCCGGCCTGAACATTCACCGCCAGATTGTTGCCGATCGCTTCGCGCACAACCATGCTGTGCGTGTTGGAATAACTGCCCAGAGCGGTACGCAGATGGGCATCGCTTCCGGCGTAATCGTCCCCGGCTTTCGGCAGATAAACGCGCTCGATCTCCGCTTCCACATAGTCCCCGGCCAGCAGGTTGGTGACACCGGCGGGCGGAACAAGATTAACGCGGTTGCCGGTGGAAACAAACCAGGGCTTCACATTATCCACGCCGTGGATTCTGGCCTTCCAGGAACGGATGATGAACCCCCGGTTGGCGGGACGATAGTAATTCGTGACGCCGTCGTCGATTTTCACGGCAATCGGGGCGTCGATGGTCGAAAACCAGGGGGTTGAATTGGTCAATTGAATGGGTGTAGTCTGATTGCTATTGGTCCACTGGAGCACGGGCGTGATCTGGGTTCCGTAGCCGTAAGCCATGTTGGTGCTGGAGTTGAAATTATAACTGTCGGCGCCCATTTGAAAAAACACCATGCGCTTAAAGTCCGTATCGGTTGTGACATCATAACGGATGCGGTGAAGGCCGCGCGTGTAGTCGCGCGAGCGGTAGAGACCGGCGCTGTAAGTGAACTCGATCTTGGAATCGGCGGTCTTTCCGGCGTGGATCACATCGGTCAGGTTCGGGCCGTACCGTTTGTACCAGGTGCGGATGCGGCTGTGATACTGCCGGATGCCGGCACCGTTGGTGTAATTTAAAAAGTCGCATCCGCCGACGTTTCCGCCCGTCCATCGGTTCGTCCCCCAGTTGTCTATACCGTAGAGCATCAGAGGACGCGAATCCGTGCCGATTGAATTCCGGTTCGGATCATAACAAAGGTTTTCGTTCCAGCACCCGATGGCGGATTCCTCCCATTGCTGGGTATTGTCTCCGTAGCCTACGAGGCAGAGCTGCGCATGGCTGGCCGCCGGAACGCCGCCGTAGTTCTGTGTCATCGTATCGGCCTCGAAGCTGAGGGTCGAGCTGGCGGGCACCGTAAGTATCGTCAGCCCGTGGAACCACGGACCGATCCAGCGATCTTCTGTGGCATGATGCCAGTTTTTCGAAAGCTGAACGGGGATCCCGACCGGAGTTCCGTTTAAGTCCCGAAGGATCATCACGGTACCGACCGCCCCCGGCCAAAGCCCGTTCGTTCTGGCAAAATCCAGCCGCACTGTCCGGTCGCTGGCGGTCGCATTGGTCAGCGTAATCAATATGCGCTCAAACCGGTCCTCATCCCACCCGTCGTAGTTTTTTATATTGATTACATAACAGCCGCGATCCGCATCATACGTAGTCGCATTGGGCTCCGCCACGGGAGCAATCTGATTCGCTGTCAGCCCCGGAGGGGTCTCCATAGCCGCCGTTCCGGCGATAGTGGCTGCAGTCACATTGGTTACGGGATAAAGGATCAATCCGACGGAACGTTCTTCATCGGCATTCCAGGTGCCGCCGTCCGTATGGATGGTCAGACTGGGATCGTTGGTATTTATAGAGAGTGTGCTCCCGGCACGCCCGAAAACAATATATCCGCTGCCGTCGGCGGCCTTTAGCGCCTTGTTGACCCCGTTTGTGACCAGAGTTTTGTAAGCAGCACCTAACTTCAGTTTGAAATCGAGACTGCCGGACGTGACAGAGTTCGTCGGCACGACCCGGTACATGATCGAGACGCGATCGGGCCAGGCGCAAACTTCCACTCCGCTTTGGTTCGTGTTGAGCCCGGTCGGCCCGTTGGTCGTTCGTATTTTATCCCAGCGGTGCTGGAAGAATTGTCCGGCTTCGATGAATTGAGCGTTATTAACCGAGCTCGTCGAGCAGGCGACGAGCGTGTTGGTAACCCCTGATGCGATCAGGGTGCAGGTGCTGATGGAAACCGGAGCGGAGGCCGGAAAACTGTTTGTTTCGCTTTCCGTCTGGGCGACCGCTTCAGAGACCGGTGCCGCAAGCGGGAAAATAGCGTTAAGATTCAAGTCGCGGTACGCGAAGGACAGGGCATAACGGCTCGTTTTGATCCGCCAGGAATTAGACGATATGCGCGTCTCATTGATCCACCACATAAACCCGTAGTCTTTGACATTGGAGAACGCCTGTGCCGGCAGGGCTTTATTTATGTCCGTCACCAGATAGAGCGTGCTGCCCGATACCGTCAGATGAGCGGCGGAAATCAGGCCGTTCCGAATCAATGTCACAGTTGCAGGAGCGGAAACGGTTCCGGAGTTCCAGGTCATCAACGGGTATTGTGTGCCGGCGGGGTCAACCGTATTCCCTATCTTAACCGTCACAGCCGCCGTAACGGCCAAAGCGGCGGTGCCGGTGATTCTTAAAGGCGGCACCGTTCTGCCGGGAACCAGCCAGCCAAAGTCGAAATCCAGAATGGAGCCGGCATTAGTGACCGTCAGACCCGCACACGTCCACTGTTTCGCCGTGTCGGTAACAGCAATGCTGAGCGTGGCCGCACTCCCCACAGAAACGGCGCTGCCGGTGCATCCGCCTCCGGTCGCGCCGATCAGCGTACCGTTCTGAACCGTTGTTGCACCGGTATAGGTGTTTGTGCCGGTCAGCGTCAGCGTGCCGACACCCGACTTAACCACCGAACCGCTGCCGCTGATGACGGTGCTGTTGGTACACGCATTCGTGCTGTCAAACTGAAGTGTGCCGGGAGTTGCCACCGTTATGCTCTTGAAGTTGGCGGTTCCGCCGAAAATCATCGTGCCCGCGCTGACGCTCATGTCGAAGTTCGTGGCACCGGCAGAAAAATCATTGCTGACCCGCAGGGCTCCCGCCCCCTGTTTGGTGAAAGTGCTTGTTGTGGAGTTAGTCCCCGCCGTCATGTTCAGCGTGGTGACCGTCAAATCATTGGCTGCCGTGACGCTGTTGCTGATGTTCATGATGTAGTTATGAAAGCCGGTCGACGAACCGGAGCTGCCAGCCAGAAGAAGGAGTTTATCGATTGATGCTCCGCTACCGGTGCCGTCGAACATAAGCGTCTGCACAGGATTGATCGAATTGTCCGGACGCATGGTCACGCTGGCATTGGTAAAATTCACCGACCCGATCGTCAGGGTGTTGGTTGTTGCGGAGTTGGTGGATGCAAAATACAGAGTGTTCGTACCCGAAACAAGGGCTCCCGTGTCAAACTTCCCGTACCTGCCAAACAGATATTTATCCAGTTGAAGTACGCCATTGCTTTGCACGGTGAGCAGGGTGTTGGTGATCAAGGTAGCCCCGACAAAAGTGCCGCCGGAGACAGCAAAGGTGCTGCCGTTCTTAACCATCACGTTTGTGCTGGAAAGCGCGATGCCGCCGACCGGTGTGATCTGCAGCGTGCCGTTACTGATCACGGTGTTCCCCGTGTAGGTGCTGTTGGTGGTCAGAATCAGTGTGCCCGTACCGTTTTTGACCAGCCCGTCCGCGCCGGCAATTCTGTTATCAATCGTGACGTTCTTACCCGCGGCCAGTGTAACCGTGATAGTCGGTGTGCCGCCAGCAAGAGTCAGCGTACTGGCGGAATTGGTGAGCCTCCAGCTGCCAGGCGTACTCTGGTTGGTGTCGTTAAAGATAAGATTGCCGATGGTGCGTGACGTGTCGAGGTTGACCGTCATATCGGTTGTGATATCCAGCGTATTGAAAAGTGCCGTGTATGTACTGCCGGTGGCGACGATTCCATTCGTCCAGTTGCCGACGGTGCTCCAGTTCAGTCCGCTGGTGAGATTCGTCCACGTCCCGTTGAACGCCTGCGCCGCCGCCGCGAGCAGAAACACCGCAGCAACCATCGTAATTGCAATGATTCGTTTCATCTTCATGTCAGCTCCCTTTATCTAAG
>CAIKGD010000004.1 GCA_903826865.1 uncultured Verrucomicrobiota bacterium
CCACATAAACAACTGCACAATAAAAAACAGGATTTCACTGAACCAGTCGAATGATTTGGCGAAAACCATTTTGTGCTGCAGTTCGTGACCGATCGCAACCCAGAATCCGTAGAAGAAGTAATAGACATACAGCAGCGGAACAGCCAGCCAAAGATTGTACCGGCCGACAGCCAGCGTTACCCAGGCACTGACGGCCAAAAAACCGATAAAAAGGCCGACTCTCAGCAATCCGTTCAGCGTGCTCCGCTCCGACAGTGTCTGGAGATCTTCCTTATCTACTTCGACCCGTTTCACGTACTTCTGGTAAAGCGCCCATTCATAATCCGCAAGCTGACTGCGGGCAGTGAATTCCAGTTTCATAGGGAACTCCGTTAATTAAAATCTCCGCGCCATTCACGAACCGCGTCGGTCATGGCAATCCAGTTGGCCGGTTCGGTATAGGATGAAATCTGGTTTCCGGTGCCAATGGCAATCCCGCCATGCCCTTCAATTTTCGGCAGCAGATTGCGGACGTAAGCCTTCACCTCATCCGGCGTATTCAGCGTCATAATATTCATTTCGATGCCGCCGAAGTTACCAATGCGGTCCCCGTAGCGTTTCACCCAGACATCAAAGGTATCAATGGCATCTTCGTTGGAATGCTTCGCATCAATTCCGACTTCATTGATCAGATCGTCCATCACATCATAGATTCTCCCGCAGGAATGCAGCAGAAACGGCTTGTTGTGTGAATGAACCAGATCCACAACCCGTTTATACTGAGGAAGAATGTGTTTACGGATTTCATCCGGACGAAGCAGCGTCGAAGACCGGAACCCGAGATCGTCCCCGAAACGGCAAACAGCAAAACTGTCGGCATAATTATCGAGCATCCACTTCCAGAGTGCCGCCATCAGGTTGCCGATTTTTTTCCAAAGCTCTTCATACACTTCCGGTTCATCGGCCTGTAAAAAGGCCAGATCCTGAAACGGCACAAAATCCTGAATGGTCTCGAAGAGACCGTTGCCTATACCGCCGATCGCCTTCATGCCTTCCGGCAGCGCTTCGCCCAATGCCGCAAAATCCTCCTCAAAACGCTGTTTATACTCCGAAAGTTTGTTGTCCCACGGATAGGTTTCAAGGTCTTCCATGGATTCAATGATGGAAGGGGCCTGCCCTCTCAGTGCTTTTCCGTTTTGAATCAGGTGCACCAGACACCGCTCGAACGGAATACAGTCGTAGCCCAGACGAATTGCAGCCCGGCAGATGCGGCGGTGCGCCTCAACCTTGTCTGCATAGTTTCCGTCCAGCAGCAATTCGATCTCTTCTCCGGTTATTTTTTGAATAACCGTTACATCCATCCCGTGCTCATACAGCGGAAGTCTGTCCGCCTCGCGGTTACAGGCCGCATCCACAACATGCCGGTAATCCGGTTTAAATTCTCGCATACGTTCCTCCCGTTATTTATCCATTGCGCTTTATATCATACTGATTTGCATTTTATCCGTTTTTTTCTGCCGCGCCCGACGGACGGAGGCGGCAGAAAAGCATCTCCCCGGCCTGTACGGAATATCATGCGGTTTTGGTGTCATACCAGTTCCGTATGGGATTCGGTATTTATTCGATTAGGCAGGGACGGCTCGCCGAGCCGTCCGCTCGCTGGACTGGCGGCGCGTTCGGCGATCGCGCCCTACCTTTTGGAATGTCGCCATTTTACCGGTTATCATGCGTAGTTGGTGTTATATGACATTAGAACAATTCACAATTGAAAGGCCGTACTGCCCGCCCCGTCTGTCACTTCGTTCCAGCCACCCCTCCCATGGAGGGGTGCCGGCGTTCCAATAAAAAAACCCGGCCGAAGCCGGGTTTTTCATGCTTAAGCCGCACTGTTTATATGGTGCGCGTGCGGCGGAGCAATATCGTAATCAATGCACCCAGACCCAGCATTCCGATCGTCGCCGGTTCAGGAATCACCGTCACCAGACCGGAGGTGATCTGGCTGTAATCCAGCGATTGGTCTACGCCCAGACCGATGACGGAGAACGTCGTCGTTCCATCGGTTGTAATCGAATCCCAGTTTTGAAGCACCGCAAAGGTTGAACCGTTGGTAACTGTATTGCCGGTGAAATCAAAGAGAGTTTCGCCGGACATCGTCAGGGTGTTGGTTACGGAACCCATCAGCACATCAAACCCGCTGGTGTAAATTTCCATGATATTGGTCGAACCGGCAGACAATAACAGATCGCCGGCAAAGGTCATGGTGCCGGGGCTGTTACCGGCGGACAGAATGGCACCGGCATCCAGCGTCACCTTCTGCACCGTTCCGGAACCGCCCAGTGCGGCACCGCTCAGCACGCTGATCTGCTGACTGAGCAGGCTGCCGTTGACAACCAGCTTGCCTTCGGAGACCGTTGTCGTATTGGTGTAGGTTTTCGCACCGGTAAACGTCAGCGTGTTCGTGCCTGATTTATTCACCACACCCGAACCGGTGATGTTCGCGGCGTGGGTGTAATCCGTGGCGCGCTTAAAGGTCAGCGTGCCGTTGTTGTTGATCGCGGTCGTGCTCGAGCCGCCCGCACCGTTGTTGCCGAGCTGGAGCGTGCCGGAAGAGCCCACCGTCATGCTCTTCAAGTTGGCCGTTCCACCGAAAATCATCGTGCCTTCGTTGACTTCCATGTCAAAGGACGCGGGAGTGCCGGCCAGATTACCGGCATCCAGCATGGTGCCCGCCCCTTGTTTGATGACTTTGCCGCTCAGCCAGGTGTCGTTGGTTCCCTTTGAAAGGGTCAACGTGGTAACTTCCAAATCATTGGCGGCGGCGGTACTGTCTCCGATATCCAGAATGTAAGTGAAATCCCCGGTTGAAATCTGCGTATTCGCGCCGGAACTCAATGTAAGTTTACTGATCTTGGCACCGCTGCCGTTATCCGTGCCGTCAAACTTGAGTCCCATGGTAGGACTGGACAACTGATCCGCCCGGATAATTACGGAAGGGCCGTCATCTGCAATATTCACCGACCCGATGGTTACGGAGCTCTGTGTCGCCGTATTGGTGCCGCCCATAACAAAGCCCTGCGTGATCCCGGCACCACTGGCCAGCATCGAGGCTCCCGTATCTAATTGCAAATATCCTTTGCTGGAAAAGTATTTCTGCATATTAACCGTACCGCCGTTTTGCACGATAAGGCTTGTGCCGACTGCCGCTATTCCCACCGTGCTGTAATTGGTGGAGAGCAGAAGAGTGCCGCCGTTTGCAACCGTGATGTTCGTACTCACAATCACTTTAGCGCCGCCCGCTGAGAGATCCAGTGTACCGGCATTGATCAAGGTGTTGCCGGTATAGGTGTTGGTGGCGTACGTCAGAGTCAGCGTACCATTGCCTTCTTTGATCAGACCTACCGTTCCGGCAATTTTAGCATTGATCGTTGCGGTGGTGTTGCTGACGCCAATCACATGCCCGCCGTTGCCAAGGGTCAGAATACTGGTTGGGCTGTCCAGAAGCCAGCTTCCGGCCGTACCGGTGCCGGTATCGCCGAAATAGAGACTTCCGATGGTGTAGCCCTTGTCGAGATTGACCTGTACGGTGCCGGTAATGTCCAGCGTGTCAAAGTAGGCCTTGTAATTGGTGCCGGTGGCGACCGTTCCGCCTGTCCAGTTGCCGGCCGTACTCCAGTTCAGACCGCTGGTAAGGTTTGTCCATGTCCCGTCGAGCGCCTGGGCAACGCCGCTCAGCGCTATCAGCGCGACGGTCATTATGATTTCAATTTTTGCTTTCGTTCTCATTTCGTTCTCCTTTTCGTCTGTTTCTGCACCCCGTAATCTGTTCCGTTGGCAGCACTGCCCTGCGGGAGACTTCCGATTGTATCACTTCCCGGTATTTATGAACTCATTTTTCGACAAAACTCCATCCCCGTTGCGATCCAGCGACCGGAACCTTTCTTTGCCTGCATCGCCTTTGAGCGGACTGGATGGAAGAAACTCATCCGGACTCAATGTTTCACTGCCGTCCCGGTCCAGTTTCGTAAAGGTCTGCTCACGGGACGGCGGTTTCCCTGCCGCCGGCTTTGACGAAGAGGCCGTCTTCGCGCCCGCAGGGGAACCTTCGCGGTAATACGGCAAAGAGCCGGGACGGCTGAATCCCTGATCACGCTGCCGGTCGAGCTCAGCCTGCATTTCACGCACCCTTTCCGGATACTGATTGAGCAGGTTGTTCTGTTCACCGATATCAGTCTGCAGATCGTACAATTGCGGAGATTTGCCCTCTTCAAACATGGCCAGTTTCGACGGCCACGGATAGGCGGGCTTGCCCTCGATATACTTCCACCGGCTCTGACGAATTGCAAAGTTTCCGTCGGTGCTATGGGTAATCATCGCGGCGACTGAAGTACGGTCACTGTGCCCGCCAAGTAAAGCATCCAAAACATTAACACTGTCCTGCGCGGCATCCGGCGGGAGCGGCATGCCGGTCAGTGCCGCAATAGTCGCCGTCATATCGATCAGATTAATCGTCTCGCTGCTGACCTTGCCGGATGCAATGTGTCCGGGCCAGCGGGCAACAAACGGAACGCGGCTGCCGCCTTCAAAAATACTGAGTTTACGCCACCGGAGCGGGCCGTTGATTTTCAAACCGGCATCGGCGGCCTGCTGGATCACCTTCGACGGTCCGTAATCCGGATATGAGCCGCCATTGTCGGAAGTGAAAATCACAAGCGTTTGATCCAAAACGCCCGTTTTTTCCAGCGCCTTCAGGATGCGGCCGACCGACAAATCCATATCGTGCAGAAAATCTCCGTAAGGCCCGGCTGCACTGGTTCCGCCGGATTCCTTTGATGGCGTAATCGGTTCATGCACAGCCGGCATGGGAAAATAAAGAAAGAACGGCTTGTCTTTCGGCTGCTGCTCTATCCAGGCAACCGCTTTACCGGTCACAAAGTTCATTGCTTCGTCTTCCTCGCGTTGAGGCGCATCCAGTCCGATATAATTTTTGCCGTGATAGAAACACCCCGGGCGCGGAGTGAGTTTTTTTGAACGCAACCCCCAAACCCCTTCGTTTTCGATATAAACGCCGGTCTCGTCACCGTGATTGGCGGCTATGCCGAAGTGGTAATCGAACCCGACCTGCAGCGGCCCCGGCACCAGCGGTCCGATAAAGTCAGTTCGCGGCGGCAGGCCGTATCCTTGATGCCACTTACCGATGGCGGCGGTGGCATAGCCCTGCTGTTTCAGCAGCGACGCCAGATTCATCCGGTTGGTCTCAATCAGCAGCGGCGCATAGACTCCGAGCACTCCGTGATTTTCCGGCGTGCGCCAGCAGTGACGTCCCGTCAACAGACTGTACCGGGAAGCGCTGCAAACAGTTGCCGCAACCTGCGCATCCGTAAAACGGATGCCTTCTGCAGCCAGCCGGTCAATGTTCGGCGTACGCACCAGCGCCGGATCGGCACCGTAGCACCCCGTACTGCCGTAGCCCAAATCATCGGCAAGGATGAATACAATGTTCGGGCGTTCCGCCGCAAAGGCGGAGCCGGTCAGTAAACCGGCGGCAGACAAACCTAACAGACCTGACTCCCAGCCATTATTTTTTTTCATCACCATTTCCCGTTTTTATTTGATTTTCAGCACCACGCCGGAAGCCGTGCGGTATTTTCCGCCGCGCCAGGCGCAGAACAGGTACGCGGGACGTCCGTCTTTCATCAGAACCTGCGGCCGCTCAAACCGTCCTTCGCGCGCCAGCCCCGGCATTTCCTCATCAAAGTAAAATGCCGCATCGCGATAGGCTACCTGAGGAGTTCCGGTCCAATTAAGCCCGTCGGCCGACTCGAAATAGAGGCCGTACTCGTGGTTGAAGAACCCCATGTCGCGGCAAATCATGCGAAAGGTTCCGTTCTCCTGCCAGACATAGGCATCTTCCACCTGCGCGGTTTTGAATTCATATTCTTTTTCTTTGGAAACCGTAACGGTTTTGTTGGCGATAAACCGCGGCTTGAAATGCTCGAAATTCAAAACGGGATTGTTTTCGTATTTCACATAAGGGCCTTCCAGCCGCTTTGCCGCTGCGGCACCGTAACGGCGGATACCGAAAATTTCCTTCCACGATTTCCAGTCGATGGATTTGTAATAAAGCCGGAAGGTTCCGTCGGGAAGCTGAAGCAGTGCCGGATTGGTTGTCAACATGTCATCCCATGCCGGCCGGGGCGATGCGTCTAATAGCGGCTGTTTGTCAGCAACGCGTGTCCACGGGCCGTAGAGGCTGTCGGAAAGCGCCAGACCGATCCGCTTGGTTTCCACCAGCCGCATAAAGTACGGCTCATAGGTTTCCCACGGCATACCCGGCAGGTCGGCTTTCGTGATATCAAGTCCGGAGCCGTTACTGCCCGTATACAAAAGAGCGTACCGGTTTCCGACTTTATGAACGGTCGGGTTGTGGATGCTCCACGAGTCCCAGGCCGTTCCGCCGCGTCCCTGGAGCGCCACATCCACATGGGTGTAAGGCCCTTCCGGATGGTCGGCCACAGCGTGCCCGACTTCGCAGTCGGCCACCCAGAAGTTGAAATCGTTGCGCCAGCGGGAATAAAAAACATGCACTTTGCCGTCTTCGCCGTAAATCGGCGAACAGCACCACACATTCCATCCGTCCATTTCAAGAATCCGCCCGCAGGGCTGAAGCCGTTCACAGAAACCGGAATAGATCACTTCGTCACAAGCCGTTTGCATGCTTATCCTTTTATTAACATTTTTCTGCACTGAAGTTTCAAAGCGAAGCCGTCTCCCGCTGCTCCAGCGTGCGCTGAATCTCAGCCATCCGTTTCCTGGTCAGCGGATATCCCACAGCAACTGCAATGGCGATGACTATCACAATGGGCGGCACGATGGAGAACAGCAGGCGAAGGCGCAAAATCACCTCGGGAGATTGAACCGCATCCTGTCCGGTGTTCACACCTGCGATCGAAATGATGATTCCGCTGCAGAAAATCGCCAGTGCAAATGCGGCTTTTACAATCAGCCCGTAAACCGCGCTGAAGAGCCCTTCCCTCCTCAGTCCGCTTTGCAGGTAATCATAATCGCATACGTCCGCCAGCCAGGAATATATAATGATGTGCAGTGATATAATGCCGGGAGAAGACAGCACAAACGATATGATTGAGTAGTACGGATGACTCGGCGTAAACAGCCACCATTGGCTCGCCTGTCCGATCAATACGAGAATCAATGAAGCAATCAGGATGGTTTTTTTCTCAAAATATTTTATGAGCCAATAAATAAAAGGAGAGGCGATTATCGATGTCAGCGCCCAGCTCGATCCCAGCCAGCCGTAAAGCTTTGACATAGCCGCCTTATCCCCGTCAAACATGTAATAGGTTCCCACATAGAAGGCCAGCGGGCTCACCAGCAGGATGCCGAAAAGACCCAATATGTACACGCTGCAAAGGATGACAAACGGCCGCGTCCTGAATGCGTTTTTCATCGCCGTCAGAAAATGAAACTTCGGCTGCGTCTGGGCCGTCAGCCGCTCCTTGCATATCAGACAGGGCAGCATGCCCGTAATGATGATCAATGTTCCTCCAATGATGCCAATGACCCGCACCCCTTCGATCTCATTGGTGCCGAAATAAGGTACAAAACTGAGATTATACGCCCAGGGAGTCATCAGTCCGGCAACGGAAATAAAAACCGCGCAAAAGGTCATCAGCTTGGAGCGCAGTTGCGGATCGGATGTCAGCTCGTTCCCCAGAGCATAATACGGCACCAGATAAACCGCAGCCGCGGTGTAGAACGACAGCGAGATGACCAGGAAGTACAGAAAAACAACCGTGCTGCCCATGCCGGTCGGCGGCGACCAGAGGAGCGCGTAAAACAGCCCGGCCAGAATAACGCCGGCAACCATGAACGGCTTGCGCCGGCCATACTTGCTTCGGAAATTGTCAGAAAAGTATCCGATATACGGATCCGTAACAGCTTCCCACAGTCTGGGCAGACTTATTGCCAAACCGATCAACCCCGGGTTTATCCCAAGACCTATGCTGTAAATGGGTAAAGCCAGAACCTGTATCGTATTTTGAATAAGCGCTTCGGTGAACCTGCCGTTGGCAAACGCCAGCATTTCGCGCGATTTTATTTTACCGGGAACAGAAGTTTTCATGTGTGTCCTTATTGACTGATAGTATTGACGGCAAATCAGAATTTAACTCTGACCAGATGAACCAGCGGCCACAGAAACAACCAGGAAACGGAGGTCGTTAGAACCACCGAGAACGCTCCTATGAGTATGGCGGTCGGTATGCCGTATTCTCTGGAGGCAAACGATCTCTTCTCAAATTTGGCCGACTTGCCGATAAGTTCCTTTAGAAACGGGTCGTTGATCCTGCTTTTTTCATCCGCAGAGAATTTCGCCAGCAACCGGCAGTTAGCAATGTTTCTGTTGTAAGCGCTCAGGTTTTCGCCGACTACCGATATCTGCTCCGGCGGCTTTTCTGCCATAATAACGCCCTGCTGTTCAGCCGCCTTGATTTCTGCCATCAAGTTTAGATTCGGGGCGCCTTGCCGGAATATCTTCCAGGCTATGCCGGTCGAAAGAACAATCCCGCAGAGCAACGCGACGAATAAATGCGACAGGGCGCGGCGGTTCATTCCCGGAATGTTGTTTTTTAATTCCTCACTCTGAGGACACGGGTTGTTTACTAGATCTGTTTCTCTCATTTTGTCCTCATTTTTTCATTTCGGATTCAAAGCGGAACCGGCGCGTCACCGGGTTATCTTCGGGAGTGTCTAGGTTGAGGTTATAGGTAATCCGGCACAACCCTGTTGAGGGGTCGCGTTCCGCCTGCCAGAAGTCGTTTCCGTGATCTGATTGATCCACCGGTCTTCTTGTGCCGTCAGCCAGCAGTTCATATAAAACGGGCGTCTTTTGTGAAACCACACCGGTAAAAGTAAACGGAACATAGGCAAGGCCGCCGGTCACTTCCACTTCAGCCGCACCAGTGTTTCCAGCGGTAATTTCGACCGGATAGTTCCGTTGCAACCGGCCTTCCGTCACCTTGAGCTTCAAATCATTTCCTTTGGCTTGCCGGTACACCGCTTTCCAGGTGTCAGCGGTCTCCGGCAGCGCCTCCGTGAGTGCTTTGTTGGTGCCCAGATAGCTGGTCGCAATTTTGGGGAGCAGATTTACTTCAATCTGCATATCCACATAATCGCCCTTCTTCAGTATCTTCAGCTCCGGCGGCGGCGAGATTTCCGCCAAAAGGCCAGGAAAACGGTGATAAGTTCCGAAAAATGAGATATGAGGTTTTGCGACCGCTTCCCCGCCAAGCACCGCATCCCAGGAACGGATCACCAGTCCGCGGCTGGCCAGACCCAGCTGGTCCTGATTCCCGCGCTTTTCACTCTGATCTGAACGATGCATGGAAATCCACCACGGAGCCGGGCCGTCAAACGCCAGCCCCCGTTTAAAATATTTCAGGGACCCCAGCGGAGGATTTTCGATCTCCTGCTCAAGCCCGTCGCGGGCGCCCCAGGCAATCGCTTTCGGGTTGTTGAAATCATACGTGGTGCTGCCAAGCTGGAAAAAAGCCAGATGATCGAACACGGTATCTTCCAGCACCTGATACCGGATATGGTAATAACTGCGGTTGATGTCGTCGGTGCGCGGATGTTCCGCTGTAATATCAAAAGCAATTTTCTGATCTTCCGTTCTGCCGCAGAATACCGTGCGCGTCAGGCAGGGCCCGGGTACCGGCATACAGCGGCGGGTGTCCAGATACTGCTTTTTTCCGCCGGCTTTGTAATGCAGAAAGTTGACCCCGCCCTGATTAGGAGTCCACTCAAACCGGGGCTTCCGGTGCGAGTCATAAGATATTACGTATAACGGGCGCATATCGGCTATGTCCACATCCGCATAGCCTCCGATACTGTAACAGATGCTTTCGCCCCAGCTGCCTTGAATCGCCACATCCCAAAAGTTGTAATATCCCCAGCCGATCAGTGTCAGAAAATAATAACTGGACTGCGGAATCCCTCCCCACAAGGCATGGTTTACATCGGCCCGCCCCGTCCACTCTGAATGAGCCGCCAAACGGCCTGTCATGGTATAACGAAGCCAGGAATCGTAATCAAACCGGTCAATATCCAGCCAGGGCAGCAGATCCGGCGTAGCCTTTCTGGATTGTTCGAGCGTCGGCCAATTGTGGGCATCCTGCAACGGGAGCCCGAGCGGCGCTCCTTTTTCATCCCGCAGAATCATTTGAGCGCCCATGACACCGGCGCAATCCCTCCGCCCCTGTTTCTCAAGAGGCAGGTTCCGATTATTATAGGCCATCTCATTTGCAAAAACCACCCGGAAGGCACGCTCCTTATCTGAGCGGTTGATCAGCCTCAGTGCATAACGGTCCAGATTGTTCAGAACAGAAGGGAGATAGGTGTGGTTGTTCAATTGAACTTTCCAGGTATCCATGGCGGAGTCATACGCAACCGGCAACTTCTCTCCGGTCAAAAGATCGGTTGCCTCCACTGCTGCTTCACCGGACTCCATGACCGGACTGCCGGTAAACGGTATAACCAAAGAAACTTTTTGACGAACACCGGCGGGCCACTGTTCCAGTTTGCAGTCTGCCGACTGGTAAACGCAATCCGCTCCTTTGACAACAATCCGGGCGCCAGCCTGTTCCAGCGACATATCCGGAACAATTTCAAGCGAAAGCCTCAACACATCGGGCCAGCTTTCGACAACCAAACGAACACGGGCTTTGAGCAACCCGCCCTGTTCGTTTTCAAACCGGAGCCGGTCAATCTCAAATTCCTGTTTGTACCGCCCGTACTCTTTCAGCCGCAGGTTGGTTTGTTTGTTATTCCCTTTTGAACCGTCACTGACTTTGCGCCCTTCCTCCAGTTTAATAACCCAGTAGTTGGTCGGATGCGAACTGAGCACCCATGGATCGGCACCCCGCACACACCGGTAAACCTGGCCGGACGTTTCGATCCGCAGCTCGGAAGAACCTGTTGCCACCCCGTCAATAATTCCGTTGTAAGCCTTAACCGCAGTTTCGTAGTCGGGAGCATCCTCTATCGGCCCAAAACGGGTCACCACCGCTTTCTCCACATCAAATTCGGCTCCGTAGCGGCCGGTCTGCAAACAAAGAAGCCGGCGCGCCTGACTGTCTTTCCCGAAAGAGCCGTCATGGAAGAACATCACCCCGTAATCCTGCGGCCCGCACTGCAGTTCGCGGCTGGAAAGAGCAACGGCCGGCATCTCCCCGGCAACCGCCCGCACAGCAAAAATACAAACCCCCAACAGCCCTGCAAAATGTTCAATCCGTCTTAGTTTCAGTGACATTTTCATTTCCTAAATATGTTTATATCCATAACTACCCTGATAAAAAACAAGGTAAAATGTATTTATAAAAGCATCTGGCGTCGTTGTTTTCATATTAATACTAATTTGTTATTGTTTTTACAACACCAGTAAGGAACTATTTTCAGCTCGGACCGCCGCCCGGCGGCAAACGGAGAATGATAAACTGAAAGCGGGAAATATGACACCAAAAGAGCTGGTTTACGCATCGCTTAACTTTGAACTTCCTGAAACAGAACGGATTCCCCGTCATTTATGGAGCCTTCCGTGGGCGGATGAAAAGTTTCCCGGAGCCCGCGAAGCAATCCAGAAGGAATTCCCTGACGATATTACTCGCCCGCCCAGCTGTCTAAAAAACCCCGTCCGAACCACCGGCAATATGTTTCAAACCGGAATTTATATTGATGAATGGGGCTGCATTTTTGAAAACAGACAAAGCGGAATTATCGGCGAGGTGAAAACTCCGATTGTCGATGACTGGAATGATACAAGCCGAGTTCAAATTCCAGCCGAAGCACTGACGGTTGATATCGGTCAGGTCAATGCCTTCTGCCGCGGAACAGACCGTTTTGTCATGGCCAACGCCTGTCAGCGCCCTTTTGAACGGCTGCAGTTCATTCGCGGAACTGAAAATCTGTATATGGATCTGGCGCTTGAGGACGAAGGTCTGAATGCGTTTATCAAAACACTGCACGAGTTCCACCTGAAAGAACTGGATGTCTGGAGCCGGACCGAGGTTGACGCCCTGATGATTATGGACGACTGGGGCACCCAGAAGAGCCTTCTGATCAATCCTGAAATGTGGCGGCGGGTTTTCAAGCCGCTCTATAAAGATTACATTGATCTGGCGCATGCTGCCGGAAAAAAAATCTTCATGCACTCTGACGGATATATACTCGACATCTATCCCGATCTGATCGAATTGGGACTGGATGCCGTTAATTCGCAAATATTCTGCATGGGTATAGACAAACTGGCGGCGTTCAAAGGACAGATTACCTTCTGGGGCGAGATGGATCGCCAGCAGATTCTGCCGTTCGGCACAGAAAAACAAGTGGCAGATGCCGTCCGGCAAATCTATGACCGCCTTTTCTGTTCGGGTGGCATTATTGCGCAATGCGAGTTCGGCCCCGGGGCCAGGCCGGAAAATATCCGGGCGCTTTATTCGGCATGGAATAAAATGACCATCCGGTAAAAAACTTACGTCAGCAATCCCCGGAACATCCGCACAGCGGCACGGCAGAAAAACGCTCCAGACGGCTCAATGAGCCGTCCGCAACGGCTGAATAACAAAACTATGGCAGGGAGGAGAAATCAATGCTTGTTGTACCAGGAGGGACATATCCCAGGAACCCGAGATATCGTGTAGTTCCGTCATAGGGTTTAGCATTGGGGGTTACTGCATAGGGGTCCGTGGTCAGCGTGATTGCGCCGTCAAGCGTGTTCTGCAGAACAAAAATCGGTAGATCTTTGTAGAACGGTTTATTGCGGGTGGCAATAATAGAGTTACCGTTGCCGGGTGCATTGGTCGTGGGCATCCCGCTCGCTGCCGCCTTATACCAGGTCATAGTCGTCACGGTTGCCGGAGCGTTTGTATACACGGAATAGTCGCAATTGGTGACGAGACCATATGTCGCAATGTTGTTTGTAACCTCAGTCTGACCGCCGAAGACCAGATAGTACCGGCCACGGAAGTTTTGTCCTGGTTTGATTTTGATCATCCGGATCGAAGTTCCCAGAAACATGTTTCTCCATGTATTCTCAGGCGATCCAATATGCGGGTCAGTAAAACAATCGCCGTACGCCCAAGTACTCAGTTTCGTTTGCCAGTCAGTGTAGAAAAGCCCCCCTGTATTGTTCGTGTAGTCTTTCCCGAACACAATGCCAATGGTGTCACTGCCGGTGTCCGTCCCGTTGCAAAACAAAGCCCACCCCGCTGTATAGTTATAGTTGGTCACCGCGTCGTCTGAGGTCTGCAAACCAAAGACCTCCTGCATCGTCCCGTCCGGCTTGCTGATAAAATGATGTCCGAATGAAGTATCTCTCACCCCGCTCCAGGGAAGATTCATATAATTCTGCGTATAGACACCAAAGTTGTAAACTACATGGTTGACTTCCAAAATACCCTGCCCGACATCCCGGTATTCGGTATAACAAATGATATCTGACGTATAATCAGTGGGAATGTGCGCCTGCTGCGGCCAGCTCACGATCCGGTAACTGCGATTGGTAGTACCGGTCATGTTTGTGTTTGCAATCCCTCCGAGGTAAGGAGAATAAAAAGGAACCACACCGCCGCCATTGGCATCAGCGTAGCGACCGGTGATATCGGGGTTGTCATTGGTATCTCTTAAGTATACCCCTGCTTGATGATGAAAATAGCGATTGTCCGGAGCATCATTCAGAGCCGTAACCACAAAAACGGTTTGAAAAACTTCGTCCATCCACGGTGCGAAATACGGACCGTACTCACTCGCAGGATCCCGCCACTGCGGAGGAATCGCTTCCCCGAAACTGCCTTTCATCGAATAAACAGTCCCGCTTTTACCGATGCGGATATCCCAGGATTTTTTCGGATCGGTGCTGGTGTTTACCAGTCGCGCCTGAAATGCGTGTTCTTCGGAAAACGGAGGGTTAATCCACCACAACGAACCGCTGTTTGTAAAACTCTCTGTCACCGTGAACATCGGGTCACTGCCGATGTAAGAACGGGCACTGTTCGTGAAAACATCCAGCAATGCGGTTAATTCATTCGCTGTCCGGAACTCCGCAACTTTCTGCTGGGTCAGAATGTAAAAATTCGTAGTGCCGATCATGTTGGTTGTCACCGCGGCGTCAAAATAACGCCCCTCATGTTCGATCAGGAAATTGGTTATTGCGGAGCCTCCGACGACTTTCAGAAATGTATTGGTGAATGCCGACGGCGTATACCCGATGTCCAATACAATTTGATGACTGCCGCTCCAGTTAACCGTGCCATGACCTTTATAAACCTCCAAAAGTCCGCTGTTGGTCGTCATGTTGAACTTGAAAACGGTTTCGTCATTGGTTCCCCAATTAAACGTTGCTCCGTTGGACACAATCATATGCCCCGATCCGTCAAAGACAATACTGCCGCCAGCTCCGCCGCCGAGCGTGAGGTTGCCGGAGACAGTTAAGGTTCCATTGTTGGTAAAATGCAGAGAACCGCTGTCGGACGCATTTGTCGCAATCCGCAGATTCTGAACCATGGGATCATCTGCCGATACTACGATCTTCTGTGCAGCACCGGAGGCTCCGATATAGTCGGGTATGTTGTCGTCATGATAACCGATAACCACCATCTGTACCCAGTCTCTGCCGTCTATCTGGTCCTGATTGATGTAGGCGGTCTGAAAGGCATCAAACCCGGCAGTCGTGATGCTAGCAGCCTGACTCACCAGATTCGTCGAATCAAACAATGTAAAAGTCCCGCCGGAACCGGTGTAAACTGAACCGTCCACGACGATTATGGCTTTAGACAACTGCAGCGAGTTCGTCACATTGATGGTGCCGATACCGGTACTGTCGAACACAAATTTAAAACTGCCGTTTGCCGCGACACTCTGATCCAGCGAAGCCATCGTGACGGTTGCCGCGCTGCCCGCCACCTTGAATTCCGAATTGGTAACCTGCACCGTGCCGCGCAAATCAACCGCCCCGCTGTTGCTCACAGTAAGAAAGGTACTCTTCAGGGCGATCTGACCGGCTGTCATCCGGAGTGTTCCTGAATTACTCACGTTTATGCTCTTAAAGTTCGCGGTACCGCCGAAAATCATCGTGCCGTCTTCGACATTCAAAATGAAATTCGTGGAACCGGAACCCATGTTATTGGTGACCAGCAAAGTGCCCGCACCCCACTTGTTCACGACACGCGTTTGGGTAGTGGTTCCCGGCGAGAGGGTCAGCGTTCCTATGGTCAAATCATTATTGGCTGCACTGTCCGCGATATTAAAATTATAGGTGTGAGTACCCTTCGACAGTTGAGCGTTTTGTCCGGCCGTGAACGTCATCTCTTTGATCGAAGCTCCGCTGACGGTACCGGTAAACGCCACAGTCACCACGGGATTGCTCGCACCGTCCGGACGGAAGCTGAACCCGCCGGTGTCGTCAGCGGTAACCGATCCGATAGTCAAAACATTTCCGTTGTTTCGTCCCGCCGTATTAGTGGCGGTAAGCAGGAACTGTCCCGTGCCGGTAAGCGCGGATCCCGTGTCGAACTGTGCAAAAGACCGGGTGGCGGCAAGTGTTTTGTCGACATTCATTGTGCCGCCGTTCTGCACCCTAATCTGAGTACCGGAGGTCAGTGCTATGCCGGTATTGGTGGCGTTCCCGTCAGCACCGACGGACAGAATGCCTCCGGCGACGGTAATGTTTGTGCCGGCGATGATGACGGGGATTTGCTGACTTCCGGCTGTCTGCGGCGCAAGCCTCAGTGTTCCGGCACTGACCATCGTGCTGCCGGTGTACGTGTTATTGGTGGACAGAATCAAGGTGCCGTAGCCGGACTTGGTCAGCGAACCGCTCCCGCTGATGACTCCGGTATTGGTGATAACACCCGTACTGTTAAAGACCACCGCGCCGGCGTTCGCAATGTCGTTGGCGGTCGAGCCGCCTGTACAGCCGTTACCGAGCTGAAGGGTACCGGAGGAGCTCACGTTTATGCTCTTCAGGTTGGCCGTTCCGCCGAAAATCATCTTGCCGGTGCTGACGTTCAGATCGAAGTTCGTAGCAGCAGCAGCCAGATTATTCGTGACCAGTACTGTACCCGCCCCCCACTTGTTCACGACACGCATTTCGGTGGTGGTTCCCGGAGTGAGGGTCAGCGTTCCGATCATCAAATCATTGTCGGCTGACACACTGTCCGCGATGTCCAGATTATACGTGTGAGGACCGGTCGAAAGTTGCGCGTTTTGTCCGGCCGCGAACGTCATCGCTTTGATAGAAGCCCCGGTGCCCGTACCGTCAAAGGCCATTGTGATCGTTGGATTCACAGCCTGGTCAGGACGAAAAGAAATACCGCCCGCGTCATTGGCGGCAAACGACCCGAAGGTAAAGGCATCTTTCGCCGCCGTATTGGTGGAGGAAATCAGAAGATTTCCGGCACCGGAAAGGGTGGAGCCTGAATCAAACTGCATATAAGTTTTGGTGGCCGTCACCAGCTTGTCCAGATTCAGCGTACCGCCGTTTTGCACCGTAAGTATCGTGCCGCTGGTAAAACCCAGTCCGGGATTGGTGGCGCCGCCGTCATTGCCGAGCGATAACGTGCCGCTATTGGCAACGGTGATGTTTGTGCTGGCGAGTATGACAGGGTATCCTCCGATCCCCGTTCCCTGCGTGGCAAGTCTCAGCGTACCGGCGTTGACCAGCGTGGCACCTTTGCAGGTATTAGTGGCAGACAGGGTCAAGGTTCCTGGACCTGCTTTGGTCAACCCCTGCGAACCGGCAAGAACAGCACTGATAAGTACACGATTGGTTGTTCCCAGTGCATTAACAGTGATCGTCGGATTGCTGTTGCTGAGAGTCAGAATATTGGCCGCCGTGCCGTTGTTGTCCAGAATCCAGCCTGCGGCTGTATTCGTAACGATGTCGCCGAAAATGAGATTACCAATGACACGCGGTCCGTCGAGATGAACTGTCGTATTACCCGTAATGTCCAGCGTGCTGAAGTTGGCCGTGTACGTACTGCCGGTGGCGACGATCCCTCCCGACCAGTTGCCGGCGGTGCTCCAGTTCAGTCCGCTGGTGAGATTCGTCCACGTCCCGTTGAACGCCTGCGCCGCCGCCGCGAGCAGAAACACCGCAGCAACCATCGTAATTGCAATGATTCGTTTCATCTTCATGTCAGCTCCCTTTATCTAAG
>CAIKGD010000005.1 GCA_903826865.1 uncultured Verrucomicrobiota bacterium
ATCATGTAGGTTGGCACAAAACGTCCCGGATCGGTTCCGCCGAAAAAGAGCGCGTTGGTGCCCATCGGCGGCGGATAGTTATTCTTACGCAGCGTTTCAGGATAGTCCTGCCATATCTTATCAAACTCAGCGTCAGAGATGCGCTGCTCGAACGGGAACGAGTTCTTATAGTGAAGATCTTCTTTAATTCCCTCGATTCCGCGCAGTTCCCAGTTACCGAACTGCCAGCCGAAGTCGTGCCCGTTCTGCTCGGAGCCGCCGACAACTTTGAGCTGCTCTTTATCATAGTAGTTCTTGTACACCAGCGAAAACGGCAGCAGGAAAACCAGCAGCGTTCCGACCCAGCGGGTGAATGGATTGTTGCCGACCAGTGCTTCGAGCCACGCCATCATCAGCAGCAGACCGTAGCCGAGCCAGAGCGCGTAAATAGCATGTGACTGGATGTACTGCACGCGGGCAATAAAGAGCGTCTGAATGTCGAGCTTCGGATTTTGCAGAATGATAAAAAGAATTCCTACTCCGACGAAAGCCGCCACGGTCGTGAAGAGCCAGTCGCGGTTTTTACGGCCGACACGCACAATAAAGGCGAACGGCAGAATCGCCAGCAGTGCCACCGGCCCGTAGAACTGCGCACGCAGATCGTGCAGATAGGCGCCGACCTGCTCAAGAAAGACCGGCGAAAACACATCGGTCAGGGTGACTTTTTCATACTGCCCGCGGGTGATGGCGTGCATGAAGCCTTCCCATGTACGGGGATAGCCCCAGTTGATCGGCGGGTTCTGGTCGGACGAAATCGGCATATAAAGATAGAACGACAAACCGAGCAGCATCAGCAGATAGGTGGCGCAAACGGTTCGGCCGTTGGGCAAGGCCAGTCCCAGCACCGGAACAACCAGCGCGTAGATGATCCAGAACCAGAAGGCCGCTTTCCCCGGCCCCTGCACCCAGCCCCATTCCGCCGGGCCGAATTTATTGACCGCCACCATGAGGACATAAAAAGCACCGATGATCGCAAAGTCACGGGCCAGCCGGATATGCCGCAACAGCACCGCCAACGCGACGCCGGCACCCATGAATAAAAGAGTCTGGTGATTAGTAAGGCCAAGCCCGAACGTAAACGCCATCAGGAAAAGCGGTTTGGGATTGTCCGGTTCCATCATCCAGCGGTAAAGGAAAAGCAGTACGGCCGTCTGGAAAAGAATATTGAGTGCGTAAACTTCCGCAATAACGGACTGCGACCACATGCCCTGACTGAAAGCCAGCAGCAAACCGCTGGAAATACCGGCCACGCAACAGAAAAGACTCTCGGTTTTCTCGCCCAGTACACTGGTCTCTTTTTTCAGTCCGTGAAGAAGCTGAAGCCCGGAACAGCTAACCAGCAGCGCCAGAACGCCGCAGGCCAGTGCGCCCGCAAAAGCAGAGCAGAAGCCGACGCCCCATGCCGGATTCGGATAACCGTGATACGTTACACCGTTAAAAATCCATTGGAAAAACCAGGTCAGGAGCGACCATATCGGATAACCGGGCGGGTGCGGCACACCGAGATAGTCAGAGGCTGTAATCAGTTCGCCGGAGTCCTCCAGCGTAACAGTCGGCGCGAGCGTCAATGTATAAACCGTAAGCGCAATGAGAAATGTGAGCCCGAAAGCAATCCAGTCGGCGCGGCGGAAAAACGGTTTTGTATCCAAGACAGTGCCTTTCGTTTGAATGTTCAGAGCCCCAGAGATAAGCCTTTTTTGTCCCTAAAGGTCAAGTTTACAGACAGCCTAAACTCCTGTATGTTCAAATCCATGAACAGCGAAAAATGCACCAGTCGTTTTGCAAAAGTCTACGGCAGTCCCGGACAGGGACCCCGCACGCTCGGTCCGTTGCGCGTTTTCTGGCCCCTGATTCCCATCTGTCTCGCGGCGGGCTGGCTGCTGCACGCTGCCGTACCCGTCCCGCATCTCTCCACCTCGCAGGCCGGCATCCTGTTTGTCCTGCTGGCGGTAACACTCGCTGTTTTCATCGGCTGGAGCGCCCGGAGACTGCGCAGCTTTCTCAAAGGAGCCGAGGGTGAAGAAACTGTTGCGCGTATTCTTTCCTTCCTGCCCGCGAACCACACGATCTTCAATGACTTGCAACTGGATCCGGGCGGGCCGGCCTTCGACCATATCGTCGTTTCGCCCTCCGGAATTTTTGTCATCGAAACCAAAAACTGGCAGGGCGGAATCACCTTTCAGAACGGACAGGTGCTTTGTAACGGGCACGCGCCGAGCCGCCCGCCGCTCAAACAGGTCAAAGAAGAGGCCGCCGCGCTGCTCGATCATCTGGCGGCCGCAGGCTGCCCGGTTGCGCCGGTTTATCCGGTCATCTGTTTCGTCGGCAACCGGCCGCAGGACAGCCTCGCAAATGTCGGCGGCGTACGCATCTGCACCGAAACCGATCTGCACGCACTCTTCGAAAACACCCTTGAAACACCCCTGCCCGCCGGTACACTCGGCATGATCGCCAGCGAACTGGCACGCTGCGTGGAAGATAAATAAGGAGGCCGCCTATGATCCGGGCACTGATTCCCGTCGCCGACGGCTGCGAAGAGATGGAAGTCGTCATGGTCGCTGACACACTCCGCCGCGCCGGCTGGAATGTGATACTGGCCGGACTGCACGGCACGGCTCCCGTCACAGCCTCGCGCAAGATCAGAATTGTTCCCGATGCCCGCTGGGAGGAACTCGATCTGCTTTCGTTCGACCTGCTTGTTCTGCCCGGCGGCGCGGGCGGCACCAAAGCTCTTTGCGAACACGACGGCGTACAGGAAGCCATCCGCGTCTTCGACATTGAGGAAAAATGGATCGCGGCCATCTGCGCCGGACCGCTCGCGCTCCACAAAGCGGGCATACTCAAAGGCCGCGCCTTCACCTGCTTTCCGGGCGTTGAAAAAGAAATGCGCCGCCCCGACCGCTCGGACGAAACCGTCGTCACTGATCGCAACCTGGTTACCAGCCAGGGCCCCGGCACCGCTTTCGCCTTCGCGCTTAAACTGATTGAGCTGCTGGAAAACGGACCGGCCGCCGCGAAAGTCCGCAGCGGCCTGATTTACTAGACCGGCCTATGTTTGCAGCCAATCCAAAAGTCCGCATCCTGATCAACCCGACCTCCGGAATGGGATTCGCCCTTGACCGTATAAGCGGGGCGCTCATCGAACACTGGGACCGGCCGGGTCATGATCTGTCCATTCAGTTCAGCACCTCCAAAGAAGACGGACAGGCCAAAGCGCGCCGCGCCGTCGAAGATGGCGTCGGGCGGCTGCTGGTGGTCGGCGGCGACGGCATGGTCAACACCATTGGCAGTGTGCTGATCGGCACGGATACCGCACTGGGCGTCATTCCGTCCGGAAGCGGCAACGGTTTTGCGCGCCATTTCGATATTCCGCTCGACCTTGCCAAAGCCGCCGAAGCACTGGCCTCGGCCTCGGTACAGCGCATTGATGTCGGCTATGCGGACGGACGGCCCTTTTTTGTCACCTGCTCACTGGCGTGGGATGCCGCGCTGGTAAACATCTTCGACCGGTCACCCGTGCGCGGTGTGCTGCCGTACATTTTTGCCGGTGTTTATAAATTCTTCGACTACTCTCCGCAACCCTTCACCCTGTGCATTGATGACGGCGAGGAATTCACCATTGACGATCCGCAAGTCTGCACCGCCGCCAACCTGTCGCAATACGGCGGCGGCGCGCAGATTGCGCCCGGTGCCAAGGCCGACGACGGACAGCTCCTGCTCGTCACCGTCCGCAAACGCGATCTGCCGATGGTGGTGCTGATGCTTGGAAAACTTTTTGACGGCACCATCGACCGGCTGAGCGGAATACATACCAAGCCCTTCCGCACACTGACCGTCCGGCGCAAAGAAGCGGGGCCGATGCAACTCGACGGTGAATTGCTCTCGGCCCCGGCCGAAGTAAAAATCACCGTGCAGCCGCGTGCGCTGAACGTCCTCGTTCCTTAAAACGCGCTTTGAGCAACGGCGGCCAGACGCCGTCCCCTATCGCACTGGAACGCAACCTTCTAAAAACCTCTGCGGCTTTGCGAGAAACGGTCTTGCCAATTTCACCTCAAAAACTGCTGTCCAAAACCGGAGCGGACGGCTATTTTCGGCTCCGTAGTGCAAGAGCATTGCATTCAGGGAAAGAAGTATCACCGATGAAAAAATGGATAAAGATTGCCGGACTGTTGCTGTTGATGCTTCCCGCTGCCGTGTCTGCCGACGATTTCACCTACACAACCAACGCCGACAACACGATCACCATCACCGGCTACACCGGCCCCGGCGGCATGGTGACTATCCCGGACATGATCAATGGCAAGGCAGTTACCAGCATCGGGGTTGGTGCGTTCTACCCTTGCACCAGCCTCACCAATGCTATGATCGGTATCGGCGTCACCAGCATCGGGGAATGGGCGTTCGCGTGCACCAGCCTGCCCCACATCACGATCCCCAATAGCGTTACCAACATTGGACAGTATATCTTCTATTGTTGCAGTGGATTGACCGACGTCATGATCCCCAGCAGCTTCACCAGCATCGAGGGCTGGACGTTCGCATCCTGCACCAGCCTAACCAACATCACGATCCCTGATAGCGTTACCAACATCGGGGAAAATGCTTTTCAATCCTGCACCAGTTTGACCAACGTGATGCTTCCCAATAGTGTCGCCAGTATTGAAAATGGTGCATTCGCTAACTGTACAAGTCTAGCCAGCATCACGATTCCAAACAG
>CAIKGD010000006.1 GCA_903826865.1 uncultured Verrucomicrobiota bacterium
CTGAGCAAACAGGATTTGACGCTCGTCGCGCTGACGGCCCGCTACCATCGCAGTGCACTGCCCCGTCCAGCCCATACCGCCTACACGGCGCTGCCCCGTCTGGATCGTCTGCGCGTCAGCAAGCTCGCCGCCATCCTGCGCGTGGCCGATGCGCTGGATCGCGGCCACGCCCAGCGCGTCCGCAATCCGAAAATCGAACTGTTTCCGGATCGCCTGCAAATCGGCGTGCCCGGCCTGCGCGACTGCGCCGTGGAGGAAATCGCCCTCGGAGAAAAATCAGATCTCTTCGAACAGGTTTACGGCAAGCGCGCTGTTCTGGTGAAATGCAGCGAGAGAGAAAGTGACTGCCATGACCGGTAAACAGAAAAAGTTTTTTAACCGCGAGCTGAGCTGGCTCGATTTCAACCAGCGGGTTCTGGAAGAGGCGAAAGATCTGCAAAATCCCTTGCTGGAACGTCTCAAATTTCTGGCGATCACCGCCTCCAATCTGGATGAGTTTTTCATGGTGCGTGTCGGCGGGCTTCAACTGATTCGTAAAGCGGGCAAACGCCAGACCGATGCCGCCGGACTTACGCCGGGAATGCAGCTGGAGGCCATTCAGAAACGGGTCCGGCAGATGGCCGCCGAGCAGATTGACTGCTGCAACGGATTGGAACTTGCGCTGACCAACAGCGGCATACAGCGCATCAAACCGGATGCGCTGAACGGCGAACAGGAACAGTATCTGGTGCGGCTGTTTACCGAAGAGATTTTTCCGGTTCTCACGCCGATCGCTATAAAGGCCGGACCGTCCTGTCCGGCTTTCCAGAATCTTGCCCTTTATATGATGGTCCGCCTTGCTTCGGAAAAAGAAGGCGAGGAAGATCGTTATGCCGTTCTACCGCTCAGTCAGCCGTTCGAACGTTTCATCACGCTGCCCTCCGGAAAAGGCCATTCGTTCATTCTGATTGAGGATGTCATCAGAAAACATCTGAGCCGCTGGTTCACCGGCCTCAAGGTGCTTGAATGTACGGTGTTTCGCGTCACCCGTAATGCGGACATCACCCTGGGTGAAGACGAAGCCTCTGACCTGCTTTCCGACATAGCCTCCGTTCTCGAAGAACGCCGCCGGAGCGACTGCGTGCGCATTGAAATCGAAGCGTCCGCCTCACGCCCGGCACAGCAGTTTCTCTGCCGGCTGCTGGAAACCGGCCCGGACAATGTGTTCCGGGTCGCCGGGCCGCTGAACTTGAAAGATTTCCTGCCGCTCAGCCGGATCGAAGGCTTTAATGAACTGAAAGCGGAAGGCTGGTATCCGCAACTCTCGCCGCAGGTTGACCGGCATCTGCCTATGTTTGAGCAGATCGCCGCAAACAATCTCCTGCTCTACCATCCATACGAAAGTTTTGATCCGGTTGTCCGGCTGATCGAAGAGGCGGCAGAAGACCCGTCGGTAATGGCGATCAAGCAGGTGCTTTACCGCACCAGCTCCGGCAGCCCGGTCATCACCGCGCTGGCGGAGGCCGCCGAAGCGGGTAAATCGGTCACCGCGCTGGTCGAACTCAAAGCCCGCTTTGATGAGGAGCGCAATATCAACTGGGCGCAGCGCCTGGAACAGGCCGGGGTGCAGGTCGTGTACGGGGTGCAGGGATTGAAAACCCACGCGAAAGTCTGTCTGATTGTCCGGCGCGAGCCGCAGGGCATCGTCCGGTATGTTCATTACGGAACCGGTAACTATAACGATACCACCGCCAAACTCTACAGCGACGTAAGCTTCATGACCCGCGACGACGCGCTGGGTGCCGATGCGTCTGTTTTTTTTAACGCGGTCTGCGGCTATTCGCAGCCCTCCGGCCTGCGCAAACTTTATATGGCGCCGCTGGGAATCCGCGACCGGCTGATCGAGCTGATTGACGGCGAAATCGAGCGCAGCAGACAAGGTCAAAAAGCGCTGATTCTGCTGAAGATGAACTCTCTGGCGGATGAGGCGCTGATTGGAAAACTCTATGAAGCTTCACGGGCCGGCGTGCGCATCAAATTGAATGTGCGCGGCATATGCTGCCTGCGGCCCGGCGTATCCGGTCTGAGCAAAAATATCACCGTAACCAGCATTGTCGGCCGTTATCTAGAACATGCGCGCATCTTTTATTTTTACCGGGGCGGCGAGGAAAAAGTTTTTATTTCCAGCGCCGACTGGATGCCGAGGAATCTCGACCGGCGGGTTGAGCTGATGATTCCGGTCGAGGATCGGTCCGGACGCCGCCGGTTAATTGAAATCATCAAGACCCACTGCGACGACACGGTAAAAAGCTGGACGCTGTTATCCGATGGAGTTTATGTCCGCACCGCAACGCTTCCCGGCAAAAAGAAAAATATCGACAGCCAGCAGTTTTTCTACGAACAGGCGCGGGCAGCCGTCCGAGAAGCCGCCCGGTCAAGCCGCACCACGCTGCGTCCGCACCTTCCCGGCAGGCAGAAATGATCTGAACCTCTTTTGCATTGTCAGGCTCTGTCACAGCACCTACTCTGAGTTCAATGAAAGGGATATCTCATGGCAGCCAGTAAAACCCGATGTATCGGAATTCTGACCTCCGGCGGCGACTGCCCCGGACTCAATGCCGCCATTCGCGGCGTCGCCAAAGCCGCACTGCATTACGGTATCAAGGTCATCGGCGTTCAGGACGGCTTCCGCGGTCTGGTCGAAAACCGCACCGTTCCGATTGACGATGCCGTCGTCAGCGGCATTCTGACGCACGGAGGAACTTTTCTGGGCTCCAGCCGCGATAAACCGCACAAAATGGACATGGGCGGACGGATCATGGATATGACGGACGTCGCCGTCGCCAATCTCAAAAAACTAAACATAGACTGCCTTGTCTGCCTTGGCGGTAACGGCACGCAGAAAAATGCCCTGAGGTTGCATGAAAAAGGCGGCGTCAACGTACTTACCCTGCCGAAAACCATTGATAACGATGTGGCCGAAACCGACATCACGTTCGGTTTCGATTCCGCCATGTCCATCGCCACCGAGGCGATTGACCGGCTGCACACCACCGCCACCAGCCATCACCGCGCCATGATCTGCGAAATCATGGGGCATCAGGCTGGCTGGCTCCCGCTCGGTGCCGGAATCGCCGGCGGCGCGGATGTTATCCTGATTCCGGAAATTCCCTACGACCTGAAAGTCGTCGTTGAACACATCATGACGCGCCGCCATCATAATAAGCGGTTTTCCATCATCGCCGTCGCGGAAGGTGCCGTTTCGAAAGAAGATGCCGCAGAAAACGCGTCTGGGAAAAGAAAACCTGAATCGCCACTTATCCATAAAGAAAAAAACGGTACGGTGCTGATTCAGGAACCGAAAGCCAGCCGGATCGCCCGCGAAATCCAGCAGCTTTCCGGTGTGGAGGTCCGCGTCACTTCACTGGGCCACATCCAGCGCGGCGGAATTCCCACAGCGAACGACCGCCTGCTTTGCACCCGGCTCGGTACCAAAGCTGGACAATTACTGGCAGACGGTGTTTATAACGTCATGGTTGCGATTCGGGGACAGGACTGTGTTTCTGTGCCGCTGGAAAAAGTCGCCGGTATCACCCGCACTGTACCGAAAGACCATCCCTGGATTGAAACCGCCCGGCTGGTCGATACCTGTATGGGAAGCTGAGGTAAGCGATTAGAAAGCAATGTGCTGCTAAAGGACATGATCGTTTTTGTGGGGTCGCTTTTATGCGGCAACGGCCGACGCCAGCGGTTAGATTCTATTGATCAATTACCGGCGGACAATTGCCAAAAAGCTTCGGGCAAAACTACGGGTTTAGGTCGTCAAAAAGCATCCTTTTTCAAAAGATTTCATTAACACTTGCAAACGCCTTAATATAAGGCTAACATATTAATATCGAGGTAGATATGCGAACAACCATGCAACGTTCTGTCAGGTTATTTTTTGTCTAGGGAGGATGGAATTCAAGAGGTCAGGAGTTCGACCCTCCTTACCTCCACCACTTTAAACCATGCGCCCGAGAACCCAGATTTCTTTTTGCTGGCCTGACCCGCCTTTCAACATTGTGCTGGTGGAGCCGGAAATTCCGCAAAACACCGGTACTATCGCCCGGCTGTGCGCCGCCACCGGAACCGTCCTCCATCTGATTGAGCCGCTCGGCTTCCGGCTGACCGACCGGGAGGTAAAACGCGCCGGGCTTGATTACTGGGACGCCGTTGAAATCCGCCGCTTTCCGAACCTTGAAACTTTCTCTGACCGTTTTCCCAATGCCGGAAAACTTTTTTTCAGCACCAGCGGTCAAAAAAGTTACACCGAAGCCGGATACCGTCCCGGCGACTGCCTCATTTTCGGCAGTGAAAGCCGCGGTCTGCCTTTGGAACTGCTCGAAGCGCATCCGGACGATGTCTATAACATTCCCATGCGGCTCGAAAATGTCCGCTCGCTCAACCTCGCCAACGCGGCCTCTGTCGTACTGTACGAAGCATTACGACAATGTAATGAATAAAAGATTGAACGTTGTCTCCCGCCCGATAGTCTTTTAGTCAGAATTATCTCAGGAAGGAGATTGCGTATGGCAGGCATTGAAGTGATCAACCAGAAGGTGCGCGAGCAAAGCGCTTTCATTCATTCCCTCAAAACTGAAATCGGCAAAGTGATTGTCGGACAGGACTACCTTATTGACCGGCTCATCATCGGTATGCTTTCCAACGGCCATGTGCTGCTCGAAGGGGTTCCGGGGCTGGCCAAAACCCTGACCGTTAAAACGCTGGCCGCCGCACTGAAAACTTCGTTTCACCGCATCCAGTTCACCCCCGATCTTCTGCCCGCAGACCTGACCGGAACACTGATCTACAATCCGAAAGAGTCTGAATTTTTCGTCAAAAAAGGACCGGTATTCGCCAATATTATTCTGGCCGACGAAATCAACCGTGCTCCCGCCAAGGTGCAGAGCGCCCTGCTCGAGGCAATGCAGGAACATCAGGTAACCATCGGCGACCAGACGTTCCATCTGCCGGAACCGTTTCTCGTGATGGCCACCGAAAACCCGATTGAACAGGAAGGTACCTACCCGCTTCCCGAAGCGCAGGTTGACCGCTTCATGCTCAAACTCAAAATCGGCTATCCGACCATTGAAGAAGAACGCCGCATCCTCGACCGCATGGCGCGCACCGAAACCGACATCACCGTCAACCCGGTCATTGATCCGGCCGTCATCCTCAGTGCACGGAAAATGGTCGACGAAATCTACACGGACGACAAGATCAAGGACTACATTCTCAGTATCGTCTTTGCCACGCGCAACCCTGAAAAATACGGCCTGAAAATCAAAGAATATCTGCGCTACGGCGCCAGCCCGCGGGCTACCATCGCCCTGGCTGTCGGTGCCCGCGCCCACGCCTTCCTGCAGGGACGCGGCTATGTCACACCGCAGGATGTCAAATCCATCGCCCCGGACATTCTGCGCCACCGCATCATCGTTTCCTATGAGGCCGAAGCGGAAGAACTGACCCCGGAAATTCTCATCGATAAAATCCTCAGTCAGATTCCGGTTCCTTAAGCAGTGCTGATTCGGCCGACCATGAATCCAACGAACCACAAAGAACTGCTCAAAAAAGTGCGGCGTATCGAGATCAAGACCCGGCACGCCGTCAACGATGTCTTTGCCGGTCGCTATCACAGCGTTTTCAAAGGCCGCGGGATGGAATTCGACGAAGTGCGCGAATACGTTCATGGCGACGACATCCGCGCCATCGACTGGAACGTCACTGCCCGGACCGGTGTGCCGCACATCAAAAAATTCGTCGAAGAGCGCGAAATGACCGTCATGCTGCTCGTCGATATCAGTGGTTCGAACGACTTCGGCAGCAGTGGCCAGCTCAAACGCGACCTCGCCGCTGAGGTCGCCGCCATGCTCGCTTTTTCCGCTACGCGCAATAACGACCGCATCGGTCTGATCCTCTTTTCCGACCGGGTCGAAAAATATATTCCGCCGCATAAGGGTACGGCATCACACATCCTGCGCCTCATCCGCGAAGTGCTTGACCATACTCCGCAAAGCCGGCTGACCGATGCACGGCCCGCACTCGACTTTCTCAACCACACCAACCACCGCAAGGCGGTCACTTTTCTCATCAGCGACTTCATCTATCCCGAAAACTGCGAAAAATCGCTGAAGATTACCGCCCGGCGGCACGATCTGATTGCCGTCGCCATCGCCGACCGGCACGAACGCAGCTGGCCGAAGGCCGGCGTTGTCGAATGGCGTGATCCGGAAAGCGGCGTCCGTACGCTCGCCGACACCTCCAGCACCGCCGTGCGCAGCGCCCTGCTCCTTGCACAGGAACAGCAGCGTGAAACGCTGAACCGCACATTGCGCCGCGCAGGCATAGACACCATCGAGCTTTTTACCGGCGAGCCGTACGACAAAGCTTTCATGAAATTTTTCCGTCAGCGGAGCCGTAGAAGATGAAACGGGAAATTAGAAACCTGAAACCTGAAATTGCGGCAGCCTTTCTTTTACTGCTGACCGGTTGCGGAAAGCCGTTCGAGCCGCTACCGCCGGGCGGATTTACTGCAAATGCCGGCTTGAGCACCAATACACTTTTCGTCGGCGATCCGGTTACGCTGACACTGACGGCCCGTCATCCGGAGAACAGCACCGTCCTTTTTCCAAACATTGGAAACGGCAAGGAAATCTCCGTACGCGGACGCGCCGCCGCCAGCCGGAAAATATCAAAAACCGTTCTGGAATCGGAGGAAACTTACCAGCTGACTTCTTTCCGTGTCGGCAGCTGGCCGCTCACCACCAATCCGGTTGTCTGCACTTTCTCCGGCAGCGTTCAAAAAACGCAGGCTTTAACCGGACTGGTTCTGCAGGTTCAAAGTTCACTGAACGCAACCAACGCCACCAAACTTTCGGATATAAAAGATATCGTCAAACCGCCGTTGCAGCTTTCGCGCAAGCTTTGGGTTGTACTGATTATCGCGCTGCTGGCGCTGATCGCTGGGATCGCAACACTGCTTTTCCTGCGCAAACGGCACACCGTTCTGCAATCGTCAGCTCCGCCTCAGTCGCCGCATATTCTGGCGTGGCAGGCGCTCGCCGCCCTGCGCGAAAAGAATTGGTCGCCGGAACCGTTTTTCACCGAACTCTCGCTCATCCTGCGCACCTATCTCGAAAACCGGTTCAAACTCAACGCGCCGGAGTCCACCACGGAAGAGCTGACCCGTTCAATGTCCGCCGATACAAGGCTGGACATCAAAGAACAGCAGACGCTGCAAAACTTCCTGACGCAGGCCGATCTGGTTAAATTCGCCCGCGCCGGCGCAGAGCAGGAAGTTATGCAGAATGCATTCACCACCGTTGAAACATTCGTTGAACAAACGAAGGAAGAACCTTTGGAACCGCAGAAGGAGGCAAACGCATGAGGTTTGCTCATCCATATCTGCTGCTGTTGCTGTTGCTGATTCCGGTGCTGTTATGGTGGCGGGCGCGCCGCCGCGGACCGGCGGTAAACTTTCCGGACGGGGCCTTGCTGAAAAAACTGCCTGTCAGCCTGGCGGTGCGACTGCAACCGCTGCTGACCGCGCTCTATGTGCTGGGACTGGCTTGCCTGATCGTCGCTCTCGCCCGCCCGCAGCGCGGACTTCAGGAAAGCCGTGTGAATACCGAAGGGGTGGATATCGTTCTGCTGCTCGACCTTTCTACTTCGATGGAAACGCCGGACTTTTCACGCAACGGACAACGCCAGACCCGCATCGAATCCGCCAAACAGGTTATCAGTGAGTTCATAAGCAAACGTAAAGATGACCGCATCGGCATGGTCGGCTTCGCCGCCCTTCCCTACTCCATTGCGCCGCTCACGCTGGATCACAGCTGGATGGTTCAGCGTATGGACGGTCTGCGCACCGGCATGCTCGAAGACGGCACTGCCATCGGCGACGGCATCGCGTCCGCCGTCAACCGTCTGCGCGACAGCAAGGCTAAAAGCCGTATCGTCATTCTGCTCACCGACGGCATCAATAACCGCGGCGAGCTGAAACCCGAAAACGCAGCCCAGGCCGCCGCCGCGCTCGGCATTAAGATTTATACCATCGGCATCGGCGGCGGCATGCCGGTTCAGCAAGGCTTCTTCACCCTGCCGCCGCAGGAGATTGACGAAAACACGCTCAAACGCATTGCCGAGCTGAGCAAGGCGGAGTTTTTCCGCGCACGCGACCTGAAAACACTCGAAGAGGTTTACGACCGGATCGACAAACTCGAAAAAACCGAAATCGAAATGCAGCAGTTCACCCGCTTTGAAGAAAAAGCAGGCGGCTGGCTGATCGCCGCGCTGCTTTTTCTGTCGCTGGAAAAAACATTTTCACTCTCACGTTTCGGGAGGCTCCCTGAATGAAATTCGGCGCTCCGGAATTTTTGAAATGGCTTCTGCTGATCATTCCGCTGATCGTGCTGTTCGTTTTTATGCACCGGCAGCGCGCGGCGCGGCTGGTGCAGCTGATTTCTTACAGCGCCTGGAAGACGGTCATCCCGGGGCATAATGAAAAGCGCGGACACCGCCGCACCGTCCTGCGGCTGCTCGCGCTACTCTGCCTCGGGCTGGCGCTGACACGCCCGCAGTGGGGCTCGCACTGGGAAGAAGTCAAACAGCGCGGACTCGATATCATCGTCGTGCTCGACACTTCAAAAAGCATGCTGGCCGAGGATATTAAACCTAACCGTCTCAAACAGGCGCAGTGGGCCGTGCGTGATTTCGTGAAGAACCTCAAAGGCGACCGCGTCGGACTGGTCGCTTTCGCGGGCAGCAGTTTTCTGCAGTGTCCGGCGACGGTGGATTATGCCGCCTTCACGATGATGCTGGATGACCTGTACGCCGGAATCATCCCGCGCGGCGGAACAGCCATTGAACAGGCGCTCAAAACGGCGGCGGACAGTTTTGACAGCAAATCCGATGCGGACCGCGTAATTATCCTGATCACCGACGGCGATGATCACGAAGGCGATCCGGTGCGCATGGCCGGCCAGCTCCGCAAAGATAACATCAAACTCTTCTGCATCGGCGTCGGCACTCTCGAAGGCGAACTGGTTCCTTCATCGGAAGGCTATGTTAAAAATCAGCAGGGTCAGGTCGTCAAAAGCTCGCTGAATGAATCCCTGCTCGAAAAACTGGCGAGTGAAACCGGCGGCTTCTATGTCCGTTCCGCGCCGGGCGATTTCGGAATCGACCGCATTTACAAACTCGGTATTGCAGGACTTCAGCGCGACGAACAGGAGACGCGGCTGGCCAAGGTGTATGAAGAACGCTTCGGCTGGTTCGCCGCCGCCGCGTTACTCCTGCTGCTGGCGGAAGGACTGTTCCGTCCGGCAATGCTCGTAGTGTTCCTGATGTTTTTGGCGGCTCCGGAAACCGAAGCCGCCGACTGGGTGAAAGCCTACCGCAAGGGCGATTACACCAATGCTCTTCAGGCCTTGAATCAAACCACGGAAAAATTTCCGGACATTGGAAACTACGACCGGGGCAACGTGCTTTACCGTCAAAAAGATTTCCAAGGCTCAGAAAAAGCCTACGGCTCCGCCGCCGCGCAGACCACTGATAATCAGCTAAAACAGAAAGCGCTTTATAACCGGGGAACAGCCCTGCTGGCCGGCACCACACAACAGAAAGATCCTTCGCAACTTGATGCCAAAATCGCCGCCGCCACACAGGCCGTTGGATTGTTTGAACAGGCTCTTGCGCTCAAGCCGGACGATCGGGATGCCAAGCAGAATTTGGAACGTGCGCTGAAGCTGAAAGAACAGATGGAACAGCAGAAAAAAGAACAGGAAAAGCAGAAACAGGATAAGAAGCAGGATCAGAATCAGGAAAAGAAGGATCAGCAGAAGCAAGACCAGCAGCAGAAAGACGATCAGAAAAACCAGCAGGATCAGCAACAGCAGCAAAACGGCCAGGACAAACAAAAAGATCAGCAACAGCAGGAACAGCAGAAACAGGATCAAAAAAAACAAGATCAGCAGAAACAGTCCAAGCCGTCTGATCAGAAGGATCAGAAAAAACCGCAAAGCCAGCAACCTTCTCAACCCCGGCAGGCCGGTGAGATGAGCGAAGAAGAAGCGCGGCAGCTGCTTGACGCGATGAAACAGGATGAGCAGGATCAACGGATGAACCTGAAGCCGTTTCTGGGCGGCCCGGTACGGGTGGAAAAAGATTGGTAAGGGGATTTCAGATTGAAGATTTTTGATTTCAGATTAATGGTCGTGACCGGTCTTCTTGCTCTCGATGCAATGGCCTTTGAAGCAACGATGACTATTCAGCCGCCGCTGATTCAGCTGGGCGAATCCGCCGTACTGAGTATTGAAGTGCGCGGTGCAAAAAAACTGCAGCCGCCCGTTTTGCCCGCCGTCGCCAGTCTCCGGTTTGCCAGCACCGGCCAGTCTCAGCAGTCAAGCTGGGTCAACGGAAAGTCAGACAGTTTCACCGCGTTTAATTTTCAAATCTATCCGCAGCAAACCGGCACGTTTACAATCGGTCCGTTTGATTACAAGGTGAACGGCGAAACCAGAACACTGCAAGGAGAACTGAAGGTGGTCGCCACGTCCGGCGATGCCACACAACCGCAAAGCTGGTCTGAAATTATTTTCGCCCGGCTTGA
>CAIKGD010000007.1 GCA_903826865.1 uncultured Verrucomicrobiota bacterium
CTCAACGGCTATCCGCAGTGCGACGCGGAGGTGCAGGCGCTGGTTGCCGAACTGTGGGGTGATTGTGACGGTAAAACGGTCACAGAGCATCGCCTCGGCAAGGGCAAAGTCGTCTGGGGACAGACGATGGCGCAGGTGATGGCCTCGTTGAACCTGAAGCCGGATTTTGAATATACGTCGGATAGCAAGGCTCAGCTGATCTTTATCCATCGCCGCACCGCGGAAGAGGAAATCTATTTCGTTTCCAGCCAGCGCGAACGGTTTGATGCGGCGGAGTGTACCTTCCGCGTCAGCGGCAAGGTGCCGGAGTTCTGGCATCCGGATACCGGTGTGATCGAGCAAGCGCCGGTCTGGCGCGAAGAAAACGGACGCATTACCGTGCCGATGGAATTTGATCCGGCAGGTTCGGTCTTTGTGGTTTTCCGTGAGAAAGCGGCCGGCGACCATGTGGTCTCGGCGGCGTTTTCAACAACCGGCCTGGCACTGACTTCCGGCACGAACGGTCAGGTAAAACTTCAGGCTTCCTCAGCGGGCTCGGTGGAATTGAAGACGGCCTCAGGCAAAGTGATCAAGGCGGCCATCGCGGACGTTCCGCCGCCGGTTGAAATCGCCGGGCCGTGGAAACTGGACTTTCCGCCGAAGTGGGGTGCCCCGGCGACGGTCACGCTGGACAAGCTGATTTCGTGGACGGAGCATGCCGACCGCGGCGTGAAATATTTTTCCGGCACGGCCGCCTATACCAAAGATATTGATCTTCCGGCAGAACTGTTCGGCGACGGCAAATCGCTCCGGCTGGATCTGGGCGCAGTGAAGAACATTGCCGAGGTTTTTGTGAACGGCAAGCCGCTGGGTATCCTGTGGAAGCCGCCGTTTTGCGTGGATATTACTGAGGCGGTCAAACCCGGTAAGAACAAACTCGAAATAAAGATCACCAACCTGTGGCCGAACCGGCTGATCGGCGACGAACAGCTGCCGCCGGACTGCGAGTGGAATGAGAGTAATGCTCTCAAGAAGTGGCCGCAATGGATGCTGGACGGCAAGCCGAGTCCGGCGGGGCGGCTGACCTTTTCGACGTGGCACCACTGGAAGAAGGATGATGCGCTGCTGCCTTCCGGCCTGCTCGGCCCGGTCGTGGTGCAGCCGGCGGAAGTGAAAAAAATTGAACTGTGATACGAAGTAACGGCAGATGGAGAAACAAAAAGAGGCAATTATAATGAATATTGAAAAAGCATACAAAACGGCAAAAGAACAATACGCGGCCTTCGGTATTGATACCGATGCGGCCATTCAGAAAGCACTGAAACTGCCGATTTCTCTCCATTGCTGGCAGAGCGATGATGTGGCCGGTTTTGAAACCAAACCCGAGGGGCTTTCCGGCGGCGGCATTATGGCCACCGGCAATTATCCCGGACGCGCCCGCAACGGCGAAGAAGCCCGTGCCGATATTGCCAAGGCAATGTCGCTGATTCCCGGCAAACAGCGCGTAAATGTCCATGCCTGCTATTCGGAAACGAAGAAATTTGTGGATCGCGATGAAATGGACGCTTCCTGTTTCAAAAAGTGGATGGACTGGGCTGAATCTCAGAAAATCTGTCTGGACTTCAATCCGACCTTTTTCGCCCATCCAAAATCTCAGGACGGCTACACGTTATCGCATCAGGATGATGAAATCCGCGCCTTCTGGATTCGTCACGGCAAAGCCTGCCGCCGGATCGCCCAGGCGATGGCGGAAGCACAGGGATCGCCCTGCTATGTTAACTGGTGGACTCCGGACGGAAGCAAAGAAGTTCCGGTGGACTGCTGGGGCCCGCGTGCCCGAATGGCTGCTTCGTATGACACAATTATGAACGACAAATCCATTGACCGTAAGAAATGCGTGGATTTTATCGAAAGCAAGCTGTTCGGTATCGGCTCTGAATCCTACGTGGTCAGCTCGGCGGAATTCTGTTCAGACTATGCGATCAGCCGCAAAATGGGGCTCTGTCTGGATATGGGCCACTTTCATCCGACGGAAACAATCGACGGAAAAATTTCCAGTCATCTCACGTTCATGGACAGAATTCTGCTGCATGTCAGCCGTCCGGTTCGCTGGGATTCCGACCATGTGGTGATCTTCAACGATGACCTGAAAAACATATTTCTCGAAATTCAGCGCGGTAAAGCGTGGGATCGCGTGGTGCTGGCGCTGGATTTCTTCGATGCCTCCATCAACCGCATCGGCGCTTATGTCATCGGAACCCGTGCGGCGCGCAAAGGAATTCTCTGCGCGCTGCTCGATCCGACTAAGCCGCTTCAGAAATATGAAGCGGCCGGCAAGAACGCCCAGCGTCTGGCGATGATGGAAGAATTCAAATCCATGCCGTTCGGCGCGGTCTGGGATATGCTCTGTGAAAAAGCCGGTGTACCGGTCGGCATGGCCTGGGTCGCCGAAATGGAAAAATACGAAAGCAAAGTTCAGTCCGGACGGTAACGTCTTCGGTTCGTTACGGCTGTTTATAGACCGGTATTTAAACCGCTTCGTGAAGTATTCCACATGGATTGATGTATAAAATTTTCCGTCCGCGTTCCAAACGCCGGACGGGCTGTTATCACGTACAAGGAGAAACGATGCAGGACTTGAAAACCATTGTTGAACTGTCGCACGAATTCGGAACCGCTGACTATGTGAAAGGCGGCGGCGGAAACACGTCGGTGAAGAACGGCACCACACTGTGGGTGAAACCGTCCGGCACCACGCTGGCCGGGCTGACCGAAAAAACTTTTGTGGCGATGAACCGCGCGAAAATCAATGAGCTTTATACGGTTGAGACGCCCAAAGCCGCCGCCGCCCGCGAGGAGCTGGTCAAAAATCTGATGGCCGCCGCCGTGGAAAACGACGCCGGACGCCCGTCCGTGGAAGCTCCGCTGCACAATGTCTTTGAAGCAAAGTTTGTAGTGCATACCCATCCGTGCGCCGTGAACGGGCTGACTTGTGCGAAGAACGGTGAACAGGCCTGCAAAAAGTTTTTCCCGGATGCGCTGTGGGTCGAATATATTGATCCCGGCTATACGCTTTGCATGGAAGTCCGTAAGCGCATTGAGGCGTATAAGACGGCTCACGGCAAAGAGCCCGCGCTGCTGGTGCTGAAAAACCACGGCATCTTTATCTCGGCGGACAGCGCCGGCGGAATCCGCGCGTTGTATGTCCGTGTAATGACCGCACTGGATGCCGCGTACAAAAACGCGGGCGTTTCACAGGAATTGAAAACCGGCAAAGTGCCGGCAGATCCCGGTACCGAAGCAAATATCCGGTCGGTCTTCGGCGCGGATGCCGCATTCATCGCCTCATCCGGCCTCTTCGCCGTTACACCGGGGCCGATCACGCCCGATCATCTGGTGTATTCCAAAGCGTTCCCTTTCACCAGTGAGCTGACTGCCGCAGCCGCAGCAAAATATAAAGCCGAACGCGGTTACGCGCCGAAGGTTGTTGTTGCAGGTCGCGGTGTTTATGGTATCGGTACTTCGCAAAAAAATGCGGATCTGGCGCTTGAGCTGGCGCAGGACGGCGCACTGGTCATTCAGCTGGCCGAAGCCTTTGGCGGTATCGAGTATATGAGCGCTGCCGGCCGCGAATTTATTGAAAACTGGGAAGTGGAATCCTACCGGCAGAAGCAGGTGTAGAAAGAAAAGGAGTCTTATGGCCAAACATTATTTAGCTGTTGATCTGGGGGCCTCAAGCGGGCGCACCATTGTCGGAACGCTGGAAAAAGGAAAGCTTACACTCAAGGAGATGAACCGGTTCTGGAACGGGCCGACACAAATCAACGGTACGCTCTACTGGGACTTCGTTCATCTCTTCCGCAATATTCAGGACGGAATTGCGCTGGCGAAAAAAGAATTCGGCGGCGGACTGGTTTCGATGGGTATCGACACCTGGGGCGTTGACTTCGGTCTGGTTGACAAGCAGGGGAAACTGCTCGGCAATCCGGTCAACTACCGCGACTCGCGCACGGACGGGATGCCTGAAAAAGTTTTCGCCGCAGTCGGCAAAGAAACTGTATTCAAGCAGACCGGCATTCAGTTCATGCAGCTCAATACGCTGTATCAGCTTTATGCGCTGGCGCAGTCGGGCGACACTCAGTATTCGCAGGCGGACAAACTGCTGTTCGTTCCCGACCTGCTCAACTACTGGCTGACCGGAAAGATGGCGGCCAATCGCACGTTTGCCAGCACGTCGCAGTTCTACAATCCGGTCGCCAAAGACTGGGCGTTTGATCTGCTCCGGAAACTGAATATCCGCACAGATCTGTTCGCCCCGTTTGCCGAATCCGGCACCGTGCTCGGTGATTATCAAGGGCTGCCGGTTGTCAATGTCGGCAGTCACGACACGGCCAGCGCCTTTGCCGCCGTGCCGGTTGTCGAAAGCGAGCAATGCGCCTTCCTCAGCTCGGGAACCTGGTCACTGCTCGGAACCGAACTGCCCGGACCGGTCATTAATGATGATGTGCTGGCCGCCAACTTCACCAACGAAGTCGGTGTCTGCGGCACCATCCGTTTCCTGAAAAATCTTTCCGGACTCTGGATCATGCAGGAAATCCGCCGCGTCTGGGCGGAGCAGGGCAATGATTACACCTGGGATGAAATGGCTGAAATGGCGATGCGCTCCACGCCGTTTGAATTTTTTATTAATCCCGGGGATGATGTTTTTCTGGCTCCCGGGGATATGCCCGCGCGGATTCAGGACTATTGCGAACGCACCGGACAAAAGCGTCCGCAGGAGTGCGGCCAGATCGTGCGCGCGGCTTACGAAGGGCTCGCGCTGCTCTACGCCGACACCTATGATGCGTTGGAAAAACTCACCGGGAAAAAGATGGATGTTTTGCGGATTGTCGGCGGAGGCTGCCAGAACAAGGCGCTCAGTCCGTTCGCGGCCAGTGCCACCGGCCGCAAGGTTGTCACCGGTCCGATCGAAGCCACGGCCATCGGCAACCTCATTATGCAGATGCTGGCCATGGGCGATATTGCATCGCTCGACGAAGGCCGGGAAATCATCCGCAACTCTTTTGCTCATGAGACAAAAACCTTTCATCCGCAGGATGCCGGGGCGTGGCAGAATGGCCTTGCCCAATGGCGTTCGATCGTGAATACAGGCGTATAGAGCAGGATAAGCCGAACGCGGATTTGAAATACGGCACTGAGCTGCCGCTGCGGGATTGCCGCTTTGCCTGATGGACGTCTGGGTCTGGCCGGATTACAGGCTCTTAAGAGTTTCTTCGCAGATCACGCGGCCCATTTCTGAAGTCGAAGCCTTTTTGTATCCTTCGCGCCACAGGTCGGCCGTACGCAGACCTTGCGCCAGTGCGGCTTCGTAGCCCTTGCGGATGGCTGCGGCCGCTTTGGTTTCGCCGAGAAAATCCAGCATCATCGAAGAGGACAGTATCATTGCAACCGGATTGGCTTTGCCCTGACCGGCGATGTCCGGTGCCGAACCGTGTACCGGCTCGAACAGACCGTATTTTGTGCCGAGGCTGGCGGAAGGCAACAGGCCGAGCGAACCGCCGAGCGTGGCCGTCGTGTCGGAAAGAATGTCGCCGAACAGATTACTGGTCAGGATGACATCGAACTGGCGCGGATTCAATACGACCTGCATCGTCGCGTTGTCGATGTAGAGGTGGTTGAGTTCGACGTCGGAGAATTCCGCGGCATGCAGCTGTTTGACGGTATCGCGCCAGAGGCGGGAGACATCCAGTACGTTGGCTTTGTCCACCGACGTCACCTTGTTGCGGCGTTTGCGGGCCCATTCAAAAGCTACGCGGGCGACACGTTCGATTTCCGGAACCGTATAGCGCATGGTGTTAAACGCTTCGAAGCCGTCGTTGCCGACCGGTTTGCCGAAATAGATGCCGCCGATCAGTTCGCGTACGGTCAGCAGGTCAACACCGGATACCGCTTCCGGACGGAGCGGCGACGAGTCGGCCAGCGCCGCCGGAACGGAAACCGGGCGCAGATTGGCGAATACGCCGAGCTCTTTACGGATTTTCAGCAGACCGGACTCCGGACGCATCGCGCCGGTGTGGTGGTCCCACTTCGGTCCGCCCATCGCGCCCAGAAGAGTTGCATCGGAAAGTTTACAGGCGGCGATTACGGAATCGGGCATTGGATCGTTGTATTTGTCGATCGCGGCTCCACCGGCCGCCTGTTCGTTGTATTCAAACTTAAAACCGAGCCGTGCGGACAGTGCGTCGAGCAGTTTAATGCTTTCCGCCATGACTTCCGCACCGATGCCGTCACCGGGCATTACAGTAATTTTATACGTTTTAGACATGCCAACCTGCTTTCTTCCTTTAGAATCCCGGAAAATGAGACGGCGTTTTTAACACTCTGCCGCGGCCTTTGGAAATAGAAATATGGGAAAAGGACTGATCCTGTTTGATATCGACGGCACGCTGCTCCATGCACCGGGGGCGGGACGGACCGCTTTTGCGCAGGCCTTCAAAGAGGCGTTCGGTTGGAACCAGACTGTGGAACACATCAACTTTTACGGCGCGACAGACCTTAACGTCTTCCGCCAGATCTGCCGGGAACGGAACGTTGAGCCGACCGCTGACATGGAGAAAACCTTTTTTAACCGGCTGGCACCTGCGCTCGAAACCCGGCTGACCGTGTGCCCGCCGGTGCTTTTCCCGAACGTCGAAAACATTCTGAAAATGTTACATGACCCGCCCCGGCCGTCACTTTGTTCCGGTCACCCCTCCCGCGGAGGGGAGTTTTTAAAATCCCCTTCACGGGAGGGGTGCCCGAAGGGCGGGGTGGGTTGTGATTGGAAACTCGGGATCGTCACCGGTAACATTGAAATCAACGCCTGGGCCAAATTGCGCCATGCGGGAATAGATCGTTATTTCAGTTTCGGCGGCTTCGGCTGTGCATACGCCGACCGTGCCGAAATAGCCCGGCATGCGCTGACGGCTTCCGGCACAGAAAACCCGGGGAAAGTTTTCCTGATCGGTGACACGCCGAGTGACATTAACGCTGCCAAAGCCAACGGTTTTATATCCATTGCCGTTGCCACCGGCGGTTTCGATTTCCAGACTCTGGAAAAAGCGGGTGCAGATTTTGTCTTTCAAGATCTAACGGATATGGAGAGAGTGCTCTCCACTCTGGAGAGCGGAATGGTGGAATGAAGGAAAGTTGGAATATTGCTTATGAAAATAAACCGAACAGTTCAAAAAGGAAGCTTCTCAAATTCCATTATTCCTTTATTCCTTTATTCCATCATTCCAATCATCCTGTGCTCCTGCACAGAAAAGGAGGTTCCGATGAAACAGAGTTTCCCTGTTCAGAAAACTGACGCGGAGTGGAAAAAAGAACTGACGCCGGAGCAGTACCGCGTTTTGCGCGAAGCCGGAACCGAGCGGCCTTTCACCGGAATCTATACCGACAACGACAAACCGGGCGTCTACCGCTGCGCAGCCTGCGGCGCGGAACTGTTCACTTCAGAGTCCAAATTTCATTCCGGCTGCGGCTGGCCGAGTTTTGATGCGGCGGCCAAAGCGGGAACTGTTGTACTTCGGTCTGACAACAGTATCGGAATGACCCGCACTGAAGTGGTCTGCGCCTCCTGCGGCGGACATCTCGGCCACCTCTTTGACGACGGCCCGACCGCTACCGGCATGCGCTACTGCATTAACTCCGCCGCGCTGGAGTTTAAAGAGAAGTAAAGGCCTGAATCCGGGCGCAGCAAGAGGGGCGTTTTCCAAAAGCAATGAACGGAAGAAATGGAAAAAACCGCAAGGTGCAGTTATAGTGCATCGATGAATATTTTTGAAAAAATCATAGCCCGCGAAATTCCGGCGACCATCGTCTATGAAGACGGGGACACGCTGGCTTTCATGGATATCGGTCCGATCATCAAGGGACACACGCTGGTCATTCCGAAAACCTGCTACGATCCCGTCACTGAAACGCCTGATGAAGTCCTTGCCAAGCTGATGCTGGTTTGCAAACGCATTGCCGCCGCGCAGATCAAGGGACTTGGTGCGGATGGCAGCAACATTATCCAGAACAACGGCTCAGCGGCCGGGCAGGTGGTGCCTCACATCCACTTTCATGTCATTCCGCGGTTTGAGGGCGACGGGCACCGCTGGAACTGGAACGCCAAAAAATACGACAGTCCTGCTGAAATGGAAAAGCTTGCCGCGAAAATACGCGAAGGACTGGCCGGATGAAAAACCCGACTGCTGAAGAACTTTTACAGGGCATCTTGGCCCGTGACCCGCGCTACACCGTTGAGGCCTATGCCTTTGTTCGCGCCGGACTTGATTATACTGTCCGCCGCCTCGAAAAACCGCGGCATGTCAGCGGGCAGGAACTGCTCGACGGCATTCGCGAATTTGCTTTAAGCGAATTCGGCCCGATGACTAAAACCGTTCTCAACGGGTGGGGAATTAAGCGAACCGAAGATGTCGGCGAAATTGTTTTTAATATGGTTGAGAACGGACTGCTTGGAAAAACTGAAAAAGACAGCCGCGCCGATTTTGCCAACGGGTATGACTTTGACGAAGCCTTTCGCAAACCCTTCCGTCCTCGCGACGCAGGCAGGCTCAGCTGACAAAATTCCCGGCGGTTTCCAGAATGACGTCGAGATCAGCTTCCGTAACGCCCGAGAACCAGACACCCTGCGGATGAAGCAGTACATTCGGCCCTTGCGCACAGAGGCCGAGACAACCGGTTGTTGAAACCCGCACCTTGCCCTTCCAGCCGCGCGCGGTCACTGCCGCTTTCAGCTTATCCTTGAGAATATCGCCGCCCTTTGCGCCGCAACCGGGATTCTCCGGATTATTCTCGCGCATATTTGCGCAGACAAAAATATGGCAGAGATAAGGCGTCTGTTGTTTTTTCATAATGCACCTTCCATTGTTAAAAGCAGAACTTTCCACGGCAGACCGCTGCCGAACCCGCCGGGTCCGTTTTTGGCTACCACACGGTGACAGGGAATAAAGACCGGCAGCGGATTCGCGCCGCAGGCTGAGCCGACGGCGCGCACGGCTTTCGGACGTCCGGCCGCTGCGGCGATTTCTCCGTAGGTACGTGTCTGTCCTCGCGGAATTTTCTTCAGCGCGCTCCAGACCGCCTGCTGAAATTCCGTGCCCGCAGGAATTCCAACGGTTGGAAATTCCCGCATCAAATTTTCCAAGGTTTGGAAACGCTCAATAGAGAAAGGCTTGCGCGGTGTTTTTCTAAGTGGCGGCAGATGCAGTGCAACGACTCTTCCGCTGTAATCCAGCGTCAGAGAGATCCTGCCCCACGTCGTTTTAATGTTAACCGGGTTCATGATTCGGAAGCATACAGAAAACAGGAAGCATTCTCCATTAGAAATCGGACATTACGGACAATTCTGTCTGCCGATGATCAAGGGTGCAGAACCTCTCCCCACTTCCAGTTACGGACTTCCGGCATGTCCTGACCGTGCTCGTTGATGTACTGCTTATGCTCGACGAGTTTGTCTTCCATCCGTTTTTTCAGTTTTGCGCCTTTGACTCCCGGATGCCGCAGTCGGTGGATGACATCCATCACCAAGTGGAAGCGGTCGAGATCGTTGAGCACCGTCATGTCGAAGTAGGTGGTAATCGTTCCTTCTTCTTTGTAGCCGCGCACATGCAGGTTTTTATGGTTGGTGCGGCGATAGGTCAGCCGGTGCACCAGCCACGGATAGCCGTGAAATGCGAAGACGATCGGTTTGTCTTTCGTGAACAGGGCATCGAAGTCGTCATCGCTCAGTCCGTGCGGGTGTTCAGCCTGCGGTTGCAACTTCATCAGATCGACCACATTAATCACACGGACTTTCAGATCGGGCAGATGTTTCCGAAGTATGGAAACGGCGGCGATGGTTTCAAGCGTGGGTACGTCGCCGCAGCAGGCCATTACCACGTCCGGCTCTATGTTTTGATCACAGCCGGCCCATTCCCAGATGCCGATTCCTTTGGTGCAATGCCCGACGGCCTTATCCATGGAGAGCCATTGCGGGGCCTGATATTTGCCGGCGATCACGACGTTGACGTAATGACGGCTTCTCAGACAATGATCCCAAACCGACAGCAGGCAGTTGGCGTCCGGCGGCAAGTACACGCGCACAACCGATGCCTTCTTGTTCACGACGTGGTCGATGAAGCCGGGATCCTGATGGGTGAACCCGTTATGCGCCTGCTGCCAGACGTGCGAAGCGAGCAGGTAATTCAGTGAGGCGATCTTCCGCCGCCACGGCAATTCAGCGCTGACTTTCAGCCACTTGGCGTGCTGGTTAAACATCGAGTCAATGATGTGGATGAACGCCTCGTAGCAGTTGAAGAGGCCATGCCGTCCGGTGAGCAGGTAGCCCTCGAGCCAGCCTTCACACTGATGCTCACTCAGCATTTCAACCACCCGGCCGTCAGTTTTTAGAAATTCATCGTCTGCCTGAGTCCGGGCGTCCCACTGCCGGTCGGTGACTTCGAAAACGGCGTTCAGCCGGTTGGACAGCGTTTCATCGGGACCGAAAATCCGGAAGTTGCGCTGCTCTTTGTTGAGCTTGACCACATCGCGCAGGAACTCGCCCAGCTCGTGCGTATCGGCGGCCTGGACGGAGCCCGGCGACGGCACATCGACGGCATAATCTTTAAAGTCAGGCAGTTTCAGGTCTTGTAACAGCAGTCCGCCGTTCGCGTGCGGATTGGCACCCATCCGGCGCTCGCCTTGCGGCGCAAGCTCAGCCAGTTCGGGGAGAAGACGACCGCTCTGATCGAAGAGTTCTTCCGGTCTGTAACTTTTCATCCAGGTTTCAAGGAGCTTAAGATGACCGGGATGATCCGCATCCACCAGAACAGGAATCTGATGGGATCTGAAGGTGCCTTCGTTCGGCACACCATCGACTTCTTTCGGTCCCGTCCAACCTTTGGGAGACCGCAGGACAATCATCGGCCAGCGCGGCCGGTCAGCGGAATTATTTTTCCGCGCACAGCTTTGGATCTGCCGGATTTCTGTAACTGCTCTTTCTAAAACTTCGGCCATGAGTTTGTGCATAGTTTCTGGATCGTCGCCTTCCACGAAATACGGCGTCCAGCCATAGCCGCGGAAAAGCTGATCCAGCTCTTCGGGCTCGATGCGCGCGAGCACCGCCGGATTGGCGATCTTGTAACCGTTGAGGTGCAGGATTGGCAGCACGGCACCATCGGTGATCGGGTTGAGAAATTTATTGGAGTGCCAGGCCGTTGCCAGCGGACCGGTTTCTGCTTCGCCGTCGCCGACGACGCAAGCGACGATCAACGCCGGATTATCGAACGCAGCGCCAAAAGCATGACTGAGTGAATAGCCCAACTCGCCGCCTTCATGAATCGACCCCGGGCATTCCGGCGAAACATGGCTGGGGATCCCGCCGGGAAACGAAAACTGCTTGAACAGCTTTTTCAGTCCCGCCTCGTCCTGTGTGATGTCCGGATAGACTTCGCTATATGTGCCTTCAAGGTAGGTATTGCCCACCAGTGCCGGCCCGCCGTGGCCGGGACCGGAAATATAGATCATATCGAGATCAAATTTTTTGATAACGCGGTTCAGGTGCACATAAATAAAATTCTGTCCCGGCGTCGTACCCCAGTGTCCGAGCAGCAACGACTTCACGTGCGTCGGCTCCAGCGGCCTCCGAAGCAACGGATTGTCACGGAGATAGAGTTGCCCGACCGAGAGGTAGTTCGCCGCACGCCAGTAGGCGTCCATTTTACGGAGCAATTCCGGTGTGATCATTTCGACTCCCTGTGCTTTCCTTGGATTTGATTGCGAATTTACGTCAGGTGATAATTGCGCACCATGGGGTGTAACCCTACTGCGGGCTTAGGGTTACACCCTATAGCGAAAAACTGCCGCGTAGAACAACATACTAAGAAAGATAAGGAATAAAGGAAATAACCATCAACAAACAACTGGATATCCGAAGACTTTTTCGGATACTCAGATACAGAAAATAATCCGTATGGAGCACACCGCCTTATCCGAATCCAAAGACAGTCTGAAATTCCCGGACAACTTTATCTGGGGCACGTCAACAGGCGGTCATCAAGTCGAAGGCGGCAACAAAAATTCCGACTGGTGGGTCTGGGAACTGAAGGGGCTGATCGAGGACAAAACCGTCTCCGGCCGCGCTATGGATTACTGGAACCGCCACGAAGAAGATCATGCCCTTATGGCAAAACTGAATTACAAAGGGTTTCGCCTCGGTATTGAATGGGCCCGTGTTGAACCGCAGAAAGGCTGTTTCAATCGCGAGGTGATTGATCATTACCGGCGCATCCTTCAATCCCTTCGCGACCACAAATTCACCATCTGTCTTACTCTGCACCACTGGGTAAAACCGAGCTGGGTCGCCGATCAGGGCGGCTGGATGAATCCTGATACGGTGAACGACTTTCTGAGATACGCGAAGTTTGTGATCGATGAACTCGGCTCATTTCCCGACTACTGGGTGACGCTCAACGAGCCGATGGTGCCGGCGATCATGGGCAATTTTTTGGGGCGATTACCGCCGCACCGCCATTCGATCAAGGCGTATCGCTCCGTATCCAAAGCCTTTCTTCGCGCTCATGCAGAAACCTATCACCTGATCCATTCCAGACATCCGCTGGCACCGGACGGGACGAAATCAAAGGTGGGGGTTGCTATGGCTTACCCATGGATTGAACCTTGGAATTCTCCGGGTCTTGCGGGCTGGTATGAGCGCATTGCCGCTTTTATTACCCGCCGGGCCGCCTTCGCAGGATGGGATTATACGATCCGAACAGGGAAGCCGCACTGGATCCATGGCGGGCCGGCGGTTGCCGGTATTCAGGACACCTACGACTACTGCGGGATCAACTATTACATGCGGGTGTCATTGAAATACGACCGGCAAAGACACGGCCAGTACCGGATCGACAGCACCAAGGCGCCGCCGGGAATCGAGGTGACCCAGACGGGCTGGCAGATCTATCCGGAGGGCTTGTACCGCACGATCCATTCTGTATGGAAACGCTTCAGAAAACCGATCCTCATCACGGAAAACGGCATTGCAGACGATACCGACAAGCAACGCCCGCGCTACATGATCGAACATCTCGTACAGATTCATCGGGCCATCCAGGAAGGCATCCCGATCCTCGGCTACTACCACTGGTCATTCCTCGATAATTTTGAATGGCAGTCCGGATTTGCTAAACGCTTCGGGCTGATCGCTGTTCAACACGACGATCCGGGTCTTCTGCGAGTGCCCCGCCCCAGCGCATACCTCTACTCCGAAATTGCACGCAAGAATGCGATAACAAAAGAAATGGTCGAGGCCCACGCCCCCGACCTCGTCGCGACGGTTTTTGGTGATTAAAAGGAGAACACAATGATCAATAATCCTCCCCAGCAGCAGTCAACAACTACCGATGCCATCTCGAGCATCCCCGAAAATCGACCTTCCAAAATTGTGATTTTATCGGCCAGCTCCGGCAGTGGACACACGCGCGCAGGCGAAGCGTTGGAAGCTGCCGCCGCAAACATGCCCGGCATTGCCTCGGTGAGGCACATCGACGTATTGGAATATGCTGCGCCCCTGTTCGGAGCGCTCTATTCGGATTTGTACAAACAATTGGTCAGCAAGACTCCTTCGCTTTGGGGGTGGTGGTACGACAAAAGTGATACGCCGTGGAAGGGAGAAAATTTTCGCGTCGCCATGGAAAGCTTTCAGATGAAACCGCTCATCGAGTGCCTGCAGGCCGAAGATCCCGACATCACGATCTGCACGCACTTTCTGGCCTCTGATATCGTCTCCCACATGCTGCAAAAAGAACAGCTGGTCACACGGCACGCCGTTGTTGTGACCGATTTGCACGTCCACGCCCTGTGGTTATGCCATCAGTTTGAACGCTATTTTGTTCCCACTGATGAGTCGGCCTATTACCTGCGTCAGATCGGGATTCCGGATGATCGCATCGCTGTTACAGGCATTCCTATTCATCCGATGTTCTCACAGCCCATGGATCGGGAGGCGCTTCGGAAAAAATACGAAATCGATCTGTCCCTGCCGGTTGTTCTTCTATCCGCAGGAACCTTCGGCATGGAATCGAGCATCGAAGCCGTTCGAGCGCTCATGCATATGCAACAGCCCGCTCAAATCGTGGCCTTATGCGGAAGGAACGAGGATCTTCTAAAAGAAGTCGTGCTCATGGCGGAAGAAATGCCGGCGCATTTGAAATTCAGAGCACTGCCTTATACCCCCGACATGCACGAATGGATGGCGATCTCCGATCTCTTTATCGGCAAGCCCGGCGGGCTTACGTTTTCAGAAGCGATGGCGAGCGCCTTGCCCATGATTCTCTTGAACCCTATACCCGGACAGGAAGAGATCAATGCCTCAAGTATGCTTGAGCAGGGTGTGGCCGTGAGCCCGACAGATGTCGTCACACTTCCCTACAAAGCAGACCTGCTGTTGGGCGATCCGCAACACCTTGCCGGGATGAGAGACCGGCTGAAGCAACTGGCACGACCTCGAGCAGCTTACACGATCCTCGATACGCTCCTTGGCATCCAGTCGGAGATTACTTGAGAATCGATACAAGTTCATTACCGGCGAAGCAGCAAGACCACAACTACGATAACGAGAATGAGACCCAAACTGCTGCCGCCGATTAAGTATATGTTGGCCAACACAGGTGATAATAGCAGGTTCATATCTGTCCTTTCATTTTCGATGGCAAGTCATTTGTCATCGTCTTATGTTGGAAGCTTACGCCAGGCGCCGAAGGTCTGCTATGGGGTTTAACCCTACCGCGACGGGCATCACCTGTGTGTCTGGACTCGATTCCATGCGCGGCCGCCTACACGATCATCGAGACTCTGCTTGGCATCCAGCCGGAGATTACTTGAATGAAGATAATAAGTGTAATCTCAAGCACTGACCGTTCTACGGCTATGCCCGGCAAATGTTTGAGTCGCAAACAATAAAAGCCGTCCAAGATCGTCTATAGGTGTAATCTGCGGTCTTTTAACGGGAGGATACGTCATGCTGAAGAGATTCGGGTCGTTGCGGTTCTTTACTTATCGTGCGATTCCGTGGATTGCGCTGACTGCCACCGGCGGTTTGCGCGCCGTCCGAACGATCATCGAGTCACCATTTGCCGAGGAGCGCGGCAAGGTCTGGTATTTCGCCGGCCACGGTGCGGAGCGCAAGCTCCTGCACAACACAGCGTGGATTTACAAAGGCACGCTGACAGCACCAGAGAAAGACAAATCATGAAAACAATCATCACTGCAATCATCTGCCTCTCAGCCGTTCTTGCCTGCCGGACACTCTCTGCACAGGACAAGCCCCAGAGCGGCGATCACAGTTTTACTATCAAGGTCGGCGATCTCCAGCGCCACTACACCGTCCACATTCCGCCGCAGTACGACGGCAAGATGCCGGTGCCAGTTGTCGTCATGTTGCACGGCGGGGGCGGCACCGGCAAAGCCGCCGCCGAGGAAACCGGTTGGGACACGAAGGCAGATAAAGGAGGATTCCTTGCCGTTTTCCCCGACGCGATGGCACGCGACCCCGGCAAGCCGGGCAGTTTCGCCCGCAACCCGCAGCTCTGGAACGACGGCTCAGACCGGTTCTATCCCGGTCAGAACGCGCCTGACGACGTGGCTTTTCTCAACGCAATGCTCGACGACCTCGCCGCCCGGTTTGCCGTGGACACGCGGCGCATCTATGTCACGGGTTTCTCGAACGGGGCCTCTATGTGCTTCCGGTTCGCCGCTGAGGCGTCGCAGCGTGTGGCCGCCATCGCCCCGGTTGCAGGCGCGTGCTGGCTGGAGAAGGTCACCTTGGAGCGCCCCGTGCCGATGTGCTACATCACCGGTACGGCCGACCCGCTCAACCTGATCGAAGGCGGCGTACCGAAGCTCGCGACCGGTGCCAGCGACAAGATCCGCGCGAAACCAAAACCGCCCGTGCGCGACTCGATTCTGAAGTGGATCGGGGCCGTCGCCGCTCCCGCAAGGCCGCGAACCACGACGGAAGTGAACGGCGTTCGCATCGAAACCTACGGCGCTGACTGCGACAGCGCGGAGGTAGTCTATGTCACTGTCGAAGGACTCGGCCACACATGGGCCGGGGGCAAGAGCCTGCTGCCGGAGTTCATGGTCGGATCCGAATCAGACAAACTCAAGGCCACGGATATGATCTGGGAGTTTTTCCAAAAACATCCGATAAAACCGTTCGCCGCATCCAAACCGCAACCAACAGAGAAGCCATGAAAACAAAACCCCAACGATCCCTCGCTCTGCGGCTCCTCGTGCTTATCGCGTTCTGCGGCGGTTCATCTTTCGCCGCAGAAATGGTGGAGTCGCTCGACATCCGTTACGCGACGATGCCGGGCGTGGATCCGAATCTCCTCTCGCTCGACATTCACACACCGAAGGCCGCGAAGGCCGCGCCGGTGGTCATCTACGTGCATGGCGGGTATTGGAAGGCGGGCGACAAGAGCGAAATGGGACGACTGCCGGAGTTCTTCTGTGGTCACGGATTTGTGCTCGTGAGCGTGAACTACCGTCTCGCGCCTGCGGCTAAGCATCCGGTGCTGATTCAGGACGTGGCGCGCTCCGTGGCGTGGGTGCATGACCACATTGCGGAGTATGGGGGCGACCCGGCGCAGATTTTTCTCACGGGACATTCGGCGGGCGCGCAACTCGTGGCGTTGCTCGGCACGGATGCGAAGCGTCTCGGCGAGCTTGGCAAGCCGCTCTCGATCCTGCGTGCCGTCATCCCGCTCGACTCAGCCGCCATGGACATCCGCGACGTGGCGGCGAACGACCGCCGCCTGGACAGTCCCTATCGCACGGCCTTCGGCGATGAGCCTGCGGGCTGGGCCGATGCTTCGCCCATCGTCCATGCGGCAGGAGGGAAAGGATTGCCGCCGTTTCAAATCGTCGTGGCCTACGGTCCGGCCATCGCAAACAAGAAGGAGGGCGTGGACGAGTTTGCGGCGTTGTTGCGCAAAGGCGGCACACGCACCGAGGTCGTCGATGCGTCGTCCTTCCGCGAGCATCAATCGCTGATGACCGAGTTCGGTGCTGCGGATGACCCGGTGAGCGCGGCGGTGCTGGAGTTCATCGAATCCGTGCGTGCAGGCAAAGCCACCGCCGGTCTCGGCGGCGAGTGCGTGCTCAAAGCCGAAGGCAAGTCCGCCGAAGAAGCCGCGCGCAATCTCGAAGCCTACCGCACGCGCATCCTGATGAAGCAGTTCGATAAGAATGGCGACGGTCGCATCACGCGTGAGGAGATGAGCACGCAGACGTTTCTTTTCGGGCAGATGGATGCGAACAAAGATGGCCTCGTCACGACCGAAGAACTCGCCGCCTTTCATCAGCGCACGCAGCCAATTCAAAAGGCACCCGCCAAACCCGAATCACCTGCGAAAACGTCCGCCGACGCTTGGAAGCCCGACGACCAAGACATCGGCTCCGCCAGCGTCTCGTATCGCGACCCTGAGTTCCTGCAAAGCGGCGGACTCGTCACCTTTGCCGACCAGAACGGCAACGTGTGGGTCGGCGCGATGGATTTGCAGACCGGTCGTTTCGTGAAAGCCAACGGCGGCCGCGATCACCGGCTCGACGGCCCGATTTCCGAATGGTCGCGTTACTGCAACGGCCCCGAGTGGGGATTCGACGCGAACGGTTCGGCCATCTTTTACATCAAGGACAATGCGCAGGGCACCGGCCAGCTCTGGCGTGCGCAGCCGCCGTGGAACAAGCCGCTGATTACACAACTCACCCGCGACACGGACATCCATAACTGGATTTGCGAGCCGTCGGTGAACCCGACGTTGCCTTCGACGCGCGTCATCGTTTATCACGGCAAACCGCAGTCACAGGGCAACGTGGACGCGTGGCTTGACGAGGACAAGCCTGACCGGTTGCAGCCGTTTACCGACCGGATGATCGTCGCGCGTTGGTGCTACAACACCAACCTTATCACCTTCGCGTATCGCGCACAACCTGGACAGACCGAGCCGTCGCAGGTCACGCTGGTGGACACCGACACCGGCAAGTCCCGCATCATCACCGCGGACGAAGGCAACAAGATTGACCCGTGGCTCTGGCGGGCTCCCGAATTCGGAGGCGAAGTGTTGCTCTGCGCCAACATCGACAGCCATACTCTGGGAATCTACCGCGACGTGAACCACGACAGTAGCCCGTGGCAGCGCATCGCCACGCTCACGCTGCCGTCCGACGCGCCGCACCAGACGCTCAAATCCGTCGAGCCGGTCAACGGCGGGCGCGGTGCGTTTGGCCGCTCGTGGTTCACCGCACAAGCCGGTGACGACAAAGACAAAGACACCTCCATCTGGCTCCTTGGTTTCGACCCGAACGGCACGCACACCATCCGCCGCCTCGACGACGGCGCGCAGACCGGAAAGCCCGCCCGCCGTCTCGACCCCGAAAGCTACATCGGCGAACGCGAGTTGTTTGTCTACTATACGCTCGTCGGCGACGGCTCATCCCAACTCCACCGTTGCCGCACAGCGATCACCAAGGAAAAACCATGAAAACAACCAGCACCATTATCAGCCTGTCGGTCATTTTTGCCAGCATTACTCTCTGGGCGCAGGAATCGCTCAAACCGCCCGCCGTTCCCACCGCGGAGACGCGGGCGAAGATTGAAGCGCAGCGGAAAAAAATCGCCGCGCTGCCAGTGCCGGTAGGTCTGGCGCGGCGCACGCTGAAGGTGGGTGAGGTCGAGCGCGAGTTTTTCATCCACATCCCCGAGACGTGCAAAGGCAAGGCCTCGCCCGTGGTGTTTGCCTTGCACGGCGGTTCGGCCAGCAGCGGGCTGGCGATGCACTTGAAAGTGGACTACACGCCGGTCGCCGATCGCGATGGCTTCGTGGTCGTGTATCCCTCCGGCATCGAGGGCTGGAACAATGGCGTGAAGCACAAATACACCGGCGGTGTGAATACATCCGATGACATCGGGTTTTTCCGTGCGATGTTCGACACGCTCATTGCGGAGGGCGTGGCCGATGCGAAGCGCATTTACATCACTGGCGGCAGCAACGGCGGCGTGATGACCTACAAGTTACTCAGTGAAATGGCGGATCGCATCGCCGGCGCTGGTGTCGTCGTGGCGACGCTGCCGGAAATCGTAAAAACCTGGCCGAAGCCCTCGCGCCCGGTGCCCATTCTCATCATGCTCGGCACGAATGATCCGATGATGCCGTGGGACGGCACACAAGGGCAGCAGTCGGCGCAGGCGACGATTGAGTATTGGAAAGCCATCAACGGCTGCACCGGCGAGAGCGTGAAGAAGGAATGCCCCGACAATGACCCGAACGACGGCTGCCGCGTCCACGCGCAGCGTTGGGAAGGCAAAGCCCCCGTCTTTTTTTACACGATGGAAGGCCACGGTCACGGCTGGCCGATGCAGAAAGGCCGCGATGAAACCGGCACCGGCCCGAAGACACGCGACATCTCCGCGCCGGAGGAGTTCTGGAAGTTTTTTCATAAGGAGAACCAATGAACCCGACCAAGTTTCTTATTCCGGCCATAGCCCTTGCAACTTCGTTAACATTCGCTCAGCAGTCAGACCGAACTGGAAAGGGGGCGTTGGCGCCGGGCGAGCACACGCGAACGATTACCGTCGGTAATCTACAGCGCCGCTACCGGGTGCATGTGCCCAAGAAATATGATGCCGGTCATCCTGCGCCGGTCATCGTGGTGTTCCACGGCGGCGGCGGGAACCCCGAGAGTATGATCCGCCTCACTGGCTTGAACACGAAGTCGGAAGAGGCCGGGTTCATCGTCGTCTATCCGTATGGCAGCGGAGTGTTCGAAGACCATCTGCTCACTTTCAACGGCGGTGGTTGTTGCGGCTACGCCATGGAGAACGGGGTCGATGATGTCGGCTTTACCCGTGCGTTGCTGGACGATTTGGCGAAGGTGGTGAACGTGGACACCAACCGCGTCTTCGCCACCGGTCTCTCCAACGGCGGCATCATGGCCTACTACCTCGCCTCGGAGTTATCTGATCGCATCGCCGCCATCGCACCGGTCGGCGGACCATTGATGATGGACGCGTGCCGACCCAAGCGTCCTGTCTCTGTCATGCACTTTCACGGTACGGCGGATGAGTTCGCGCCATTCAATGGTGGCTTTGGAAAGAAATCGTTGGGCCGTAAGGGCGTGACCGACTTCAATTCGGTGGATCATTCCATCCAGAGCTGGGTGAAGGCAAACGGCTGCAAGACCGTGCCCGAAGTCGTCGCGTTACCCGACAAGGCCGACGACGGAATGCGCGTCACGCGCAAAACGTGGGGCGGCGGCAAGGACGGCTCCGAAGTCGTCCTGATCGAGATCGAAGGCGGCGGTCACACCTGGCCGGGTATGGATCCGCCGCTTGACATGCTTGGTAAGTCCACCAAGGACATCTCCGCCAACGACCTGATGTGGGAGTTTTTCCAAAAACACCCGTTGAAGCCGTCCTCCGCATCCAAACCGCAACCAACGGAGAAACCATGAAAAAAACAAGTACCATTATCAGCCTGTTAGCCGTTCTCGCCTGCCTCACTCTCACGGCGCAGGAACCGGCCAAGCCCGCCGCCGGCGGCCTCGCCGAACGCATTCAGCAGCTCGACAAAAACGGCGACGGAAAAATCAGTGCGGAGGAGTTTTCCGGTCCGCAGTTCAAACAGATGGATAAAGACGGTGACGGGTTCGTGACCTCTGCCGAAGCAAGCGAGTATTATCGCAGCCGCACGGCCCGCCAACCGGCACCCGTCACGCCTCCCGCCAATGTCGTTTTCCCGGAACATGTCAATGCGCCACCCGATCCCGCATCCGCCACGCTGCCAGTGTCGGCCAGCCGGGTTTTTACAGACCTCAGTTTTGCCCGCGATGCCCAACCGGGCACCAAGGATGATCGCGGGCAATGGATCAGCGGCACGGAAACCATGCGTTTCCTGTCACATCAGGGCAAACTGTTTGTCAGCACCGGTGTCTGGATGGACACGCCGTATTTCCAGAACAAAGGCGATCAGCCTTGGACCGGGCCGCAGATTCTGGTCAAGGAATCCGCCCAAGTTCCCTGGCGCGTGGACATGAGTTTTCCGCAGGCCATCCGCGTAGATGCCATGACCTCCGCCACGTTCAGCACCGACGGCTCCGGTCGTAAACTGGATCCGCCCGTCACGTTGCTCATAGCCAGTCCTTCCTCGGAGAACACCGCCACGTGGACTCGCGACGACGCGACCGGGAAATGGACCGAAAGCCTTGCTCAAGGAGGACTGCGCGGCGGATTGCGCTCCTTTTGCACGCATGTGGATGCGGTAACCAAAGTGCAGCATTTGTTTGGCGGCTCGACTAAATCCGGCTGCATCTTCCGGGCGGACTATGATGCCGCCGTGCCGGGCAAAATCCGGTGGCATGACGAGCCGGAACTTTCCGGCACCGGGCGCGTGATGTGCATGGCCGAGGCCAACGGTGTGCTCTACGCGGCCTGCGGCATCCATAGCGAAGAACCGTTGTCCGGAGGGTTGTTCCGCCGGGTAGATGGCGACAAACCGCGTTGGGAGCTGGTCTGGCGCTGGCCTCACCTTATCAAAGAGCGCGGCGATGAAACGGAAATCCTGCGCGGCTTGACCGCCATTCCCGATCCTCAAGGTGGCGGGCGTCAAGTGCTGCTGGGCACCTGTAACTATCCGGGTGTGGTGTATCGGATTGATCCGAACCGGAATTACGCAGTCACGACCGAGTTGGACATCCGGGCCTATTTTGCGAAAGCCTTTGGCGCGTCCACGTTGCAGGGTCCATGCCTGAGCGCCTACAACAACTTTTTGCCGGTGACCGACCCGGAAACCGGGGAGCAAGTTCACCTGCTCGGACTCTGGATCAATCATCCTGCCGGACGCGGGACGGCAGAAGAAGGCAGCGCGTGGTATCTCATCCGCCATGCCGATGGCACCTACGGGCATGGTCGTGTCTTCGACCCGACACTGCCGAAACCAAATCCACCTCGCGGCCTCGTGGCCACGCGGACCATCGAAGTCTCGCCTTTTCCGGAAGACAAAGGCCGGGTCTTGTATTTTGGCGGCTTTGATTGTGCCAACATCGAAAGCCACAACACCGCGTGGATATACAAGGGCACACTGAAGGAGAGACTATGAACCGGATTCCGTTGACGTTGGCTGTGAGTGTTCTGCTCGGACTTGCCGCGGGCGCTGTTCGTGCCGAGGTGGATTGGTTCAACTTCAAGGCCGACTACATCGCCGGGTCGAAGGACCCGAACGGCCAGATGCGGCGCGGGACGGAAGTGATGCGGTTGATGGCGCACGACGGCAAGCTTTACGCCGCGCTCGGCATCTTCATGCAGAACTACTCCGATGGCCCGCTCACCGGCGCGCAAATCCTTCGCAAGGACACGCCCGACGGCCCTTGGTTCGTCGAGAAAACGTTCGGTCCCGACTATCTGCGCGTGGATAATTTCTGCGAGGCCACGTTCACGCAGGACAAGGACGGTAATAAACTCTCGTCACCGGTGACGCTGTTCGTGGCGGGGCTTTATGCCGTTTACAAACGCAACACCGGCCACCCCAGCCCTGCGGCGGTCGCGGTTTACAACAACCAGCCCGGCGACTGGACGACCGTGCAAATCGCCGCGCCGCCGATGGGACCATCGAATCCGATGTTCGCCTCCGCGGCCTACATGCGCGTTTATGAGGACACCGTCAGCAAGCGCCAGTATCTGCTCGTGTTCACCTACTGGGGCGCGGTTTACAAGATGGCCTACGACCCTGCCGCGCCGGGCAAGCTCGTCGTCGTGGGCGGCAACGAAATGGAACCGTTCGACCCCGGCCGCTCGCTGAGTTCCTGCATCGTGGATGGCGTGCTCTACTCGGCGTGGGGCTACAGCAACCGTGGCGACAACGATCAAGATGGCGGTCTCTACCGGCGCGTGGACGGCGAGAAACCGCAGTGGGAGAAAAAGTATGACTGGTATCGCGGCGAACCCGCGCCCTACGAGAAGATCATGCGCGGCCTCACCACGCTGACGAACACCGCCAGCGGCGAGCCGGAGATTCTCTGTGCCATCGAGGATCCGCCCGAGCCCGTCGTGCGCCGACTGCGCCCGCGCGACAAGTTCAGCGCCGTTGACGAAATCAACTACCGCGAGTTCTTTACCGGCATCTTCGGCGCCGCGCCGAATCCGCGCAGCATGAACGCCGCCGCCATCAACGGCTTCGAGCCGGTCACCATCCCCGGCACGACCAACACCGTGCGCCTCGTCACCACCTACACGATTCATCCGAAAAGCCCCGCCGCCGGCTACAACGGTGCCTACTACCTGATCCGTTTCGACGACGCCACCTACGACTGGGGCAAGGTCGCCGATCCCAACCATCTCAAAGACGGCGTCGAACTCCACGGCATCCGCACCGTCGCGCCGTCACCGTGGGAGAAAGGCGTTTACTATTTCGGTGGATACGCCGCGCAGGAGAAGAACAAGTCCGACACCGCGTGGATTTACAAAGGCACGCTGACACCAACACCTAAACAGGAATCCAAACCATGAAAACAAAACCCCAACGATCCCTCGCTTCGCTGCTCATCGCACTGCTCGCGTTCTGCGGCGGTTCATCCTTCGCCGCAGAAATGGTGAAGTCACTCGACATCCGCTACACAAACACGCCGGGAGTGGAGGCGAAGTCGCAATCGCTCGACGTGTATTCCCCGAAGGACGCAAAGAACGCTCCCGTACTAATCTTCATCCACGGTGGCGGCTGGCGGAGAGGCGACAAGTCGAATCCCGGCGTCGGCGAGCAACCGGCGGCGCACTTCAATAAGCACGGATTTGTTTTCGTCAGCATCAACTACCGTCTCACGCCTGAGGGCCAGCATCCTGCGAATATTCAGGACGTGGCGAAGGCGGTGGCGTGGGTGCATGACCACATTGCCGAATACGGCGGCGACCCCGCGCAAATCAATATTATGGGGCACTCGGCGGGCGCGCACCTTACCGCGCTCATCGCGACGGACGAGACGCGCTTAAAAGCGGAAGGGAAGTCTCTTAGTATCTTGAAGCGCGCCATCCTGCTCGACACTGCCGCGTATGACATCCCGCGCTTCTTGAAGGAGTTCGCCGAAGGCAGGGAGGGAACGGGAATGCGCCTGCTTTACACGAATGCGTTTGGCGACACCGAAGAGCAGTGGCGTGATGCCTCGCCGCAGGCGCATGTGGCACCGGGGAAAAACATCCCGCCGATGCTGCTCTTCTTCACCGGCTCGCGCATGGCCGCCAACACACTCGCACCCGCGCTGGCTGCCGCGCTCACGCAAGCGGGTTCGCCATCGCGTGCCGTGGACACCATCACGCTGGAGCACAATGAAATCGGGCAGAAAGCGGCGGATGAAACTCATCCACTCGGACAGCTCGTGTTACAATTTCTCCAAGGCGCGGATGTGACAACGTTTCCCGACAAACTCGGCACGGCATCTCAATCTGTACATGCTCCAGCCGGTGATTACTTGAAAGGCAGCAACACAAGCCCGATTGCCACCAGAGAGATGCCGACCCATTGAACCGGGGTAAGGGGTTGTTTGAAAACCAGCATGGAGGCCAGCTGCAAAGCACAAAAAGCGCCACCCAGACACACGGCGAAGATCAGATTTGGGTTTGAATTCCGTAGCGCCAGCGTCAGTGAAATCGAGACGCCCAACCCCGCGCAATTTCCCAGAATGAAATACAGGAGCGCCATCCGCCCTGTATGCTGCGCCGCCACGCGAAAGAGAAGCCCCGACCCGACACTGGCCAGAATGTAGCCCGCCACAGCGGCTACGGTATAAATCAGTTGCATACGTTTTTCCTTTTGCGAAGCGTCAACAAATACCGTCATCTGCCCGGTAGCGAAAATCAAGTGCGGCACTCTGCCCTTTTCCTTTTGGAAAAACCATCCATTAAAGGCTGAGCACCATCATGCCGCCTGAAGGCGGAACTACATGCCTTTTCATCGAACGTGAAGGTTCGTAACACCGCCTTCAAGCGGCTTGTGAAACCTTCCGGGACAAGGCGTCCATCAGCATATCGAACGGCTTGTTGAATTTTGTGACCCCTTCGTTTTCCAGCTGTTGCGTTATTTTGTCGATATCGATTCCAAGTTCCGGCAGCCGCTTCAACAGGCGTGCGGCGGTGCCGGCATCTTTTTCGAGCCGGGCTTCCGGATGGCCGTGATCGTGGTAGGCGATGAGCGTTTCGAGTGGAACCGTATTAACCGTATCCGGTCCGATGAGCGCCTCAATATATTTCACGTCGCTGTACTCCGGATTCTTGGTGCCGGTGCTGGCCCAAAGCAGACGCTGGCCGCGAGCGCCTATTTTAAGCAAATGCTGGAACCGAGCCGCGCCGAAGATTTCTTTGTAGATTTGATAGGCCAGCTTCGCGCTGGCGACTGCGATTTGTCCGCGTGCTTTTTCCGCAAGGTCTCCGCTTTGCTTTTCCAGCAGAGGATCAATCAGCGAATCGATACGACTCACAAAAAAACTGGCGACCGAGGACACGTGGTTTACAGGCTTCCCTTGAGCCGCCCGCGCCTCAAGGCCTGCGATGTAGGCTTCCACCACCTGCCGGTAACGCGGCAACCCGAAGATCAAGGTCACATTGACGTTGATGCCTTCGCTGATCAGTTGCTGGATGGCGGGCAGTCCTTCACCCGTGGCAGGAACTTTGATCAAAACGTTGGGCCTATTCAGTGCGCGCCACAACCGGCGGGCTTCGTCTATCGTTCCAGCAGTGTCGTGTGCCAGATGAGGATTCACTTCGAGGCTGACATACCCGTCGATGCCGCCGGTATTTTCATAAATCGGACGGAACACGTCGGCGGCGCTTTGCACGTCGTGCTGACTGAGCGCTTCATAGATTGCCTGAGCATTTTTTTTCTCAAGAATCAGCGCCTGAATCTCGGTGTCGTAATCATGGCTTTCGACAATCGCCTTTTCAAAGATCGCCGGATTTGAAGTCATTCCCCGCAGTCCATCATCCTCAATCAGACGCTTGAGTTTGCCGCTGCCGATCAAGTCCCGCCGGATATAGTCCAGCCAGATGGACTGGCCGAGCATCCCCAGTTGAATCAACGCATTGGGTTTCATTTTTTCCTCGCGATCCGGATCGTTCAGGCCTTCGCTGCATTTACATACAACTTGCAGGCTGCAGCAAAAGTTAAAAACCGGTCGCAGAGAAACCCCGGCGGCCGGCGTTCTGCTCGCGGCGACTAGAAGCGCCAGTTGACGAAAATCATTGCGGGAGCCAGCTCGTCAGGCAGGTTGGTGAACCATTCGTTGTTTGGAATAATGTTCACCAGTCCGACCTGCACTCCGGCTTCCGCCGTTTCCGCATAGTTGACCAGTCCGAGCTGAAGCCCTGACAGATGACCGGCGTAGTTCACCATGCCGAGCTGCAACCCGGTCATGGTGCCGCCAGTATAGTTCATCGCACTGACCAGCAGACCGAAAAACGGGCCGCCCTGCCAGCCGGAGAAATCCTGTTTCGTATAGTTGATCAGCCCCCACTGAAGTCCCTTGTAGTTATCCGCGTAGTTCAGGATACCCGCGCTCAATCCGGCGCTTTGGCCGATCATGCCGTTGACCAGCCCGATGGCCAGCGAGGTCTGCTGATTTTCGCCCCAGATGCTGAGGGTCAAGCCTTCGATTGTTTCGCTCCGGTCATAGATGGCGATGTCCGGAGTAAGACTGAGGTTGAACGGGCGGGCTCCGGCCCCGTTTGCGATTATAACAGTTGCTATTAATGCCAGTACTCTTTTCATGGGTTGCTGCTCCTTCTTGCCGGATTATCGCACACGGATGCTGTTGATGCTGCCGATGACGCCAAACGTCTGAAGCAGCCACAAAACCAGAACTAACACCACAACGATGTTGAGGATGTTTTTGACCGGCCCGGCCATCGGGATATAGGTATTAATTGCCCACAGCGCGACGCCGGCGACGACCAGTATAATGACGATGTTAATGAGCGGCATACAATCTCCTTTTGTTTAACGTATCCCCTTACCAGAGACACACTACGCGCCTGAGTGATTTCCGGCTATGGGGTGAAACCCTACCGGGAGAGAAAGATGAATTATGAACGATGAAAGATGAAAATGGAACCGGGCCGGAGGAAGGCCGCCATAAAGCCTCAAGCCCAAAGCCTATGGCCTAAAGCCTTCTTCCCGCACTTGCTGTTCGCAGATCTTGCGAAAGTGATAGCCGTAGATGGCAAGGGTGATGGCGTCGGGGAGCCTTCGGGGATAGCGGAGCTGCGTCCAAAGCAGAAGTTTCCAGTAATGGATGCGCTCTTTACCCACGATGCCGAGCCGGTAAAACGAAAGTATGAGTGCGCGAATATGAGCGAATCGGATATTTCTCCGCATTCGCGGAGGCTTGTATTCGCGGAGGAAAGTCCGGATGCGCTGGTAGTAGGGTGCCGGAGAATAAATGTAATCCAGAATCCGTTTATAACCTTCTCTCAGGAGATCCATACTCATGGCCGGAATGATATTGGTTGTTCCGTCAACATTGTTGCCTGAGGATTCCGAGCAAAGGCGGCCTTCCTTCTCCATACGTGCGTAGAGCCGTGTTCCGGCGGGAGCCTGCAGCAGGCCGACCATGGCCGTCACAATTCCGCTTTTCTGGATAAAATCAATCTGCCGCTGGAAGATGGATGGTTGATCGCGGTCGAAGCCGACAATGAATCCGCCCTGCACCTGAAGCCCGGCCCGCTGGATACGTTTCACGTCTTCGACGAGGTCACGGTTCCCGTTCTGAACTTTGCTGCACTCGGCCAGACAATTTTCATCCGGAGTCTCGATACCGATGAAGACCTTGGTAAATCCGGACGCAACCATCAGGCTCATTAATGGTTCGTCATCGGCCAGATTGATGGAGGCTTCGGTGCAGAAGAACACGTTGCCCGGTTTATCCTTCCTCCACGCGATCAAGGCAGGCAGAAGATCGGTCTTCAAAAACATTTTGTTTCCGATGAAATTATCATCGACGAAAAAAACTTCGCTGCGCCAGCCCAAAGCATACAGGCGATCCAGTTCGGCGATGATCTGCGCCGAGGTCTTCATGCGTACCCGGTGGCCGAGCAGGGCAGTGATGTTGCAGAAATCGCAATTGAACGGGCATCCGCGCGAAAATTGGATGCCCATTGAAGCATAGCGTTTAAGATTCAGCAGATCCCAGCGGGGAACGGGTGTTTGCCGCAAATCCGCAAACTGATCAGATGCGTAGCTCCGTTTCGCGCGGCCTTGCGCCAGATCATCAAGGAACTGCGGGAGTGTGAGTTCCGCCTCGTTCAAGATGAAATGATCCACATCTGCAAACAGTTCGTGTTCGGTGTTGAACAACGGCCCGCCCGCAACGACGCGCAATCCCGCCGCCTTGCACCGCGCGACGATCTGCTGCGATGATTCACGCTGGATGACCATGGCGCTGATGAGGGCGCACTCCGCCCATGCCAGATCTTTGTCCGTCAAACTTCGTACATTGGTATCCACGAGACGTACCGGCCACTCCGGCGGCAGCATTGCTGCAACGGTCAGCAAGCCCAGCGGCGGCAGCGAGGAGCGCTTGCCGATGAACTCCAGCGCGTGCTTAAAGCTCCAGAATGTGTCCGGAAACTCAGGGTAAATCAGAAGAATATTCATGATTTTCAGGATAGGAGATCACCGGCCAAAATTACATAGGGTGAAACCCTACCGCATCACAGCATTACGGCCTGCTTTTGACGTCCGGCTGATTCGTAACCGGAAGTTCCGGGCGGGCGGCCCACTCAGTCCAGCCGGCGTCGTACCAGCGGACATTCGGATAGCCCAGTAGGCGTTTCAGTATGAAGTAGGTTTGACTCGCCTGATGCCCGGTGCGGCAGTGCACGATAACCTCCGTACCTTCGGATGGAATTATCTGACGATAAGCTGCGGCCAAAACTTCGGTCGGCTTGAATAAAACGACCTTACTTGCGTTTGTAACCACATCTTCGGTGAAGGGCCGATTAATGGCACCCGGAATATGTCCGGCCCGGGCTTCGTCTGATTTGTTTCCCGTGTAGAAGTCAGCCGGGCGTACGTCAATAATCACGGTGCCGGACTTTCCGAGTGCGGCGGCCACGGTGTGGAAATCCACCGTGAAGTTGTCGGCATCTTTTTTCTCCGGGTATATCGACTTGGAATTGGCGGGCAACGCGGCGTTTGCGGGCCGGCCTTCCTGCGCCCACTTGGCGTATCCGCCGTTCATGACGGCGTAATTCAGGTGACCCATCCGTTCAAAGGCCATGCCGGCCAGCGTGGTGTCGTATAACTTTTCACCGGACACGATGACGACGGTGTCAGCGGGCTGCAATCCCAGCAACGAGAACTGGGCGGCGAGCATCGGCGGCGGAAGGAGCATCGACGGCATGCCCCCGATGTTACCGCGAAGGCTCTCTACGTTGAGACTGAGAGAGCCCGGTATGTGAGCGGTGTTGTATTCCGGCTGAGGCCGCAGGTCGATGATCTTGAGTCCCGGCGTTCCGAGCATGGACTCAAGCTGATCAGTTTCGACAGCTCGAGGTATGGAGGCGTTTGTTGTCGCAGTGACTGCGCCGATTTTTGAAGAAACGGCAGTTGCGGCGAAGAAGGCGCGCCAGGCGTTGACCCGCGCGGCGGCCTCTGCCGTCAACGGCTCCGGTCGCAGCGAGACAGGTTTTAAACAACGATCACGGAAGCCTTGCAGGCCGTCTGTGAGCAGGTAGACATTGCTGAAGCTCTGTCGCTGAAGCGAGTCACGGGCCTGGGCGGGATGGGTCATTCCATTGGAATATAGAACAATCAGGCCTTTGTTTTTATTCGGTTGAAGAGTCTCCGCCAATCGGGCCAGCGGAACGTTAATGGCACTGTGGAGGTGGAAGGTGTTAAATTCGGAAGCCGGACGCACATCCACAACCACGAGATCCGGTTCGCCGGCCATCAGGCGGTCGGCGAGCTCTTCGGGCTCAATATGATCCTTCGCGTTTTCTACGCCCTCCATCAGCACCGTCTCATTGATGCCCGTTACCGTGGCGGGTGTCAGAACAAACAAGCCGGCCGCCAGAGTCACCAGCGCCATGCTGAAAACCTTCAGAAACGGCGAGCCCAGATAGGGAGCGTGCCCCGTACGTTTTTTTTCGACCCACTCCGACAGCCAGAAGGCTGTCACAGCCGTCAGCGTGAACGCGAGGATAAATCCATTGCGCGACATGCCGGCGGCGGCATAAACCATTTGCACGCCCCGGTCGCCTGCCGTGTACAGCGACCGGATCACAGGAAAGAGTTCATTGAACAGAATGCTTCCGCCGATCGTGCCAAGCAGGAATACGAGGGCATCAATCCGTCCGGCCGCGAGACCGGCTGCCGCCGTGCCGGGGCACCAGGCTCCCATGACAAACCCGACACCGAACAGCAGTCCGCCCGCGATTTGGGCACCGTAAATGGTGGGCATGAGGAATATCTGATCGAGCTGAATCCAGCCGAACCCAATCATATACGAGAGACCCAGCATGGCGGTGATGAGAGCGGTAAACATTACTTTCACAACCGTCATATCGGTGAAATAGAAGACGCCGGCCAGGCGGCGCGAACTGCTGAACCCGGCCCGCTCGAGCGCGAAGCCGAATCCGGAACCGATCAGCAAAGCGAGAAATAAGGCTGCGGGAGTACCGAGCGTATCAAGGCTGTAAAAAGTGTTAATCATGCCACTGCCTCCTTACAAACCAGGCCGCGGCATAACCGCCGGCAAAGAGACACACCATAAATACGAGACTGCCGGTGAGCAGCAGTGCGCCGCCGCTCAAGGCCTGGCCGGAGGTGCAGCCTTGGGCGAGACGACTGGCAAAGCCGACGATTGTGCCGCCTGCAAGGGCGTATATAAGCCGGCGGCTTACTGATGCCGAGGATCCTCGTTCGACCTGAATACGCACGCGTTTCGCCAGCAGCGCCGAGAACAGTGCACCGATGAAAGTGCCTGCGAACATGAACACGAGATAGTAATTCAGCGGATGGGCTCCCCATTTGCCGAAGTATTCGCTGCCCAGTGTGTGAGGTGTCGAAACGCACATGGAAAGCGAAGCGCCGATGCGTGCGATGCCGCCCGATGCGCCCAGCCCTGCGCCGAGGATTACAAATGAAGCCAGAAGCACCAGCCCAAGCAGAACCCCGGCAAGATAGGGATTCGCGTAGGGTTTAGGTTCATGATGATTGCCGGTTTTGGTTTCCATACTCAGCACCCCGCGCTTTTCTTTTTAGGTGTTTCAGGAACTGCCGATGCCGGTGCGGCAGACTTCGCGGGCGATGGCGCAGCAGCGGCCGGTTTGACTGTAGGATTCAAGGCTGGTGATGGCGGAAGAGGTGCAGGGGAGTCGTTCCAGTAGGCTTCCAGTCCGCCGTAAAGTACTTTGATCGGCCGTCCGGTTTTCTGAGAGAGAATGCCGCCCGCAGCCATCGCCAGCGAGCCGTCGCGATCCACGATGATTAAAGGAGCCGCACCGGTTAGATAAGCCGGATTGGCAATCAAGTCCGCGATGTCCGCATTGATTGAGCCGGGCAGACTGAAGTCCGCATATTGTGCCGGCGGACGCACATCGATCATTTCAAAGGTTCCGGGAATATCCATCATCATGCGTTTGAGTTCTGCCGCGGCCAGCCGTTCCGGGAGTTTGACAGCCCGCACGGCAGGGGTCGTCGAATCATGCGCGCTTGCGCTCAGGGTGGGCAGGCCGTCAGCAATCCACGCCTCGCTGCCGCCTTCCATGTTGAGGACGTTCGTGAAACCCATCTTCTGAAGCACCGCCGCTCCCATACTTGAACGATAGGCGGAGTTGCAGACGGTGAGAACCGGCATGTCTTTGGAAAGGCGTTTACCGTCGGCGAACAATTTGTTCAACGGCATATTCAGCACGTTGCCGATGCGCAAGCCCATCCATTCAGTTGGCAGACGTACATCTACGATGATCGGGGCCGTGCCGGTCTGCATCTGCTGATAGAGATCCTTGGGGTGCACCATTTTAACGTACCGGACAGGCAGGCCGGCCTGTTTCCAACCGTCCAGACCGCCCTGCAGAAAACCTGCCGGCGCATCATATCCGATGCGTTTCAGGCGGAAGGCGGCTTCCTGAACTTCGCCATCCGATCCGATTAACACAAAGGGATCGCCCCACGGAATCATGATGCCGGTCCAGGTTTCGAAGCGTCCGCGAATGCCTATGTTAATCGCATCGGCAGGATGGCCGGCGGCAAAGGGTTTGGTGTCGCGTGCATCCACAAGCCACGCTCCTTTATGTGCCAGAGCGGCGACCTCTGCCGGTGCAAGCGCTGATGGCGCGGTTTTTTCCCAATCTACGAGCGGCGGGCCGTCGTGGTTCATCTTCGCATTGTGTTTGAAGTACTGAGGCGCGTCGGGAAGCCCGTCGATTACGGCCATGATGTAGGAAGGCAGATCCTGATGTTGCAGATAGGTGTTTTCTTTCCGCTGCTCGCCGATGGTGGAAACGGGCTTATCGCTCAGGTGCGCGCCGCAGAGCGAGCCCGCTCCGTGAGCCGGGAAGAACCGCGTGTCATCGGGCAGTCTGGACAACTTATCCTTCCACGAATGATAGCCCATTTCCGCCAGCCCGGCGGCGCTCATGCCGTCGCCCATCAGGTCGGGCCGTCCGACACTGCCGATGAACAGGGTGTCGCCGGTAAGAACGAATGCAGGATTCATTTCCGCGGCCGGATGATAGACGTAGAGGCAGGTGCCGTCGGGGGTGTGTCCCGGAGTGGTCACGACGACCGCGCGTACCGTGCCGAAGGTGATGGCATCCCCGTCCTTGACGGGCTTGTGCGGGTAGCCGGCCTTGGTGGCCTCGTTGGCAATGATCTCTGCGCCGGCGGCCTTGGCTAATTCCATGTGTCCCGCCACGAAATCAGCATGCGAGTGGGTGAGATAGACTCTGGTTATTTTTAATCCCAGTTTCTGCGCATCGGTCAGGTAGCGGCCGATGTCGCGGGCCGGATCAACGATCATGGCTTCTCCGCCGCTGCCGATCAGATAGGAATAGTGCGAAAGGACGCCCAGATTGTATTGCCTGAACACGAAGTCAGCGGACTTTTGTTCGGTCTCTTTAACCAATTGGACATTGGCTGCTTCGTCGCTGTGTGCCAGCGCCTCCGTGTCACCCGGCAGACCGGCCGCCTTCGCCGAAGCGGCTGCGAGCAGTATCCCCATCCGTAAACATTCGACCAAACCGAATCTTTTCATGGTAAGACTCCTTTTCCAGTGCTTATGCCATCTGTTTTTCTGTATGCGTGCCTTCGTCATCGCTAAAGTATATCGGGGTTGCTTTTGCATGTCCACGCTGATCATCTCGACAGGCCTTCAGGGAGTTCCAGTACGGCACGCACCTTGCGGGCAAGATCGTCGCGCGTGAAAGGTTTGGCGATAAAAGCCGTGTTCTGCTCCAGCAGGCCGCGATCAGCAATCACGTCCGCCGTATAGCCGGACATGAACAGCACCTTGATGTCCGGTTTGGTTGCGCGGATCAGATCGGCCAGTTTCCGTCCGTTCATTCCGGGCATGACCACGTCGGTCAGCAGCAGATGAATGTCACCGGGGTGACGGCTGGATAATTCAAGGGCTTCTTTAGGGGTGCCCGCCAGCAGAACGTTGTATCCGAGGTCGTCCAGAAACAATTTATAAACGCCCATCAGGGACGGTTCATCCTCTACCAGCAGAACCGTTTCGCCTTTTGCTGCGGGCACTTCTTCGAGTGCGCCGGGGCCGGCAGATTGAACAGCCTCTGCCGCAACCTGCGGCAGATAGATCCTGAACGTTGTTCCGATGCCCGGTTCGCTGTACGTGTAGATGAAGCCATGGTTCTGTTTGACAATGCCGTATACAGTGGCCAGCCCTAACCCGATGCCCCCGCCCACTTCCTTGGTGGTGAAGAACGGTTCGAATATATGCGCCAGCGTCTCTTTGTCCATGCCGCGGCCATCGTCGCTGACCGCCAGAAACACGTATTCGCCGGGAACGGCTTCCGCGTGTCTGGAGCAGTAGTTTGCATCGATGGTGACATTGCCTGTCTCCAGCGTGACTTTGCCGGGACCTTTGATGGCGTCCCGCGCATTGAGGCACAGATTGGCGAGTATCTGGTCAATCTGGGACGGGTCGATTTTCACCGGATGCAGGTCGAGGCCGGGCATCCAGACCAGGTGGATGTTTTCGCCAATGAGCCGTCTGAGCATATTGAGCATGCCGGATAAGGCCTCGTTGAGATCCAGAACTTCCGGTTTGATGTCCTGCTTGCGGGCGAAAGCCAGCAGCTGCCGGGTCAGCCCGGCGGAGCGTTCAGCGGCCTTTTGGATTTCCTTCAGATTGGTATAGAGCGGTTGAGACTTAGCGGTCTGTTCCAAAGCGATGGCCGTATAGCCGAGAATCACCCCCAGCATATTATTGAAATCATGCGCCACGCCGCCAGCCAGTCGTCCGACCGATTCCATCTTCTGCGCCTGCCGGAATTGGGCTTCCATTTGACGTTGTTCGGTGATGTCCACATACGTTCCGAGCACGCCGCTGATCGCCCCGTTTGAATCGCGCAGAGGCATCTTGCTCGTAAGCAGCGTGCGGGTATTTTCTGCGGGAGTCGTCTGGGGTTCTTCCCGGTTAAAAATCGTGTCACCGCTCTCAATGATCTGCATATCCGCGTTGCGATACATTTCCGCCTGCTCACGCCAGCTCATCTGATAATCATCTTTCCCGATGACATCCTTCGGACCGGCGAAGCCCGCATCCCGTGCGAAGGCCGCGTTACAGCCCAGAAAAACGAGATTCTTATCTTTCCAGAACACCCGTACCGGAATCGCATTCATGATTCCTTCGAGAATCTGCTGTGATGCGCGCAACGCCTCTTCCGCCGTTTTACGCATCATAGCTTGACCGATGTGCGATGCAATTTCTTCCAGTATTTGAACGGTTTCGAGCGTGAAACAGCCTTTGCGCCGGGCATTGAGCTGAATCAAGCCGACATATCTGTCCTTGGTTCTGATGGGAACCAGCGCTACGGAGGCATAGCCCTGATGAATGCATTCGTTGCGCGGGTGCAGTCGCGGATCTTCACCGGCCGGAATATCCAGCAGGGGTATGGAATTGTTCGTCCAGAAACTGCCTCCCGGAGTAAAGAGCGGATTGGACGGATCGGTCTTGCCGCAAAGCACCAGCCCGCAGGTACATTCCAGACAGATCGTGCCGTCTTCATCCCGGCAGACTCCGCCATCCGCGCTGCGCCCGGACAGTGAATTTTCCGTATGCAGAAAAATTTCCGGGAACCCTTCCTGAACGAAATACGGGAAGTCCTCTCCGTTTTGCAGACGAATGCCTGCGGCATCGACTCCGGTTCGCCGCTTCAATACGGCGAGGACTTTCTGAATGGAGTTCTGAATGTCTTCCGAACCGTTGAGGATTTGCAGAATTTCCCGGCTCATTTCCCGGTACTTATCGATCCGCTTGTGCTCCGTAATGTCGCGGATGTTGCACTGGATAACCTTCTTGTTATTCACCAGATAGACATTGCTGACGAACTCCACGTCAACCCGCCGCCCGTCGGCGGTTTCCAGCGGCTTGTCTTCGTAGCGGATATATTCTTTTTTCTGCAACTCTGCAAAGTGATCCTGATTGGCGACGATGTCCTTGAAGAACCCCAGATCCCAGACCGCCTTTCCGACAAAGTTTTCATACGGGAACCCCAGCAAATTGATCAAGAACAGATTCACATCCACCACGATTCCGGTTTCGGCATCGAGGATCAGAATACCGTCCTTCGCCGTCTCGAACAGCCGCCGGTAGCGAAGTTCCGAGGCAGCCAGCGCATTATCCGTGTTGTCATCCATGGTTCTCACAGGGCGACGGTAGCGCAACAGAATATCTGCTCCTATGGGGTAAAACCCTACCGGCAGGAGACACTGATGATATATATTTGCCTTGTTTGCCTTATTGAATTATAAAACAGCCGGTTTGCAGGCAGTCAACGGAAAGGAACCTGTATGAAAATTATAAGGCTGGCAGCAGCCGTCGTTTGTTGTGCATCAATCACTTTCGCTGAAACAACCCTTGAGCTGCTCAAACAGCGGGCGGAAGCCGGTGACGCGACCGCACAAACCTTCCTCGGTATGGCTTATCACCATGGCTATGGAGTTGTGCGGGATCAGGAATCGGCGAAGCAGTGGTTTTCCCGTGCGGCCGATCAGGGCGATGCTTTTGCTGCGAAACAGCGTGATTATTCCGCAGGGCTGCGGGCGATGTCGCCGGAAAACATCCAAAAGAAAATCGAACAGGCCTCGTCGGCAGCATTTGAAGGCTGGGTTGCTTTGGATGAACTGGTCTCCAGCCGCGACCGGTATATCGGGAAAGTTATAGAATTGAATTTTTCGGCCGTTCCGGTGACCGGCGGATCGCCGGTTGGAACTTTGTATATGTATATTCGAGAGCCGCAGGCTGACAGAGATGCTTCGGTCGACAGGCTTTATTTATGCGGCGAGGGGGCATTAAACTGGAAACTTGGAATTGATAAAAAATCTTACAGCTCATCGAGTTCAGTTTGCGCGCTGGTTGAAAAAGACGGGTTGATTGCGCTCGGCGTTCATCACCGGACAACCGAAAGCGGCAACGAATATAAGTGGTAACCTGCTGTACCAAAGCAACCGCCGTCGAACTGCGATTAGATTGCGGGAAACTTCGGAAACAATTCCGGTTCTCTATTTCCGGCGGTTATCCTTTCCTCTGTAGTCTCCCTTTTCGTCGGCGGGTTGTCCCGGCGGACCTTTTTGAAAGAAGCCTTGTTTGCCCGAATTGCCGGTAACGGGAGATGCCGGAATCTGTATCCGCTCCGCTTGGCGCGTTTGAGTTTCACGGGGCGGGGTGAATGTTGTTTCCCGATGGGAATTCGGTGACGACACCGTGCTTCCGCCCGTTCCGGCCGGCCGGAACGGTTGCTTGAGCTGGGTTGTTGGCATCACAGTTTCCCTGTGTTCTTCGACCGGCTGGATTGTCCGCCGGTATTCGCTCGGCGGTGTCACGGAAGGTTTGCGTTCCTTGATCGGTTGAACGGTCTGCCTATGCTCAGGTGCAGGTATTACTGAGGGCTTGTGCTCCCCGGTCGGCTGGATGACTTGTCTGCGCTCGGTTGCTGGCATTACCGCGGGTTTGTGCTCTCCGCCCGGGTGCCCGGTTCTGTCGATGCCTGTTGCTGGTGCTTCCCAATGAGCCCGTTCCTCACGGAATGTACGCACATCGACTGCCTGTTTGGATATCTTCTGCCGCGCACCGGTGTCGATCTGCTCAAATTTCATTGAGGCCTTTTGGCGGGTGACGGCAATTCCTATGGGCTGTGCCACCTGAAAAGCCCGGCGCTGCGGTTCAGGCAGTCTGGATAATCGGGATTCCTGTTCACGAAAGGTGTGTGCCGGCCGGAGGTTTATATCGGCGCGTCGGCGATTATAGTCGTCCCGTTCGCGCGCTTCCCATCGCGGTTCGGAGCGCTGGTGCCGCCAGCGGTCGTGTTCATAGACCGGGTCATACCAGATGTGGCGCCGCCGGCTTTCAAACCACGGAAAAATGCCGATGCGCAGATAGGCGTCATCGTAGTAATCACCGAAATAGTAGTGGCTGTAACGCGGATATGCGAACAGGCTGACGCGCAATAGCCCCACGTCAATGACGACATTGGGGGAAAAGGTGAAAGCTGTCCGGCGATAAACCGAACCCGGAAAATAAACAGGTGCAAACAGTACGCCCCGGCGGTCCAGCGAGTAATCCCAATGCCCCTCGGCAAAGATGTATCCTCGCGGTGTCATGACATAATGAGCCGGCACCCAAACCCAGTCCGGCTTTGCCGCCAGCCAGTAGCCGGCCCGCCGGACATACTGCCCGTGAATCCAGTACATGCAGGGCGGCACCCAGATCGTGTCCGGGGAAGTCTGGATTCCGGCCGGTTCTAAATCCTCGATAGCAGGCGGAGCCGGCAGGTATTCAATATTCTGAACGCCGGCAGGTGCCCAGTAACCGGCCACCCACTCCCAGCCTCCGGGCGTCTGCGCCCAGTATCCGGGAACCCAGGACATTTTCGGCGGAGCCGCCCGCCAGCAGGCGCTGACCCAGATGTAGCCGGTTCTGTCCGCATCCCACGACCAGTAACCCGGGATCCAGATATATTGCGACCCTTGGGGTCTCTCTGCCGGCGGGATTTCCTCGATGTTGGGCGGCGGCTGCTGAGGCGCGACTAAGCCGGTCTGGAGTTGCATGTTCACAGGCTCGGCAAAAGCTTCATGCACCGGGCCGCGGCTCAGAACTTCGGGCTGCTCCTGGGCCGGTACCGCCGGCGGCGTGTATGAACCGGTGCCGGCAGCATCCTGTGCTGCCAGATGACCGCCTGATGATAGTACGGCGACAAGCGCAATGGCCCGGATTACAGGACGTGAACGGTGTGAATTCATAATCTACTCTCCATGAGTTAAATATTTTGTTTGTCTGATACGGTTGCTCAGAACTCTATCTTCGCTGGTGCCCGGGGTTTCGGCCTCCGTCACGGCCGTCCCTGAATCTGACCTCTCTCGGATAGTGGTCTCTTGGCAGGTCTATCCAGGGGCCGCCTCTTGCGTGCGAGTAGGCCCAGCCGCCATCCCGGTAGTAATAGTGATATCCGCCATGGTCGTAGTAGGGTTCTTCACCCAGCACCACAATCGGGGGAAGAAGCGGCACGAAGGTCACACCCTGACCTCGGGGTCCGGGAGTCATCACGCATCCCGCGAGCATAAACGGTACAAATAATCCAACCCATACAGCTATCTTCGCTCTCATATCGGTTAATCCTTTCCTGCCTTCGGTATTCTGCACTGTGCCGGAACAGATTATGCAACGGAAGATACCGCGACTATGGGGTATAACCCTACCGGATGGAATATTATTCTGAAGCAGTGCATTGTGCAACCGCCCGGAACGGGCCGGACTCCTTCAGCATCCGGTACGTTGATTCTTTAAATTCAGCCCTGTTCTGTGAGGAGTACGGCTTCCAGATATCCGGTAGACTTATCACCTTTGACCAGCCGCATCTCGCCGCCAAAAGCAGCGATGATTTGGTGAGCCACAACCGGAGCCAGTCCCAACGATTCGGCAGACGATGCGGATCGCACCTGGGATTCGATGTCAAAAAAGTTAACGACCTGCTCAGCTGAAAGTGACAAGGCATCAACATGAATCCGCATACGAAGATCTCGCTCCTCGGCAGTTACTGTCACATGTGCCGTGTGGGTATTTTTGGAAAACGCGGCGGCCAGAAGAATCATCGTTTTCAAGGCTTTCTTTAGTAACGGGTGATAACCGTTAAGGGGAAATGTTTTCAGAGCAGCCGGCTGTTCAATTTGAATCTGCATTTCCGGGAAGGATATTATAACCTCTGTGATAAGATCCGGAAAAGATGTGGACATCCCGTTTTCCGAGGTTAGGTTCTCCATGTCGGCAATCATCGTTGCGTCATCAATCAAATTTTGTAAACGTAAAGCACTTTGACTGAACATATCAACGGCCTGTGTGCGATGTTCGGAGTCAGGACAAAGGGCTAAAAGCAGATTGCCGATACCTAGGACGCCGTTAGCAGGAGTGCGAATCTCATGAGAGATCATGCGCATAAAATTATTTTTGAGCCCGCCTAATTCCTGCAGCCGGTCATACGCCTTGGTCAGTTCACGGGTTCGCTTCGCCACCAGCCGCTCCAGATTTTCATTTTGATCGCTGAGCTGGCGCTGCAGAAAATACAATTTCAAGTGGGTCTCCACGCGTGCATGAACTTCTTCGAACTGAAACGGTTTGGTTACATAGTCAACGCCGCCGGCGGAAAATGCCTTCACTTTGTCCATGGTGTCCGTCAGGGCGCTGATGAAAAGGACGGGGATTTCCTTGAATGCTTCATCTGCCTTGAGATGTTCGCACACCTCGTAACCGTTCATTTCCGGCATGTTGATATCGAGCAGAATCAGGTCGGGTTTTTCGTTCCGAACCGCCTGAATAGCCAGTTTCCCGCTTGGAACCGGCCGGACCTTGTATCCGCTTTCCTTCAGCATTTCGGTGAGTAAGTTGAGATTGGCCGGCGTATCATCAACAACGAGGATATTGGATATGGGTGGAATCGGTTTCATTTCAGCTCCTTGTTCTGTTTGTCATCTCCAGCAGCTTCTGATATTCGAAATTTTCAGCGAGACTCCTCAGCTGTCCGGCAACAGAGACATCGTGTTTTTCAATCTGATGAATCAGCTTTAACATCCGGTCGAGATCGGCGGAGATCGTGGCATCATGTAACTGATGGATGAGCGTTTCCGGCAAAGCCGCCGTTTTTTCTTTTAACACGGCATCCGCGTCATCCGGTTCAGGCGTGAGCGCTGAAGATTCATCGGCATAAACATATTCAATGGCCAGCAGCGCCTTGATTTTTTCAAGCAGAACCTCCTCGCGGAACGGCTTGCCGAGAAAATCGTCTGCACCGATTCCCAAGGCCTCTTTACGATCCTCCGCAAAAGCGCTGGCCGTTACGCTGATGATCTTGACCTTTTCTCCGCCGGCACTTGCCCGGATGCGTTTGATCGCCTCATAGCCATCCATTACCGGCATACGGGTATCCATAAGAATGATATGCGGCTGCCACTTTTCAAATTCCTGAACAGCCTGTTCACCGTTTACGGCTTCCCGGGGTTCAAAACCGAGTCTTTCCAGCATCTGGGAAAGCAAGGCCCGGTTGTCCTCTTTATCATCGGCAATCAGCACCCGGATTATCTGCTGTCCGGGCCGGAGTCCCGTCACATGGCGGGGCGTTTCCTTTTTTCTCATCGTACCTTTGCGGCCTTCCTCAATATTAATTTCGAACCGGAAAATACTGCCTTTGCCAGGCTGGCTGTGGACGATCATGTCGCCGCCCATCAAGCGGACGAATTCCCTGCTGATGGCAAGACCAAGACCCGTTCCCATTTGAATCTTCTTGCCGCTATCGGTTTGTTCGAACGGGCGGAACAGTTTTTTGATTTCGTCTCCGGCAATGCCCATGCCTGTGTCTTCAACCTCTGCCATCAGCCGCAAGGCTGTTCCGGTTCTGGTCTTAATACCGACCCGGACGGAAATACCGCCGTTCCGGGTGAACTTGATGGCATTGCCGATCAGATTGATAAATACCTGGCGCAATTTGTTCTCATCACCAATGACACAATCGGGCAGGACACCCACACGGTTCACGAGACAGCGCAGATTCTTTTCATCTGCACGCATCCGGAACATCATTGAAAGATCATCCAGCATGCCGTTCAGATCAAAAGCCGCCTGGTTCAAGGATGAACGGCCCGCCTCGATCTTGGAGATTTCCAGAATGTCATTGATGAGCGCCAGCAGATGCTCTCCGCTGCGGTTGATGGTCTGCAGGTGTTTTGTCTGCACCGGTGTTAATCCCGGATCCCGCATCATCAACTGGGAAAATCCCAGGATGGCATTCATCGGGGTGCGGATTTCATGCGACATGCTTGCCAGAAATGCGCTCTTTGCCCGGTTGGCGATCTCTGCAGATTCCTTGGCCTTTTCCAGCTCGACGGTTTTTTCCTGTAACACCTGATCCAGACATTTGCGTTCAGTGATATCGCGTGCCGCGGCGAACACACCCTGCAGCTTCCGGTCCCGGTCGTAGAAGGTGGTTGCATTGTATGACACCGCCGTTTCTTTGCCGTCTCTGGCCTGCACGGTCAGCTCGTAGTTGGTGACCTTCTTATCACTCAGCGCCAGCTTGATGCTTTTTTCAGCCCGTTCCGGATCGGTGAAATAATTTTTAAACGGTGCACCGATCAGCTCGTCGCGCGTGCTTCCGGTGAGTATTTCCATTTGTTTGTTGGTGTCGGTGATGATGCCGGACGGGTCGGTGGTCATCAGCGCGTCGATGTTGGATTCAAACAGGGAGCGTGTATAAAACTGATGATCGCGCAGGCGTTGCGCGAGCTGCTGCTGATTTGCTTCGATCTCTTTGCGCACGGTGTTATCAGTGCCGATCAGCAGGTAGCCGATAATCGTATTTTGAGCGTCGCGCAGCGCCGTGACCGATACGACCGCCGGGAAACGGCTGCCGTCCTTGCGGATGTAGGTCAGTTCGTAAATGTCCTCGATTCCGCGGGCGGCTTTGAACACCAGAGCTTCGAAGCCCGGGGTGATCGGTGTGGCGAGCTCAATGCTCAGTGTCGTGGCGCGCGCTATCAGTTCCTGCGGGTCGGAAATATCGGCGGGGCTGATCTTGTTCATCACATCGGCGGCGGCATAGCCCAGCATGCGTTCAGCGCCGACGTTGAAAATCTGAATGACACCTTTTGCATCCGTGGCGATGCTTGAGAAGTTGGCGCTGTTGAAAATGGCGCTTTGTAAAGCGCCGGCTTTGATCAAAGCTTCTTCCGCCAGCTTGCGGGCGCTGTTGTCGGTGCCGATCAGCAGGTAGCCGATAATCGTATTTTGAGCGTCGCGCAGCGCTGTGACCGATACAACCGCCGGGAAGCGGCTGCCGTCCTTGCGGATGTAGGTCAGTTCGTAAATGTCCTCGATTCCGCGGGCGGCTTTGAACACCAGAGCTTCGAAGCCCGGGGTGATCGGTGTGGAGAGTTCGGCGCTTAACGCTTTGGCGCGTGCGATGACTTCCTGCGGGTCGGAAATGTCGGCCGGTGTAATCTTGTTCATCACGTCGGCGGCCGCGTAGCCCAGCATGCGTTCGGCACCGACGTTGAAAATCTGAATGACGCCTTTCGCATCCGTGGCGATGCTTGAGAAATTGGCGCTGTTGAAAATGGCGCTCTGCAAAGCTCCGGCCTTGAGCAGTGCCGCTTCCGCCTGTTTACGTGCAGAAATGTCCCGTAAAATTCCGGTGAAGTGACGCTGACCGCCCAGCCACATCTCAGTAACCGCTATTTCCAGCTGAAACAAACTGCCATTCTTGCGGCGGCCCGCGACCTCTCTTCCGAGACCGGCAGCACGCGACTCATCACTCGCACTGTAATATTCGATGGATTCATTGCGCTGATCCCGGTTGAATTCGGGTATCAGCAGACTTAAGTTTTTCCCGATGAGTTCTGCGGCGGTATAGCCGAACATCTGTCCGGCGGCCGGGTTGACGGTTTCGACCATGCCGTTGCTGGCCTGAAGAGTAATGATGCCGTCCGCCACGGAATTCAAAATCGTCTGAATTAACGCTGCACTGTCGCGGCCTGCCTGCTGTGTTGCATATTCCTCGGTAACATCGCGGAACACCAGCACGGCACCAATCACCTGACCGTCGCGGTTGTGAATCGGTGCGCAACTGTCGGCGATGGCGCACTCCTTGCCGTCGCGTGCAACCAGTATGGTGTGGTTGGCCAGGCCATGGATTGTGCCGCGGGCCAGAGTTTCCTTTACCGGGATCTCGGCGGACTGCCGGGTTTCCTGATTGATGATATGGAAAATCTCATCCACCGGGCGGCCGGTGGCGTCTGCCTGTGTCCAGCCCGTGAGCTGTTCGGCTACAGGGTTCAGAAGGGTCACCCGTCCTTCGGCGTCGGTGGCGATCACCCCGTCGCCGATGGAATGGAGCGTAACGGCGAGTTTTTCCTCGCTGACCTGCGCGATGACGTTGGCCTGTTGCAACTGACGGCTCGTCTCCTGTTGAATCTCGAGCGCGTGTTGTGTTTCGAGATAAACCAGATTTCTGATCTGCTGCTGCGATTCCCGGTAGATCAGCCATACGAACGAAAGCATAAGAATCAGAGCAAGCAGGCTGGCGGCAGCGATGAGCATAAACAGATAACGCATTTTAGATTGAAATGCCGCGTCGTGCTGTGCCAGCGCGGCTTCTTCTATCTGAACGAAACCGCGCATCTCAGCGCGAATAGAATCCATCAGCCGCTTGCCTTTGCCGGTGCTTACAACCGCCAGTACGGTCGGCAGGTCATGGTTGCGTCGCGATTCAATGACTTGTGCCATTTCAGCCAGTTTGGCGGCCATTAATGGAGCCAGCGCGTCCAGATGCTCATGGGCTGCACGGATTGAGGTGCTTTGACTCAATTCTTCCAGATTGCCGCGGATGTTGTCGCGTACCGCCAGATAAGGCTCCAGAAAAGTCTCATCGCCGGTGAGCGCATAACCGCGCTGACTGGTCTCGGCATCTCGCAATGCAGACAGGAAGGCATCCGCAAGGTGTATCACATCGTAGGTATGCTTCCGCGCGGCGGCCGCTTTCCCTATTTCGCCGAAAACCTGAAATGATGCCGCCACCGTGTAAGCAACCAGCAGAGCCGTTACAGCCAGCGGAATAATAATTTTATGAGCAGCTTTCATAGGTGATTTCCCGTCTACCTTCCTGTTTGCGGCATTCCGCAACGCTATAGCGATACGCTACGCCGGGCGGCAGTGCCGGCGCGATGGGGTAAAACCCTACCCCGGTTGCGCAAAAAGCGCAGTTTGGCGCGCGCTTGACGAGGCTTGGGCAGACCTTTCCCTCGCAGACGGAATTCCCGTTCGTCTGTATCCCGGGCGGAATTTTCACCTGCAAGGTCTGATCCGTGGCCTGCCCTGTGAGCGGATCAGTGCGTTGCAGTTTGATTTTGCGCATCGAGCCGTGCAGGGCTTCGGTTATCCGTTCCGTACTTTCGGGATTTTTAACCCAGCCGAAAATGACGGGGTGCAAGCCATGAAAACCAGCAATAATTTCTGCCCGGTTCTTTTTGACCTGCATTCATGCGAGCGTTCGCAATCTCCCCGCTCTTGTTCTTAAGTTCGGGTTACTTTTTGGTCTTTTCTGTAAGACCCTTCTTTCCTCCGGTCATCGAACCCTGACCGCAGCAGTTGCCCTTACCCTTACCCGCACCTTTACCATGACCGTCTTTCGGCCCCTGACCTTTTGGTCCGGTTCCATCTTTGTTTGGCATATTAATCACCTTTCTCCTGCTGGCGGACGATGGCGACTGCTGATTTGCCGCCGCGCCCTGATCCGCCCTGTTGCTGCATGCACTATGCGGCTGCGGACTCTGGAAAAGTATGGGGTGAAACCCTACCGCAGGCGGGGTAGCACGATGAAAATGAACGATGGGAATCAGCCTGCGACAGCTTGCCGGAAAACGCTACACGCCCCGCGAAAGGTTTATGGCACCGCTTCCGGTCATCGAGGAAGCCATTGAGCTGATTATCTCCGGTAAAATCGTTGATTATGTTTACGACGAAGAGTTGAAGTTAACCCGCGAAAAATAACCCGCCGCCGGTCACCGGAGATTCGGTCAGCGGAGTTTCATTTCAACGGCATGCTCCTGACGATCATCCCGCAGAGGAATGGTCTTCCCGGACAGGACTTGTCCGTCGAGAGAGTGCAGGGGTTCATCCGTTGAATCAGCGGCAATCCGGGTAATGGTGATGTGATAAACCGTTTGCCGGTAGCGGTAGTGAATTTTGTAAGTTGTCCACGTTTTCGGCATATTCGGTGAAAGGCGCAACTGATCGCCCTCCAGATTCACGCCCAGCAGAGTTTCGATCAGCAGCCGGTACATCCAGCCCGCTGAGCCGGTATACCAGGTCCATCCGCCCCGTCCCGAGTGCGGCGCAACCGCATAGACGTCTGCCGCGACGACATACGGTTCCACTTTGTAGGCGGCGATTTGTCCGGGAGTTCCGCCGTGATGAACGGGATTGATCATATTGAACAATTCCCATGCGCGGTCGCTGTCGCCCATTTGCGCGAAAGCCATGGCGGTCCAAATTGCACCGTGAGTATATTGACCGCCATTCTCACGCACGCCGGGAATGTATCCCTTGATGTAGCCGGGATTGAGCGAAGATTTGTCGAAAGGCGGATCAAGCACTTGAATCAGTCCGGCGGCGCGGCGAACCAGCCGCTGATCGACGGCCTGCATCGCCTGTCGCGAGCGGACCGGATCTCCGGCACCGCTGAGTACCGACCAGCTCTGCGGCAGGGAATCAATCTGGCATTCCGGATTGGTCTGAGAGCCGAGCGGTTCACCGCTGTCGAAATAGGCGCGGCGATACCATTGGCCGTCCCATGCGTGCTGCTCGATGTTTTTTTGCAGTTGCTGCGCCTGAGTGACGCACCGGTCAGCAAAAGGAATATCCCGGCGCGAACGCGCCAGTTCAGCAAACCGGATGAGCACGTCGTACAGAAAGAAAGCCAGCCAGACACTTTCTCCGCGTCCCCGGTTGCCGACCCGGTTCATGCCGTCATTCCAGTCGCCGCAGCCGATCAGCGGCAGACCGTGTTCGCCGAAGTTAAGGCCGCGTTCGATAGAGCGCACGCAATGCTGGTAAAGCGTGGCAGACTCCTCGGCGCGGTTCGGCAGATCATAGTACGCTTCCTCCTCCGGTTTGACCGGACGGGCTTCCAGAAAAGGAATTTTTTCGTCGAGCACGCCGGTGTCGGCGACACACGCAACGTACCGGCAGGTCACGTAAGGCAGCCACAGGAAGTCGTCGGAAAAATGAGTCCGCACGCCGCGTCCCGCCGGCGGATGCCACCAATGCTGCACATCGCCTTCGCGGAATTGATGCGTGGCGGCGCGGAGCAGATGCTCGCGGGTCAGCGCCGGTTCAGCATGCACCAGTGCCATTACATCCTGCAACTGATCGCGGAATCCGTAAGCGCCGCCGGATTGATAAAATCCGGTCCGGCCCCAGAGCCGGCAGCTCAAGGTCTGATACAGCAGCCAGCCGTTCGCCAGTACATTTACGGCGGGATCAGGCGTATCGACGTTCACCGCGCCGAGCGTCCGGTTCCAATAAGCCCAGACCGCTTCGAGCGTGAGGCGTCCGGCATCCGCAAGGCGGAAGCGCTGGATCAGATTCTGCACTTCGCCCGCATTACGTCCGACTCCGAGGCGGAAAACGGTTTCGTGCTCCTGTCCCTCCGTCAGGTTGAAGGCAACCTGCATCGCGCCGCACGGATCCAGCCCGGCCCCGACTTTGCCGGAAAGGCGTGCGCGCTTCAGCGCTGCCGGTTGAGACAGGTTTCCGTTCCGGCCGATAAACTCTTTCCGGTCACCGGTCAGCGTACGCGCTGCATCGTTCACGTCGAGGAACACGATGCGTCCCGGGAACTCGGTATTGACATAATTGCGTGCCAGCAAGGCGCCGGTCTTGAGATCCACTTCGGTTTGCACGTGCAGCAGGGTATTATGCCGCAGATCGCCCAGCACCCATTCACAGTAACCGGTGAGCGACACGCGACGCGGACGGCCCGAGACGTTGCGCACCTTTAAAACCATGCATTTCACCGGCGCGTCCATCGCCACATAAACCCACAGCTCGGAAGCGATGCCGTTTTCCGTATGCTCGAACACGGTGTACCCGAAGCCGTGGCGAATCACATAGGGCGTTGCACCGCGCGCGGGCAGCGGCGTCGGCGACCAGAACTGTCCGGTCTGGTCATCGCGGATATAGAAAGCCTCTCCCGTGGTGTCCTGTACGGGATCATTACTCCAGGGCGTCAGCCGGAATTCATGGGCGTTTTCAACCCAGGTGTACGCCGAGCCGCTTTCGGAAATCACCGTTCCAAAATACGGATTGGCCAGCACATTAACCCAGGGAGCCGGTGTCATCTGGCCGGGTTGAAGGGTGATGATATATTCGTGGCCGTCACGAGTAAAACCGCCGAGGCCGTTCTGAAAGATCAAATCCTTCGGAGAGAGCGGAGCGGGCAAAGTTATCAGTTTGGAGCGGGTGATGGGCAGAGCCGGGATAACAGACTCCAAAATACGGCGGTGTTCAAGTTGTTCGGTCAGAGAGCCTTTCTCGTCGTCGAAAACAAGCCGCGCCGCAGATTGCAGCAGTACGCGGTCATCGTTTGGAATTTGTTCGAGGCGGCGGACAAAGATGCCGCCCGGCCTGTCCAGCATTTGCGCTTCAATTCCCGACGCAATCAAACTGGTGATCCGGTCGTGCAGAGACTGGTGATAAACCGAAACGTCTTCGTTCAGAATCACCAGCTCGACGGTCAACCCCTTCATGCGCCAGTACGAATGAGCCCGGATGAGCTGCCGGACAATTTCGATCTTTTCCAGGTCGCTGATATTGAGCAGGACAATCGGCACGTCGCCCGAAATGCCGTAACTCCAAAGACCGCTTTGGCCGCGCCGGTTGCTGCGCAATACGCCGGCACCGGCCCGGCGGGCGGGATCGGCATAAATCAACGCACCGGCCAGACGGCCGTAGAGTTGCGCTTCCGCCTCCGTGGCGTTGAGCTGGTGCAGTGTAACCTGACTGTGAGTCCACGCCAGATCGAAAGCGCGATCCGCCATGCGGGAGCTTTGATATTTTTCTACATACGCCAGCGCGGCTTCCCGGGTTTCGGTCACGCCCAGAACCAGATCGATGACGGCGGTTCCGTGGGGCGGCAAAAAAATCGTGCGTCGCAATGAAATGACAGGATCGAGCACGGAACCGACGGTATTGGATAAAGGCGACAGGCTTTGCATGGCGGCCGGGTTGACTAGGGTACCGCCGCGTCCGACGAACCGGGAACGGTCGGTCTCGCAGGAAATTTCTCCCTGCCCTTCGCTTTGTCCCGCCATTACATGCAACAGCCACGGCGGCCTTTCTTCCTCGGAGCGGGCGCGGCGGGTACAGAGAATTGCAGAAGAGGTTTGCGCGAATTCGGTTTGTACGAAGAGATTACTGAAAGCGGGGTGCGACGCGTCCGCCGCCGGAACCGCAAGCACCACTTCCGCATAACTGGTTAACTCAATAACGCGGGCGGCCGGCGTGCAATTGGTGACGGTGATACGCCGCAGTTCCACATCGTCTTCCGGCGATACGCTGATCTCGGTGTGAATTTCGAGTCCGGCATGGCGCTGCCGGAACTCGGCCCGTGCCTGGGTGAAAATGGCTTCGTAGCCCTTCGTCGCGCGCAGGGTCGGCTGATACGCAGTGGACCAGAATTCTCCTGTGTCCATATCGCGCACATAAACAAAAGTTCCCCAGCAGTCACGGGTGGCATCTTCCCGCCAGCGGGTGACAGCCAGATCGCGCCAGCGGCTGTAACCGCCGCCCGCACTGCTGATGGCGACATGATAGCGGCCATTGGACAGCAGATGAACTTCCGGTACCGTCGTCGTCGGATCGGTGAAAACACGCATCACACTTTCGTCAGAAAGCGTCAGCGAAGTTTCCGGCGCCGAATCTTCGGCAAACACACTTGCGGCAGTTTTGGGCACACGCTCCTGCAGCAGTAAATCCGCCGCCTTGAGCTGCGGACAAGCCATGAAGCGCCGTTGCATGGGGTGGTTCTGCAGCAGATCAGCCAGTGCCAGCAGGCTCATCCCTTGATGATGCGCCATAAATGACCGGATGGTGACGCTGGTTTCGTCCGGGGGCAGACGCGACGGCGTGTAATCCACCGCTTCGTAGAAACCATAGGTGCCTGCGCGTCCGTCGGCCGCCAGGCGTTGCAGGTTTAAGCACGCTTCCTGCGGCGCAACCAGCAAAGCCATTGCCGAGGCGTATGGAGCAATCACCAGATCCTCGGCCAATCCGCGCTTCAAACCAAGACCCGGCACACCGAAGGCGCGGTATTGGTAGTTCAGGTGAACGTCGGTCCGGTTGTAGCCGGATTCGGAAATGCCCCAGGGCACGCCGCACAATTTTCCATACGCAATTTGCTGTTTCACAGCCGCTTTGCAGGTGTGATCGAGCAGCGTGTGGTCATAGTTGGGCATAACCAGCAGCGGCATCAGATATTCGAACATAGAGCCGCTCCAGGAAATCAGGATCGGTTCGCCGCGCGCCGCGACAAGCAGCCGGCCCATTGAAAACCAGTGCTCCTGCGGCACCTGCCCTGAAGCGATGGCGACGTAACTGCACAGGCGCGCTTCGGAGGCCAGCAGGTCATAGAAACTGGTGTCGCACCGGCGCTCCGTAACGTTGAACCCGGTGCAAAACAAATCTCTCGCCGGGTCGAGCAGAAACGTAAAGTCCATTGCGGCCAGTTCGTCACATTGTAAGGCCAGAGTTTCCAGAACCAGCAGGCGCTGGCGGGCATGGTCGCCGGCTTCACGTAAACAGCGTGCGAGTTCAGGCTCTGTGATCAGCGAACCGGATGTTTGTTCAAGGGTCGTGACTTCCCGCAAGGAGGGCGTTTGGTTGAGCTGAATAAGCTTCTCCTCAAGTTTCGGGGCCGGTAAAGCCAGCCACGGCGCGAGGAAGAGCATGTCCGACAGTTGCTCCTCACAATTCTGCTTCAGCGTTTGTGCCCACGTTTTGAGTTCTTTTTCTCCGTTCGCCAGCGATTCCAAAATCAAGGCCGCCCGGTTTGACGCCTTTGCCAGCAACGTAAACGACTCGCGCAGGCTGGAAGGCACCTGTGCCAATTCGGCGTCAAGTTTGTCCAGCTCGCTGTTTTTGCGGGCCGACTCTTTGAGAATTCTTACGGTGTCGCGCAGACCGGAAAAAACCTGCGGCGTGAAAACCGGTTCATCGGCCAGTTCCCTCAGTCCGGAGCCGAGCGTCAGCAAATGCCCCGCGAGGTTGCCGCTGTCCACGCTGGACACATACAGGGGGAGAAGCGGTTTGAGCGTACGGGTTTCATACCAATTATAAAAATGGCTGCGATACCGCTCGAGCCGCAGCATGGTGGCGAAAGCATCCTGTGTGCGCCGGATTAAGCCGCCCGTTGAAAGATATCCGAAATCGCGGGCGGCCAGATTGGCGAGCAACGCCAGACCCATATTCGTCGGCGAGGTCCGTGAAGCGGTCACCGGCACGGGAACTTCCTGAAAATTATCCGGCGGCAGCCAGTTTTCCTGCGCGGTAACGAAGGTCTCAAAAAAATACCACGTCTTGCGGGCGGTGCGGTTCAGAAAGTTCACCTGCTCTGCCGTCAAATCCGGCGTTGCAGATTCAAGCGGCTGGCTGATCCACCAGGCGATCCACGGAGACGCCAGCCAGAGGCCGATGAACGGCAGGGCCGAAGAGAGCTGGTCCGGCTGTCTGAAGGCCAGATAAAAACCGGCTGCCAGCGCGATGGCCGGCGCAATCCGCATCGTGGCATAAAAGCCGGCGAGGTCTGCGCGCTTGGCTCCTTCGGAATCACCCGACGGCTGCCATTGGAGAAGTCGTTTGTGAGTGATCAGCAGCCGCAGCAGCGTCTTTCCAATGGCATCCAGACTGATGAAGGTGTCGTAGGGCAGAAAAGCCAAAGTGAGAAATATCTGTCCGAGCTGGCGTCCGCCAGCCCCGGCTTCTTCCCTCAGGTGCATCGCCCACGGCAGGTCAGCCGGTTTGCGAAGCAGATTAACCAGTGCCGACAACAATCCCGGAAGCGTGATGATGGCGAGAACCAGCAGTGCCCCGAAACCGCCGGATTCAGGCAGGAGCATCCAGAAGCCCAGCATAAGGAGGAGAAGCGCAACAGGGACCAGACTGCGCCGCAGGTTGTCAAAAATCTTCCACTGGGACAGGGCGGAAAGCGGATTGGCAATGCGCCGGGCGTCGGAACCGGGAACCCGCGGAAGGAGCCATTGCGTAATCTGCCAGTCGCCGCGAATCCAGCGGTGGCGCCGGTCAACATCCACGTTGTAGCGCGACGGATATTCTTCGTAAAATTCCACATCACTGACGAGGGCCGAGCGGGCATGACACGCCTCCAGCAGGTCGTGGCTGAGAACGGTATTCTCCGGGAAGCGCCCGGCGGTAGCCCGCTGGAAGGCATCCACATCGTAAATTCCTTTTCCGATAAATGAACCTTCCTGAAAAACGTCCTGATACACGTCGGAAACCGCCCGCGTGTACGGATCGATGCCTGAGTCGCCGGAGAAAAGCCGGACGAACCAGGAGCGCCGGGCGCCCGGCAGACTCACGCCGACGCGCGGCTGCAGAATGCTGTACCCTTCCGAGACGACGCCGCGCACAGCATCGAACTCCGGACGGTTCAACGGATGTGCCATCGTTCCGACGAGCTGACGGGCGGCATCGCGCGGAAGCTGGGTATCGGTGTCGAGCGTGATGATGTACTTGATGGACGGCAGGATGGCTGTATCCCCTGTGATTCCTGAAAAGCATTCACGGGAACCGCCGCGCAGCAGAGCATTGAACTCCATGAGCTTTCCCCGCTTGCGTTCGTAACCCATCCATAAGCCTTCCGCGGCGTTCCATCGGCGGGGACGGTGAAACAGGAAAAAGAGATTTTGTGCGCCGGATAAATATTTGCGGTTTAACATTTCGATGCCGGCCTGAGCCCGTTGCAGCAGTCGTTCATCTTCCGGCAGAAGCTCATTCGGTGCGTCGCGGAAATCCGTCAGCAAGGCAAAGTGAAGGTTCGGATCCCGATTCGCGAGATAATGGATCTCCAGGGCTTCGATAAGACGGTCAACACCTCCCGGACTCGTGAGCATGGTGGGAACGACCACCATGGTGCGGCAATCCGACGCAATGCCGGATGAAAAATCAAGGCGCGGAAGCAGGCGGGGTTTAACCAGCAGCGCGGACAGCCAGTTCATTAATGCCACAGCCAGTTGGCTGGCGCAAAGGAGGAAAACAAGGGTGAAGAAAACGAGTTTCCATCCCCGCACTTCGAAACTCCAGGCCTGTGCTGTAAGCCCGGCCGTCACGAGAATGGTAAGCATCCCTATGCCGCCCGCATAAAACGTCAGCGGGAAACGATGGATGCTTCGTTCTATGGCGGTCCGCCACGGCCACCGCACATGAACCATGCGCTCCAGCACGAGCCGGCCTTTATCAATCAGATAAAAACCGACATGAGCGGTGCGGTCTTGATGCCCTTTCTGCCGGGCGCTGTCTGCGGCCAGCCGGATGGCGCGCTGCGCGACTTCCGTTTCGGTGAGCTGACTGTACCGGGCAAAAATCTCGACCGAATGGCGGTAACGATCGCGGGTCTGGAAATTCATGTCGTTATACACATCGGCCGGGTCGGAGCGTAACGTCTCTTCGACCAGACTCAGAGTTTCCACAAACTCCTTCCAATCCATAGCGCTCAGAAACCGGAGACTGGCAATACTGTGGCTGACAGAAACCTGATCTGCCGCCTGATTCTGGCTCTCAATCTGGATGAGCTGTTCAATGGACAGCCCTTGCCCGGCGAGCCGTTGTTCGAGCCAGCTGCGTGCAAGGTGCAATACCGGACTGTGTTGCGATAAACGCTGACAGAATTCCGCGACGAACGAACTGGAAAGAGGAATATCCGATTTCGCCATGTCCGCCACCACCACCACGAGCTGGGACGGGTTCTTTTCCGCCATGTCCTGCAACCGGTCCACCCATAAATCCGCCAGGTCGAGATCGTTCCGGGCGCCGGTCAGCCGGGTGGTGACGCGCTGGAGATTTTCAATCAGCCCCAGACGAAGCATAATCGGAATGGCCCATAACTCGCCCAGCTTCAACGGCTCCACGGTTTGATAAGCGGCGATGAAAGCGCTGAGCGGCTCTGCATCAATCTGTGCATCCACATGCGAGATCAATTCGAGCACAATGTCGTAAACGCGCGGCAGTCCGGCGGAAGAACCGTTCACCAAACGGGGCAGTTCGCGGCTGTAACCTCTTGGCAGGTGCCGTCTGGCCAGTTGAATCTGCTCTTCAATCAAATAGAAATTGTCGAGCAGCCATTCGGCGGCAGGTGTAATGCGCCGGCCCGGATTTTCGTCAAGAGTTGTGCCGTTAAAGTCTCTCAGGATGCTTTCGTTTTGAACCAGCCGGGCAAGCAGACAGTTGGAGCCCTTCCGGGTGACAACTTGATGGCGGGCGGCGAGAGCTTTGGCATGGCGGGCCAATTGTTCGACACTGAACAACTCGGCACGCAACGGCGGTTCACTCACACGAGGGCACAACCGTTTTTTCCACGCCGTCCAGATTTGCCTGCGCAACGAAAGAGTCTGCATGTTATTCTTACTTTCCGTCCGCAACTTCTGCCGTTAACCCCTCAAAGGCGATGCGGGGGAAAAGAAGAAGTCTGGCGACATACGGCATAGACACCGGGATGTCACGGCTACTCCTGCATTTCCGCACCGGTTTTTTCCATTGCGGAGCCGGCTTTCTTCAGCGATTCGCCGGTTTTTTCAATCATCTTTCCCGTAAACTCCTTAGTCGCTTCCGCCGCTGTTTTTGTCGCTTCCACAGTTTTTTTCGCAGCCGTATCCAGCGTTGCGCCGGTTTCCTTCCCGACTTCAGCGGCTGTTGGCGGGTTGTCACAGCCGGTCAAAAACACGACGCCAAACACCGCCGCAATCCCTGTAAGTTTGATTCTATTCATTTATATACATTCCTTCACTATCTTCAGCATAGGTGACAGGGCAGGCAAACCTCCATGGGGTGAAACCCTACCTTGCGAGGCGTCAGAGTTGTTTACGGATAAGTTCCAATTCCTGCCTGCGTTTGGCAGTGGTCTTTGGATTGTCCATTTTTAAATCTTCGAGCACATCCAGGATGACTTGTGCGACGATCAGCCGGGCATTGTCTTTGTCATCGGCGGGAACAACATACCACGGCGTATGACGTGTGCTTGTTGCATTCAGGCAGTTTTCGTAGGCTTTCATGTACTCTTTCCAGAGTTTCCGCTCTTCCACGTCCGCCTGACTGAATTTCCAGTTTTTATCCGGCTCATCGATGCGGGCGAGGAAGCGTTTTTTCTGTTCGTTTTTTGACAGGTGCAGGAAGAATTTGACGATCCGGGTGCCGTTGCGGTGGAGATGCTCCTCTAAATCCAGAATGGAGCGATAGCGCTCTTCCCAAATGGTTTTCTCATTCAGCAGCTCCGGCGGGAGTCCCTGACTGCGGAGAATTTCCGGATGGACGCGGACGATGAGCACCTCCTCGTAATAGGAGCGGTTGAAAACACCGATCCGTCCGCGCGCCGGCAGACAGCGCGTCGTGCGCCAAAGGAAGTCGTGCTGCAGTTCTTCTGCGCCCGGATGCTTGAAGCTGTAGACTTCGCAGCCCTGCGGATTAATGCCGGACAGTACGTGACGGATGATGCCATCTTTGCCGGCGGCATCCATGGCCTGAAAGATCAGCAGCAGCGCGTAACGGTTGGACGCGTAGTGAACGCGCTGCAGATCGCTCAGTTTTTCAACCTGAGTTTCCAGCAGTTTTTTGTACTCCTGCTTCGACCCGTAAAAAGGGTCTATCTGCGTCGGCAACTTACTGAGTTTGATTTTCTCTCCGGGCTTCACGCGGAAATCTTTTGAGTGGATTTTCATTTTCATTCTTTCTGCGGCGTGGCGATGAGCACGCACACCATCATTTAATTCAGCACTTTTACTCAGTTCTGGACACCTCATGTGCAATTCGCACGATTTCATGAGCGATATCCTCAGGAGAAAGAATCAGATCAATACAACCGCTTGCGATAGCGCTCTCCGGCATATCGGGCTGTCCGGCGGTGTCGGGCTTCTGTGCGATAGTAATGCCGCCCGCTTCTTTTATACCGCATAGTGCTGCCGCGCCGTCGCCATCATAGCCGGAGACAATGACCGCGATCAGTTTTCCGTCCCAATGCTTCGTCAGAGAACGCATGAAAACCGTGATCACGTCGGGCCAACCTCTGGGTTTTGATATCGGCTTTAGACGGAACTCTCCATTGAGGACGTGCAAGTCGCGCTTTTCGGGAATGATGAATACATGGTCGGGCTCGATGTCTAATTTTTCCGTGATCAATTCAACCGGCATCTTTGTGTAGTGCGGGAGAATTTCGTGGAGCGTAGTGGCTACGGTTCTCAGGTGATTAACGATGACGATAGCCACGCCCATATCGGCTGGCAGATGCTGCAGCAACCGGATATAGGCGTCGAGACCGCCAGCCGACCCGCCTACGCAAACCACAGGAAAGTTCTTTGCATGACGCCGGGACTTCATTTTGGATTGCTCCGCTTCCAGTTGCTGATTTTTTGCCCGGGTTATGCGTCTATGTTGAGGATTAGTTCCGGGCTCAGTGTCTCTGCTTTCATGCTTCATTTGCCTTCCTGTATTCGCCGCATCCCCAGCTCGGCAAAATTCACCGCCCGTGATATCCTCACGTCTTAAGGAACGCCAGCAGATCGGCGTTGAGTTGATTCCGGTGGGTATACGCAAGGCCGTGGGGCGCGCCGGGGTAAATTTTCAGGGTCGCGGCCTTAACCAGTTTTGATGAGCGAAGCGCTGCAGCACCGATCGGCACAATCTGGTCGTCGTCGCCGTGAACGATCAGCGTCGGCACGTCGAACTTTTCGAGGTCTTCTGTAAAATCTGTTTCGGAAAATGCTTTGATGCAGTCGAAGGTATTCTTGGCACCGGCCTGCATTCCCTGAAGCCAGAACGAGTCAATCATGCCCTGCGAAACTTTGGCGCCGGGCCGGTTCGCACCGAAAAAAGGACCGCTGGCGATATCTTTGTAGAACTGCGAGCGGTCGGCGGTAGAGCCATGACGGATTTCGTCGAACTTCTCAATCGGCAGGCCGCCGGGATTGGCCGCCGTTTTCAGCATCAGCGGCGGAACGGCGGAAATCAGTGCGGCTCCGGCTAACCGCTTTGTTCCGTGGCGGCCGATGTAGCGGGTCACTTCGCCGCCGCCTGCAGAAAAGCCGACCAGAACAGCGCCCCTCAGGGCGAGCGTTTCGATAAGCTCCGCGAGATCGTCGGCATAGGTGTCCATGTCGTTGCCGCTCCAGGGCTGGCTCGACCGGCCGTGTCCGCGGCGGTCGTGGGCAATGCAACGATAGTCGTTAGAGGCCAGAAACAGCATCTGCGCTTCCCAGCTGTCTGAGTTTAGGGGCCAGCCATGGCTGAATACCACAGGCTGTCCCGCGCCCCAGTCCTTGTAAAAAATCTTTGCACCGTCTTGAGTCGTAATCGTGCTCATGGGTGGTCTCCTTTGTTTTTGCCGATTGGTTGATAGAATGATTCCCTCCTGTACGGATTCATATCAGATTGCCCTAGACAGCAATGTTCCGAGGACCATACCAATGATGGTGCTTATCCACGGGTTGGACGTGATCGGACAGGCTCCGGAAGAGCACCCGATGAATCGGTATACTGCGTAACCGAGAAGACCGCCGACGACTGCCCCGATAATCAAGCGAACGCTCATGATGCGAACTCCTTTGTTCCTGCCGTTAGGCGCAGCCTCGCACGGCAAGGGGAAGATACTAAGAAGAACCCGTTCAAATTTCAAAAATCGTCGCCCTTCAGATCGATGAAGAGGATACCTGCGAGTAAGTCCATCGCTTCCAGCGGCTCGACGCCAACGCTGACACCCACAATGACCGCCTGGGCTTCGGCACCGATCTCCATCGGGCCATAGTACGGGCGCTTCGCGGCCTGCTCTTCGCCTTCCTTGGTGGGCGCGAGCGCCGGACCGGAGTTGTCCTCAAGGCCGAACGGCAAGGATACTTCCGGTTTGCCGCGCGGGCCAGGCACGCCGACATAGGCCGTGCTATGACCGCCGACAAAAACGGTGACAATCGAGGTGACGCGCGCGCCCACGGAAATTCCGGGGCCTAAACGCACGCGGGCACGCACGATATCCAACACGTCAAAAATGCGGTTGGGAATATACATGAGGATCGGATGCTTTCTCGGCGTTTCGTCGGTCTGCGACCTTTGCGTCACGGTCCTTTGCGTTGTGGTCGTATACGTCTTCCGGTCTGTCGGCGTCGTTTGTGTCGTCTGCGTCGTCTGCGTCGTCACCGATTGATCCGACGAAGCGGAGTCCGCAAACGTCGGCTGCGCCGCGCCTCCGGCCAGGAGCCCGAGCGTCAACCACATGGCATTGATTTCTTTGATCTTGTTCATCTGTTCTCCTTTCGTCCGCTCGTTGCGGACAGTGCTTTATTTCAACTGCGCCGCTGCAAATTCCCAGTCCGCCAGATGATCAATGAAGGCTTCGACGAAATCTTTGCGGCGATTCTGATAGTCCAGATAATAGGCGTGCTCCCAGACGTCGCACGTCAAGAGCGCATTTTGACCGTGTGCGATCGGTGTATCGGCATTCGACGTTTTGACGATCTTCAACGCGTCGCCGTCCTGTACAAGCCAGACCCACCCGCTGCCGAACTGCGCGACGGCGGCAGCCGTGAAAGCCTCTTTAAATTTATCGAAGCCGCCGAACGATGTTTCGATCATCTTCAGCAGCCTGCCGGCAGGCTTTCCGCCTTCGCCCGGCTTCATGCTCTTCCAGAAAAAAGTATGGTTCCAGACCTGCGCCGCATTATTGAAAACGGCAGTTTTGTCCGGCAGGCCTGCGCTTTCCAAAATAACTTTCTCCAGCGTCTGTCCTGAGGCCCACGGTGTTCCTGCGACCAGCTTGTTCAGATTGTCCACATAGGCCTGATGATGTTTGCTGTAGTGGAAACTCATCGTCCGGGCCGACAGGTAAGGCTCCAGAGCATTCTGAGCGTAGGGCAGCGACAGCAGCGCGAACGCGGGTGCCGGCGGCTCCGCCTTTGCGGCGACAGCCATGCCCACCAAAGGGGCCAGAAACCAAACAGCCGACCAACTTTCACCGATGTACGCATTCATCTTCGTTCTCCTGTTGTTATGTTTCGTATAACCATACGCATGTTGCACAACGGGCCGATTTTTTGCAGTGGGGTATAACCCTACCTCCGGCTGCGCAAAAAACGCACTTCGGCCCGCAGGCGCTCCACCTCTTTGATCAGATCGAACAGGGTTTTGATCCAGACCAGATCAAGGCCTTGAACAGTTCGCATGTACTCGATCCGCCGCACGGCATGAACAGCTTCTTCCGTGAATTCCATCATTCCATCCGGCGACGCAAAGACAGGTTGTACAAGACCGGCGCGGCAGTAAATCAGAATGGAGCGGCGGGGGACGCCGGCAAGACGGGCGGCTGCATCGAGACTGTAAAGCACATCGGGGCCGGGCAGAAAAACCTCAATGGAAAGGCGCTCCGGGCTGTCAGGAACATCTTGATTTTTCATGAGATTTTCCTCGGGTTGAACGTGGATTTCGCGGCCAGCTTTTCCCACAGGACTTTTTCTTCCGGTGTAACCTGCGCCGGGACCTGAATGGATACGGCGGCGTGAAGGTCGCCGCGCTGCTTATTGATGCTTGGCAGACCTTTTCCGCGCAGACGGAATTTCCGTTCGTCCGTTGTTCCGGGCGGAATTTTAAGAGACGCTGTTCCATCCAGAGTCGGTATGCCGACGGTGGCTCCCAGCACGGCTTCCCACGGAGAGAGCTCCAAATCATAAAACAGGTCGGCATCCTTCACGCGGAAATCGGGATGCCGGGCGAACTTAACCCGCAAATACAGGTTGCCCGGATTGCCGCCGCCCGCACCTTCCCCTCCTTGACCCGCGAGGCGGATAAGCTGCGCTTCGCGGACGCCGGGCGGAATTTTCACCTGCAAGGTCTGATCCGCGGTCTGCCCTGTGCGCGGATCAGTGCGTTGCAGTTGTATTTTGCGCATCGAGCCGTGCAGGACTTCCGTAAGCGTAACCAGAATATCGCCTTCAATATCCTGTCCGTTCCTTGCGACGGATCCGCCGCGCATTCCGGACTCCGTCGCCTGGCCGAAACCGCCGGACGGGCGTCCGCGACTGCCGAAGAACTGCTCGAAGAAATCGCTGAAGCCCGTACCTTCAAAATGGTAGTCAGACCCTTCGCCGGAATCTCTGCCGAATCCCCCGTATGCACCGCCCGGCTGCGAAGCCTGCCGTTCGGGATGATCCCGGTTTTCGACCAGCTCATCATACTTCCGCCGCTTATCCGGGTCGCTGAGGACTTCGTTGGCCTCGTTGACTTCCTTGAACTTCACTTCGCCGGTGACTTTGTCTTTTGTAGTATCGGGATGATATTTGCCCGCCAGTTTGCGGAAGGCCTTCTTGATTTCAGCATCGCTTGCATTTCGTGCCACACCGAGGACGGCGTAGTAGTCCTTGAATTCAACCGGCATGACGGACTCCGGGAGAATGATTCAGAACATTTACAACGACCTTGGCCGGACGGAAGATCTGATCGCCGAGGCTGTAGCCGCGATGCGTAACTTCAAGAATGATTTGATCGGGCTGGTGCGGATCATGCCGCGCACAAACCGCCTCGTGACGGTGAGGATTGAAAGGCAGGCCGATGTCCTCGACGGGCTCAATACCGTGGCGGCGGAGCAACTGAGCCAGCTGTTGCAGCGTTATAGCCACACCTTGATGAAGGGGTGTAGAAGCCGGAGAGTGCTCGGCAGCCAGAGCGAGCTCGAGATTGTCGAGCACCGGCAGCAAGTCGCGGATGAAGGCTTCTTTTTCCGCCGCAGCGGCCAGTCCGGAGTCCCGCCGGGTGCGTTTCTTGAAATTTTCGAAGTCGGCGGCGAGCCTCAGATAATGATCCTTCTGTTCAGCCAGCTCCTCACGGAGAACGACAGAATCATCTGCCGCTGCGGGCTCGTGCGCATCGTCTGCCGGGTCTGGAAGATCGGACTGCATGTACTCCCTTTCATTGACATTTTGCGGCATCCGTTTTCCCGCTCATAGCGCTGCTATTTTGTTTGGTTTTTCGCCCGGGTCACTTCTTCCAGCATTTTTGCGGCACCGGATTTTTCCATCCACGTTTTTTCATTCATAGCCGTGCGGAGCATGGCGCAGCCGCAGACGGCATAGGCCGTTCCCAGACATACTCCGAGGAGCGCCTTCGCTTTCACGGTCCAGGGCAGCAGGATGAACAGTCCCGCATGAAACAGCAGTACGCCAAGGCAGACGAGGCCGATCATGAACACTGTCCGTATCAGACTGATGGCCGATAACCGGGCCATTTGCACACCGTGCAAATAGGACTTCGCGGCCTCGATCCTGAGCAGTTGAATGGACAGATGCCGGTAGTTGGCCAGCACCTTGACGGCGAGAGCCGACACAATTCCCCTGAACAGACACCTAATCATAAAGCGGCCTGACGGATGAAGTTTTACTTGCGATCCCGGCCGAGAACATAGCCGAGCAGCAAACCGACGACTGCCGTACCGCCGATGTAAGGCCATGGATTGCGGTGGACACTTTCGTCCACTTCGCCAGCCAGTTCCCGGGCTTTCTCGACACCGACTTCCTTGGCATGAGCGGCGGCTTCGACGGCATGTTTTCTGGCATCGGACAGTGATCGGACAAGACCGCTTTCAGTCTCTATGATCGCGTTTCGCAGATGCATGTATTTGTCTGACATGACGCTCTTTAACTCGTCTTTCTTCTGCTTCGCCGCCTCTTCAAGAAGCTTCAACGCTTCCGCGATATTCTCACTGCTTGTTTTTGTAGTTTCCATGATAACTCTTTCTGCTTTTGCGCACCTTGTTGCTGTTAACCGGGCTGGGTTTTACTTCCGGCCGGTGCAGGAAGGCACCGGCCGGTAACAATCCTGCCGATTACTTGGTCTTCGGTACTTCGACTGTCATTTCATTCATCACGCTGGTTACGCCCTGAATGTCGGTGACAAGCTTGGTGACCAGAGACTTTTCAGCTGCGGTCTTGGCAATACCGGTCAATGTGACCGTGCCGTCCCGCGTTTCGACTTTTGTGCTGATCGAGCTGGTAGAACGATGGGTCAACAGCGCTGTCTTAACCTGAGCCGTGACGGAGGCATCATCCATTTTTTCGCCCGCTGTGCGTTCCGCCATGACCGGCATCACCGCTACGGTCATCTCATTCTTCACTTCTTTTACGCCTTCGATATCTTTGGCGTATTCGGCAGTCAGTTCTTTCTGAGCGACGCCCGAAGCTTCACCCTTCAAGGTCACGATTCCGTCTTTCACTTCGACGACAGTTTTGCTGCCGTTAACGTTGCGATGGAACAGCAGGGCGAGTTTTACTTTTCGGCCGATCCACATATCCGCGTTTTCGGCGGCGGCTTCGGCTTTGGTCGCCAGTTTATTATCAACACGAACGACGCCGGGCAGACTGGTTACAGTTTCCTGCGCCAGAGTCTTGTGGGATTCTTCGGCTACAGTCCCTGTCAATGTGACGAGACCGTTTTTGGCTTCGGTTTTGATGGAATCATTCATCAGATACGTCTTGTAGACGTAGGTCTTCTTGAACGACGACTCGATTTTATCATCCGTCTCGGATGCGCGCAGCGGTGCGCCGGTGAAAAATACAGCAGCCGCAGCCGCTGCAAACGCTAAACGATACATTACTTTCAGTTTCATTCTTGTTTCCTTGTTTTTGGTTGTTGCGGGGAATTCCCCATGTTGATGGAACAGGTCGAACGCATGCTTTTTACTTCGCGGCACCTCCCTTCCGGTGTTGAATCCAATCTGTTTCTACTGTGGTGAGACTACGCAACGAGCCGGCGGCTTGCTATGGGGTGTAACCCTACCGGAGAGGGAACAGAACTTTGAACTGTGAAGCCTGAATCCGGACGCTGGACACTTCCCGTTTGCCGGGCTCGTCCTTGATTACCAGGGGAGTTCTCCGCCTTCAGCGATGGTTACCACTCTGAAAAACATTGGCACGCCGAAGAAATTTGTAACGGTTGCTGCGGTGTGAATATTCGTCTGGCAGATCCATTGATCCGACCAGACTCCGTTTGCGGCAGTGGCCTGTTCGACGTAATAGACAAGGCCGGTGTTGCCGCTGTTCGTCCAGCAGATAAATCCGTTTACAATCTTCGACGGTATTACACCCGTCACGGTATAGTTCACCGCCGGTGTGTTTGTGGTTTGCCCTGTAACGCAGCTGATCCGGAAGAACCGGGGAAGGGCGGCGTAAAACATGCCATTGGATTGCGAGAACGGGACAAGGGGTTTATACCAGGAATTTGTCCAGCCGCCTGCGCTGAGCGTTGAACGCCACTCGACGGCGCACGAATAGTCGGAGACGGTTCCCGTCGGTGACAGCGTGAAGCCCAGCCGTCCGGACGGCATGTCCAGATTTTCAATGCGGACTTGCTGGCCTGAACAGGCGAGCGCCGCCACAAGAGTTGTGGCGGCGATTGTCAGCGAAATGGTGCGAATACTTTTCATGCAACTCCCGGCATTACTCCGCGAAGATCAATCCGGTGCGGAATCAGAACGGCATTTCTCCGCCGTCATTGCTGCTGTCCGTGCCGCTGCTTGTGCCGCTGCTGCCTGACGAACTTCTGCCTTCCCAGTCACGATGGCGGTGATCATCGTCGTTGTTGGATGCATCAATAATAAAGAACAGCACCCCGGCGACAGCCGCTTCACCCAGCAAAACTTTTCCTGTCCGGCCCGGCACGCTGGCCCAGGCATTGTAGTTCAGCCAGGAAAGAGATCCGCCTTCTGCAATGGGATTTTTCCAGCGCGACGGCCTGAACATGGCCGTAAGATCAGACCATGAGCTGAAGTTTTGCTGCACGCCGACACTGCCGCCCGAGGGTGTGGCCTGAACAAAAACCTCCGGCGCACTGCCGACCGTTTCTGCCTGTGTTGTGCAAACTCCAACGACCAGCAAACACAATCCTGATACGATCACCAACTTACTTGAACTGTTCACCTTGCACGCTCCCTTCTATGTTAGAACCAGAGTTCTCCGTTTATTCCGGCGATTCCTGCCGTACCCCTGGACTGCGGCGGGGTTCCGCTTTGTTCGATGGTCTGTAAAGTCTGATGGATGGCTGCTTGCAGAACCGGATCGCCGGCTGCCTGCTCCAGATTGGCAAGCACCGTTTGTGTCCGCTGGCTTGGCTGGTTTGCAAGTGCCTCCGCGGCAGCGATGCGCACGGCTGATGGAACGGCCGGATTGACCGCCGCCCGAATCAGAACTTCCTGACCGTAGGAGGAACCCACAGTCGCCAGCGCAGCGCGGCAGACCGGGGCGATGTCTTCCGTCGAGGACGCCGTTTCTAAAAGGGCGGTGCAGGCGGCACTGCTGCCCACATGAGCCAGACCGCGAGCCGCCGAGGTCTGGATTTCCGTTGTTTTTCCGGTCTCAATCAAATTTCGCAGTATGGCGGCCTGCTCCGGATCGCTGGCTCTTGCCAGCAGTTCCGCGCAGTCTTTGGCGTGCATTTTATCAATCGGGCTGGCCAGACTTGCCGCCAGACAGTCTACCACTTCCGTCCCGTGCAAAGCGGCCAGAATGGCAATAACCCGCTGCCGGACGTCCTCTGTTTTCGTCCGGCCCAGAAAACCGGTGAGCCATTCTGCAACGGCGGCACTGCGGCAGTCCGCAAATGCGTTAATAAATTTGTTATAGTCCGGACTGTCTGCCGGTACCGTCAGCAATTTCCCCAGAGCGGCCGCCAGCGCTTCTCCTCCGCCGATACGGGCCAGCAGCCGGACGGCTTCAATTTCACCGGCCGGGTCGCCCGAGTTCATGAACATGGCGATATCCCGGATGTTTCCATCCATTGCCGCGGCGGTCAGTTTTTCGTGCAGTTCCGCTGCCGTTGTTTTTCCGGAAACTTTATTCGTTCCGGCGAACGGCATTTCGTAGCCGCGTGTTTCGGCTTCAGCATCCGCTGGTTTAAGGATGACCGGTATGAATTCTTCCGGCGGGATGGCGGCCGGTTTCCTGCTTTCGGGATGGTCTGTTTTCGCAGAGAGGGCTTGCCCGGCAGTGCTTTGCACGGCTTGCGCCTGCACCGGTACCGGTGCAGGCGAATCCGTTTCCCGGTTCCGGTTGCTCACCAGAAAGATACTTACGGCCAGAGCTGCAGACAGCCCCAGCCATAAGACGGGCTTCGGTTTTATATTCTGCCGGGAGTTCACGGGTTGATCGTCCTTTCGATCAGGCGGCCGTACATGCCGTTTTCCTGCACCGGACGCGGGTCAACATCCGCCGCCAGATTTTCAGCCATCCACGCTGAAAGCGGATTGGCACTGTCGCGGCTGCGGAAGTACAGCTGCTGGGTTCCGGCCTGAGGCGGAACGATAAAGGTCGCCCGGAAGGTTGATTCCTTCGCATAGTATTTCACGCCGGTCGTCCGGTCCTTGAAGTAGAACGTTGATTGCACCGGAGTTCCGACAAGCGACGCGGAGGCGGTTGTCCAGAGGTTGCTGGTTGCCAGATTCAGCACCAGCAATTGCGCTTCCACGTCAATGTAAGACTGTACCTTCCACTCGCAGGTCACGGGTGATCCTTGCGGCAGGTTGTCCGGCATGGTCATTTCGATGATGGTAACGGCCGACCGTTCCTTATGCTGGGCAATGGTTTCGAATATGTTGGCACTGTCCCAGGTGTCGGGATCGGATACCGGGTTTGCGCCGTTGCCGCCGGCCAGAATGGTCCGCTGAATCAGTTTCGGGTAGGTCGGATCCATTCTGGAGTCCACGCCGTCAGGGATGACCGGAATCATGAACTGGTCGCCGTCCATCTGCGCGACATTAAACCAGATATCGAAGTCGCCGGATTTTTGCGGCACGACCCATGCGCACTCGAACGCATAGAGGTTCGCCGGACGTCCGTTGAGATTCCATGCGCTTACCGTCATGCCCTGATACACACCGTTCTGGTAGAAAAACCAGCCGCCCGCTATCCCGCCGTAAATGCGGGACTGGATCGGTACATAGGAAAGGACTTTCCATTGCACGGTTACGGTTTCTCCCGGCGTCAGATTGTCCGGGAAGACGATTTCCTGCACGATATTGCCGGATCGGAGCACGTCGTCATAATTTGCGTCTCCGGCGTATACCACCGTCACGGTATCAGTTGCTGAATTGCCCGAAGCGTCGTAGGCGATTGCGGTCACCAGATTCGTTCCCTGAAACAACGGAAAGCCCGTCAAGGTCCAGTTGATGGTGCCGGCCGCTGTATAGACTGCAACGTCGCGGCTGTTACGCAGTGTGACTTGCGTTACACCGATATTGTCTGCTGCCGTGCCGCCCAAGTTCAGGCGGTTGGTCAGACTGGTGTAAGTTGTATTGGTGGTGGGGACAATGATCTGGATGGATGGAGCAACGATTTCCGACGGCGTATCGTTTTCAATGATCGTCACCGTTTTTAATACCGGAATGCCCAGACGGGCTCCGCTCGCATTAGTGATGACTACCGTGAAGGTCTCATTTCCTTCATAAATGGGGTCATCCAGCAGAGTGATCACAAAGGTTTTGGATGCGGTTTCACCATTGGTCCAGTTGAGTACACCGCTTGCGGCAGTGTAATCAAAACCCAGGCCGGCTGTGGCTGTTCCGTTGGAGGTCGCGTAATTCACGCTGGCCGCGCCGAAACTGCCGCTCAGCCGCGTAACCGTGACCGTGAGCGACGCGCTGTTCTCGAGTACACTGTTGGTGGTCGTGTTGAATTGCAAGGTGCCGCGTGACGCTTCATTTGCAGTTGTAAATGACCACACGTCGCCCTCATTGATTCCCCCTGCATTCCGTGAGTCAATACGCCAGTAGTACGTGTTGCTGTAACTGAGTGTGCCGGGAGCAAAAGAGAGGGCGGTCTGGTTTGTTTTAAACTCGGCGAGGCCTGGTATCGGGTTGGTTCCGAAGTAAACCGCGTAATTGGTCGCGCCGCCGCCATTCTGCCAGGAAGTGTTAACGGTTATCACTTGACCGGTCGCGCCGTTGGCCGGAGTCGGGTTGATGGCTTTTCCGGCGAGAGGAAGATTGCCGCCTGTGCCGGCGAAAGCAACCTGACCTGCGAAGGCCAGTGCCCGGCCTTCCATCGTGCTGCCGACATCCAGCGTAATGGATTGGTCAGCCAGAATGGTTCCCTTGAAACTGGAGTAGGTGCCCAATGTTGCTGAAGTGCCCACCTGCCAGAAAACGTTTCTGGCTTGTGCGCCGCCCGCCAGAATAACGGCTCTGTTGACACCGGCTTCCACGATCAGGTCGGTTGCAATCTGGAATATCCAGACATCATCAGGGCCGCCGGTGAGGGTGACGTCCGAGCCCGCGATGCTGGCGCCGCTGGTGAATTTATAAAGACCGGGAACAAGGTTCAGTCCGCCGATATTTCCGGCTCCGGGGTTCAGAAAAGGTCCGGTCGGTACCGGCACCCGGTCTCTGGCCGCATTGTAAGCTGTGGTTAAATCACCTTTGGCTGTGGTTAACAGTCCGGCGTTAACAATTACGTTCGCACCGGCAGATCCGCTGGCATCGACCTTGTAGATGATGCCGTTCACTTGAGCCGGGGGGGATGCCGATGGCCGACCCGGCAATCGGGCTTGCTCCGACGTCGCCGTTAATGATGCCCGGCCCGGCGCTAATGGCCGCTCCGGCCAGAATTGTGAAATGCGCGGTCGATCCCAGATTGACGGCCAAAGGACCGGATGCAACCAGCGTCGTAAAGTTGGTGGTCGCAGAGGCCCATGCCGAGCCGCTCGTGTTCGTTGCGAAAAACCGGTAATAGTACGTCCGGTTCGGCGTCAGGTTGGTCAATCCAAGGCTCAACACCCCGGTCGGATTCGTTCCCAGATTATTGGTATGACCCCAGTTTCCAAAGGTTGTTCCCCCGTTAGTCGTTCCCCAGTACACATAGACTTGTGTCGGTACGCCGCCGGTTGAGGTCAGTGTTCCGTTTGCCGTTGCGCTGATGGACATCACGCTGGATGCCCCGTTGGTGTTGTTTACAACCGGCGCTGCCGCCTGCGCCCAATGCGGCATCGTTACGGCCGCCGCGACAGCCAGTCCTTTGAGGATATTTTTCATTCTATTAACTCCTGTCGCCCTGAGGGCGTGTGTATGTGTCGAACATTCAACCTTTTGTTCGCCGGGCAGATCTTCGTATGCAGTCTTCATTTGCTGACTCCTTTCAGGTTTGTCAGGTGTTGCGATGGGGCGAAGGTAGTTGAACAGCCCGTGCTTCGCTATGGGGTGTAACCCTACCGCGGGAAAAACGTCTTTTTGCGGAGCCTTTCATCCGGTCGTGGGGTGAATACCCCATAGCGAGCTGCCGAAGCGGCGGGTAGTGTGCTTTTCTCTTGCTACAGGACAGATGAACACGAAAGGAAAAGAAATGATGAAGCTAATGCAGCTCTGGACATCCAGATCCGACAAACAAACGGAAGAGAGCACAGATAACGGAACAGCCGGAAAAGGAAAATATACAATGAAACCAACTCGTACACTGCGGTTTACCAGAAACGGCGCACATCGGATTTCCACAGGACTGGTCATCGCAGCAGCTCTGCTGTTTATGCACCGCAACACGATGGCAATTGCGCCGGTGGATATTGGCACCGGCTCCGGTTTTGCGGTGCTGGCCGGTGCCGGGATTACGGCAGCCGGTGCGGTCAACACAACCACGATCACCGGGGACATCGGAACGTATCCAACTACGAACATCACGGGACTTGGCAATGTAGTTTTGAACGGAACAAATCATGCCGGGGACGCGGTCACGCAAACGGCTAAATCCGACCTGACCCTTGCGTATAACGATGCCGTCGGGCGTCCGCCGACTACGTCTTATGGCGCGATTTATAATCTGGGCGGATCAAGCCTGACCTCCGGTGTTTATAACGGCATCAGTTCGTTTTTTATCACAGGAGCTCTCACACTCGATGCCGGAGGCGATCCGAATGCCGTTTGGATTTTTCAGGCATATTCCACGCTTATAACCGCTGACGGCAGTCAGGTTATACTCACCAACGGTGCCCGGGCGGCTAACGTTTTCTGGCAGGTTGGAAGTTCAGCGACACTTGGAACCTACTCAGCCTTTGCGGGGAACATACTGGCTATGGATTCCATCACACTCACCACCGGTGCAACGGTGGATGGCCGGGTGCTGGCACGTAATGGCGCGGTTTCTCTCGACAGCAATACCATTAACGCAGTGCCGGAACCTGCCGGCGCGCTGTTAATCGGTTTTGGGACAGCGGTCATACTGGCTGTCAGACGTCGGTTCCCGTCCTGTATCCGTTTCGACAGCTAACGCACTTAAAAAACAGGCGGGTTTGTGTCAGCGTTGCAGACGCTACTCAAAGAACGCATTCAAAGCGTCGATATTCTGCGGCCAACCCCTCCCGCGGAGGGGAAAGAAAAGCGGTTATATGATCCCCTCCTTCGGAGGGGTGCCGGGCCGGCAGGGTGGGTTTCCCAATAACGGCAGCTTTTCTGTTAAATGCTCTATTGGGAATCCGGGAATAGAAATTCCAAGGGTTGGACAGATGATCTCCGTCCTCTGTCCCTTAGACGATGGTCAGCTGAACGCTGCTTTCGATGATGCCGGCTTCGATCGCATAGCGCGTGAGGCCTGCGGTGTCGTGGATGTTGAGCTTTTGCATCAGATGCTCCCGGTGTTTCTCAACCGTCTTGATGCTGATGCCGAGATCATCCGAAATCTGCTTGTTCGCTTCGCCTTCGGCGATCAATTGGAGCACTTCCGTCTCGCGCGAACTCAGGTGGAGGACTTTCGTTTTCAGCAGTCCTTTCCGGTCCAGCGACGTCTGATTCTGATGGCGGAGTTTTTTGGCGATGGAGGCGCTGAAAAAGGTATTCCCTTTTTCGATCTCCCGTATGGCTCTGGACAGATCGTTTGAGGAGGTTTGTTTTAACAGAAATCCTGCCGCACCGAACGTGATCGCCTGTTCGACGTAAGCGATATCGCTGTACGCGGAAAGAATCAGCACCTTGGTGCCGGGAACGGCCTGGCAGATCTGCCGGGTGGCTTCCAGTCCGTTAAGCTGCGGCATGGCGACATCCATCACCACGACCGCCGGGGACAGCTTTTTGCTCAGGACCACGGCCTGCCGTCCGGTGGTCGCTTCGCCGATCACCTCGATATCGTGTTCCGCTTCCAGCAGCTTCCGCAACCCCTCCCGGACAATCTGGTGGTCTTCAGCAAGCAGGACAGTGATAGGTTTTGCGGATTTCATGGGCGGTTGCTTTCTTTGGTTTTATTGCTGAACGGGATCTGGGCCTGAATGACCGTGCCTTTGCCCGGTGCGGATTCGATTGCGAACTGGCCGTTTACCATTTCCACCCGCTCTCTCATTCCGATCAGCCCCAGGCGTTTGTTTTTCCGGGGTAGCAGCGCGTGTTTCACATCAAATGAACAGCCATCGTCTTTAATTTGCATGAGCAGCGCATTCGGCAGTCTCTGAATGCTCACTTCCACTTTGGTCGCCTGCGCATGTTCGGCAACATTGGTCAATGCTTCCTGGGCGACGCGATAAAGCGCCGTGCGCTTGGCGCTGCTCAGATTTTCAATCTCAGCAAAAGCGGTCAGGCTGACCCGCAGGCCTGTTTCTTTCATTAAATTTTTCATGAACGAATGCAGGGCCGGAATCAGCCCCAGATCGTCCAGCATCGTCGGGCGCAGTTCCCGGGCGAACCGGTGTACAATGTCCACCGACTTCTCCACCAGCCGTTGCGTCCGGACGATCTTCTGCTTGAGCGCTTTGGGGCTGATGGCTGCTTCCTGCGCCAGCGTTCCCAGGTGGACGTTGATGCTCACCAGAGTCTGGGTGATTTCATCGTGCAGCTCGCGGCTGATACGCTTTCGTTCTTCCTCCTGCACATGCAGTATCCGGTGGGACAGATGCCGCAACTGCTGCTGCATATGGCGCGACTGTTCCAGCAGCTGGATCTGGTGCTGTTCGCTTTGCTTGAGGGCTTCCGCCGCCGTCTGCCGCTGGACAATTTCATGCTGCAAAGCCAGATTGGTCTTGGTGATCGCCTCAAGACGATGTTGCGCTTCTTCAACCAGCTTGAAAACCGTGATGTCCGAAACCGCCACCCGGCACCAGCGCTGCGGACTGCTGAGCGAAATAGCGGCTGCGCCATGACAGTTTGCCCAGAAAGCGGTGCCGTCCGCCTTCAGCAGCGTCGTTTCGCAGACCTGTTTTTCCGGCGCGGAGAATATCTGTTCAAGGAAGGATAAAAAAACCGGCCGGCTCGCCGGAGCTACAAAATGCAGCACACACCGGTTAACAAGCAGGGAACGTTCCACGCCGAGCAGGGCGGCACCGGTCAGATTCACCTCCAGAATCCGGCCCCGTTCATCCAGAGAGAAATAGCCGACCGGGGCGAAGTCGTAGAGGTCGCTGTATTTTTCCATCTCCGCTTCCATCTCATTCCGGGCGGTCTGGAGTTCGTCATTCTGCATCTCCAGTTCAATCTGATGGACTTGCAGTTCATGGAGCAGCCGCTGCGTATCGGCCTCTGACCTCTGATCGCCGACCCCGGATTTCTGTTTGTCCTTCCGCTTCCGCAGCTGTTCTTCGGCGCGGTGACGCAGTTCGGCTGCGGCGGGTGAGCGGCTGGTTTTCTTTTGCATGGGATTACGGCTTTACTTTTTTTCTTTGTTTCAACTTTCTGGATTGTTCGGCGACGTGTTTTTCAAGGACAGATTGATTATCCCGCAACTTCGTCTCCAGCGTCTTGGCGGCAGTAATATTCGCGAAGGTAATCACGACGCCGTCAATCCGGTCATCCAGCGTGCGGTACGGCATGATGCGCACGGTGAACCACCGGCCGTCGCGCGCGGCAATCGGTTTTTCCGCCGAGACCAGCGTGCGCAGAACCTCCCGCGCATCCGCCGCAAGTTCCGGGTAGCGCAGCCCCGAGGCCAGATCGGTGATGGGCCGGCCGGCGTCGGACGGAATGAGTTTGATGATTTTGGTCGCCTGAGGGGTGAACCGCCGCACGTTGAGATCGTTGTCCAGAAAGAGGGTGGCAATGTCCGTGCTGTTGAGCAGGTTGTTCATGTCGTTGCTGACCCGCGAAAGCTCGTCCACCTTGGTCTGCAACTCGGCATTGACCGTCTGCAGCTCCTCATTCAGCGATTGCATCTCTTCCTTCGAGGTGGTGAGTTCCTCGTTGGTGGACTGCAACTCTTCATTCGTGGATTGCAGTTCCTCGTTGGTCGAGCGGAATTCCTCCTGCGAAGTCTGCATCACTTCGCGGGTAGTACTTGCTTCGGCGCGAACCTGCTGGAGTTCCTGCTCCAGTTCGGCCACCCGCGCACTGCGGACAGGAGATTTCGGCGGCTGGGCCGCCGTTTTCACAACGACAGACGCAGCAATGTCGGTAAAAACGACCATCACCAACCCGTGCAGCAGCCCGGGATCATCGAGTTGCTGGAGGGTCACATTCACGCACTGTTTCGCGCCGCCGGTCTCTATGTTGAGTCCGTGGAGTGCCACGCTCCCTTTTTGCCGGAGCGCTTTCTGGAAAGCACCGGACAGTTCGTGGCGCAGCCCTTCGCGGGCCATGGCGAAAAGGTTCCAATTGGCCTTGCCGGCGGCCGGTTCCAGATATTTTCCGGTCCGGCCGCTGATGTAACAGATGTCCCCTTTGTCATTGGCGAGTACAGCCGGCGGAGCATAACGCTGGAGAACCAGTTGATCCGCCAGTGTCTGGAGACTGCCCGTCGGCTTGATTTCCGGAGTCGTCGCAAGTCTGGCCGGTAAACCGGCGCTGAAAGACGAAGGAAACTCTACCGGTTCCGGATGTGCCGCGGATTCCTGCCGCCGGAAAAGCCTTGATTTGCCGTTGAGCGGAGTAAACAGCTCTGCAGCGCCGCCGATGGTCTCCGCACTGCCGAGAAATAAAATGCCGCCGGGGTTGAGGCTGTAGTGAAACAGCGGCATCAGTTTCTTCTGCACTTCTGTGGTCAGATAGATCAGCAGGTTGCGGCAGCTCAGGATGTCCAGTTTGGTAAAGGGCGGATCCATGATGAGATTCTGCGGAGCAAAAATAACCATTTCGCGGATTTCGTTGCGCACCCGGAAGCCGCGATCTTCTTTGAAAAAAAACCGTTTCAGCCGTTCCGGTGACACATCCGCAGTAATACTGTCCGGGTAGAAGCCTTGGCGGGCTTTGTTTATAGCATCCCGGTCCAGATCGGTGGCGAATATCTGCACGGCGAAATTTTCTTTGGGCTGAACCTGTTCTACGGCCTCTTTGAGCACGATGGCCATGGAATACGCCTCTTCTCCGGTGGAACAGCCGGGCACCCATACCCGCAAAGCCTGACCGGAAGTCCGGTTTGCGAGCAGAGCCGGAAGAGTCTGTGTGCGCAACTGCTCCCAGGCGTCGGGGTCGCGGAAAAAGTTTGTCACCCCGATCAGCAGCTCCTTGAAGAGCAGATCCAGTTCCTGTGAGTTCTCTTGCAAATAGCGGACGTAGGCCGTCATTTTACCGATCTGATGAATACCCATGCGGCGCTCAATCCGGCGATAAAGCGTGTTCCTCTTGTAGAGTGAAAAATCATGGCCGGTGCGGGCGCGCAGCAGGATAACCGTTTTTTCCAGAGCGCTCTGCGTCTTGTCGTCCAGCACCGTTTCCGCCGGGGAAATCAGCGGCGTCCGGTGGAGATACGCGATGATTTTTTCCGGCAGTTCATTTGCCGGAGCCGTAATATCCGCCAGCCCGGCGTCTACCGCACTGCGCGGCATACCGTCGAATTTGGCTGTTGCAGGCTCCTGCACCAGCACCAGCCCCGCCTTTTCCTTGATGGCCCGCAGCCCCAGCGTGCCGTCGGAGCCCATGCCGGAAAGAATCACGCCGATGCTGTGCTCCTGCTGATCCTGTGCCAGCGAGCGGAAGAAAAAGTCGATCGGCAGGCGCAATCCGCGAGCCGAGGCCAGCGCGAGCAGATGCAGAACTCCGTGCAGGATGGACATATCTTTGTTCGGCGGGATCACGTAGACACAGTCCGGCTGCACTTTGGTGCGATCCTTGACTTGCACAACTTTCATACCGGTGGTGCGCTGAAGCAGCTCCGGCATGATTCCTTTGCGCGTCGGATCCAGATGCTGAACAATCACAAACGTCATGCCGCAGTCCGCCGGCACGCCCCCTAAGAACTGCTCCAGAGCTTCCAGTCCGCCGGCGGAGGCACCGATGCCGACGATGGGGAATGACGCACTTGAAGCCGGGGCGGGGGATTTTTGTTTAGCGGTTTCAGCGGGCTTTTTTTTCCGGTGCTTCGGTGCAGATTTCATTTTCATAACTCCCGTTACCTCCGCTGAATTTCATGTCACAGACCGCAACGGTTTCTGACCTGTGATTTAACGGAACGTTGCAACGCAACGAGTATGTTCCATCAGGGGGACGGGTCAATACAAAACCCTGTTCAGCCGTGTTTTTACAACACTCTTCGTCCCTGAATGATCCGGAGAAGGACGACGACGACCGCAATCACCAGCAGGATATGAATAAACCCGCCCATGGTGTAACTGCTTACCAGCCCCAGCAGCCATAGAACCGTCAGAATTACTGCAATCGTCCACAACATAATGCACTCCTTTTTGTTTACCTGCGCGGAGAATACGCGACGCACTGATTTTTTGCAGTGGGGTAAAACCCTACCTTCGGTTATGCACAGCCCCTGCGGGGAATGGGTGAAAAAAGCGGTTATTAATTCGGAATGGTGAGCGTCTGTCCGACTTTGATGTCCGTTTCGCTTTTCATCTGGTCGCGGTTGGCCTCGTAGATTTTCCGCCATTTGCCGGCATCACCATACACCGATCCGGCGATGCGCGTGAGTGTGTCGCCGGGACGCACCTGATAGGTGCCTGCCGCAGCAGACTGTTTGCCGGCCGCAATTCCTTGCACAGCGGCGGGCGCCGGTGCCGGCCGGGGTGCAGGCGGCTCCGTCAGGATGGTTTTAACGTTGGCGGCTGCCGCCGGTGCGGCTCCGCCGGCGGCTTCAAGCTGTTTGCGCAGCAGGTTGTTTTCGCGTGTCAGCCGTACGAGTTGTTCTGCGACGTCGCCTTCAGCTCCGCCGACTTCTCCGGCCAGTGAAACTTTGGCCTGCTTGATCCATTCCTGAATCAGCGCGCGCTTTTCTGTGAGCGGACGTTTTTCAAGGTAGCGCTCATAGTGATAGATGGCGCGGACATAATTTTTTTTCTGCTGATGATAAATTATGGCCAGTTCCAGATCAGGACGGCCCAGTTCCGGTTTTTTCACCAGTGCGGTTTCGAACGGCCCGATGGCCGCGTCCCATTTTTTCAGACTGACCTGTTCAAGGCCTTTGCGGACGTAAGTATCCTTTTCATCCGTCAGGTCAAGTTGCGCGCCGCTCTTCGGGCCGCATCCGGTCAGTAATAAGGCGCAGGCAATAAAAAGGAAAAGCGTTTTCATACTCAGAAGAAAATTTTGAAAAATTTCAAAATGCCCTGGCTCCACGGAACGCGGTGCGAGATGCCGCCCTTGCCCGCAAACGTATGCAGGTTCTCGAGATACCACTCGTAGTTGCGTACCAGCGCCTGCTTGTTTGAAAACTTCGGGTGGAAGTTCAGCTTCTGTTCGATCTTCTCTGTCGAGACGAACGAATCCTCGCAGGCGGTTTCATAGACCCATTTGTAGAGCGGCGAAAGTTTGAAGAACTCGAGAATGCGCAGCGCCAGAATCAGCGGTTTCGCCGGGGTTCCGATCACCTTTTTGCCGAAGCCGGCGCGGTCGAGCACCGCCTGATAGTCCTCTTTCATCGTTGTGAAGTCGGTCGCGCCGACATTGAAGATGTCATTCACGGCCGCCGCGTCTTTGGTCAGACAGAGGTAAATCGCGGCGCAGAGGTCTTCGACGTCGAGCAGCTGGTAGCGGTTTTTCCCGCTTCCGATCATCGGAAAATTTTTGCCGTCTTTCGCCCAGTCGTAGAAAAGGGCGAAGACGCCGAGCCGCTCGGGGCCGACAAACGATTTCGGGCGGATGATCGGCACGCACAGACCTTTGGCACGGTATTCCAGGCAGGCCTTTTCCGCTTCGATCTTGGCGATGCCGTACGGACCGACGCCGATCAGCTTGTCGTTTTCATAGAGCGGATGGTGATCCGGAATGCCGTAAACAGCGGTCGAAGAGATGTGGACGAACCGTTCGACTTTTTCCTTTTCCGCCGCCGCCAGCAGAATCCGGGTGCCTTCAATGTCGGTGGAGAAAATTTCTTCCTTCGTATAAAGGGGCAGGGCGGCGGCGGTGTGGATAACCCAGTTCACGCCTTGCATCACCTCGCGCACGGTTCCGGCGTTACGGATATCGCCGATTACCGCCTTAATCCGGTCTCTTTCCGGATAATCGAATTCGACAAGATCCAGCACGGTAATATCGGTTATGCCCTGAGAAAGCAGGTGGCGGATCATATTGATGCCGAGGAAGCCGCTTCCTCCTGTTACTAAAACCTTCTTGTTCATAAAGCGCTCCTGAACTAAACTTAAACCGATGAAAACCCTGAAAGATGTCGGAGAACATAACGCCATTGCGGCCCTGACTGCAAACCTGAAAGCCGTCGGCGATGACTGCGCCGTTCTGCCGCTCGACGCGCACTATGATCTCGTCCTCACCTCCGATCCGCTCATTCAAGGCGTACACTTTACGCCCGGCACCGCGCCGGAAGCCATCGGCTGGAAAGCCGCTGCACGTGTCCTGAGCGATTTCGCCGCCATGGGAGCCGACCCGCAGTATCTGCTTATCAACCTCGTCGCGCCGCCGGACGAAGATTTTCAAACTCTGGAAAAAATCTACGCCGGCGTTTCCAATGTCCGTAAACTTTTCAACGTGGATCTGGTCGGCGGAGATCTTGCGCAGGGGCCGGTGCTCGAACTGCACGTCTTCGGCGTCGGGCGCGTACCGAAAGGCAAAGCGCTGTTCCGTTCCGGTGCGCATCCCGGCGACATCGTTTACGTTACCGGCCCGCTCGGCGGTTCGTTCGAAAGCGGCAAACACCTGAACTTTATGCCGCGCATCAAAGAAGCCAAATGGCTGCGGCAGTCCGGCTTTGTCCGCGCCATGATGGATATCAGCGACGGCCTTGCCACCGACCTGCGCCATATCCTCAAAGCCTCAAAAGTCGGTGCGGCGCTGGACAGTGCCGCGATTCCGAAAGTAAAAACACTGGAGCAGGCACTGTTCGACGGCGAGGACTTTGAACTGCTCTTTACGGTTCACGCCGATGAGGCAGATCAGTTTGATTTCCAATGTCTGGAAGATTTGGATCAGCAGTTTCCAAGAATCGGAAAAATCACCGGTCAGCCGGAAACCCTGACCCTCGATGGCGCGATTCTGAACCGCAAGGCGTTTGAGCATTTCAGATAAGTTCAGTTAAACACGCTGAACTCCGGCCCCGCCGCAGGCCGGACAGGTTTTAGTTCTGTAGTTGAAAAGACCGCCGTCATCAACCTCGCCCCTGCCGTTGCATTGTGCACATTGGACGGTTTGTGACCCGTGAGATGAACTGAAGCAGTCAACTAACTTAAGGCGATGTTCGCACTCCGGGCAAAGCACATAGCTGCCGTTCAACTTGTGACCGCAGTGTGGACAGTAGTTCATCACGTTATCCCTCCGCCGATATTTATAACAGTTCAAACCGTCCCGGTTCGGAAGCGACTATAGAAGGCGGGAGGTGCGGCGTCAACTTTTGGCTGAGATCTAAAAGGACGGGCGAATTCGGATTTCAGTGCGCCGGCCGGCCGGTGCACCGTCCCTGCCCAAGACAGCGAGCATTTCAGGGATTAAACGCTTGTCGGCGGACGGGCGGCGCGGATATATTCCGAACCTTCTTTTCGGGGCGATAGCTCAATTGGTAGAGCGCCACGTTCGCAACGTGGAGGTCGAGGGTTCGATCCCCTTTCGCTCCACCACTTTTTCGGACTCTCCCCCAATGAGAAGGGACGGATGGTTTGAGACAGCCTTCAAGAGCGTTGAACAGGCTGAATTACGCCGAATATCAACGACTTATGCGATTTTTTGACCGCGTCGACCGGTTTGATACAACTTCATGGCTAAACCGGCCAATATGACAGTGGTTTGATATAACTTTCAGAATGAATGCACCGGCCATGCAAGACCGGTGCATTGCTGTATCAGAAGTTCTGAATGATGACCTCTAACCGGTCTTTGGCTTTCGACTCCTTCGACCGACCGATCGAGTATTTCAGCGAGGTGGTTTTGATCTTCATTCCAGCGAATAACTCGCGGACTCGCGGATGATCGTTCAGCGATATAATCGCCTTCCCCTTTATAGAGAAAAGAACGTCGCGCAGATCGATCAGATCCTGCTCTGAAAAAGGGACCTCGTAACCGGCTGTTTCGAAGTACGGCGGATCGCAATAGAACAGGGTCTCGGGCCTGTCGTATTTCTGAATGCAGCCGATTGCCGACAGGTTCTCTATTGTGACCTTGGACATCCGCCAGTGGATTTTAAGCAGCAGGTCGTCTATGTCCATCAGGTTCAGCCGGGCTGGCTGTACGGCGCTTGTGCCGAAGGTTCGGCCGTGAACCTTTCCACCGAAGCACAGCTTCTGCAGATAGAAGTACCGGGTGGCGCGCTGCACATCGGTCAGGGTTGTCGGGTCCTTCCGGTTTTCGATATTGAATATCTCCCGGCTGGTGACGGCATATTCATAGTAGCGCCGGAACTCAGGCAGGTGGTTCTGGATCACGCGCCAGAAGGTAATCAGCTCGGAGTCCAGATCGTTTATAATCTCGACCTTGGAAGGCTCCTTTTCGAACAGCACCCAGCACGCGCCGCAGAACGGCTCAACGTAGCAGGTATGCTCTGGAAACAGTTTGGTGATTTGGTTGGCCAGGCGGCTTTTACCGCCCTGGTATGACAATGCACTTCTCACGATACTTTCCTTTCTGCTACCTTGGCGGTGCTTGAGTTCCGACCGGGGCAGCGATTCATTTCGTGACGGTGTAGTGCATCGTCGGTTCAGGCGGTTGCCACCGCCTAGCCTGCCACGGTCACTTTCGATCGCGAGGCAAAAATTCTTCTCCAGGTGCCTTTATTAAGCATCGGATTGTTGCGAATGAAGCTGGCGTGCTGATCGCAGTATTTAAAATCCCTAAATACACAGCTCTGATCCTGTTTGTTTCTAATACGCCACTTTGCTGGTTGGGAACAGGGATGCCAGTCGCACATCCCATTCACAGTAGCACTCCTTGCCCGGCGGCTGTAAAAAGCAGGCCTTGATTAGTGTCCTTTTCGCAGGTGAAAGCCGGTCGCTTTATGGACTTCAAAACTGTAGAACGGCGGCGATCCAGATTGCGGGTGCGAACCATCTCGGCGATGGCGTGGTTGCGCATACGGTGTTTAAAGGCCAGCCATTCCCGCGTAGAGGCCCGGGTGATATGCTTGAACCCTTTGTCGGAGCTGATTGCAAAGTCGCTGCACAGGCCGTCCTGATCGCCAACCTTGCGCAGCTGGCGCTCGGCGATCCCGAAGCGTTCGCACAGCTCAGCCGACTTCGCCCAGCCTTCTCCCGGCGCGGTCAGCAGATACTGCTCGATGGCATCTTTGAGTTCTTCGCACATGACCTATTGATTCATTAACGGCTAATTTTCCACGGATAATTCTGATCATTGATCCAGTCTGCAAACCTGTCGGCCCGCTCGCCTATCCAGACCAGGCACAGCAAAATAAAATAGATGATGAACAGTGGAATCCATAGTGGGGCCCATAAAAAAAATATTACGCGACTAGTTTTCATAACCGCTTCAGCCTTTCCTTCAGTTCCTCAATAAATTTCGGGCCGTGCTTGTCGCGCAGTCCGGTCCAGTACCGGGAAAGAGCCTCGCGGGCGTTGGTGCCTTCGTAACGGACTTCAAAACGGTGGATCGGCGGCGGTCGAGATTACGGGTGCGTACCATCTCGGCGATGGCGTGCTGGCGCATACGGTGTTTAAAGGCCAGCCATTCCCGCGTAGAGGCCAGGGTGATATGCTTGAACCCTTTGTCGGAACTGATTGCAAAGTCGCTGCACAGGCCGTCCTGATCGCCCACCTTGCGCAGCTGGCGCTCGGCGATCCCAAAGCGCTCGCACAGCTCCGCCGACTTCACCCACCCGTCGCCGGGTGCGCTTAGCAGATACTGCTCGATGGCCTCTTTAAGTTCTTCAATCACGCGGCATTCTAACTCCGTAAAAACTACGTTTTTTAAGATCGTTTTTATTAAGCCGATTCCACAAATCAGTTAACTGTTCATCTGACATTTTTTTTAAATACACAATGATTGCATCAATAGTTAACGGCCTATCGAAAGATTTCATGTGCGCAACCTCTCCTTTAGCTCGTCAATAAACTTCGGGCCGTGCTTGTCGCGCAGGCCGGTCCAGTAGCGCGACAAAGCCTCGCGGGCGTTGGTGCCTTCGTAATCGTAGCCGTGGCGGATGTACTGCTGGATTGTCCGGGTGCGGGCCGTCGCCTCTTTAAGGTACTGCTCACGCGGGCTGGCCTTCATCGTGCCGTCGGCCTTTTGGCGGCGCTTCCATGTGCGTACCGCAGCCTGCCAGTTTTTCATTGGTGCAGCGCCGATCTTCCAGCCCTTGGATTCGTAGAAATCGCAGAAGGCATCACCGTCCAGCGCGAAGTCGATCGAATCAGCGTATTCGGTCACCTCTTTCGGCATCGGTTTCTGGAATTTTTTGGACATATTTTGTCTAGCCGTTTTTTGTCAACTCAGCCTGGTCACAAAGCTTGCGCCACTCGCGGGAGCATGCGCGTGGATCGTCGAACTCCAGCCAGATTTCCCAATGCTCCGGACCGCCGACCGCGTGGCGCTTGATCTTGAACGCATCGAACCGGTAAACGAACCCGGCGACCTTGCGGTCGATCCAGAAGCTGTATTTGTCTTTAAAGTTCATGCTGGCACTCCCGGTTCGGCGTGGCTCACCGCAGGCAGTTCACGGTCGTGGCGGTGGTGGCGTTTAAAATCCTCGTCGAGCGCGATGAAAATTTTCTTCAAATGCTCGGCTGGCAGATCCGCGTAGGCCAGCTGATCAATACCCATGTGGTTCATGATACTCTGAATATAGCGCTCGCCGCGCAGATATGCTCCGAAGGACATACCCTTGGCCGTCATCTTTTGCGCAATCATATAGCGCCAGCGGCGCTCGGCGGCACCGGCCATCCGCTTAATCCAGTATTCATCACCGGCGATCTCCGCCATCGCCAGCATAATGCAGTCGAAATCGCCCGTCTGGTTTGCTTCCTTCGTCGAATAGATACCGGCGGCATCGAGCAGCAGGCAGCGGTACCACTGATCCTGGGCGAAGCGGCTGTTCGGATGCAGATTATTCCGCGACGCATGCGCCAGCCACGCTCTTTCCTTGAGCGGGCGGTAGTAACCTTGCTGTCTGGCTGTAAAACTCATAATCACCCCCTGATCGTGATCTCGACATCGACGAGATCGGTTGAAGAGCCATTAAAGATCACCGGCTTATCCAGCCGGACCAAGCGGATGGACTTCACCATCTTGCCGGTCTCGCGCTCGAACTCGCGAATGGCGTACATCACTCTGGTTTCCATTGCTGACACTGGTTTTTTCATTGCTTCTCCACGTATGGGCGACATTCATGTCGCCCTTTCAAAAGGTGCCTGCCGGGTCGCGGTCGGTTATTTGCCCGGCAGGCTGGCAGGAAGGCGGCACACGGGAAATGAAGCGCAGCAGAGACCGTGTGCCGTCGGCACCGACCGATGGCCTTGAGCGAAAACTCTGTGCGTAAAAGTTCATAATTAACCGTTCGACGCCGGGCTTTGTGCCTCTGTGCCTTTGGCCCCGATGGCCTTTTCAATCAGCTCTTTTTTGACCGTGTAACCGGCGACGTCGCCGGAGACCAGGCGCGCACCCGGGCAGACTTCGCCGGCCTGCAGCCGGTCGCGTAGCGGCTTTGAAAGCAGCCTGATTGTTTTTTTCAAGCAATCATTCCAGTCGTTGGCAAGGCAGTGCGCAATGGCCGCATCCTTGCTTATAATCTTCGCCTTGCTGGCGTCGGTAAGACCGTAGGTGCCCCACATTGTTCTACGGCGGCGCGGCTTCTGAAACAGCGACCTGTTGGCATCCACAAACGACGCCAGACGCTTTACCGATGATTCGCGCATCACTTGGAATCCATCCAGCGTTCGGGCGTAGTCGGCCTTCACATCGGCCAGCTTTTTTTCGCAGGCCGCTTCGATTTTCGCGATATCGATCTCCAGCATCGCCAGATTCTCAAACTCGCGGTCGGCATCCTCGACCGTTTTAATCTGCTCGCGCAGGTCTTTCAGTGGCTTGCTCATTTTTCACCTGCTGCCGGTTTGATAATGCGATGGCGGATCACTTCACGCGGGACGAATAACAGCGCGATGAAAACCCCGGCCAGACCGGTCTGCGCGTTAACGAATACTGCCGCCGCGAGGCAGGCGATGAATACGATGGCTCTTGATAGATGAAACATTGGGACTCCTTTGGTTATGGTTTATGCAAAAATTGAATCTTTCAGCGGCTGCAGAATGCGCATCCTGGTTGGATGCTTCAGGCGCATAATCGCCCGCTGGCCCCACATCCCGACTGCCTGTGGAGAGATTCCGATAAATGCGCCGATTTCGTCATACGTCATTGGCTGGGTTGACAGGCTGTTTTGCCCGGCGCGGTCAGATACCTCCTCGATGAACTCCAGGCTGCAGCCGAACGCCTTGGCGATTTCCTCATGACTGAATTTTTTGGGCGACCGCAGCGCTGAAAGAACCGACAGCATCAGGTCAATCTCATCAACACGGTGCCGACCAATTTCTCTAGCAGGAACTCTGTTCTCTGATCGCTGATCCAGTTCGATTACATCATCCATGACCAACCTCCTGTTTTAAGAAAGTGAGCGAAACAGCGGGAGAACCAGATCAAGCCGATCATCACCAGCAGTCCGATGAACGAACAAAGAACCATCATGACCGACGCAATCAATGATGCCGGATAGCTCGGCTCCCCGTATTCATTGGCAAACATGGTTGGCTTTTGCCGATGTTCATTTGACCTCTGATCTTTGACCTCTGACTTCTTATTGCTCATCCTCATCCTCCTACTTTTTGGCGTAAGTCCGTTCGCCCATCATTTGCTGGCGCACTGCCACGGCCTTGAAAAAATGCTCTTCCGTCAGCTTCTGCTTCGACTTCGCGGCAATGCGGCTGGCGACCTTCAGGTTCTCAACCAAAATGCCGAGGCGTCCCTGTTCATTGGCAATGTCGCTGCACTGGTCCAGCAGCTCTTTTCCGGCGGTTGGAAGGTACTGCTCAACGATCGGCTTGATGTCCTTCAGCGGGATCGTGCGTTTCAGCCGGATCGGCATACCGATGCGCCCGAGGATCTGCTCGAACTGGTAACTGCTCTTATTCATCGCGTCGCTGAAACGCTGCGTGGCAATCAGGGCCAGAGCGCACCCGGTCTGGTCGTGCAGATCGCGCAGGAGTTCAATAGCCACCGGAGTACTGCGGCCATCGACCGGCATCAGCCGGTGCGCTTCATCAATAATCAGAATCCGGTTCCGGTTAAAACTTCGGCTGATCGACTCGAACAGCTGCGAGCTATTCATGTTCCGGTTCACACCGACCGTTTCAGCGATCCGGCGCAGGAGCATCTTCACACCGCCGACCGGCGGCGCAGTCACCAGCACGCTCGTTCCGTGATTATTCGCATCGCGCCACAGCTTGGCGGACTCAGTTTTTCCCATACGGCTTTCGCCGATAATCAGCGTGATCGAATTGTTGCTGAGCGCATAGTCCAGCCCGGCTCCGATCATCCGCGTGATGGAATTTTCAACAATCTGGTTGTCCTGAATCGTCGCCCGTTCTTCGGCAATGCGCTTATAGCTCTCAATCGCCGCCGTGACCTTTTCCATGCTGCCTTCGTAGATGCCTTTCAGCACACGGTAAACGGTGCTCTTGTCGTACTGGATCGCCTCACCGGCCTGATCCAGCGTCATGCCTTCATCCAGTACATGCTGGTGGAACCACAGCAGCAGTCCGCGAGCCTCCTCTGGGTAACCGTTCCAGTTGTGCAGATTGAGCGGGATATTGATCCGCGCATTGTTGCTGCTCGCCTTCGCCTCATCGCTCTTTGTAATCGCCTCGGTCATTCATGCTCCTTTTAGTTGGTGAAAAGTTTGGTGATCTCGTCGTTTGAAAATTCCTCGTCCTCATCATTCCGGCGGTGCGCTGTCACGGCCTCGACGTCTTCGCGATCCGGAGCGGACTCTGCGATCTTCTCGGCGCGGAACAGCTCTTCGCCGGTCACCGGATCGCCAGCCATCACGCGGGCGTTGTGCTCGTGCATGGATTTCTTGGCGCGGGCTTCCTCCTGGTGCCGGGCCTTAACCGGATCGAGCAACTGCTGCTCAAAGTGCATCGCCTTGCCGATCTGCCGGTGGATCGCCTCAACATCGGTCTTGCAGGCCGCCTGCATGCGCCGTGCAATGCCGATGAACGCATTATCCTCGCTGGCCACAAACACCGCCGAAGGATCGAACGGCGTCGCGTAGACCGCGAAGGCCGCGCCCGGCTGCAGGTTGACCAGTTCGCCGTGTTGCGTTTGAACCTGCGCCAGATAGCGATGGATGCCGGGGCCGATGCGCCGGTCCTGAAATGTAATCGTATGGTCGTCCTGAACGCGCAGCATCTTGGCGTTCTTTTCTCCAAGTAGCATCGGCACATAATGAGCATCCAGCCTGTGCAGATCACCGCGACCGATTGACCACACTTCGGCGGGCGACATCTTGCGCATCCGCACCATGCCCGGCAGTTCAATCAGCTGCTCAACGGCTCCGCGCTGATCCGCCGGCATCGTCAGCAGCTTCGTCATCGGCATCCACGGCGCTTCAATACCAAGGCGGTACTCCGTCGTCACCAGCCCGGCCTCTTCATAGCCTTCAATGTTGTGCTCGGTGCGGCAGTTAATCCGTTCATAGATTTCGCCGACAATCTGTTTCCACTGATTGAACTCAAGTATTGGAAACTGAAGCATCTCAGCACGGTGCGCCGGGAGAAAGGCTCTCGCTTTCAACAGCAGATCATTATATTTATCCATCCCGTGAAGCTGCTCCGGCTGGAAGTCACGGCTTTTCCCAACCTGACCCGGCAGCGAGGCAAGCTCATTTTGCTTAAAACCATGCAATGATTCTAGCTCGGCTTTTGATCGGCTGTTTCCCTTCGGGCGTCCAATAAACTGCCCATCGTGGGCAACTGCTCCCTGAATACCGCCTCTGGATACAGTCACCGCTCCGCCGGTCCAGTTGAACAGCAGCTCTTCTAAATCTTTTCGTATGGCTGCAGTCCCGTGCTCTACGTGAAGAACACATCCTTCCGGATGATAGCCAAGGGTGCACATCACATGGCAGAGCAGAAAGCGCATTTCAGTTTCGCGCAACATTTCGCGCTTTCCGGTCGCTTCATCCTCGGTCATCGGCTGCGCGCCCCATGCAATCAGACACCCTGAGAACAGATCGATGCAGGAAAATTCCAAAGGCCGCATCGCCGTCTTATTCACACCAAGCCAGTTGACCTTATTGTTGTGGTGCATGTCGTCGAACATATAGCCTTGTCCGACGCGCATACCGACGCGGGTCGTGTAAACCAGCGGGCGGAACTCCGCCGCCGCACTGCGCCCAATCCGCGAAGCCGTCAGCTCAAACTTCGTCGGCCTGTAACGCGCCAGATTGCGCTCGCCCCAGCCGGGCGGCAGCGGCGGATTGATCGGGCATACATCGGGCGCACGGCCGCCTACCGCGTCGATCCAGATATTGCGCCAGTTGCCAATGCCCGGGATCTGATCGCCGTTCCGGTACCGGCGAATCAGCTCGCGGTAAGCCGCCCGGCTGTTGCGCTGGTATGATTCCTGCAAACCCTTCCAAAACTCCACAAAGGCCGCAGGCTGGCCGCCGGGTGTATTCGGTGCCACCACGTTATGGCGCGGAAGCTTCGACTTATTAATCAGCGACTGCCAGCCGTCGCGCTTGAACGCATAATACTTCGTCCGGATATTCGCCGCGCTCAGACTCTTGCTGGACGGATACCGCTTCGCGATCTCCGCGAACGCCTTGCTCTTACTCCGCGCCGCCTCGACCTCGCCGATGATCTTTGTCCACAGACCAACCTCATCCTTAACGGACTGCGGCAGCTGTGCGAACACCAGCGTTTCAGCGGTCGGAATGGTGGATAGTGCGGTCATTGGTTGCTTCGCTCCGGTTAATTGGTGTCGGGTGTTGAGTGTCCAATCCGCGCATAGCTTATTTTCCTGCGCCCGTCGCGCAGCTGAAGCTCTGTGCATATTTTCACATGAAATATCTGCGCGCTGACCACATGGCCGGAGGAAGATCCGATTCAATGCCATTCGTTATTGCAATGCGCATCGACCGTAACTGATCGTTGCTTTTTGACCGGATCCCTCTATTGATCGCTTCATCGAGTTCATGGACATATTTTGATCGCATAAAAAAACTCCTTTTATTTTTTCAGTACCGCTTTCAAACGCTTATCCAGCTCGTGAATCATGTCGTAAAGCGGTGTCATCTCTTCGGGATTAAGATAGGCCCAGGACTCTTTTGTCAGGCCATGGTCGTTCAGAAGACCTCCGATGTGATTCCACGTTTTCACGGCGTTGTAGTGCTCGCCGCTTTCTCCCGGCGGTAGCTCTGCAGGAGGGGCCTTTTCGGCCTTCTTAATCCCCAGGTTATGCAGCAGAGCCGACGGGCCTTTGCCGCCTGTAAATTGCATCAGCAACTGTTCAGCCTGTTCAACCTGCCGTTTATTTGATCCGGACCCTTCGATCAGCGCGGCGGCGGTTCCCTGTCCATGCTCTGCAATGAACTTCTGCGCGGCCTTTCGGCAATAAATATCCCACCGTTCACTGAGTCTTGTATTTTCGTCGCGCCATTTAGCGAGCTCTCCGTGCGGCAGATTGTCTTTCACGGCCAGCATAATGATACCGATCTCGACAACAGCCCGGCCCTGCGCATTGGCCGGTTTTTTCAGGATTTCATAGCGGTGATTGATAAGGTGAGCGGCTTGGTCAAGTTTTTCCGAAAACCGCACTGAGTGCGGATTTGAAATGTTTACCGGTGAACTTTCGGGTGGGGCTACCGTCGCCACGGCATTTTTATTAGCAGGAACAATCACCAGATCGCATCCGCGTTTTTCAATAACGCGGCTGGTATCCTGATTCTCGACCATGAATTTCCATAACGACTCGACTTCATCTTTGGGCATACCGCTTTTACCGCCAGCCCATCCTTTATCCGTCGTGTAGTTTCTAATCGTCGGTTTATCAGCGCTTCCGCCGTATCGATAAATTGTTCTGTTGTAGATGATGTCGTCTTTTGGAATATTCTTCGGCATGGTCTATTTCCTCTCGTTTTTGTTGATTAAATTTTCGCCAGTGTGGCTTTAACTTTGGCGCGGTAATGCGCGGTCGTCTGACCGAACGGCTTGTTCCAGCGGCAGGCCAGCTCGACCGGGTCGGTAACGCCGCGACGGTAATGCCAGGTCAGGATCGTGCGGGCCATTGCGCGGCTCTTCTGCGGGCAGAAGCGATCAGACAGCTTCCAACGGTTGGAACCGGCGATCCGGTTCGCTTCGCGCATCGCGACCGGGTGCAACTGAAGCAGGCCGACCGCCCGGCATTGGTCGCCGGTCACCGCAGGCCGTCCGCCGCTTTCAATCTGAACCAGCGCATCAATCACGCGCTCTACGATTGCCGATTGGCGATTGGCGATTTCCGATTTTCCAGACAACGGATAACTGATAACCAATAACACCGCGATAGCGGTCAGAATCGGTCGGCCGTTCCGCGCCGATCTGGCGACGATTCCGCGATTGCAGGCTTTTGGCTTTGGGCTTGAGGCTTTTTCTAAAGGCCGCCATCTTCCAGTCTCGGCCAGAGACGCCGCCTCCGGAACATCCTGCATTGCGCAGAGAATTGCTTTGCACAGCGGAACCGTCTGGAAAAGCAGCGACCGCGCCGCGACACGTTCATCGGCCGTCATAATATCCGAGCTATTCACCGCGTCGAATCGCGCCATCGCCGCGCAGGCCGCCTTATGCGCCTTATCCAGCGCTCTGCGAGCCACCAATAAACTAGCCACTCCATCATCCAGCATCGTCATTTCATCCTCCTTGGTTTGCTTCGTTACCTTCTATAAAAATCTGCTCTCCGCCCCATGCTCCATGCCCTTTGCGCGGCTATCGCCGCTCACCACGCCCCTTCGCGGCGTCGATTCACATACGCCACCAGGTCGCGCAGCGGGATGCGCCAGTCCGAGCGCGTAGAATCCGCGCTGGCAATATTGAAAGCGTTCGGGAACTCGCCTGCGCGGATCTGATTGAGCACATGCTGGTCGGAGCAGTACATAGCGCGGGCGATGCGCACGGTCGTCAGCGGATCATCTGCCGGGAACCGGAAATAAAGCTGGTCGGCATACTGCGCGTTCAGATAGCTGATGAAATTTTTCAGCGGAATCCGGTATGCCTTCACCGTCGAGCCGTCGGTCGAAATATCCGTGGCCGCCATCCTGCCGGTATAAATCGCCGAATAAACATCGGACACCGGAACATTCAGCGCCTTCGCCGCCTCGACCGGGGTAATCGGATCGTGGCAAGGGATGCGGAAGTCGAACTCAAGCTGGGCGGTGGCGCAGTTCATGGTTATCAGTTAAGGGTTATTGGTTGGGGAGTCCCGCCCGCCGGGCTGGCCGCGTGAGATGTGCGGTAACGCACGGCCAGTACTTCCCGGCGGGCTGGGTTTTCATTACTTCAAGCCCTTGCGGGTTGTTTTGAGCAGCTCGACCGCCGCCTGAATATCCGCAGGCAGGGCGGAAATCACCTTGTTGCCGTTTCCGCGCACAATGCCGCACGGACGGCGCAGTTGGTTGATAATCGCCCGCTTAATGGAACGGGTTTCGTTGGCAAGCTGCCGGTCGCTCATCTTTGGGAAGTATTCCCGGAGCCAGACACCGATCGCCACCGCGCCGTCCAGCCGGTAAACCAGCCTCGCCTTGCAGTCCAGCTCGCGGGCTTCCAGCCGCTTCTTCACCGCCGCAATGCGGTATTCCAGCGAAACCAGCTCCGCCACTTCCGGCAACAGCTCGCCGGCCATCATGAACATTCCCGTCCGGCGCAACTGCGGAAGAACCTCTTCGCAGATCCAGTCCTGAAACTTTTCGGCATCCGGCGTGTTAGCCCGGAGCACCAGACGGTAAACATCCGGCTCGCGGAGAAAGCGCACATTCTGGATGCCGCCTGATGTCTTAAGGGGGTAGTGCAGAGCTACCCCCTTGCAGTGTTTTTTGATGGCATCTGGGGCGTTCTGAAAGCCGAGGGCTTCGGCCACGTCTTTGGCACAAAGAACGGGCTCGCCGTCCATAATGCCGCCGCGAATCTCGTTGGTCTCGAATTGGAACAATTGCAGTGCTGTCGTCATTTGGTCTCTCCTTCTTGGTTTGGATTGCTTGAAATCGGTTGGGGGCGCAGGGCTGGAACTTCGATAAACAAATCAGCCGTCAGGCGGGACATCGTTCCGTCGTCTATAAACTTCTTGCCCCGTACAACGGCTGGAAGAACCTCGTGGGTAAGCCAGCGCTGAAACGCTCTGGCGGCGGGTTCCCGATGCTGGAAAAGCCGCTGAAGCCACCCGTCGTCTTGAAGCACCTCTAAAAGCGGGTCGCTCATCACTTCACCTCCCGATAATGAACCTTTTTCATGATGCGATCTGAATGGCGTTTTCCGTTAAGAACCAGCCATAGATGCGCTCGCGAAACGTTCATTCTCCTGGCCTCTGCGGCGACCCCGTGAAGTTTTCCTGTATTCATGTCTCGAATTACGGCCATCTCTTTTTCCTTTGGTTTTTTCTGCTTTGTGTTACGTTTCCCGTAACAGTGATTACAAAACTAATTCAGAACTGATTTGATGACAAGCGGAAAAAACAGAATTAAATCAGAATTTTTGCGACGCTTCGATCTAGCCCGCAAAAAGCGCGGTTTTATTGAGGATAAGGATGTCGCGCAGGCCGCAGGAATTTCAGCTCCAAGTATAAGCGGGTGGCGCAATACCCCCAGTTTTCCATCTAAACGAACGATTAGAGATCTGGCGGTAGCTTTGCACGTCTCAGAAGAATGGCTGTCGTGTGTTTCTGATTCAGAACCGAATTGGGTGACAATCGCAAACGACGAGCCAGACCATTATACCGTGCGCAAGGAGTTCAAGGCCGGAACGCTTCGCAGTTCGGAACTTCCAGGTATCCATGAAGCAGACGATGGGGCCATCGAAGAGAATGCCGACTATTTTTACAACGAACTGGTTAAGCCTCACGGCATCAAGGCGCGTCCGGGAAACATTCACTCTCTGATTCAATATCTGGTTGAAATGCAGGAACGATCGGTGAAATACTGGCACAACAAAAACAGGAGTGATCGATGAAAAAGATAATGATGGCGGCGATGTGCATGCTGGTTGCAGGTCTTGTGCAGGCAATAGAATTTAACGAAATCCGCAAGAATACCGATGGGGCGACGACTGCACAGTTTGAAGCTTACGCCAACCCTTTGCTTGGCTCCCGCGTCTATTGGAAGGGCTGGGTGCGCGATGTCGAGACGGCTTCCGGAGACCAGTGCAAGGTAGAGATCGACATGGATAACCCGGCCAACGGATACACGTCTTACGACGTGGTGATCTATCTTCCGGCCTACAAAGCCATGAAACTCAAACCTAAAGAGCCAATCAGCTTCAACGGCAAAATTGAAAAAATCAGCAAGTTATTCGGTGCTACCGTTTATCTTTCCGACGTTCAGTAAATCCAGTTGCTAGCAACTGGATCTACAAACAAACCCCGCAGCCCGCATTCGTGCGGGCTTTTTCGTGTCGCGCCTTTGCGTCTTTGCGAGAACTCCTCGCACCTTTCCCTATTAGAACCGCATCCCAACTCAGCCAACCGCGACCCGTCCGGCATTGTGCATTTATGTTTTCATGGGCACCATGAAAACGACATCCGCTTTTATAGTTCATAGTTCATCGTTAATCCTTCGCTCCCCCGGGAGGTTCGTATGAACGGCACCGACGCCACCGCCCTTGGAGAATGGGTCAAGATCGCGTTTTACGTCATCGGCTCGCTGGCCGGTATCGCCGTCAGCCTTAATCAGTTCCGCCGCAAGCCACATATCGACGTGGATCTGTCCAGCATCACCAGTCGGCTCGAAACAGTCGAAGACTCGCTGACGAAGAAACAGGACTCCATGCTCTGCGGACCATCACACGCAGCCTTTCAGGCGACGCTCGCGTCAATTCTCGCCGACAATGACCGCCGCGACCGCATTACCAAGGATCAATTTCAAGCCGTAGCTGTGGCGCTCGGCGAATTACGGAAAGAATTTCGCGAGGAAATCCACGGCCTTAATGTGAGATCTGACAATGTTCTGAAGGCCGTTTCGCGTTTAGAAGGGAAGGTCGAATGAATATCAAACTGGCCATTTTAGTCTACCTGAAGGCCTGCGGTGATTGGGCATCAACAAAACCTCTTTTGAAAACAGCTGTTCAGTCCAGCCTCGGCGGTCAGATTGGTGACGGTGAGTTTAACGACGCCCTGGTGCAGCTGAAAGACAAAGGCCTGGTCGGAACCCGCCTCGACGATGTCACCAACGACACCCGCTACTTCATCACCGAAACCGGAAAAACGAGGGTGGCGCAATGAGCGGGACAAAGGCATCTGGCACAAAGGCACAGAGCGCTGATAACTCATCGTTCATCATTGAGCGTTTAGATGCCGTCTCCGCTAAACGCGCTTTGCAGTCGGCCTATGACCGCATCGATGGAGTGCGCAAGACCATCTTCGGTTCCCGAGCCAACCAGCTCGACCACTCTCTGCGGGAACTCTCTATCGCCATCACCGCACTGCGCGACGCGGATCGCGTTGGAAATGAAGTCAGCATCACATCGGGCATTAAGGACCTCGGAGAAAAAGCGCTCAAGCGCCGCAATCTCAAGCCCGCCCGCACGGGAGGTGCTGCATGAAAACACGAAGCGATTCCAAACTGGCCCCGCACGAAGATTTCATTTTTGAGCGCCTGGTTGATGGTAACGTGAGTTACCAAACCGTTGCCGATGAACTCCAGAAATCACTCGGAGTCCGGACGTCGGCCAGTGCGCTCAGTTCTTATTTTTCGAAGCACTCCTGGCGCTGGCGCGCCGAACGCGCCTCCGCGCAGGCCGACGCCATTAAAAAGGCGCTGCTAAAAGATGGCAAGAATTTCACCGCCGCCAAAGCCGCCGCGATCGCCCAGCGCGAGTTTGAATTGTCTGCCAGCAACCTCAGCGTCAAAGACCTCGTCGCTTTGCGCGGAATTGATCTCAAGGCCAAAGCGATTGACCAGCAGCAGGCCGCGCTTGATCTGCGCGTCCGCGAGTTCGAACAGAAGCTGGCTGAAACACGCAGCGTTCTCGAACGCGCCAAGTCAAAAGGCTCGATCGATAAGGCCACCATCGCTGAAATCGAAGAGAAACTCGGAATGCTTTAATGAAGGCTCTGCCGTCAAAGTTTTTTCTGCCGTACCAGGCGAAGTGGATCAAAGACGATTCACGCCTGAAGATCATGCAGAAGTGCCGCCAGATTGGATTGAGCTGGTCTACGGCCTATGCGCTCGACCGCGATACAGCGCCCAGCGATGCCCGCAACGACGTCTGGGTTTCCAGCCGCGACGATATTCAGGCACGGCTTTTTCTGGAAGACTGCAAGGCCTTTGCAGGCATCCTGCAGATGGCCGCCGCCGACCTCGGAGAGCAGGTGGTTGATCCGGATCGTAAGATCAGCGCCTATGTCCTGCAGTTCGCCAACGGCAAGCGGATCAACTCCATGTCCAGCAACCCGGACGCGCAGGCCGGTAAGCGCGGCACCCGCGTACTCGATGAGTTCGCGCTGCATCCTGATCCGCGCAAGCTCTACGCCATTGCGTACCCCGGTATAACCTGGGGTGGCTCGATGCAGATCATCTCGACGCATCGCGGCAGCCAGAATCTGTTTAACGAACTGGTTCAGGAAATCCTGCACAAGGGAAATCCGAAAGGCTTCAGCTTGCATACCGTCACGCTGCAGGATGCCATCGACCAGGGCTTTCTCGAAAAGCTGAAAACAAAACTGCCGCCCGACGATGCGCGGCAGGAAATGGATGCAGGGGAATACTTCGATTTTATCCGTGCCGGTTGTCCGGACGAAGAAACCTTCCAGCAGGAATACATGTGCCAGCCGTCCGACGACGCCAGCGCCTTCCTGACCTACGATCTCATCCGGGGCTGTGAGTATCCCGCCAATGAGCCATGGGAAAAAACAATCCGCGAACTTGCTGAGTGCAAAAATCCGCTTTATCTGGGTGTGGACGTTGGGCGCGATCATGACCTCACCGTCATGTGGTTGCTTGAAAAATTCGGTGGCGTTTTCTTTACCCGCAAAAAAATCGAGCTGCGCGGTGAGACCTTCGACTCGCAAGAACAAAAGCATAACGAATTACTGTCTCTGCCGATGCTGCGACGCGACTGCATCGATGCCACCGGCATCGGCCGCCAGTTCGCCGAACGCGCCCAGCAGCGGTTTGGAACCTACAAAGTCGAGCAGGTGCAATTCACCGGCCCGGTCAAAGAAGAGCTGGCCTATCCGCTGCGTGCCGCCTTCGAAGACAAGTCCGTCCGTATCCCGAACGACGAACTGGTTCGCGCAGATCTCCGCGCCGTAAAAAAAGAAACCACCGCCAGCGGAAACATCCGCTTCACCGCCGATCGCGGCAAGAACGGCCACGCTGACCGCTTCTGGGCGCTCGCCTTGGCACTCCATGCCGGGAAAGACATTGGCGGCGGCGGAATGCCGGTCCGCATCGATGCGCGTCCGGCGCGCAGCGCCTTTAACCGAAAAGACAGGAGCGTTTTAGCATGAGCACCTTGAAAAAACAGATTGAGCAACTCAATAAAGTCCGTGACCAGTACAACCCGCTGCGGTCGCTGACGATGTCCGCCGCCGTCTCGCGCCTGGAGCAGGCCGAGCGCGGGATCTACTGCGATTTGCAGTGGACGTACCGCACGCTGGAAAAACGCTATGCCGTTCTGCGCGGCCTCAAGCGCCTGCGCCTGGGCGCACTGCTCGAAATGGATTGGGACATCCGCACCTTCCCGGAAGACCAGCTGCCGAAAGGCTGCACGCAGGCCGATGCCGACGCGCAGGCCGACCGGCTCCGCGCCGTGTATGAAAACATCGCCAACCTGCGCGAAGCAATCAAGGCGCTGGGAATGGCCGAGTTTCGCGGGTTCGCCTTTTTGGAAAAGACCGGCGAGAACGGACAGCCTGTAAAGAATCCGTCGGAGATCCGCAGCCTTCAGCCGATCGAACAATGGTTTTGGCTCAAGGACCGCGCCGGAAAGTGGCGCTTCGATCCAGCCTTCGCCCGATCTGATGCCTCCGGAGTTGAAGCCGATCTTTCCACGCTTATTTTCCGTGAGGTAGAAGACCCGATCAATGAAATAGGCATCGTCTGCTTCATCTACGAAGCGCTCGGCAAAAAGGACTACGCGGGCTTCATCGAAGTGTTCGGCATCCCTTCCACCTTTTTCATCGCGCCACAGGGCGTCAACTCCGACGACATGGCCAAGTGGCAGGCGATGGCTGATGCCCTGATGGGCGACCAGCGTGGCGTGCTTCCGGCCGGATCAGACGTCAAGACAGTTGGCGGCGATGTGCGCGGTGTCAGCCCGTTCGAGAATTTCATCAAGCTCACCCGCGAGGATCTGGTGCTGGCCGGAACCAGCGGCAAGCTGACGATGCTGACTGAAAGCGGATCAGGCACGCTGGCCGGTGGCGCGCACATGGACGTTTTTGAAAAGCTGGCCGCCGGTGACGCCCGCGAAATTTCAGAGATGTTCCAGAATGCAATCGACATTCCGCTGCTCAAAGCCGAGTTCCCGAACAAGCCGGTACTGGCATGGTTCGAGATCGCCGCCGAAGAAATCGAAGACACGGCTGCTTTTGTCGACAACGTCACCAAACTTGCCGCCCAGGGATTTATCACCGAACCCGATCAGGTCATGGAAAAGACCGGTCTGCGCGTTCAATACCGCGAACCGTCACAGCCGGTTCAGCCGTTCGCGAACAGAGGTCAGGGGTCAGAGGTCAAAGGTCAGACATGGCTTGGCCGTCTATTCAATCGTCAGCCAGCCGCCAGCACCCAGCAGCCGGGAACCGACGCTCTGCTCAAAAGCGCTCGCTCCGTCATCGCCCAGGCGACTGCATCAGATCTGAAGCCGGTCGCCGACCGCCTCGCGCAGATCCTCGATGAGACTCCGGACGGCGAGCTGCTCGCCGCCTTGGAAAAATTCCGCGACACCGAACTGCCGGAGCTGGCCAAAAAGGCACTGGCCGGAACAGCCGGGGCCGAGGCTCTGGCCGACACCCTGACCGCCGCCTTGTTCAATGGAATTGAACAGGGGTCAGGAGTCGGGGATCAGGGGTCAGCAAAAACAGGGAAAAAGGCATGAAATCGGCAATGGCGATAAAACCGCCGGAAACGGCCCTGTGGCCGCGAGTGATTTTTGCCGCCCTCTTACGCGACATAACGGGCGGTCGCGTTTTTGCAATGGCAAAGAATAAAAATGCAAGACAAGTCCGCCGGTCGGTTAGCGGTCAGACGTCAGAAATCAGAAGTCAGCCGGAAAAACCAGCGGTCAAAGGTCAGAAATCAGAAGTCAGCCTGCTGATCTCTGATCTCCGATCTCTGACCTCTGGCGTAAAGCTCCGCTTCTACGCAGTCGCCCTCCGTTTCAAGCGCTGTCCACTGACCTCTGACCGCCGATCTCTGACTTCTAAAACCCGTGCCAACCCAGCCAAACGCTCCCGCTGCTTTTTTACTGAACCTGCGAGGATGTGCTCATGAAAATTAAGAATCTTCAAATTTTGAACCGCGAAGGAAAGATTCCGGACGATGGCTGGTACCAGATCGTACCGCTTGGCGAGTTCCCGGTCAGCGCCGAAGGTCCGCAAGGCCAGCGCATCAAACTCTCTCAGGTGATCGATGAAAAAGCTGTCACCTCGATGGCCGCAGGATTTCAGGCCGACGGCGAACTGCTGGTCGACTATGACCACGCATCGCTTGACGAAGACAAACCCAGCGAAGCCGCCGGGTGGATCCGAGAGGTCGAAGCGCGCTCCGATGGTCTCTACGCCAAGATTGAATGGACGGACACCGGCAGTGCCGCCGTCACGAACAAACGCTACCGCTACGTTTCCCCGGTCTGGAACCGTAATGAATGTGAGGAGGTCGGGAAGAATCGGGTTCGCCCGCTGCGCATGGACTCTCTCGCTTTGACTAATGTACCGAATCTCAAGGGCATGAGGCCGCTGTCGAATCGCGGGACAGTGGACGAACCTCAGAATATCCGCGCAGGAGAACAGCAGATGAAAGAACTCATCACGCTTCTCGGCCTGGCAGTTGACGCGACCGATCAAATGGTTGTGGATGCCGTCAAAGCCTTGAAGACTAGCGCGGACGAAGCACCCGCTTTAAAAAACCGCGCCGAAACTGCCGAAGGTAAACTTCAGGCAGCCGAAACCAAGCAGCTCGAAATAGACGCCGATGCGTTCTGTGGAAAGTTTGCCAAGCACATCACAAACCGCGACCAGGTACGCGGCCAGTTCATTGCGAACCGGGCCGGAACCGAAGCGCTGTTTGCAGGCCTCAAGCTCGACGTCGCCGCCGAACCCAGTACCGCGCTTAAAAACCGCGCCACCGGAAATCCGGATGACAAAGGTGGCCAAGGCGATGATGCAGCAGCGGCCAAAATCCGCAACCGGGCAACCGAGATCATGAATCAGCGCAAGTGCTCGTGGGGCGTCGCGTTCGACGCTGCTCAGTCCGAATCGAAAAAATAAGTAAGGCGCTGACCTCGTGTCAGCCCGCAACGAAAGGAAAAACCATGTATCCAAGTCAAAGCAATACTCAAGAGGGCAATATCGTCCTCCCGGCGAACGCAAGCCTCGTCGGCAAAGAAGGCTTCCTCTGTAAGATCGTGAACGATGGCGGTGTCGCCAAAGCTGATCTTCCGGGTGCCGCCACCGACGTATGCAACTACGTCATTCTCGAAGGCGCTGCCATTGATGCCGATTGCGTCATCGCTCCGCTGACTCCGGGCCGCAATGTCCGTGTCGTCGCCAAGTCCACCACGCTGGTTCCCGGCGACAAGGTGATCGGCTACGCCTCCGGATCTGAAGGCAAGCTCACGGAATACGCCAGCGGCGCAGCGTTCATCGTCGGCGTGTGCGAAGAAGTTGGCGATACCGAAGATCAGCTGGTGCTGATCCGTCCGGTTCTCTCCATCGTCACGGCTTAATCAATCAACCCATAACTGAAAGGAAATCATCATGGGACGTTTAGCAAATCTGGGTTCAAACCCGACAATCATCCAGTACGCCAAAGGGGCGTCACAGGCGGCGATCGCGAAGATCGCTGAGTTCCTCGCACCAACCGTCGATGTCGCAACCATGACGGGGCAATATAAAGTTTACGATGCCAAGCATCGTTTCAAACTTCCGAAATCGCAGCGCTCTGTCGGCGGTCGCGCCGTTCAGCTCGGCTTCGATGCCACGGACGCTTCGTTCAACCTGAAGGCCAATGCGCTCGACGCGCCGATCGACATTCAGGAATCGATGGCATCCGAAGACATGGAAAGCGCCATGATGGAAGCCGCTGACCTGGTCGCGGAAACCGCCGGGCTGATCCATGAGAAGTCCACTGTCGACACGGCTGTGGCCGCGTTGGTCGCTGAGACTCCGGACTTCAGCGCATCGATTGACCCGATCAAGTTCATTGATGAGCAGATCCTCGCCGTGCTCAAGGCTACCAAGTCTGGCAGCACGATGGAAATCGGCATTCTGATGGGAGCCACCTGTCTGCTGAAGCTGAAAAACCATCCGCTGGTCACCAAACGGATCATCAATGGAAAAGGCGCGAACAACGTCGCCGTGGTCAACGAACAGGCCCTCAAGGACATGTTCATCGGCAATCCTGAAGTGAAGTCCAGCTTCATGGTTTTCGACGACTCCGCCGAAGGCTTAGCCGAAGACATCAAGTTCCTGCTCGACACCAGCATGATCGTGTTCGCCCGCAAGTCGAACCCGACCCGCCGCGACCCGTCTTTCATGAAGACGTTCCGCCTGCGCGGAAAATGGATGGTGCCCGGCACCTACGTCCGCGATGACGGCCGTGAAGAAGTCGCCAAGTTCGATTGGCACGAACAGATCGCTGTGACCAACTCCGCAGCCGCGAAGCTGATCACCCCGAACTTCGGCAGCTAATCCACCGTCCCGCCCCGGCAACGGGGCGGGCATAACTGAAAGGCAATTATGAAAAAAACACTCGCTCTCATTCTGATCGCAATCGCGGTTCTTTTTGCGGTTCAGGCTCAGGCCGAATCCGTTCCGTTCTCGACGAACGTGACTATCACAGCAGGTTCCGGATCGTTCACCTACAGCTCGGCACTCCGTAAGGACTATGCATCGAGCTTTAAGGTTCTCGCCGTAATCGGCCCGTGCACGGCTGGCCTCACGAATACTTATCAGATAGTCGATGGCGGAGTCACCAATAAGCTCGGCACTGGAACGAAGGTGGTAGCTGCTGGCGACGCAGCCTTGGCTGTAACGTCTGACTGGCCGCACTTCCGTACATCTAAAGTGCTGATCAACTCCGGCGACACCAATACCTTCACCGCAACCATCATCGGCCTCGAAGACTAACCCGCTCCGGGCGGCGTTCGCGCCGCCCGGATAACCCGTAAGGGCGCACCCTTGTGGTCGCCCGGAGTTTAGCGCACATGTGGAAAGTAATCACAGAATCCGATGTCCTGACGCAGATCTCCGGCACCGAGCTGGAATCCCTGCGCGGCGTTGTGCTGGCCGATGGTCAGGCCGACCCGGTACAACCATCGATTGACGCCATCACGGCCAAGGTGCGCGGTTTCGTAGCCGGGAACATCCACAACGAGCTTGATGCAGATCCCGCCAAAATTCCCGACCGCCTGATCGATGCAGCAGTCAGCCTGATCATCGTTAAAATAATTTCACGCACCACGATGGAGCCGAACGCGACGCGCCAGAAATCAGCAGAAGGTGCAGACAGTCTGCTGCGCGATGTCTCCGCCGCAAAATTTTCTATCACCGACCCGGTATCTGGAAATGAAAACTCAGCGGTACCGCTCCCGACTTATTCACCGGCCCGCACCCGCCGCTTCACCGGCGACACGCAGAGGGGAATCTGATGTTGAAAGAAAAACTCCAGTCAGCGGTTGCGGAACTGAAAAAGGTGTACACCAACGTGCTGGTTCGTCCCGGATCTGGCGAAGGCGAGATCGACATTACAATCGATCTGAAAGACAGCAGAAACGGCGCTGCAGAGCGGGTGCAGGCGCTCGAAATAATTAAGGCCAGCGGCTTGAAGGCGCATGGCTTCGTCGCCTCGCAGCAGTGCTCAAAAATCTTTCTACGCAACATTCATGAAGTTGCCCCCAGCTCCACGCTCCCAGCCCCTAGCGAATCCCAGCAATGAACTTTGAACCCTCCATCTTAGCCCGGCTTCAGGAAGAGGTTGTCGCCCGTCTCAAAGGCGACGCCTATCTATCTGAAATCGAAGTCGTCGGCGAAGAGCGTAAAGACCTCGTCCAGACGATTACACTTTCCCTGCAAAAACTCGGCGTAGTGATCGTGGTGCAGACGGTGGCGGCCAATGCTACGCACCCGAATCTTCCGGGGCCGAACTTCGACAGCCTTAAGTTTTCTGTCGAGATCATTGAAAACGTGCTGTTTAACCGCGCCGCGAAGGGAACCAACAAACCGGCCCTTGAAATTGCGGTGCGCGTTGCGCAGCGCCTGCATCACTTTCGCCCGACCATCGGCGGCGGAACCATCATTATTGATAACCCCAGCATCCAGCTGGCAGCCAACGAACAGAATTTGATCTACGACGTGAATTTTAAAATCGGAGAATAGAAAGGAATACGACCATGGACAGAGCAAATATCATCAACGGCCCGGCAATCATCACCTTTAAAGGTGCATCGTTTTATACCGAGGGCGACATCGAAGTGAATCCAGGCATCAGCTATGGCGAAATCAATACGGCCATGCACGGCAAGGTCGATTCGTTCATCGAAGACATCGTCGCCGAAATCACCTTCACGCCTGCAGGGCAGTGGATCGCCGAGCATCTTGCCGTTTTGTTCCCATATGCCGCGCCGGTTATCGGCAGCAGCATCTTCGGCTCAAGCGACACCGATGTCACCATCCAGACGCTGGCCGGCCAGCTCATCACTTGGAAGGCGGGGGCGATCACCAAGATGCCCGACCTGATCCTTTCCGCCGTCAAACCCGCCCTGGGCGCGGTCACCATCGCCTGTATTGGCGAGAATGCCACCGAATGGAGTGACGAGGCCAAACGCTCTGTCGTGGCTGCTACCGCCTTTTCCGACGCATCCTTCGATCCGGCGGACATCAAGATGGCCGCCTATGTCGCGGCGATCACCGGCGCTTCGGCACCGTGGGATGCGATTGAAACGCAGGAAGGCTGGACAATCAGTTTTGACGTCAAGACCGAGCCGGTTAAAACCGACGCGCTTGGAACGGTTGATATGCGGATAGGCGGCGTGACCGCCTCGGCTAAGTGCACTCCTGTCGGGATCAGTGAAGCCCAGCTGCTGGCAAAACTCCCGCTGCAAGGCGCTGGAATTTCCCGTGGCGTCCGCCTGTCCGGACTCGGCGCGGATCTGACCATTGCCGGGCCTAATGTCGGCGATCCGATTGTAGTTCTGAAAAATGCGGTCATGAAGACCGGCCAGCTCAAGTTCGGAGCCACCGCGCTACGCATCGGCGAGATCGAATTCGAATGTGCGGTCACCTTCACGGCCGGAGTTCGCAACGCACTCTTCACCGTCGGCAGCGTACCTGAGCCTGATCCGGAAGCTTAATCGTCAATCGGAAATCGGCAGTCATCAATGCGTATAACCATCACAGCGGAAGGCGGAGATCCGGTCATCCTTTGCGACCACGGGCGCGAAGGACCGGCCGAGATGACTCCGCTACCGCTGCGGCGCGTTGACGTTAATGAGTTCGTCCAGGGTCTGTACGCCAAGCCTAAAAACCGTGGCAATACCCTGAACCAGTTGAGTTTCAGCAAGAGCACCGAACACGAAAACTACACCGCCGCGCAGCTTTTCCTTTTCCAGTTGAATGAGAAGGTTCCGGTTTCCGGAACGCTCGAAATCGAGCTGGACGATCAGTTGACACATTTAGAGGCGCTTAACGCCACGGTAGAGATCGCTCCTCTGCCGATATTCGGCGTCATGACAATGGTGAGCTACACCATAAAATACGGTGCGGTAAACGCGATATTCGAGGCGGTTCCTTTGCTGACATCGGACGGCAAGCAGCGCGTCGATGCTGCCGGAAAAATTATGTTTGTGAGAAAGGAAATACTATGAAAAAAGCATGTTTAATAATCAGTCTGTGCGCAAGCGGTTGTGCTGTATTTGCCGGAACCAATGACTATATTTCAGCGTTTACCGGCGAAGAAACGGATCGCCGCCTTGGAGTTATCACCGATTTTACAAACAATGCGAGAACCGTCGTATATTCCGGCGGGCTGGCAGACGTTGGCTTCGTCAATGTCGTCATTAGCCCGGCATTCACTAACGCCAACTTTACCACGAACAATTTATCGGCTTATGTTGGAACGAATGTCGCCATGGTCACGATACAGTTTAAAGGCATCGCCGCATCAACAGTATCGCTTCGCACAGCGGGAAACACGAACACGGTCGATGACACTTCGATCAACAGCGTCGCCATCGCTGCCGGATCAACGGCCAACATGACCTGCCTGACCGATCCGTCAGGCTGTGTAGAAGTCAAAGCCACGGCGAACACTTCTATGACCCTCATCGCATTCATTCGACGCCACGTTTTTGAATAAGGAGACCGTATGCCCTTCAGGTTTCACATTTCAGGTTTCAGGTGTCTAATCGCTTTATGCCTATGCGCCTTTTCCCCTCTGTCCCTTTATTCCGCCCAGCGCGAGCTGAACGAAAAATGGAAAGTCGACGTCGGCCAGAAGCAAAAACAGCCGATCAAATTCTTCCAGGCTGAATCGGTGCGACTCACCGAGACCTTCACGCAGAATGGCTCGCCGCTGGATATGACCGGGACGAATACCATTGTCGTATGGGAAATCAACGGCTGGGCAGACTGCACCAACACCTACGCGATTTGCACGGGCACGGTTTCCAGTGCCAGCAACGTTGTTTCTTTTACTCTAAATTCTGAACTTTCAAACCTGCCCGCCTCAAACTACTTGGGCTTTGTCCGGGCTTTACAAGCCGACGGCACGAACCTTTCACAAGTCGCTGTACTGGCTTATCAGACGATTTCGGTTGTGTGGTCACCTGACTCGCGCAACTACAATCTCGTCGGTCCGTTCACATACACCATCATGGGCCCGCAAGGCCCTCCGGGAGAAACTGGTCCGCAAGGCCCGCCCGGAACGAACGGCATTGATGGCGCAATTGGCCCGCAAGGCCCGCAAGGCCCGCCCGGAACGAACGGCGTTGATGGCGCAATCGGCCCGCAAGGCCCGCAGGGAGAAACCGGCCCGCAGGGGCCGCAAGGTATTCAAGGCCCGGCGGGCGAGGGGGTTGATACCAACCTGACGGCCCGTGTTTCGGCGGTCGAGTCCGATCTGTCTAATCTGTCCGCTGCGTCGGTGCTCCGCACCGACATCACCGGCGGCTGGTATTATCCAGACTGGTTTCAGTGGAGCTTTACGCCAGCGGCTGATGGGACCCCGGACAGCACTTCGACGCTGACAAATAATGATGTCGTGCTGACGCGCTCGATTTATTCCGCGATGGGCGGAAGTTTTGATATTAATTTTAGCGGGCTGCGCTCGGCTGATTTTACGGAACCGGTGGTCACGTCGGCCACCCCGTCGGTCGCCACGGCCACGGTAAACAAGGTCTGGTATGTCGCTCCTGGAACGGCCACCGTATCGGCGGTGATTGGCGATTTTGGGCGAAGCACCAATCTCGTTATTGATCTACTGAGCTCTTTAACAAACGACACAGTTACCGGCTGCGTACCCGGCTCTGCCGTGTGCGCCTTTGTAGAAGGAATTGACAGCCGCTTAGGCGACGGAACGGACAAGGCTGTTTTTTCGGTACAGGATCATGCGGCGACCAACTATGTGCGCAATACCAACAGCTGGGTGGCTGACATTGACCTGACTGGAGTTTCGCCGTGGTCGTCGAATCTCGGAAGATTTTATTGCGGAACGCTGATCGGAAGCGACTGCGCACTCTTCGCCTCGCACACGCTTTTATGGAACGCAACGCTTCCGGTCGGCGGAACGATCCGTTTTATAACGTCTGACAATAGAGTTATTGAGCGGACGATGGTTTCCCGGGCTCAAGTCAGTTATACCGACTTTACGCTCGTCCGGTTGTCGGCGGCCATCAGCACCAACGACTGCCGTCCGGCTTTGCTGCTGCCTGCCGACCAGGCCGAATATATGGCCTATTCAGGGTCTTATGGCGAGTTGCGGCCGTTCCTCTGGGTCGATCAATATGAAAATGCGCTTTGTGCAAACACGACGCTGATTAATCAGAACTGTACATTGCGCGAAAGCACAAACTCCGTCCGGTCGCTGTACAGCAAGCTCCCTGTTGTCGGTGATTCCGGCAGTCCAATGTTTCTTGTTTTAAGCGGAAGCCGCCCGATTTTGATAAGCACATTGAGTTCGACGCTTGGCGGTCCGTCTGTCGGATACTACAACGCATTAATCCGCTCAACTGCCGCAGCCCTTGGATGCGCGACCGGAACAATTTGCGATGCAGATTTCTCAGCCATGGGCTTCACAAACTTTTATCCGAAACCGCCGTCGCCGGGAGGAAACTGATATGCAGATTAAAAGCTATGCCGTTATTGCCGCCGCTGTTTTTTATTCAGCGTTTCATGCCGCTGCCATTCCGGTTGATCCAACGGTACGCAAAGCGTCAACAGCCGAAATTTATGAAACTGTAATTCCGGAGGGTGTCCTGCTGCGGGCGAACGACGGAACTCCGGGAGCTGTTTACGTTGGAGACGGCATCACGCCGGGCGGAACACAAATCGGCGACGGAATGGGCTGGCAGGAAGGGGAGAGTCTGACAAGAGACCTTTATACCGGTGGCCATAAAATAATTTTAGGGAACTGGTCTTTACTGACACTCGGAGGCTGGGCGGCGCTGTCGGGCGGCGAGGCATCCGTCACGACCGGCGGAGTATTCCATCTTAGCCAGAGCGGAAGCGTATTTATGGAAGCCATCAGCGAAAACGCGCTGGTACAGATTTCCAGTTTTGGTTATCAGGCTCCCTACCTTGTGTTAGGAATGAGCGCCGCCGGAACGCAGGCAACGATTGAGTATAGTACAAACCTGATTTCGTCAACATGGACAACCTGCCCGGTGGAAAGCATCGCCACCAATGGGTCTGTGCGGCAGTACAATATCAACCCGACCAACTTTTCAACCTACGCCTATTTTCGCGCCACCATCTCCAGCGGATCAGGCAGCGAAGTTAACTTTCTGGCCGCTGTAAAGGAAAACGGTGTACGCCTCGTGACCATTGTTAATGTTCAGTCCGGAGCCGCACTTTCGGCGACGAACAATAATGGTGCTGTAACGCTAACTATTCCGACTAATCCGCCACCTGATATGAGTGGCTATTTAACAACGACAGGAACCGTGAACGCCGCGAACTTAACCAACACTCTTCCGTCCGGAGTTCTGGGAACGAGTGTTTCGCGCACAGTTGGCGGTCTGGCCACGACTGGAACTGTGCAGGCGGCTTCGTTCGCCGGGTCGGGCGCAAACTTGACTGGAATAACGGCCTCCCAGATCGGGGCGGTCAGTACAAATTCCGGGCGCAGAGTATCGTTCGGGTCTCAAGCATTGTATTTGTCGTCGGTCAACTATACGGCCTCTCCGCTGGGAAGTGAATATTATGGGTTCACTCACAACGCTCAAAGCGACACTCATTATTTGCCGGCACCTGCCGGCTCCACAAACATATTCGTCGGGTTAATATTCGGCTACACGGATCAGACGAATCAAGGCTGCCGCATACGGCTTCAATACCGAACAATAACCTCAACCAATACAATTCGCACGAGCGATTTATATTACAATTGGGCGGTGTCGGCGACGAACGGTTGGAACGGAACCGCGACAAACAGCGTGGTCTATATTTCTGCTGGCATTCCAACAAACCACTGGGGTGAGCGTGGTGGACAGTTGTCGGTTTGGACTTACACACCGTCAGGCGGAGGACTGACAACCTACCAGACAAACGGCCTTTGGTTTTTAATTCACGAAGCCGACATTCAGCCGGGCTATTAAGGAGACCCTAATGAACTTCCAACGTCATGACTTGGCCGGGGCGATCCGGACGAAGAGTTTTTTCAAGCCGGTACCGGTCAACATGGGTTTCGGCTGGCGCAAGTACCGCCGCGCCATATTGTGGCTGCTGTTTTCTGCCGTCTGTCTTCTGATTTCAATCCTCTCTCATGGGCATTAAAAAAAAGGAACTATTAAATGAAAAACCCCCTGTTCATCATTCAGATTTCGTCACTCATAATGCTCTCCGTCGGCTGCACCCGCCTGACCTACCGGTCCGGCGACAGCAAGGCCACCTATACCGACCTGCGCAATCCATTTTTTCAGCGCGCCGCGTCAGTCACCTACTCGCCAAGCAACGGAGCCTTTACAGTATCCACCGGCCAGCTCGACGCCATCACGGCTGAAAAGATGAAGACCATCGCTGAGACCGCAGCGCAGTCCGCCATTAAAGAACTCAAATCCGGACTCTGAAATGATTTTCACCGCTCCAGTTCCCTTTAAAGAAGCCATCCAGTCGCAGGCAATAAAGAGCCTGATGCCGACGGCTGCCAAGACGGCGGAACTGAAGCAGCTCGGCCCGGAGATCCTCGCCCGGGCGCGTTTCTCGGCACAGACCACCAACGTCGGCTATCTCTCCAAGATGGACAACCTGCTCACCACGCTGGTTTCGCCCGCATCACAGGACCGCGAATCCGCCCCCGCGCTCGATGCCTCCGCCGTGCGCCTGGCGTTGAAAGAGCACCTCGCTGAAATCGGCTACGCGCCAGACGAGGGCAAGGCCGGAGGACTCACCGATCTCGGCAGCGACCGCCGCCTCAACCTGATTATCGACACCAACATCAAGATGGCCAACGGCTACGGAAATTATGCGCAAATGCAAGACCCCGATCTGCTCGACGTCTGGCCGTGCCAGGAGCTTATCCGCGTCGAGGATCGCGACAAAAAGCGAAACTGGGAAGGGATGTCCGGGATATGGCGATCCGCCGGAGGCCAGATATTCGGCGGCCGCATGATCGCCCGCAAAGACGACCCGATCTGGACGCGCATCAGCGCTTTCGGCAATCCTTATCCTCCGTTCGACTTCGGCAGCGGCATGGGCGTCCGCGACGTAGACCGCAGCGAGGCCGAATCTCTCGGCGTCATCAAGCGCTCGACCGTCGTCGCACAGAAGAAAGTCGGCTTCAATGAGGCCGTCGAAACCCCGGTACCGCAGGGCATCAGCAAAGGCCTTGCACAGGCCGTTTATGAGGCATTCAAAGGCATTGCCAAAGTCGAAGCCGGCAAATTCACCATGGAGGCGGCGCTGTGAGCAGTTTCACCACTCCGCTAATCATTGAATTTGATTATGAAGGCAATCCTTCGAAGCCATATATATTGCGAGAACCATTCAAATTCTATACCGATTTGCTGCCGATCGCAGTCATTGATGTGCCGGTCGGTTACCGCACCGATTTCGCCAGCATCCCGCGTTTTTTTCACCGTATCCTTCCGCCGGCCGGGCGTTATGGGAAAGCTGCTGTTATTCACGACTGGCTCTGCGACATCAAACCAAAAATGTGTGACCACCTGACAGCCGCCGACGTATTCAATGAAGCCATGACTGTTTTGGGTGTTTGTCGTATCAAACGCTTCATCCTAGTGCAGGCTGTGAAACTCTTCGGCCCGCGATTCCAATACGACTATGCGTCCTATCCGCCAGATACATCCTATAACTTTAATCCAGACAACTCCGGATATTCACCATCATGAGTTATGGCCTCGATATAGAAATCAAAGAAGACGTCAGCCAAATGGCTGCCAAGCTCGGCGCGGCCTTCGCCGGTGATGCCGCGAAAAAGGTGATGGCGCGCTCCGGAGCGAACAAAGTCAAAGACCACCTGCGCGGTCTTAGCCGATATCGCCATCGTGCCGGGCTGCCATTCAACTTCTACGCTCGCGCTGCCGACGCGACCAGCTCCGGCGTTCAGGGCGGCAATGCCTATGTCAGCATTGATCACGAAGGCATCGCCATGCGCCGGTATGGCAGCGGCGGAAAAATCAGCCCGCGCCGCGCAACATATTTCACGATCCCGGTTCATCCGGAATCGATGGGGAAACGGGTCAAAGAATTCCCTGAAAATGAACTTACGTGGATCCTCAACCGGCGAAAAGGCACCGGCGTCGTACTGCGCCAAGGCCGCGTCATTTACGCTCTGACAAAACAGATTGAACAGAAAGCCGATACAACCGTTATTCCGACCGACTACGACCTGATGCAGCACATCACTGAAGACCTTAAAAAATACATCGAAAAGAAGGCTGACTAATGGGCTCACGCACTGAACTTCTAATCTACATCCTCGACAAAATAAACCTGTCGGGAATGCAAAAAGTCACCAAGGCCCTGAAGGAAATTCAGGATGGTTCCGGCAAGCTGAAGGCGGTGTTTAAGGCCGACTTTGAAGCCAGTAAAAAAGCCGTCGAAATATTCTTAGCGCCACTGAAGGCGGCTGCCGTTCCGGCGATCGCCGCCGTCACAACGGCATTCGGTCTGGCCGTTAAAGCCGTCCGCGAGTTCGCCGGGCAGGAATTGGGTGAACAAGATGTTATCTCGGCCTTAATGGCAATGGGCCAGTACACGGACCAGTATAAAGAGCGGATCGTGCAACTGGCTGATACCTACCAAACGACAACCGGAATAGCCGACGACATGTGGCTTAAAGCAATGGGCCAGCTCACCCGCTTTGGTATGAACGCCGCGAACGTCGACAAAGTGTCGACGGCCTTGAAAAACCTGACCGGGCTGATGGATGGAAATATCGACGGAGCCACGCTGGCTCTTTCAAAAGCTCTGCAGGGTGAGTTCGACGCGTTCAGCCGCTTCGGTATCATTGTTAAAAACTCAGGCGATGATGTGAAAGACCTGGACACCCTCATCAGCCAGATTAACACCAAAGGTCAGGGCCTTTTGGAGGGCCGTGCGGATACGTTGGTTGGAAAATGGACGAGCCTTAAAAATCAGGTCAACGAGGTTTTTGAAGCCGTCGGAAAACGCCTGAACGAAGGGCTGAATATCGGCGCTGCGGTTGAGAGTGCCAAGGGGATGCTGGCCACCCTCACTTCTGCAGTCCAAAGCGGAGGCCTGGGCGATCTGATTGCCGAGGGTGGTAAAAAACTCCGTGAACATATCGAAAAAGCTGTCGAATGGGCTCAAAAAATAGCCACGGCAATTAAAGACAGCGGCAAGCCGGTCGAACAGGTTTTTAGCGATGCCCTGAGAGCCGCTGCAACGGTTTTTCTCGACGCCATTGTTGCCGGACTGCAGGCCTCGCTTGAAATATGGAAACTGATCGGAAAAACGATTGCATCTACATTCAAAGAAGACCTTTTGAAAATAAATTTTCCGGGGTTGGGAGGTTTCGGAGGAAGTAACAGAAACGCATGGGCATCCTATAACGCAAAAAGCCTGCCTGATGATAAAGCCGCTCAAATAATGGTGGATAATGGGCTTGTAACAAAAGATGAGGCAACGAATCCGGTCTTTAAAGGCATGTGGTCGCAAAATCTTTCGACGGCGGCTTCGGAAGGTCTTTTGCCTTCCGGCTCAGCTGCAAAACTCGGGGCGTCGTTATCCAGCGCTGAAGTTACTGACGCATTCACTAAATTTAAAACCGCCGTAACCGATATCGCCACGAATCTTGGGAAGGAAGTAAAAACCGCCGTCGAAACCGCAGCCGGAATGAAAGACGGCAAATCCGCCGCGCCAGAAAAATCCACCATCACGATTCAAGGATCGGATGGAAAAGAAGTCACGATCGCTTTAGATGAATACATAAAACAATACCAGGACATTGAAAAGAAGATGGTCGAGGCCGCCGAGGCCGGGACAAAGGCCGCCGATGGCGTATCAAAATCGGGCGATGACATTAAAAAAAGCACAGATGCCGCCATTAAAGCTGCACTAGAATCGGCGACCTCCGCAGAAAAATCCAGCGATGCCGCTGTCGAAGCTCATGAAAAGGTAACCTCGGCGCTTGACCGTGCCACCACGGCCGCTGATACCGCCGCTCAGGCCGCTGTTACAGCGCAATCGACGCTCGATCGGGCACTTGTCATAATGGTGAAACTGGCACAGATGCAGTCAAATAATTCATTCCGAATTGGAGAGGTCGAGGGCCAGATCAGGAACATGAGAGCCTAATGTATTTATACATCAAAAACGCATGGAAGCCGCTGGCCGATCTGAAGCTGCTGTCTCTAAATCAGCAGCTGACGAATTTGAAGCCCGGCACCCTGTCTTTTTCAATCGAGGCCGATAGCGCTCTCGTCATTGGAAAGTACGATGTCGTCGCACTGCACACTTCAATTCCTGCGCCGGGCGAGCAGATACTTTTCTGCGGTAAAATCACATCTCAGCGACTAGTTGGAAAAACCATAATCGAATATCAGGCAGAGGATGTTCTGTTTGATCTTGAGCACATCATTTATCAGGTCATTGGCGGCGACAATTTGTCGACCACGCGGGTGTTCTTATTCCGCAATACCGCCAGCGATCCAATCTCGTCTGGATATCAGATCGAGCTGGCGATCGGCTGCGCGGCCGTCAACGGTATAGCCATCGACACGAATGCGGATGACATCGAAAATCTCGACCTGTTTCTACCGGCCAAAGAAGTATCCGAATATACGGTTTTCGAGGTTCTCAAGTCGGCGCTCGTCTATAACCGCGATATCAGCTGTTTCTCCGAATATTACCAGCCTGGCGAAGACACAATCATCCGGTTTTTGTCCCGCGAAAACATGACCGACTTCACCATTTACGACGGCATAAAGAGTGTGGAGGCCTCAGCCCGGTTCGACCTTCAGGTCGAAGGCGTAATTATCAAATATTTGTGGACGGATACCGATGTTGATGGCGTTGAAACTCCCGGATCTGAGGAAGACTCATTCGGCGTCGTTACAGGAATAAACGTCTTGCGCCAAACCGTTCCACTTGTTGGAAGCAAAGAGGTAACTACTGCCAGTTACACATTAGACTTAATCTATGACCGCAGACTGGCTCATTCGGTTGGGTGGAACAATTCCGCCGGCCAGCCTGAAGCCGAGGCCGCGTATAACTTCTATTTAACTTTAGGAGCTTCGATGGGTCTTTATCCGCCCGGAGTAACACAATACCCAACAACACTGCTGGTTGATTCTTGGCCGTACAAAACGACATCACCCGACAACTATCTTTTTTCTCCGGCCGAAGTAGCGGACATCCCGCCGTGGGTCTTGTCTCAAATTGACGCACAGCCGTTTTATGGCAAGGCGACGTTCTACGCTTGGAATGGTAGCAGCTGGATTCAATGGAAGGTCTCTTGCCCGTACAGTGCAGGATACATGGCCATCAACAACGGATTGAATAGAGAGTATACGACGACCGAAACGTTTCCGGCCGACCCGATACCTGCCGCCCTTGCAGAACAGCTCTATAACATGCTTAATCCGATGCAGTACGACGGTCAAATTATTAGGTACTGTGATCTGTTGACTGTCGATGGTGTGACCAACGCTTTGCGCAGGCTGAATATTGGTGGCTACGGCGACGAGATTTTAACCATGAGAGCCATAATTCAGTCGCTATCATTCGACTACATGAGCCAGATTCAATCCATTCGATTCGGAACACCGGAACACCTCGAGCCGGCAGACTTCATTGCCCTCTGCCGCATCAATCGGCAGGCCGACTACTCAGTCCTTTAAACGCCGCTGAAAAGTCACTGCACAACCATTGCAACCCACCTGCTGTTTTGGTTAAAAATCCTTAAGTTGTATCAAACCACTGTCATATTTTCTCAAATCGCGCGTCGTGATACTCCAAAGACGGGGCGGGCGTTCAGAAAAGATCCATCTGCGAATCGTTCGGCTTTTTCCGGCGCGAGCGGTGTTGAGCCAGCTTCGGGATGCCCTCGGCCTCAAACTCGCCTTCTTCAAGGTTATGCAGAATTTCATTGGCCCGTTCGAGTACGGAGGCAGGCAGGCCCGCCAGCCGCGCGACGTGGATGCCGTAGCTTTTATCCGCCGCGCCGGGAACAATCCTGCGCAGGAAGGTGATCTGGTCGCCGCGCTCTTTCACCAGTACATTGGCGTTCTGCACGCCCGGCATCGTCAGGCTCAGATCGGTCAGTTCGTGGTAATGCGTTGCAAACAGTGTTTTGGCCCGCACCGCCGGATTGGTGCAGAGAAATTCCGCCACCGACCACGCAATACTGATGCCGTCAAACGTGCTTGTGCCGCGCCCGATTTCATCGAGCACAATCAGACTCTTCGGCGTGGCGTTGTTCAGAATATTCGCCGTCTCCTGCATCTCCACCATGAAGGTGCTTCGTCCGCGTGCAAGGTCGTCGCTGGCGCCGACGCGTGTGAAAACGCGATCCACCAGCCCGATCTCCGCGCCTGAAGCCGGAACAAACGAACCGATGTGCGCCATAATCGTGATCAGCGCCACCTGCCGGATGTAGGTTGATTTACCCGCCATATTCGGGCCGGTAATCACAATCAGCTGGTGATCGGCGCAGTTGAGTGTCGTATCGTTCGGTACAAACCGCTCGGCGTCCGGCATCTGTTCGACCACCGCGTGGCGTCCGTCGCGGATGACCAGTTCGTCGCCCTCGCTCATGGCGGGCCGCACATAACGGCGGGTCAGTGCGTTTTCGGCGAAGGCGGCGAGTACGTCCGCTTCGGCAACAGCGCGTGCATTGCGCTGAATTTCGTCAATGTGCTTCACCACTTCATCGCGGATCTGTGCGAACAGTTCAAACTCCAGCGCGACGGCCCGTTCCTGCGCGCCGAGAATTTTATTTTCGTACTCCTTCAGCTCCGGCGTGATAAACCGCTCGGCGTTTGTCATCGTCTGCTTGCGGGTATAGTGCGCGGGCACCATCGAAAGATTGCTGTTGGTGATCTCAATGAAATAGCCGAACACCTGATTGTAGCGCACTTTGAGCGACTTGATGCCGGTGCGCTCCTGTTCCGCTGTCTGAAATTCCGCCAGCCATTGTTTTCCTTTGCCGGCCGCATCGCGCAGTTCGTCCAGCTCCGGAGAAAAACCGCGCCGGATCATGCCGCCTTCTTTGGTCGAAACCGCAGGCTCATCATCAATCGTTTCGTTGATCATTTTTCCAATGCCGGGAAGTTCCGTGAGCGATTGCTCTAAAGCCGGAAAACTTCCGTTTTCCGCCAGCAGTTTCTTGAGTACCGGCAATTGATCAAGCGACTCGCCGACGGCCCGCAGGTCGCGTGCGTTGCCGCCGCCCGATCCGAGCCGCGACATAATCCGCTCCAGATCGCGCATTTCGCCGAGCAGTTCGCGCACTTCGGCCAGCAAAGTCCGGTTTCCGGTGAAAGCCTGCACGGCGTCGAGCCGTGCATTGATGGCCGACAGGTCGCGGAGCGGACGGACGATCCAGTCGCGCAGCATTCGCGCGCCCATTGCCGTGCATGTCGTGTCCAGTACAGAGAGCAGTGTTGATTTAGGACCTTGCCGCGCCGGATTGAGCGGTGCGACCAGTTCCAGATTCATCACGGTTGTTTCGTCGAGCAGCAGGTAATCATCGGGATTTTTTACCTGAATGCGCCGGACATGCGCGAGGTTGCGGCGCAGGCCGGTGTTTACGTAATAAAGCACCGCGCCGGCCGCGCGCAGTCCGAGCGGCGAGTTTTCACAGCCGAATCCTTTCAGCGAATGCACCTTGAAGTGGCGCAGCAGAACGTCTTCAGCGCTTTTGGTCTCAAACGTCCAGTCCTCGCCGACGGTTTTGAGCGTTCGTCCGATGACGGCCTGAATTTCAGCATCGTCCGCTGCGGTTTCGGCAACGATGCACTCCTGCGGGGCGTAGCGTGCGAGGTTGCCCGCCAGCCCGTTTGCGCTGACCGATTCTTCAATCCAGAACGCGCCGGTGGAAAGATCGAGCATGGCCAGGCCGAAGCGCGCGCCTTCATGGACGAGACCGGCGAGATAATTGTTTTTTGTGCGGTCGAGCGCTGTTTCGTCGAGAATGGTTCCAGGCGTCACCACGCGGGTGATTTCGCGCTTCACAATTCCTTTGGCGGCGGCCGGGTCTTCGACCTGTTCGCAGATGGCAACCTTTTTGCCGGCCTCGATCAGTTGAGCCAGATAACCTTCGGCGGAATGATACGGCACGCCGCACATCGGCACGTCGTGGCGTTTGGTCAGCGTAATGTCGAGAATGCGCGCCGCTTCCTGGGCATCTTCCATGAACATTTCGTAGAAATCGCCGAGGCGGAAAAAGAGCAGGGTGCCTTCGGGCAGTTCGCGGCGGATGCGCCGGTACTGATCCATCATAGGTGTACTCTTAGCTGTCATAGGCCGCGCAGACTAGCAAAGTCAGTGCAGTGTAGCAAAGCCGCAAAGAAGGAAGTTCCCGTGTTGAATTTTTCCGCTCGTCTGGCGGGCGAATGCAGTCCGCACGGCAAGGGCTTAAAGAATCTCGTTCAGCTTTTTGAGCGTGAGTCCTTCGAGGGAAGCGACAATGGCGTCGGCCTGAGTGAGAACTTCCGGTCCGTAGCTGTTGGTGACAGCGAGAACCTGCAGTCCTGCTCCTTTGGCCGAGGTAATGCCCGCCGGAGTATCTTCAATCGCCAGTCCGCCGGTCACTTTGAGTTTTTTCATCGCCAGTTTATACGGCGCGGGATCGGGCTTGCTGATGTGCGTGTCGTCGGCAGTGACGATTGTATCGAAGGCATTTTCAATCCCGAGTTTTCCAAGAATCGGAATAATGTCCGCACGGAGCGCACCGGAACAGATGGCGAGCGGTATTTTTCCCGACAGACCTTTGATCAGTTCAACCGCGCCGGGCAGCGCGGCGGCCCCGTCGCTCTCCAGCAGTTCCTGAAAGGCGGCGGCTTTCTTTCCGATCAGGGTTTGAAGTTCGATTTTTCCAATGTCTGGAAAAGCATGGCGGAAGGCGTCGCGGTCGTCAAAGCCGATGAGGGTCTCAACATATTCGGGCCACGAAACGCTTTTGCCGAGCGGCTTGAAAACCTTGTTGAACGCCGCCCAGTGAATCCGCTCGGAATCCACGATGATGCCGTCAAAATCAAAAATTATTGCTGAAATCATGGGGCGGGATTATAGATGAGTGATGAATGATGAACGATGAGTTATTTGCGATTTTTTACTGTTTTGACCGATGCAGTAAACATGGCGGTCAGTTCATTGTTTTCCTTATATAATCCGGACAGCTTCTCAGGGTCGATGACACCGCTTTCGCCGAGAAGTTCCAGCCAGTAGCCGGTTTCTTCCAGCTCCTGCAGACCGCCTTCCAGCTTGCTGATAAATTCGGCATCGGACCGGGCGCGGGTGGCTTCGCGGTAATGTGCGCCAACGGAAGTTCCGCTGCGCAGAATCTGTTTCCCGAGTACCTGTGCTTCGGTCGATTTCGGCAGGGCGCAATACATCCGGATAATGCGCAGAGCAAAATCTTTAGTTCTTGGTCTCAGCCCTCTTGATTCATCGCTCATCACTTATCCCTTATCACTATCTCCGCCGCTTGCGGCGGCATTGCCTCCGGCTTTTGATTTTTCAGGTAAAAATACCGGCTGACCAGCCCGATCCAGCAGATAACCAGAATATACAGCATCCAGGTTTTTTCTTCATCGGTCAGCGTGAACCGTCCGCGCAGCCAGATGATCAGTTCGTCAAGAATCAGCGGTCTCTTTTTCATCAGGCCGCCGAGTCTACTGATTCGGATGAAGAAAAGGAAATACTTAATCAGCCTTTGCCGTAATGGCGGAGAAGACCGCCTCGGCCATCAGCCGTGCGCCGTCGGCGTTCGGATGCACCGTGTCCGGAAAAAGTTCCGGTTTGCCGCTCAGCGGACGGTACAGATCAATAATCTTTGCGCCGGTCTGTCTAGCAATCTCATTAATCATCGGAATGATTTCGTTAACGACAATCGGATCGGTGAAATCATACGGACCGGGATAAGTCGGTGTTGGATAGCAGATCCAGACTGTCGCGCAACTGTTCGATTGGAAGCTGCGGATCAGTTCGATGTAATCCCGCACAAATTCGTATTTATAAATCCAGTTGTAGACTGCGGCATCATTGGCGCCGAGATTGATCACCGCCACGTCCGGCTTGAACACTTGCGCCGCTTTGAAGGCGCGCATCTGCCAGTAAGGAATATCGCCATGCTTCAACAGCGTTGCGCCGTTTACGCCGAAATTTTTTACCGAATAATTGGTTCCGAGCAGCACGCCGAGCTGAGTCGGATAGCACTTCGCCTCACGGTTGAAAATCCGCGCTCCGTACGTGATGCTGTCGCCGACACACGCCACACGGACGGCGTTTGCAGGCGCTGCCGTTTCGCCGGCATGAAGTATCCGGACAGCGAAAATCAGTATCGTCGCGGCAAGCAGAATGAACAAAATCGGTTTCATGATGGTTCCTTCATAGTTTGGATGCCGAACAGTTGTCAACATCAGCCATGGTCGAACATTTTATTGGCGGCGGTTTTTAAATCTGATAAAGAATTTTCATGGCAGGGAATTTTGATCCGGCGCGGCATCACCGGCAGTCGATCCGGTTGAAAGGGCATGATTATGCCGGCGGCGGGTTGTATTTCGTCACGTTGTGCGCACATGCGGGGGCGACATGCGTGTCGCCCGTACCGGGCGCGCCATTCGCGCCGCCCATCCGGGAAATCATTGCCGAAGAATGGTCGCGGTGCAGGGAATTGCGCGATGATGTTTCCCTCGGTGAATTCGTGGTGATGCCCGATCATTTTCATGGATTGATCGAAATCCGATCCGGCGCATCCGAATTGGGCCATGTCATTGGCGCATTCAAGGCCGCCGTGTCGCGCCGCATCCGTAGGGGCGACACGCATGTCGCCCTCTACGCGCAAGTCGCCCCCGATACGCGCATTTGGCACCGGAATTATTATGAGATGATCGTCCGCACTCCCGAAGCCGCCGAAAACATCCGCCGGTACATTCGCATGAACCCCTGGAAATGCATCCAGAACTTCGGCAGCGGACTGCGAGGCATGGGCAACCCCGCACTTTGGAATGCGGAGAAGACCGGAGTGCTTTGTTCGAGGAATGGAATTCCAGCCCTTGGGAAAATTCCGCATGCCGAAGTGTATCTTGGCGGCTTCCATTCTCCGCCGGAACAGAAAATTTTAGAAGCGTTGCTGAAGCGCCGCGCCAGAATCATCTATTGCCCGGCATGGGGTCTCGACAATGTGCGGGCTGAATTTATTCCGCCGCTCGAAGAAAACCGCATATTGATTCTTGAGATGAAAGATCGCTTAGGCGATCTTGCCGCCGCCGAACAGCGCAACCGCTTCGTCATTCAGAACGCGGATAAACTTTGGATTCCGCACGTCACCCCCGGCGGCATGCTCGACCGGCTGTTGAAGGAAACAAGCGTAGCCTGTAAATTGATCTCTTAGGTGGAACGCGACCGCCGGGCGCGTTTTCTAATAAGATTCATTGGATGACCCCTTCGCCGTTGACCCCTTCGCTTTTATTTTCCGAGGTGGGGGCGTTCCCCTTGTGCGCTAATTGCATCGTCGATTATCCGGTTCACGTTGATTCCAACGCCAAAAATATTTGGAGTAAGAATGGCGTATTTACTGAGGGACGAAAGAAGACGAGAGATGATTCCTCCGTCAGATTCTGGTTTGATTTCTAGGAGATCAATAAGCCACTTGTCACGTTGCTTGATCCATACTGGGCTATGAAGAGTTGGTCTTTTTAACGCGTTTATGGCCTGTTGTACGTCGTCCTTTCGGCGAGTAAGCACTGCCAAAAATGCCCACGAGAGACCTAGGTCAAGTAATTCGCCGTTATCCATCTGTTGTATATCTACTGTGGTGAGTGTATTTTTCGCAGCAATAATGTTGTTTTCCTGAAGCATGGATCGCGCTAAAAAAACCTTTATTATCTCTGACGGATTAACCCGAAGGCTTGCTTCGTAGGCCGCGATAGAATCCTTTGTTCTTTTAAGGGATTGTAGAGCGTTCCCTTTGGTTCGAAGCAGGTCGCCCAGATGAACAGAGGAATGATTTTTATTGATGGAGGCTTCGATGAGCCGTTCTGTAATTAGCAGGGACTCTTTGAGAGCCGTGTTGTCAGAGCGCAGGTCTCCGTAAAGACCTAGTGCAGATGCAAATTGCAAGTCACCGTACTCCGAATGTTTTTCTTCTGGGAGCTTGCGATAATCTGAGATAGCCATTGTCATTATTTCTTCGGCCTCACTCTGTAGAGACAGCTCGAAATATTTTATGCCTTTCAGAACCGTATATTGGAGTTTTTCGGCGGGACTATCGGTATGGCATATGAGTCGGTCAATAATGTTTATGATTCTGGAAAACTGAACAGGCTGTGGGACGACGTGAATATATAAGGCGAGTATGTTGTGGTCTGTGCATGTATCAATATCGACTGATGCGATTTTCTGATAGGCAGAGGCGTCATCGTCTTTATCAACCAAATACCAGAGCGCTTGAGAGTAGATGATTTTTAGTTCCCAGCGGGGATCGTCAATAATGGAGGAGAGATGGGATATGACTTGAGGGAACTCTTTGCTTCTTCCCGTCTTATAGTAGCAGTGGTGAATTTGTTCCAAAATTTCGGAAAGCGCTTCAATATCAACCTTTAACATCTCGGATGTCTTAAAAAATGCCGCTGCAAGTGGATTCGTGGTGTGGGCTTTTACGCACAGAATATACCAAGTCAAATGGTAGCGGGTATGCTTTAGCGCTTTTTCGTACAGTCCGCTGTTATAAAAGGATGAGGACTGCCTTAATGCTTCGGAACAATATTTTTTGGCGCAACAGTTTTTGAATTTACGGCCAGAGCCGCATACACATGGGGCATCATTACTCGGCTCATAATACTTGGGATACATTTGAGGTGGATATTTTTTCTTTTCCATTACTCGCCTTGCGCTTTTGTTGCTTTTTCGGTTAAAAAATATTCATCCCGATTAGTGTCCATTCGCGTTCATTCGCGGTTAAAAATATCAATGAGCCTCAAGCCAATTGTTGCCGGTGCCGCAGTCGACGACGACGGGAACGGATAACGGCAGGGCGTCGCTCATGAGTTCGCGGATGTCTTCAATCAGTCCGTGTTCGTCTTTGTGCAGTTCAAAGACGAGTTCGTCGTGCACCTGCAGCAAAAGGCGGGTTTTGGCGTGCTTCTGCTTCAGCAGGTCGTGGATGCGGATCATGGCGATTTTAATCATGTCGGCGGCTGAACCCTGGATCGGCGCGTTGATGGCGTAGCGCTCGGCGGCGGCGCGGACGGTGCCGTTGGCGGTGTTGATGTCGCGGATGTGGCGCCGCCGTCCGGCGATGGTTTCGACGTAGCCTTTATTGCGCGCGGTTTCGATGATGTGGTCGATGCAGGCTTTGACGGCCGGATACTGTTTGAAATAGCTTTCGATAATTTCCGCCGCCTCTTTGCGCGGGATGCGCAGGCGCTGGGCGAGGCCGAAGGCGGAAATGCCGTAGATGATGCCGAAGTTGACCATCTTGGCTTTGCGGCGCATGTCGGAGGTGACGTCGGCCAGTGCGACGCCGAAAACGCGCGCGGCGGTGGCGGTGTGAATATCTTCGCCGCTTTCGAAAGCGGCTTTCATGTGCTGGTCGCCGCTGAGGTGCGCCATGATGCGCAGTTCGATCTGGGAATAGTCAGCGGAAAGAAGCGTGAAATCCTTTGAACCGGCTACAAAAGCGCGGCGGATTTCCTGTCCCTGTTCGGTGCGGACGGGAATGTTCTGGATGTTCGGGTCGCTGGAAGCGAGCCGTCCGGTGGTGGTGACGGCCTGGCTGAACGAGGTGTGGATGCGGCCGGTTTTTTTGGAGATGAATTCCGGCAGGGCGTCGACGTAGGTGCTTTTGAGTTTGGTTGCTTCACGGTAGTCGAGCAGGACTCGGGCGATTTCATGTTCGGTCGCGAGCTGGTCGAGCACTTCTTCGTTGGTGGTGTACTGTCCGGTTTTGGTTTTCTTCGGTTTCTCGGCCAGCTTCAGTTCGTCGAAGAGTACGTCGCCGAGCTGTTTGGGCGAGTTGAGGTTGAACTCGTGTCCGGCCAGCTCATAAACCTTCTTTTCATAACCGGCGATTTCACCGGCCAGCCGTCCGGAAATTTCCTTAAGCGCGGCGGTGTCGAGCGCGATGCCGTTGGCTTCCATCTCGACCAGCACCGGAATGAGCGGGCATTCAATGGTGTCGAAAACATTTCTGAGTTTCCGTTTCTCCAGCTGCGGTTCGAGAATTGTGCGAAGCTGTATGGTGACGTCGGCGTCTTCGCAGGCGTAGTCGACCAGTTTTTCGACCGCCACGTCGGCCATGGAAATCTGCTCGCTTTTCTTTTCGCCGATCAGCGCAGTGATCGGAACCGGCGCGTAGCCGAGGTGCGTTCCGGCCAGTTTGTCCAGTCCGTGCCGCTGGTCGGGATCGAGCAGATAATGGGCAAGCATGGTGTCGAAGAGCTTTCCTCGCACTTCAATGCCGGCGGCGCGCAGCATGGCGATATCAAACTTCAGGTTGTGGCCGGTCTTTTCGATCTGCTCATTTTCAAAAAGCGGTTTGAAAAGCTCCAATGCTTTGGCGGATTCCTTTTCGTCAGGCGGAAGCGTGACGAACCACGCTTCGTGCGGTTTGACGGAAAAAGAGATGCCGACGAGTTTATCGGTGAGCGGGTCAAGTCCGGTGGTTTCGGTGTCGAAGCAAAAGCTCTTGTGTTTACCGAGTTCTGCCGCCAGCGCCTTGCGTTCTTCCAGCGTCTGGACAGCACGGTAAGCGTGTTTGACATCTTCGATGGTTTTATAAACCGGCGCGGTTTCTTCTGCCGGAGTCGCCGGTGCTTTCTGTGAAGCGAAGTCGAAGAGGTCGCCCTGTCCGTGTTTCGGCGGCGGCGGGGCGTAGGAAGCGACTGGCGCAACCGGCGCGGCAGGTTTGCCGAACAGCCGTTTGGAGAAAGCGGAGAATTCAAATTCGGAGAAAAGCGCGTTCAGCCTGTTTTCGTCGTATTTGCCGCGGATGAGCTGGTCGGGCGAAAAATCAAGCGGCGCTTCGGTCATGATGGTTACGAGCCGTTTGCAGAGCAGGGCGCGCTCCTTGTTGGCTTCCAGATTTTCCTTGAGCTTGCCTTTCAGTTCACCGGTGTGCTTGAGGAGATTTTCAACGGAGCCGTACTGTGCGATCAGTTTCTGCGCGGTCTTGGGGCCGACGCCCGGCACGCCGGGAATATTGTCGGCGGCGTCACCGGCGAGGCCGAGAATGTCGGTGACCTGTTCGATGCGCTCGATTTCCCAGTGCTTGAGCACTTCCGGCACGCCCATGATTTCGGGCGGCGCGCCGCTCTTGGCGGGTTTGTAAACAAAGGTATGTTCGTCAACCAGCTGGGTGAAATCTTTGTCCGGCGTGACCATGTAAGTGTCGAAGCCCTGCTTTTCGGCGCGGCGCGCGAGCGTACCGATCAGATCGTCGGCCTCGAAGCCCTGTGCGGTGAGAATCGGAATATTGAAAGCCGTCAGAAATTCCCGGATGGCCGGAACGGCGGCACGGATTTCTTCGGGCGTCTCTTCGCGCTGCGCTTTGTATTCGGGGAATTCTTCGTGGCGGAAGGTCGGCCCGGAAACGTCGAAAGCGACGGCGATGTGCGTCGGGTTCTGTTTCTCGAGCAGTTCGAGCAGTGTGTTGAGGAACCCGAATACGGCGGAAACATTGCGGCCCTTCGAATTGATCATCGGGTTGCGGATGAACACGAAGTAGGCCCGGTACACCAGCGCCATGCCGTCGAGGAGGAAAAGCTTTTTGCTCATGCAGGGAGTGTAGCCAATTTTTCAAGGGTTGGAAGAACTTAACCAGCCCCGTGAAAGCATCTTCAAATCTCGATCTGCATACCCATTTCGACCACGCGGTTGGCGGGCAGCCCGAAGAAGGCGGTTGCCGACTGGGCGTTGCGGGACATCAGCGCAAAGAGACGTTTCCTCCAAAGGGCCATGCCTTTAGCCGATGTGGCCACCAGTGTTTCCCGGCTGAGGACGAACGTGCAGGCGTTCGGATGCAGTTCAAGACCAAGGTCGCGGCAGCGGGACAGGATTTCCCCGATGGCGGCTTTTTCCATGAAACCGTAACGGGCGGCTACGCGATGGAACCCGTTTGTCAGCGCTTCTATCTGTACACGCCCGGCGGGATTCACATACGGCTCGTCGACGGCAAGAATTGTGAGCAGGATCACGCGCTCATGCACGGACCGGTTGAGTTTAAAGTTGTGGAGCAGCGCCAGCGGTGTGCCGAGGAGGTTGCCGGACAGGTAGACGGCTGTACCGGGAACTCGCACAGCATGGCCGAGGCTCAGGTCGTCGAGGAAGCTTTCCAGCGGCAGCAGGCGTTCTTTCATGTGGCGGCTGAGCAGGTGGCGGCCCGTCCGCCAGGTGGTCATCACCGCCAGGAATCCGGCGGCGGCCACCAGCGGGAGCCAGCCGCCGCGCCAGATTTTCAGTGCGTTGGCAGCAAAGAACAGAACTTCTACTGTAAGCAGACCTGCGCATAACGTGCCGGCACCCAGGACATTCCATCCCCAGCGTTTCCGCGCCACGATGAAGAATAAAATAGTGGTGGAGATCATGGTCAGTGTGACGGCGACACCGTAGGCGGAGGCCAGATTGCTGGAGGAGCGGAAGCCGAGCACCAGCGCGAGGCAGCATGTGAGCAGAAACCCGTTGATGATCGGCAGGTAAACCTGACCGCGCTGTTCGGACGAAGTGTGGCGGATTTCCATGCGGGGCAGATAACCCATCTGGATCGCCTGCATGGTCAGCGAAAACGCACCGGAAATGAGAGCCTGCGAGGCAATAACCGATGCGACGGTGGCCAGTATGACAAGCGGGTAAAGAGCCCAGCCGGGGGCGAGCATATAGAAGGGGTTGGCCAGAGCTTCCGGCTGCTTCAGGATCAGTGCGCCCTGACCGAAGTAGTTCAGAATCAGCGCCGGGAATACGATAAAAAACCATCCCTGCCGGATGGGACGGGGGCCGAAGTGTCCTAGATCGGCATAAAGCGCTTCCGCGCCGGTCACGGTCAGAAATACGGCACCCATGACGATGAAGCCGATTTTCCCGCTGTGCAGGAGGAAATCAATGCCGTACACGGGAGAAAGCGCGGCCAGTACTTCGGGAGCCATTACAATGCCGCGCAGTCCGAGAAGAGCGAGGACAGCGAACCAGGCCAGCATCACCGGTCCGAATACTCCGCCGACTTTACCGGTGCCCTTATGCTGGAAGGCAAAGATGGCAATCAGGATGCCCAGACTCAGAGGAACAATCCATGGTTCAAAAAACGGGGTGGCGACGTTCAGCCCTTCGACCGCGCCCAGAACGGTGATACAGGGCGTGATCATGCCGTCGCCGTAGAGCAGGCTGGCACCCAGCAGAGCCGTCATCACCAGAATGGTTCGGCGCTTTCCCTGTCCGGCCTCGTCGGCGCGGGTGAGGGCGAACAGCGCCAGAATACCGCCTTCGCCGTGGTTATCAGCCCGCAGGACGAAGGTGACATATTTCAGACAGACGATCAGGATCAGTGTCCAGATGACCAGCGAAAGGACGCCCAGCACATGCGGAACTGTGGGTGTCAGGCCATGGGAACCGTGAAAACATTCGCGCAAGGCATACAGCGGACTGGTGCCGATATCTCCGAACACCACACCTAACGCACACACGATCAGGCCAGCTGTTTTCCGGCGGCTCATTTCGACTGTTTGCATTATTTTACCGTTATTTTCAAGCCGAGACGTATCGGGTTGCTTTCAATCCTTTACGGCAGAAGAGGCGCGCAGGGGAGCGCGCCTCTTCGCCGGAACAGAGAGAAGCAGGTTTAGTCCTTTTTGTCGACCGGGATACGCATGCCGTAGAAGCTGCGATATACAAAGATAAGGGCGATGATGAAGATAATGGCGCCGAGCGCGTGTTTGAGGCCGGGCTCCATCTTCACAGCAATCTCGACGGCGAGCAGCCCGAAGAGGGTGGTGAATTTGATGACCGGATTCAGCGACACGGACGAAGTGTCTTTGAAGGGGTCGCCGACGGTGTCGCCCACGACGGTGGCCGCGTGCAGCGGGGTGTTTTTCATCTTCAGCTCAACTTCGACGATTTTCTTGGCGTTATCCCATGCGCCGCCGGCGTTGGCCATGAAGATGGCCTGGAATAATCCGAAAAACGCCATGCCGATGAGGTAGCCGATGAAGAAGAAGGGGTCAAACAGCGCCAGTGAAAGCGAGAAACAGAAGATGACGACGAAGATGTTAATCATGCCGCGCTGTGCGTACTGCGTGCAGATTTTCACCACTTCTTTCGAGGCTTCGATGGATGCGGTGGCCGCGTCGAGCTTCATGTTTTCTTTAATGTAGACAACGGCGCGGTAGGCGCCGGTTACAACGGCCTGGGTGCTTGCACCGGTGAACCAGTAGATAACCGCGCCGCCCATCAGAAGTCCCATGATGGCTTCGGGGTGGACGAGCGAGAGCTTCTCGATGGTGTCGGGGAAAATCCCTTTCAGCATCATGATGATGCCGAAGACCATCGTGGTTGCGCCGACGACGGCGGTGCCGATCAGCACAGGCTTGGCGGTGGCTTTAAATGTGTTGCCGGCGCCGTCGCCCTTTTCAAGCTGGTGTTTGGCCAGAGCGAAGTCCGGCTTGAAGCCGAAGTCCTTCTCGATTTCGGCGCTGATATTTTTCTGTCCTTCGATCTGCGACAGTTCGAATACCGATTGCGCGTTGTCGGTTACGGGGCCGAAGGAATCCACGGCGATCGTGACCGGGCCCATACCGAGGAAGCCGAAAGCTACGAGACCGAACGCGAAGATCGGTGCGGCGAAGCGGAAGGCTTCGGGCATCATGGCCTGCAGGGCTGAACTCTGGGAGAAGTGGTAAGCACCGAACATCAGCATAAGGATGGCGAGGCCGGTCCAGAAGGCGGAGAAGTTGCCGGCGACCAGTCCGCTGAGAATATTAAGTGATGCGCCGCCCTGACGGGAAGAGGTGACGACTTCTTTCACGTGGCGGGATTCGGTGCTCGTGAAAATTTTAGTGAACTCGGGGATGATCGCGCCAGCGAGCGTACCGATCGAAATGATGGTCGAAAGCACCCACCACAGTTCAGAACCGCACGCCGGGTGATGGGCGAGCAGTGCATAACTTGCGGCGTAGGTGACGAGGATCGAGATGAGCGAAGTGATCCAGACCAGATGGGTCAGGGGTTGCTCAAGGTTGAAATCTTTCGTGCCGCCATAAAGCATTTTGCTGATGACATCGTTGATGAGGTAGCTGACGAGCGAGGTGATGACCATCAGAATACGCATGGCGAAGAGCCATACGATGAGCACGCCGCACAGTGCCGGGTTGGCGGCCAGCGCCAGCGCGAGGAACGCGATCAGCGCGACGCCGGTCACGCCGTAGGTTTCAAAGCCGTCGGCCGTAGGGCCGACTGAGTCGCCGGCATTGTCACCGGTGCAGTCGGCGATTACGCCGGGGTTGCGCGGATCGTCCTCGGGCAGATTGAAGACGATCTTCATCAGGTCGGCGCCGATGTCGGCGATTTTGGTGAAAATACCACCGCAAATACGCAGCGCGCTTGCGCCGAGAGACTCGCCGATGGCGAAACCGATGAAGCAGGGGCCGGCCAGTTTGCTGGGGAGAAAGGCGAGAATGCAGATCATGAAGAACAGTTCAATGGCGACGAGCAGCAGGCCGACGCTCATGCCGGACTTCAGCGGAATGCAAAGAGTGGCGAGCGGGTTGCCTTTGAGCGAGGAGAACGCGGTGCGGGAATTCGCAACGGTGTTGATGCGGATGCCGAACCAGGCGACGCCGTAGCTGCCGAGGATACCGAGTACCGACGCGGACAGGATGAGTGCGACGTGGGCGGCTGACAGATCTGAAAGTACGCCGAAATAATAGGTCATGCATACCGCGATAAGTATCCAGAGCATCGTGAGAAATTTACCCTGCTGGAAAAGGTAGGTCTTGCAGGTTTCCCAAATGACCTGGGAGACCGCACTCATGGAGGCGTGCACCTGAAGGTTGCGGGTCTGGATGTATTGACGCCAGCCGTAGAACACGCCGGCGATACAGACCGCGAGGCCGATCATGAGAACACTCATGCCGGAAAGAGCGCCGTCGAAAAACGAGACGGTGCTGAGGTCGGGGATGTTGATGTCAGCCTCGCTGGCGCGGGCGGCGGGAGCCACAATAGACACGATGGCAGCCAATGCGGCGGTATACGACAGACGACTCGGGATTTTCATATTTTATTAACCTGCCTGAGTGATAAGAAACCGCTTTCCAGATGACACGGGCACACGCCCGGCGAGATCACCTTGGAAGGAGCGTTTTCATAAAGCGGGAGAAGTTGCTTGAACGGGGCCGAGAGGTCAAGCGCGATTTTGAATCTATGTCGAGGGGGTGAGTGGCCGGTTTTCCCTGTTTCAAGTGATCCGGTCTGAGGTGTTTGCGCGAAAGCCTAATCAGTCAGCAGACCGAATATCTCATCGGCTGATGAAGCCTGCAGCAACTGATCCCGCAGTTCCGGACGGCTTAGCGCCTTGCTGATTTCCGCCAGAAACTGAATATGCGGACCGGCACGGTTTTCGGGGGAAAGTGTTATAACGAAAATATGCGAAGGCTTGCCGTCCATGGCGGCGAAGTTTACGCCGGCGCGATGAATGGCTATGGCGGCGACCAGTTGATCCACTGCATCGGTTTTGCCGTGAGGGACAGCCACACCGTTCTGCATGCCGGTCGACATTTTTTCTTCGCGGGCCAGCAGTGATTGTACGGCTGCGGCGCGATTGGTGAATTTTCCGGCTGCAGCCATAAAAGAGGCCATTTCTTCAATGACGCCCCTTTTAGTATTGGCTTTCAGCTCCGGCAGGATCGAATCTCTGGTGAGAATCTTCTTTAGATTCATAATTGTAATTCCCCGATACAAAAATGCAGATGCATTTTGCCTTTCAGCGGCGGGCGGTCAATGAAAAATCAGGACAAAACGACAGATGATTTTTTTCATCGCATTCCATGACTGGATTAATAAAAAAATAAAAACCAATTGACGTGCAATAACTGTTGGTATAAACCCACCGTGGTTTTTTATTTTTTTGAGATGAAAATGCCGGCACACGGCTCGGAATTCATGCGTGCAGACAGTGCTTTTCTAAAAGGATGACCATGGCTAACGAAGTATTAAAAAGCGGTCTGGATCCCGCCTGTATCAGAGTGGAGTTGAACTCCTCCGGACGGGACGAGGCTATTCGTGAGCTGGTCGGCATGATTCACGCTAAGCATCGGTTGTGCAATACGGAAGATATTGTGAACGTGGTGATGGAACGTGAACAAAAGATGAGTACCAGTCTGGAGAACGGCATTGCCGTTCCGCACGGGAAGTCTAATTCGATTGACCGTCTTTTGGTGGCGGTCGGGTTGAAGCAGAAAGGGATTGATTTTAGAAGTGCCGACGGACAGCCCGCAAAAATTATCATCTTGATTCTGGCTTCCGCATCGCAGCCCGGCCCGCATGTGCGCTGTCTGGCCGAGATCGGAAGGTTGTTACAGTCGGAAGCCAACCGGAAAAAAATTCTAGCAGCGAAAGATGCGGAGACTGTCTTTAAGATCATGACGGATACAGGTATTTGAGCCATGCAGCAGAAATCAACCATCCGGCCTTTTACTAACGGTTTGAAACCGGCGGGCCGCTGGATGTGTGCGCTTCTTCTTACACTTCTGTTTGGCGCTACCGATTTGTTATTTGCCGAGGCTTCCATCGCGGAGCTGCCTGTAACCGCAGAAACTTCATCCGGAGCAGAAGGCGGAGAGCACCTGTCAATCAGCGCACCGGAAATTTTTTCAATCGGCAGTTTGCCGGTCACCAATTCGATGATTACCGGCGGGCTTGCTGCGCTTATTCTGATTGCGGCGTCGGTTGCTTTCCGTCAACAGGTGCGGGCCGGACGCAACACGATGTTTACCGGCACCGTCGAAGCGCTGGTGATTTTTCTGCACGGTTTTCTGGCTGATATCATGGGGGAAAAGCTGACGCAGAAAACCTTCTGGCTGCTGGGTTCGTTTTTCATTTTTATTCTCTGCTCCAACTGGCTTGGACTGGTTCCGGGCATTGGAAGTATCGGCTGGGGGCATGAAACAGAGCACATGTTTAAAGTGACGCAGCCGCTGTTTCGCGGTGTAAATGCCGACCTCAATACCACGCTGGCGCTGGGTGCGCTGTTTTTCCTGTTCTGGTTTGTGTGGGCATGGAAAGAGAATGGACCGGTCGGTATTTTAAAACATATTTTCGCGCCCAAAGGCGGGGCGACGGGCATCATGCAGTTTGTGATGGCCGTGGTATTTCTGGCGGTAGGGCTGCTGGAAATTCTATCCATTATTATTCGTCCCTTTTCGCTGGCGGTCCGGTTATACGGCAATATTTTTGCCGGCGAGGTGATGCTGGACACCATGTTGCATAAAATTCCTGCGTTTGGCTGGCTGCTGCCGGTTCCGTTTTATCTGATGGAAGTGCTGGTCGGGCTTATTCAGGCGCTGGTTTTTATGTTGCTTTCCGCCGTTTTTATCATGTTGATTTGCAGTCATGAGGGTACAGAAGAACATCCGGAGCAGGGGACGGCTCCGGATGCACAACAACATTAACCTGAAAGGGAGATAGAAAAATGGATCCATCAATTCATATCGGTATTGCAGCAGCCGGCGGCGCTATCGGTGTAGGTCTTATCGGACTGGGTGCTGTGATGGCCGTGGGACGGAATCCCGGCGCGAGCGCGAAAATCATGGTGCAGGCGATCTTGGCGATTGCCTTTGCTGAAGCCTGTGTGTTCTACGCCATTTTCCTGAAATAAGCCGTGCGGCTGACGGAGTATTATGAGCATAGGATTCATGCAGACCGGAAACGGGTTGTTTAACGGGGCCGCAGGGTTGCCCCTGCTGGCAGTCATCGAAAACCCGTTTCCGAAATTCGGCGTTAACTGGTACGACTTCACCTCTCAGGCCATTGCGTTTCTGATCATCGCATGGGTTTTGAATAAGTTTGTATTCAAGACTGTGATGAAGACCGTGGCGGACCGGCGCAGGGAGGCGGAAGAGGCGGTGGCTAATAACGAGAATATCCGCCGCGAACTTCAGGCGGCCGAAGAGTCGCGCAAAGAGGTGTTGCATAAAGCTCATGAACAGGCGGAGCGGGTTATATCCGACGCCAAAGCCAATGTGGCAGAACTGCTGAATCAGGAAAAAATCCGGTGTGAATTGCTGGGCGCGGAAATGCTCACCAAAGCACGTGAAGACGCCAGGCTTGATCAGGCGCGGTTAAAAACCGAGCTCAAAGCTGAAATTGCGATGATGATTGTAAATCTCACCGCCAAGCTGGCGCAAATGAATCTCAGTGAAGCAGACCGGAGCCGGCTGCTGCAGTCGGCCATTGACGAAATCGCTGCCGGGTCGCCGCAGGAATAAACGAGTATGAGACTAACCCGCCAGCACCGCCGGAACGCCCGCCTTCTTTGGCAATCTGTTTCCGTTAACGGTATTCCCGACGCCGCCCGTATCCGGGAAGCCGTCCGGACTGCACGGGAGTCCGAAGGGCGCGATGCCGAGGCGGTATTGCGGTGCTTTGTTCAGCGGTTGGAAGTGTATATTCGTGCCCATCAGGTCGGCGTGATCAGCGCGGACCGGCTTTCCGTCCGTCAGCAGGAGCAGCTCAGCGGGTTGTTCCGCGAAACGGAATCGGTGAAAGCCGGGATCAGTTTTTCTGTTGATCCTGCGGTCATCGGCGGGTTGCGGATTGAAAAAGGATATCAGGTCACGGATATGACGATTGCGCGGCAATTGGAAATAGTGAAAGAAAAGCTGCTGGAAAATTGAATTTTCAGGACTGAAAGGCTGGTTAAGGTATTATGCAATCTATCGTAGCGGACATTGAAGAGACTCTGGCTCAATTTCATCCGGAGGCTCATTGCGAGGAGACAGGCAAGGTTATGGAAGTCGGCGACGGCGTGGCCCGGATTGAAGGGTTACGCAAAATCCGGCTGAACGAAATGATCGACTTCGGCAACGGTGTCACCGGCCTTGCATTGAACCTTGAGGAAAACAGCGTGGGCGCGGTGGTGCTGAGCGGCGGCGAAACCGTACATGAGGGGCAGACCGTCCGCTCGACCGGCCGGCTGCTTGAAATTCCCTGCGGCCGTGCGATGCTCGGCCGCGTGGTTGATCCGCTCGGCCGTCCGCTGGACGGCAAAGGTCCGATTGATACAACGGAAATGAATCCGGTAGAGCGTGCGGCTCCCGGGATCATCGGTAGACAATCAGTTTCCGCGCCGTTGCAGACCGGTATTCTCGCGGTTGACGCGGTAATTCCAATCGGAAGAGGACAGCGCGAACTGATTATCGGCGACCGCTCGACCGGCAAGACGGTTATCGCGGTGGACACGATCATCAATCAGGCGAGGCTGAACCGGGAGGCCGAACTTGCCGTTGATACCAAAGTTCATCCTGTATTTTCTGTTTATGTGGCGATCGGTCAGCGGCAGTCGAGTGTGGCTCAGGTGGTGCGCGTACTGGAAGAACGCGGCGCGTTGAAATACACGGTGGTTGTGGCGGCTACGGCATCTGATTCGGCGGCGATGCAATATCTGGCGCCGTTCAGCGGTACGGCTATTGGCGAGTGGTTCATGGACCACGGCATGGACGCGCTGGTGGTGTACGACGACCTTTCCAAACATGCGGTAGCTTACCGGCAGGTGTCGCTGGTGCTGCGCCGCCCTTCCGGCCGTGAAGCGTATCCGGGCGATATTTTTTACCTGCACAGCCGTCTGCTGGAGCGTTCCGCCTGTATGTCGAAAGCCTGCGGAGGCGGTACACTCACCTCTCTGCCGATCATTGAAACGCAGACCGGCGACGTGTCCGCCTATATTCCGACCAATGTAATTTCCATCACTGACGGTCAGATTTATCTGGAAAGCGACCTGTTCCATCAGGGCATCCGTCCGGCGATGTCGATCGGGATTTCCGTGTCACGCGTCGGTTCTGCGGCGCAGACCAAGGCGATGAAAGAGGTCGCCGGCAAGGTGAAGCTGGAGCTGGCGCAGTATTATGAACTGAAAGAATTCGCCCAGTTCGGTTCGGATCTGGATGCCAAGACTGTCGCCCTGATCGAACACGGGAAACGCATCACCGAGCTGTTCAAACAGAATCAATACAGTCCCTTTCCGGTGGAAGAGGAGGTTGTCCAGCTGTGGGCTGCCCAGCAGGGATTTTTCGACAATACACCCGTCGAGAAAACGCGCGAAGTCCGCGCTAAATTGATCGAATTCATCCGGATGCGGAGGAATGATCTGCTGAAAGATATCGCACAGCAGAAACAGCTGACGCCGGAAATCAAGAAGGGGCTCGAAGAGGTGATGGCCGAATATCAAGATCTGGCCTGACGGATTCTTATGGCAAATTTACGCGACATTCGCCGGCGCATTAAAGCGATCCGTTCCATGGCCAAGATCACCAAGGCCATGCAGATGGTGTCGATTTCTAAAATGAAGCGCGCCCAGCAGGCGGCTTTGTTCGGCATACCCTACGCGGACATGCTGAATGACATTCTGACGCAGGTGACCCAATATGTCGGAGCTTACCGGCACGGGCTGATGGAACAGCGGACCGGCGACCGCAAATTGATTATTCTGGTCGGTACGGATCGCGGATTGTGCGGTTCGCTGAATACTAATATTTTTCGCGAGGTTGCCAAATACGACCGCAATACCACTCTGTTTGTAACCATCGGAGCCAAGGCGGCGCAATTTGTGCAGAAATCCGGGCGGCTGCTGATTGTAGACTTTGACTACAGCGACCAGCCCAAGCTTTCTGAAGCCCGGATGGTCTGCCGGTTCGTGGCGCAGCTTTTTCTGGATGACGAAATCGACGGCGCGGATATTGTTTTCAGTGACTATATTTCGACCTTCAAGCAGGTTCCCCTGACCTGGCGGTTCCTGCCGGCGGGGCAGTCACAGGAATTTTTTGACCAGCTGCCCGAGGCGCTGAAGCGCACCAAAATCGCGGAAATGCAGAAGAGCGTCAAAGATATCGCGGAGTTCGATTTCGAACCCGATGTAAACACAGTCTATGAATCACTTTTATTGCGCAGTCTGGATTATCAGCTGCTGCAGATCATGCGCGAGGTTCGCGCCAGTGAACACAGCGCGCGCATGGTGTCGATGAAGCAGGCGACGGATAATGCCAGAGACATGAACAACAGGTTGCAATTGGTACACAACAACCTGCGGCAGGCATCAATCACGAAAGAACTTTTGGAAATCAGCAGTGCCGCCGGAATGGACGGATAACCCCGGCAGCAGGACAGTGAAATTTTACAACGCAGCAATTGCAGGAAAACGAGGCGGAAAATGAAACAAGGAAAAATTGTACAGGTGATCGGCCCGGTGGTGGATGTTGAGTTTGAAAGCGCCGCCGATCTGCCGGGAATTTATGAGGCGCTGATCGTTGAGCAGACTGAAATCGACGGCAAGGTGCGCAAGCTGGTGCTGGAAGTCCAACAGCATGTCGGCGGGCACTGGGTGCGCACTATCGCCATGGGTGCGGCGGAAGGACTCCAGCGCGGCACGCCGGTTAAAACCACCGGCACTCCGATCACAGTCCCTGTCGGTCAAGGCGTAATGGGCCGCATGATGAATGTCACCGGCGACCCTGTTGATGAACGCGGCGAAGTTAAGGCGGAAAAACGGCTTCCCATTCACCGGCATCCGCCGCCGCTGACGGAGCAGGCGACCAAGCCGGAAGTGCTGACGACCGGGATCAAAGTGATTGACCTGATCTGCCCCTTTTTGAAAGGCGGCAAGGTCGGCGCGTTCGGCGGCGCCGGCGTCGGCAAAACCGTTGTGATTATGGAACTGATCAACAATATCGCCAAACTGCACGGCGGTTATTCCGTTTTCGCAGGTGTAGGCGAACGCTCACGCGAAGGAAACGACCTTTATCACGAAATGTCCGAGGCAGGTGTCATCAATCAGGCTGATCTGGAAAAATCAAAAATAGCTCTGGTTTACGGGCAGATGAATGAACCGCCGGGTGCTCGTATGCGCGTGGCGCTGACGGCGTTAACCGTGGCTGAATATTTCCGCGACGAAAAATTTCAGGACGTACTGCTCTTCATCGACAACATTTTCCGGTTTTCGCAGGCTGGTGCCGAAGTGTCGGCGCTGCTCGGGCGTACTCCCAGCGCGGTCGGTTATCAGCCCACACTCTCCACGGAAATGGGCGATCTGCAGGAACGGATCACCTCTACGCGCTCGGGATCCATCACATCGTTTCAAGCCGTATATGTACCCGCCGATGACCTGACCGACCCGGCGCCGGCCACCACGTTTGCTCACCTCGATGCCACCATCGTACTTGACCGCGCACTCACCGCGCAGGGGATTTTCCCGGCTGTTGATCCGCTGGCCTCGAACTCGCGTGCGCTTTCGCCGGAAATCGTCGGTGAGGAGCATTACAACACGGCGCGCGGCGTTCAGGCTGTACTCCAGCGCTACAAAGAGTTGCAGGACATCATTGCTATTCTGGGGATTGACGAACTTTCTAACGAGGACAAGGTTATTGTCAATCGGGCCCGTCGCATCCAGAAGTTTTTGAGCCAGCCGTTTACGGTTGCCGAAGTTTTTACCGGCCGGCAAGGCCGACAGGTAACGGTTCAGGAAACCGTACGCGGATTCAAGGAAATTCTGGAAGGCCAGCACGATGCAGTGCCGGAGTCCAATTTTTACATGAAGGGTGGCATCGCGGAAGCGATCGAAGGATGACCATGGCGGCCATGTTAAAGGTTAAAATCATTACGCCGAAAGAAGTCGCCTATGACGGAACGGCTCTGACTGTTACCATACCGGCGGAGAAAGGCGAAATGCAGGTGTATCAAGGACACATTCCGGTGCTGGCGCGCGTCGGTCGCGGAACCGTTCGCATCGAAAAACCAGGCGCAGCGCCGGTTTGCTTCGAGGTGGACGAAGGATTTTTCCGTGTAACGCAGGATGAAGTCAGTCTGCTTATTGATACACTTCAACCTGTGGAGGCTGTGGGTGCGTGATCCTGCCGGCACACTCCTGATATCGTGTTTTGGCGCACAACACATTCTTTCCTGAGCTTTCTTGCGGCAAAAAATCCTGCCCGTAAACAGGTAAAGATTTAACGAACCCCCAGCTATACTTAATTATTATCGCATTTCCCCTTGCGCGCTTTCCGCATTTGCAGTAAGAATTCCTCAGCAAATAGGGGCCGACATAAAGGCCGGAAACAGTAACCATAGTGCAACAGGAGAATTCGCAATGGCAAAAGCAGTAACCAAGTCTCAGATCATCGCCACGATCGCCGACGACGCCGGCATCAGCAAAGTTCAGGCTAAATCCGCCCTCGAATCCATTATCGCGCAGGCATATAAAGGTGCCGCCGCCGGATTCACCGTTCCCGGTCTAGGCAAACTGGTCAAAGTAAAACGCAAAGCCCGCATGGGTCGCAACCCCGCCACCGGCGCCGCTATCAAGATTGCCGCCAAGACGGTTCTCAAATTCCGCATCGCTAAAGCCGCCAAGGACGCAGTTCTCGGCTAAGTGCTTCGGTGATTCAAAGCCCCGGCATGCCGGGGCTTTTTTTGTGCTTGTTAATTTCCGTTTATCCGGATAAACAGATTTATATGACGGTTATCCAGAAACTTAAAATCGCAGAACGCCCGCTTGTTTCGGTGGAATTCTTTCCTCCGAAAACGGGGATCGCACACAACACCTTTAACAAAGGCGCGGGGGAACTGACCTGCCTCACGCCCGACTTTGTCTCCGTTACCTGCGGTGCGGGCGGCTCTGCTTCCGGGTCTACACTCGAAATTTCAAAACAGCTGCGAGGCCTCGGCTATGACACCGTAATGCCGCACTGCACCTGCGTTGGTGTTTCGCGCGGCGAACTAGCCCGCTTGACCGATGAAATTGTTGCTCAGGGATTCCGGAATATTATGGCCTTGCGCGGTGACCCGCCCCGCGGTGAGAAGTTTTTCAAACCGGCTGCCGACGGCTTCCGTTATGCGGCCGAACTGATTTATTTTCTGCGTCAGCGTCATCCGCAACTTTGCATCGGCACAGCCGGTTATCCCGAAAAACATCCCGAGGCGTATAACAAAGCAGAAGATATCCGGCATCTGAAAGAGAAGGTGGATGCGGGCGCTGACTTTGTCACCACGCAGCTTTTTCTTCATAATCACGTTTACTTTGAGTTTGTCGAAAAGTGCCGCGCCGCCGGGATCGCCGCGCCGGTTGTGCCAGGACTGCTGCCTGTGATTTCGCTCGAACAGATCAACCGGATGCGCACATTTTGCGAATTCCATGTGCCGGATGTGCTGCTGCGCAACCTTGAAGCGGCGCAGAACGATCCCGTCAAAATGGAGCGCATCGGCCTCTACTGGGCTATCGAACAGATTTCTGAACTCGTTGAAAGCGGTGCGCCAGGCATTCACCTTTATCTGCTCAATCGTGCCAAAACCGCGTTCTACCCTGAACTTTTTGCCTGCCTTTCCCGCGTTCGTGGCCGGTAGCGGGATTCCAAACATTGGGAAAAACATTTCCAAGCATTGGAAAAAAGAGCATATATTTTTCGATGTTTGGCAAAGTCATAGTTTTAATTCTGGTCGCCATCGTGTTCGCCGGGTGTTCAACGCCCACTTATGAGGACGGCACGAAGCGCGAATATTCCGACATGCCTTGGAACACACCGGCCCGCTGGGAGGGCAGTGTGAACATTCCCGGCATGGACAATTACAAATAAACGCCGGCAGCCAGCGTTGCGGGAAAACGACAGGCTGCGTTTATTCCGGATTGTCAGACAACAAGAAGGGGTTTATCCAAACAAATAGCCTCTTCTTATTTATTCGCAGGCTATTTTGCACCAATTTCTAAATATTGGAAAATGGCGGCATCCTCGGGTTTCATCTCGACGCAGCCTTTGCAGCGCGAACATTTGGTTTCCAAACGCTGAATACGTCTTTTGCGCTCCAGTGTCTGGAGTATTCCTTCCATCGCAGAGACATCGGTCTGAAAGTGGCGTGCCAGTTCGGTGGGTGACATCGGCCCTCGTTCTTTCAACAGTTTGATGATTTCTGTAAGCATCAGCGCACCTGAATTTTTGCCGCAGCTTCCTTGGAAATGATGTATCGGCTTTCCCCGGCGGCGACGACCATGCTGGTATCGCCGGGACGGTTTTTCATGACATGGACGAGCGCGCCGCTGAACAGGCCCATTTCGAGTGTCTTGCGGTCGCCGTTGGAAAGAACAACCACATCGGCGCCCTGCGCGAAATCGCTGAGCGGATGGGCGCAGCAAAGACCCTGACCGGCCCGCCGCCCGCACCGCTGCTGCTGTCGTTTTTTTAAAAACCGTCCGAACATGATTTATCCTTTATTCCGGGAAACCAGTTTAAGAGTAAATACGAATAAAAGTCCTGCCAGAAGAATTTCACCGATCCAGATTGCGGACTGCACCGGATGAGCGGCAAAGGTGGCAAGCTGATAAAAAAGCGTTGCGAGTGACCATGCCAGCGCGGTGAGATAGCCGACGCTGAAAGCCATCCACTTCCAGCCGGTTTCGCGCTGAATGGCGGCGATGGCGGCGACACAGGGCGAATAGATCAGCACGAAGAGCAGATAAGCAAACGCGCCCGCCTGGCCGGCAAAGGCGGCAAGCATCGTTGCGGCAGGATCAGCGCCGTTCGCGCCGTAGAACGTGTTGAGCGTGCCGACGACCAGCTCTTTACCGAAAATGCCGGTGATCAGGCCGAGCGTGGCGGTCCAGTTGCCGTCGGCGATCCCCATTGGATGAAACAGCGGCGTCACCGCACGGCTGAAAGCACTCACAATGGAATGTTCTGAATTTTCGTTTCCGAAACTTCCGTCTGTTCCGACCGACCGGAGAACACTTAAAACGAGCACCAGAATCAGAATAATCCTCCCGGCGCGCAGAATGAATTCTTTGAGGCGCTCCCAGGTATGCTGGAAAATCGCCAGAGCGCGAGGCACGTGGTACGGCGGCAGCTCCATGACAAAGGTGGTGGCGTCGCCCTTCAGAATGGTACGGCGGAAAAGCAGCCCGCTCGCCACGGCCAGCAGAATGCCGGTCAGATAAAGCGCGAAGATTACAGCGCCGCCGATCTGCGGGAAAAAGACGCCCGCGAAAAGCGCATAGACCGGCAGGCGCGCGCCGCACGACATAAACGGATTCAGAAGTATGGTAAGTGTGCGGTCGCGCTGATTCTCAAGCGTCCGCGCCGCCAGGATGCCCGGCACATTGCAGCCGAAGCCGACCAGCATCGGAATGAACGCTTTGCCCGGCAGGCCGATGGCCCGCAGACTGCGATCCATCACAAACGCCGCGCGCGCCATGTAGCCGGATTCCTCCAGCAGCGACAGGCAGAGGAACATGAAAAAGATTGGCGGAATGAATGTCGCTACCGTTTGGATGCCTCCGCCGAGACCGTCGGCCAGCACCACATGCAGCCAGACGGGTGCGCCGATTCCGGTAAGCCAGCTGCCGAACCCGTCAACCAGCAGCCTGCCGAAAAAGGTGTCGAAACAGCCGATGAGCGGACCGGAAAAGGTTATCGTGACGGTGAAAACAACATACATCACTGCGAGAAAGAGCGGGATGCCTAACGGACGGCTTAACACGATCCGGTCAATGGCGTCAGAAAAATTTTTACGCAGTTCGCCCGTGCGGCGCACTACGTCGAGCGCGAGACCGTGAACAAAACCATACCGGCCGTCGGCCATGATAATTTCAATGTCTTCGCCGATGTGTTTTTCAACCTTGGCGATTTCCGCCGCAAGCAGTTCATCACAGACTCCGATCGTCAGTTCCTCAGCGACCGGATCGCGCTCCAGCAGTTTGACGGCGAGCCAGCGGGCTGGCACAACAACCCGTTCGGCTGCTGGCGCAACTGCAGGAACCAGCCGTGCCAGCGCCTTTTCGACCTGTTCGTCATACGCCACGTTCGTGGCGCTCACCCGGTGCGTGGCGGCGGCTTCCGCCACAGCGGTTTGCAGTTCGTCCAGCCCCTCTTTGCGGGCGGCCACCATCGGAATGACGGGACAGTCCAGATGGCGCGCGAGATGGTCAACCTGCACTTCGATCTGCCGCCGTTTGGCCAGATCCAGCATGTTGAGTACGACGATGAGCGGTACGCGCATTTCGAGCAGTTGTGCGGTGAGATAAAGCCCGCGCTCAACATTGCGGGCATCAATGATGTTCACAACCGCGTCCGGTTTTTCTTTGAGGATATAATTGCGGGCGGCATTTTCGTCCGGCGATCCGGCGGAAAAAGAATAGATGCCGGGCAGATCCACCACACGGACTCTTGCGCCGTCATGGGTGTATTCCCCTTCGAGATGTTCAACGGTGACGCCCGGCCAGTTGCCGACCCGCGCTCGCGAACTGGTCAGCGCATTAAACAGCGTAGTTTTTCCGCAATTCGGATTGCCCGCTAAAGCTATGGTAAATTGTTTCATTATGCTTCGATTCAAAATCAAAATGATACGGCTGAACCGGTCTGTTGCGAGAATAAAACCCGAACAATAAGCTTAAGTAGATAGGATTTTTTCAGGTGCTTTGAAAGCAAATGATGCCAGTGTGCATCTGCCCGTCTATAATACTGTCGCGTCATGGTTTAATATCTTTCGCTTCTGTTGGAGGGGGCTGTTTGCAGCATTTTCTTGAAAAAGGTTAACATTGGAGGGCTTTGCCGTTGACTCTGCTGCCGTTTTGCGATTTAGTACATTCCAGTTAACCCGATGGGGGAAATCATGAAATCTATGATCAAAATAGCACTTTTGTCCGTGCTTCTCTCAACCGTTTACGGTTGTGCGTCTTCCGGTAAAAAATTTGAAACCCGTCTGCCGCCGCCCGATGCGCTGAACCCGGTTTTTATGCGCTATAAAGCATTGCCGGGCCAAAAAGTGTTTGTGGTGGCTATTGATCCCACCGGTCAGTGGGCTTTCGGTTATGACAAAAACTGTACAACTCTCGAAGAGGCGGCCCGAAATGCCGCTATTCGATGCGACAAAGAACGGAAAAAACACAAAGTATTCACCAGTGCCAAACTGTTCGCGGTCAACGACGAAATTGTTTATTATAACCAGCAATAACTCGATATGTCTGTCTTGGGAAAAGCCGCCCCGATTCCGGAGCGGTTTTTTATTTGTCGTAAATTCGGCTTGTTCTGTTGCACGGAGAACTTCAGCATGCGGCAACGAAGAAAGGAACCGGTAACCTATGAAGAAGGTGAAAAAAGCATTATTGATTGCAGGAGCGGCTGTTTTGCTTCTGCTTGTTTTGCTGATGCTTTCCCTCGGTCAGATCATCAAGGCCGGTGTAAATACGATGGGATCGAAACTGGCGGGTGTGCCGGTTCATCTCGATGGAACTATTGTCAACCCGCTGACGGGAATGGTGCGTATCAAAGGACTTGTCATCGGAAATCCGGCGGGTTTTAACACACCCAGCGCCATGGAACTGAATGATTTTAAACTGAAAATCAAGATATCCTCTTTGTTCTCAAAGACGATTGTGATCGAAGAAATTCTGATCGACGCTCCGCAGATCACCTACGAAAGAAGTCTCAAGTCGAGCAACCTGAGCACCCTGCAGGCCAATCTGGCCCCGAAAGGATCCGTTGTAAAACCGGAAGCTGCGCCGGCTCCGGAAAAGAAAAAAGCCGCAGCGAAAAAAGTAATCATTGATGACTTCCAGCTCAACGGCGCCAAAGTCAATGTGACGATTGCTGCGCTGGGCGGTAAAAAACTGACACTCCCTCTGCCGGCGATCCGTCTGCAGAATGTGGGCAAAGATACCGACGGAGCTTCGCCGGAAAAAATTATCTCAGAGGTGTTCGGCGCTATCAGCGGGGCCGTGGTTGCTGTTGTGGCTTCAGCCGGTGACTTGGCCGGCGATGTATTGAAAGGTGCGGGCGGTGTCGCCGGAGATGTCTTGAGGGGGACTGGTGGCGCAACTATGGATGCCGCCAAGGGGGCAACCGATGCGGCCAAAGGCGCGGCCGATTCCGTCAAAAAAGGTCTCGGCGGTCTGCTGGGTAAATAACAGCGGCACATTTTTAAAGAAGCCGCCCGGAATATCCGGGCGGCTTTTCTTTAGCATAGCCGGTTTCACCTTGACCGGCACTTTACGCCCCATATAGTTCGGCCTAAAAAAGGATGTCTTCCGTGAGTCAATTCGCAACCGGTTTCCACACTCAGGCAGCATTCGCTGTCGTCATTTTGTTTCTTGCCGGCTGTGCCGGTCACTCCGGCCTGAAGACCGCGTCTGTTGTTGCTCCGCCGCCGAAATTCGGCACATGGGGCGTCGAAACCCAATTCATGTCTGCTGCCGTAGCGCCCGGCGATGACTTCTACCGCCATGTCAACAAGGGCTGGCTGGATACCGCCGAAATTCCGGTCGGTTTTCCAATGGCCGGTTCATTTGTTGAATTGTCCTTGCGCACCGAGAAGCAGGTACAGTCCATCATTGGCGATCTGAAAACGCAACAGACTTTGTCCTCCGGCACACCTGCTCAGCAGATTGCGGATATGTACGCCAGTTACATCGACATGGACCGGCGCAACGCGCTGGGCAGCAGTATGCTGAAGTCAGAGCTGGACGGAATTCTGAACGTGACGGATCGCCGGGAAATCGCCCGCCGCATGGGCGGCATCGGTTATTCCTCGATGATCGGTGCCGGCGTAATGATCGATCCTGTCGAAACATCGCGCTACATCGTGGCTATAGGGCAAAGCGGTCTTGGGCTCCCGGGGCGCGATTACTATCTGAAAACCGGCGAGCCTTACAACGGACTGCGGGTTGCGTATGCGAATTACATTGAAGGTGTGCTGACGCGCGGCGGCGTCCCGGACGCCGGGAGCAAGGCCGCCGACATTCTGGCGTTTGAAACCGCCATCGCCGGCGAGCACTGGCTTCCTGAACAGGAGCGCGACGCCGTGCGGAACCATCATCCCATGACCGTGGAAGAGTTGTTCACTTACGCGCCGGGTTTTGACTGGCAGGCCTTTTTAACAGAGGCCGGCTTCGATGACGTTAAACAGGTGAATGTCAGCACCGACACCGCTCTGCAGGGTTTGGCCGCGCTGTTTGCCCGCACACCCATGGAGACCCTGTGCGCCTACACCGCCTATCACTTCCTGGACAACCACGCGCCGCTCTTGTCTGACGAGTGGGTCGATGCCAGCTTCGATATGTTCAGCCGCCGTCTTTCCGGCATCAAAGAGCAGCGGCCGCTGGATATGCGGGCGGTTAAATTTGTCAACGCCAGCCTGGGCGAGCAGCTCGGCAAACTGTATGTGGAGCGCTATTTTCCGCCGGAGGCCAAAGCCGAAGCCGACAAGCTGGTGAAGTTTCTGCGGATGGCCTTCCGGGAACGCCTCGCGCAGGTCGACTGGATGGACGACGCCACCCGCGCCGAAGCCATTGCCAAGCTGGATGCCATCACCTCCAAAATCGGCTACCCGAACCAATGGCACGACTTCAGCTCAATAACCATTTCGAAAGACGATCTCGTCGGCAACGTTCACCGCTGTCAGCAGTGGTTCCAGCAGGACGAGCGGGCCAAGCTCGGCGGGCCGGTGCGCCGTTGGGAATGGGGTATGGCTCCGCAGCAGGTCAACGCCTACTTCCACGCGACCGGAGCCGAAATTGTTTTTCCGGCCGCCATCCTGCAGCCGCCGTTTTTTGACTCCCATGCCGACCCGGCCGTCAACTTCGGCGCCATCGGCATGGTCATTGGTCACGAAATGGGTCACGGCTTTGACGATCAGGGCAGTCACTATGACGGCACCGGGGCCTTGCGCAACTGGTGGGGCGAGGCGGCGCGCCGCAACTTCGAGCAGCGCGCCGGCCGTCTGGTGGAACAGTATAACCAGTACTCGCCGCTGCCCGGCCTGCACTTGAACGGCCAGCTGACGCTGGGTGAAAACATCGGCGATTTAGGCGGCCTTGCCATCGCCTACAGCGGCTACCGGAAATTTGTTGCCGCCGAGTACTGCGGCAAAGCCCCCGTGATCGGCGGTTTCACCGGCGACCAGCGGTTTTTCCTGAGCTTCGCGCAGCTCTGGCGCAATCTGTGCACCGACGACCTCCTGCGCCAGATCACCCTGACGAATCCTCACAGCCCGGGCGAGTTCAGAGTCAACGGTACGCTGCGCAACTTCAGCCCCTGGTATAACGCATTCGGAGTCACGACCAACAGCGTGCTTTACCTCTCGCCAAGCAACCGCATCAGCATTTGGTAAAGACAGCACAGGCCGAAAGCCGCTTTCACCTTGACCGCCTATTCTCTCCCGTATAGTTCGGCTCGTTGATTCGTTTTATGAAAATTAATAAACCGAAGTTAAAATTCGTTCAATAACACTGTCGGGAACAAATCATGAAGTGGACATTATTAATTGTGTTTGTAGTCGGCGGGATGTATTTCCTAGAGCAAATTAAGGAAAACCGTAGCCGATAATTTTAGGGGCAACTTATCGTAGACGAGGATTCCGACCTCGTTTGCATAAGAAAAAGTGTTTGGTTTGACGGAACGAAGCTGGAATCCTCGTCTACGATGACGGCTACGACATTTCCTAAAATGCTATAGCCGCATCAATTATAGATAGAAATGAGACCTTACAGAGGGAAAGATTTTCCCTTACGGTAAAACCGGTATCGTGTGGAGCGTCTCTTCTTTATTTTAATTCTGTAAACACCGATAGAGTAGGGTATTTACAATTCTTATTCTCGCAGATGCTTTATTAGGCATTTAATTACTTCTTAAATTTAACATTGCTTTCAAGATATCTTTTTTGTAATGTAAAAGCTTACAAGGATAAGGAGGAATGGTATGGCAACGAACCCTATAGGAAAAGGTACGAAGACCATCGGCATCAATATGCCGAGAGGAATGGCGGAAGATCTGGAAAAACGCTCGGATTCTATGCACATTTCCAAGAGCAAATATTGCAAAATCGTTCTTCAGCAGTGGCTGGCTTCCGGAAAGAAGCTGACATTGGCTGAAAAGAAATAAGGCGTAAGTCAGAACTCAGACAGATATTCTTCTGCAGATACGTCAGGAAACGCCTCGTGATTACGAGGCGTTTTTTATGTCGGCAAAAATTGCTGCAACGACGGACTCAGGATATTCAGCCTGCAGAATCGGACGACCTACTACCAGATGGGTGGCTCCTTGATGAACTGCAAAAGCAGGGGTTGCAACACGTTTCTGGTCGCCAATCTCTCCATCCGGCATGCGGATACCCGGAACCACCAGCAGGGAGTCCGGAAACTTTTTATGTAGCACTCCCGCCTCATGGGCGCTGGTAACCAGTCCGTCAATTCCTGAGCTGATAGCCAGTTCGCCTAGTGCCAGTGCCTGTTCAGATACAGTACGGCTGATTCCCAGATCAGCAAAATCGTCCTGAGAAAGGCTGGTCAGCGTGGTGACGGCCGCCAGTTTCGGCGGATTGGAGCACTCGCGCGCGGCTTCGGCCGCCGCCTCCAGCATCGCCCGCCCGCCGATTGCATGCACGGTCAGCAGGTTTACGCCATGGCTGGCGGCGGTTTTTACCGCATTGGCAACGGTGCGCGGGATATCGTGTAATTTGAGATCCAGGAAAATTTTTTTGTTCCGTTTTTTCAGTGGTTCAAGGCAGGCAGGCCCCGCGGCGCAGAAAAGTTCCAAGCCAACCTTATACCACTCAATGATGTCCGGCATCTGATCAAGGGCTTCTTCCATTTCTCTTGCGGTCGGTACGTCCAGTGCAACAATCAGCGCAGGTTTCATTTTCATCCTTCCTTTGCGGGCATACAATGCGTTAAAAATCTATTAACAGCAGCCCGAAAGCAAGGATTTGTTCATGAAGCAGGAAATTGAGCGGAAATTTCTGGTGACCGGTGATGGCTGGCGAGTAACTGCCGGAACGGGGGCAATCTGCTGCCAAGGCTATATAACCGCCGGAAAATCCGAAGCCACCGTTCGTGTCCGTCTGCTGGGCGGACAGGGTTTTCTGACGGTTAAGAGCCCTGCACAGGGGATTTCCTGTTCCGAGTGCGAATATGAAATTCCTGCCGCCGATGCTGAATATATGATCAAAAATCTTTGTGGTGACCGGCTGGTTTCAAAGAAACGATACACCCTTGAAAACAACGGGATGATCTGGGAGATCGACGAATTTTCCGGTTCGAATGAGGGGCTGACCGTAGCCGAGATCGAGCTCGAAAGAGAAGATCAGCCCTTTGAAAAGCCAGAATGGCTGGGAGCGGAAGTTACTTCAGACAGCCGCTATTACAACGCGGCGCTGGCTCTCCGCCCTTTCTCGAAATGGTAAACAAAATTTATTTTTTAAAAGAAATTGCTTAATATAAATAAATAAGAATAATATACAGCAATAACTACTTATTCGTTAAAGAAGGAGGATGAATGAGAAAAGTAATTATTGCTGCTGTGTTTATGCATATGTTTCTTAACGGTGTTTATGCTGAGTTGTTTACCTTTGATCTGATTAACAAGGAAAGTGCCGCCTGGGACAACGTGTCGTCCGGTGTTTATACCAACGCCGGTAACAAGCTGACAGTGCGCGCTTCGATGTTTGCCTATCTGAACGGGAGTTACAGTGCCGGAAGTCTGCTTAATTCGACGGCCTCCGAATTTGGCATCAATGCGGCGGGTAGCGGGGATGCGACTTCGTTCTTTGATACAAATAACGGACAGGAATCTTTATGGGTTTCGTTTGACCGCACGGTAACAATAAAGTCCGTTACGGTTTCCAGTTTTACTGGCGGAAATGTCGAAACAGGCGCATATCAAGTGGCTAATGGAAGTTTGGTTAATTTTACGGCCGGCGGTACTTATGCAGTTAATACGACGCTGAATCAGGGTTCTTTTTTCAAAATAATTGCCATTGATAAGGGCGGAGGCAATGGCTGGAGTCTTAATTCGTTCACGGTCGAAGCTGTGCCCGAACCGGCAACTATTGTTATGTTGGGCGTCGGCGGCCTGATGGTCTGCATATTCCGCTACACAGCACACAAATCTTAGTGAGAGTTGAGAGACAAACCCTCGATCAATTGGAATCCGCTGTCTGTTTTGACGAAGATTCGCGCAGACCGACGGTACGGTTGAAGACCGGTTTGTTTGCCGAGGCGTCAAGGTCGGCACAGAAGTAGCCGATGCGTTCGAACTGGAATTTATCGCCGGCTTTTGCCGCCGCCAGTCCGGGCTCGATGATTCCAGTAATGATCTTGAGTGCATCGGGGTTTAAATAGTTTTTGAAGTCGCCTTCTTCGGAGGCGGGGTTTTCGCTGGTGAAGAGGCGGTCGTAGAGGCGCACTTCTGCTTTGACACCATGCTGCGCGGAGACCCAATGGATAGTGCCTTTGACTTTTCTTCCGTCGGGCGCGTTGCCGCCGCGGCTGTCAGGATCGTGTGTGCAGTGCAGTTCGGTAATATTGCCAGCAGCGTCTTTGATGATTTCAGTGCAGGTGACGAGATAGGCACCGCGCAGGCGCACTTCCGTGCCGGGGGCGAGGCGGAAGAATTTTTTTGCCGGCGTTTCCATGAAATCTTCGCGCTCAATGTAGATTTCCCGTGCAAACGGAACGGTGCGGACGCCCATCTCCGGCTTGTTCGGGTGGTTGGGCAGTTCAAATTCTTCGGTCTGTCCTGCGGGATAGCTGGTGATGACGACTTTGAGCGGGTCAAGTACGGCCATGCGGCGCGGCGCGATTTCGTTGAGGTCGTTGCGCACATGGTGTTCGAGCAGGGCGACATCGGTGAGGCTTTCGGTTTTAGTGATGCCGATTTCGGTGCAGAAAGTGCGGATGGCTTCGGGTGTATAACCGCGGCGGCGCATGCCGCAAATGGTCGGCATACGCGGATCGTCCCAGTCGCTGACTAGTTTTTCTTTCACCAGTTCGAGCAGTTTGCGTTTGCTCATAATGGTATAGGTGAGGTTAAGGCGGGCGAATTCATACTGGCGCGGCTGATAGAGTTCAAGCGTTTCGAGAATCCAGTCGTAAAGCGGGCGGTGCACTTCGAATTCGAGGGTGCAGAGCGAGTGGGTGACACCTTCGATGGAGTCTTCGAGGCAATGGGCGAAGTCGTACATCGGATAGATGCACCACTTGTCGCCCGTGTTGTGGTGGCTGGCGTGTTTAATGCGGTAGATGGCGGGATCGCGCATGTGCAGGTTGGGGGAAGTCATGTCGATTTTCGCACGCAGGACGTAGGTGCCGTCGGCGAATTCGCCGTTTTTCATCTGCGCAAAAAGATCGAGATTTTCTTCAATCGAGCGTTTGCGACCGGCAGGCTCTTTGCCGGGCAGGTTCGGTACGCCGCGATATTCTTTGAAGTCGTCAACACTCAGCTCGCAGACATAGGCCTTGCCGCGCTTGATCAGTTCGACGGCGCATTCATACATGCGGTCGAAATAGTCGGACGCCCAGTAGAGATGTGTGCCCCAGTCGAAGCCGATCCAGCGGACGTCATTTTCAATCGCCTCGACATATTCCGTGTCTTCGGCGGTCGGGTTGGTGTCGTCGAAACGCAGGTGGCAGCGCCCGCCGTATTTGAGGGCGGTACCGAAGTCGAGACAGATGGCTTTGGCATGGCCGATGTGCAGATAGCCGTTGGGTTCGGGCGGGAAGCGGGTGATCACCGTCGTGTGTTTGCCGGAAGCCAAATCCGCATCAATGATGTCGTGAATAAAGTTACTGCCTGGAGCACTCATAAGTATTTCCTTAAAGTAAGGCGGTTTTCTGCCTGATTTCACCGTGAATGGCAATACTTTGTGCTGAATATCGGAGGGAACAGCCCGCAATTTAAAGTTGACTCACCATACCCCAATTAATTAAAACCTAGAAATCTGATAATAATTTGTAGGTTTAATCTGGAGGAATGAAGTTATGAAGATGTCAACCAAGGGTCGCTACGCCGTTCGCATTCTGCTCAGTATTGCCCGCTATCAGAAAAACGGACCGGTTTCTAAGAAGATTATCGCGGAAGAAGAACTCATCTCCGCCGACTACATCGAACAGATCATTGTACCGCTCAAAAATGAAGGATTTGTTGCAGGTTTGCGCGGGGTAAAGGGCGGCTTCCGGCTGGCGAAAGACCCTGCAAAAATTACGGTGTACGACATTTTGCGCGCCTCTGAAGGTGATATGACGCTTGTTGACTGCGAGCGCAACGACTGTAAAGGACGGGACAAAAATATTTGTGTAACCCGTCCGGTCTGGGAAGGAGCCTCAAAAGTGCTTGAGGCCTACTTCTCAAAAATAACCCTCAAAGATCTGCTCGATAAAGTGGCAGACCTTGAAAAATCAGGAGCCGCCAGCTACACCATTTAAGCAAGGAATTATAAAATGAAGATTTATGACAACGTAACACAGACCATCGGAGGCACTCCGCTCGTCAAACTCAACCGGCTCACTGCAGGTTTCAAGGCCACTGTGGCCGTCAAAATGGAATCGCGCAATCCGCTCGGCAGCGTTAAGGATCGTATCGGTATTGCGATGATCGAGGCCGCTGAAAAAAGCGGCGAACTTAAGCCCGGCGCAACCATCGTCGAGCCGACCAGCGGCAACACCGGTATCGCACTGGCCTTCGCTGCCGCCGCCAAAGGTTACAAACTGATTCTCACCATGCCGGAAACCATGAGCATTGAGCGCCGCAAGCTGCTCGCCGCGCTCGGCGCGGAACTCATCCTCACGCCCGGCGCTGAAGGGATGCCCGGTGCGATCAAAAAAGCCGAAGCGCTGGTTGGCAAGCTGGCCAACGCCTATATGCCGCAGCAGTTCGCCAACGCTGCCAACCCCGAAATTCACCGCCAGACGACGGCGATCGAAATTTGGAACGACACCGACGGCACGGTGGATCTCTTTGTCGCGGGCGTTGGTACCGGCGGCACGCTCACTGGCGTCGGCAGCGTACTCAAAAAGAAGAAACCCGGTGTCAAAGTGATTGCTGTTGAACCGGCCGACTCGCCCGTTATCTCCGGCGGAAAACCCGGCCCGCACAAAATTCAGGGAATCGGCGCCGGCTTCATTCCGGTCAACCTGGATCGCAAAATCGTAGATGAAGTTTTGCAGATTTCTGCCGCCGACGCCGGAATCACCGCACGCCGCCTCGCCAAAGAGGAGGGAATCCTCTGCGGTATTTCGGCTGGCGGCAACGTCTGGGCGGCACTTCAGCTGGCTAAACGGCCGGAAAACGCAGGCAAACTCATCGTCACCGTCATCTGCGATAGCGGCGAGCGCTACCTCTCGACCTGGCTTTTTGACGAAAACTGAGAAACGCCCGGATCAATAACCAAACCGGCGGCGTATCCATAAACCGGCAGCGCTGACAAAAGCAATCATCAAGACCGATGAGGGTTCGGGGATCACCGTCCAGCCGATGTCTCCCAGCATCCCGAGCGTCATGGCGTCAGGGGTATGTAAAACACCACTGTAGTAAGGACTCATCAGCGAACCGGCATGAACAGTCTCATCCTCGTGGGAAATGCTTGATCCCTGTGACCAGTTTGTGGGGGCATAAATTTTCGGATAAATGTTTCCGTTCGCGGCGGTGGCCGCCTCGCCCATCCAGTATATTTCATCGCTGGTGACGGCCTTCAGGCGGTTTGGGTCGGACATATCCATTAACGAGGTATAGCTTCCGTCGCCGTTGTTCAACCCAAGGAAAAAATCATATACGCTGGGCGTGTTCGGTATGAACGGGTGCAATGTGTAGTATGCACCGGAAGCGGGGTTGATGAGGGAGGTAAAGCCAAGTCCGTGGCCGATTTCATGCAGCAGAACAGAAACAAAATCGATGTTGTTTCCGCAGTTTCCATCCAGCCCGTAGTAAAAACCGGTAGTGCTCAGCACCGTATCGTTATCGACATCACTGTTGAACTGGGCGGATATTTCAACATCTGCACTCAGATCCTGCCCCATCCAATGATTGGCATTGGCCGCGTTGGCCCAGAGGTAGCCTGTGGGGCCGAGCCCGAAATTAAGCGCATTGAAGGTTGTCGGTCCGGCGCTGCCAAGGACGGCGGATGAACTGGTTCCGCCCATACTTGTAAAACTGGCGGAAACATCAATGGTTTCGCCGGCGTAAGAAGAGCCCAGATAGCCGGACCATATGCCGCAGGCGTATTGAAAGGCTGTTTGTCGGGCGGCGCCGAAGATCGGGTCAAAAAAGCCGATTCCGTCTGCATCGGTATAAATTGCATTAAGCTGCAGCTGATCAGCAAAGACACCGGAAGGCAGAATAAAAAGAAGCAGATAGAGAAGGCGCAAGGTGGTTTTTTTACCGGACATGCTGCGACCCTATCAATTGGGAGTGATCAAGGGAATTCGAAAAAGCCTTTTGATTTGAGCCCAAACAGTCTAAAAGGTCTGCCATGAGTAACCTGTTTGCCAACGTGCCGCTTCAATGGGTTGGGCCGGTCAAAATCACCGGGCCGGAAATTGAGGTCGAAACAGAGCTTCCGCTGGCGACCTACGAAACGCCGCTCTTCGCCTCGGTCAACCGCGGCGCGCGCGTCGCCACCGCATCCGGAGGAATCAAAGCGGTCGTCATCGACGAGCGGATGAGCCGTTCGGTTCTATTCGAAGCGCCGGATGCCATCGTCGCTTTCCAATGCCTGGAAAAAATTAAAGCCGATTTTCCAAAGTTCGGATCCGTCGTTGCCACAACCAGCCGCTTCGCCAAACTGATCGACATGCACTCGCAGATCGCGGGCAACCTGCTTTTTATCCGCTTTGAGTTCACCACCGGCGACGCTTCCGGCCATAACATGGTCACCTTCGCGAGCGAAGCGCTGATGAATCATATTTTCGAACTCTGCCCCTCGCTGAAATACGAATCCATCTCCGGCAACTTCTGCTCCGACAAAAAGGCAACGGCGGTCAACGGTATTCTCGGACGCGGCAAATACGTCATCGCCGAACTGACCGTTCCTGGAAAACTGGTTCAGAAATATCTGAAAAGCACGCCGGAAAAAATCGTCCAGCTCAACATCCGCAAAAACCTGATCGGCACCATGCTGGCGGGCGGACTGCGCTCCGCCAATGCACACTACGCCAACATGCTGCTGGCCTTCTATCTCGCCACCGGACAGGACGCCGCCAACATCATCGAAGGCTCGCAGGGAACCACGCTGGCCGAAGTCCGCAACGGCAATCTCTGGTTTTCCGTCACCATTCCCAACCTGATCGTCGGCACCGTCGGCAACGGCAAAGGCCTGCCGTTTGTCGAAGAAGTGATGCAGAAACTCGGCTGCCGCGAACCGCGTGAGCCGGGTTCTAACGCCCGTCGCCTCGCACTCATCTGCTCCGCCGCCGTCCTCTGCGGCGAACTTTCCCTCATGGCCGCACTGACCAATCCCGGCGAGCTGATGGCCGCCCATCGCAAGCTGGAGCGGAATTCATAACCGCGAATGAACGCTAATGGACGCGAATCCGAATGGAATTATATTTTTATACGCATTTAGAGAGCCCGTTCCATCGGAAACGGGTCATGGATCTTTTGGATGGAAAGCTGATTCTTTCTGATCCATCGAGCTTTAATGATCCGTTCGATTCACAGTTAGATGTTTCTTTGGATAAAGATGATTCTAATCAACCGATTCCTGATTGTGTTGGAATGTTTTATCGAATGATTTGTTTGTCCGAGAAGTGGGACTCATTGCTTATGTGGGGCCATTATGCTTGTAGCCATAAAGGAATATGCCTGAAGCTCCATGTGGATCCGTCTACATTGCCATATGCGGAGGATATTCTGGAGCCTGTGCGATACAGTACGCATTATCAGAATTATGCAACAGATCTTAACCAAGGCGATATAACGGCGTTAAGGACATACCTGCTTACGAAATCAGTGGACTGGTTGTATGAAAAAGAGTGGAGGTATATTACTCGTTGTATGAATTGCCAGCACGATGCTGTTTCAGGGCCTGATTATGTTCACTCGAGTTCGTTTTTGACGGTCAAAGGGGTCTATTTAGGCGTAAAGTTTAACTCTGTAATGAGCCAGAATAATTTTTGGTATAGAATGCAAAACAGAAGGCTCGAGGATCGTGATACAATATTTGATTTGTTGGAAAGAAAAGATGAGTCAAGGTTACATGAGCTTATAGCTGTGACAACAGAGCAAGAGGATGCAGATAAAAAGACCGCAGTAGATCGTGAAAGGGTTCTAAGTGAACTTCAGTCACGAAAGATCCCTGTTTTTGAATGTAGAAAGAAAGCTGGGATATTTGGCTTGGAGTACAAACCGTTTGAATACAGCAGGCATACAAGTTTGATTGTAGGTTGTTTGGAAAAGGTAAGGGCTGGCGAGATCAGGCCTGATTTGCGTTAATTCGCGTAACTTAGCGGCTGAAAATTATGAGCGAACTTGAAAAACGGAAAGTGGAGCACGTCAAGATCGTCGCGCAGAAGGACGAGATGGATCGCCGTAAGTTTTACTTCGACGAGATTCGTCTGACGCATCGCGCACTGCCGGAGATCGATCTGAAAGCGATTGATCCGTCGGTCGAGTTCATGGGCAAAAAACTTTCGTTCCCGCTGCTGATTTCGTCGATGACCGGCGGCGGCGATAAGCTGTTCCGGACGATCAATACCAATCTGGCCGCCGCCGCCGAAGCCGAAGGCGTGGCGATGGGCGTCGGTTCCCAGCGTATCTTTTTCACCGAGCCGACCGCCCGGTCGAGCTTTGACCTGCGCGGTGTCGCGCCGTCGGCGCTGCTGTTTTCCAATCTCGGCGCGGTGCAGCTTAACGAAGATATGACGCTTTCCCACGCTCGTGCCGTGGTGCAGGTGCTGAAAGCCGACGCGCTCTGCCTGCACCTGAATCCGCTGCAGGAAGCCGTGCAGCCGGAAGGCGACACCAACTTTTCCAACCTGCGGAAAAAAATCGGCGAAATTGTCAAAGGGTTGGAAGTGCCGGTGATTGTCAAAGAAGTCGGCGCGGGTATTTCCGCCGCCGATGCGGAACTGCTGATCGAAGCCGGTGTGAAATACATTGATGTCGCCGGATCAGGCGGAACATCGTGGAGCCGCGTCGAGGGCGAGCGCAGCGAAGATCCGTCGCTCGGTCAGCTTTTTCAGGACTGGGGAATTCCGACTCCCGAAGCGCTCAAGGCGCTCGCGTCGTACAGCGACCGCGTCACGCTGATCGCTTCCGGCGGCATCCGTTCCGGCGTGGATATGGCGAAAGCGGTGGTTCTCGGGGCGTCGCTCTGCGGGCTGGCGCGGCCGTTTCTGAATCCGGCCATGGAATCAGCGGATGCGGTGCGTAAAGTGATTCAGCGGCTGAAGCGCGAGTTTGTTACCGCGATGTTTCTGCTCGGCGCGGACCGCATTGAGAAAATCAAAGGCCGCGCGGAGCTGATTGTTAAGCTATGAAAACCGGTATTGACCAGATTTCGTTTTATACCTCGCAGTATTTTCTCGATCTGAAAACGCTGGCGGCGGCGCGCGGCGTCGAGCCGGATAAATTTTATGTCGGTATCGGCCAGGAAAAAATGGGTATTCCGCCGCCGGACGAAGATGTTGTCACGATGGCCGCCAGCGCGGCTTTTCCATTGAAAGAGCAGGGGGCGTTTGAGGGGGTCGAAGCGCTTTTGTTTGCGACCGAAAGCGGCATTGATCAGTCGAAAGCCGCCGGGATGTTTGTTCACGGTCTGCTCGGCCTGCCGGAGCGCTGCCGCGTGGTCGAACTGAAGCAGGCGTGCTACAGCGCGACCGCCGCGCTGCGCATGGCGATGGGTCTCGTCGCCATGAAGCCGAAGAGCAAGGTGCTGGTGATTGCTTCCGACGTTGCCCGCTATGCGCTCGGCAGTCCCGGCGAATCAACGCAGGGATGCGGCGCGGCGGCTTTCACTGTTTCTGCCGATCCGCGCCTGCTGGCCATTGATCCGGAAGCCGGATTTTACGCCGACGATGTGATGGATTTCTGGCGGCCAAACTATCTTTCCGAGGCGCTGGTGGACGGTAAATATTCGACGCTGGTTTACATCAAAGCGCTGCTGGAATCGTGGAAACAGTATGCGGCGGAAAGCGGCCGTTCACTCAATGACTTTTCCCGTTTCTGCTACCACATTCCGTTCACCCGCATGGCGGAAAAGGCGCATCAGAAGCTGGCGAAAGGTACTTCCGACGAAGAACTGAAAAAGGTTATCGGCGAATCACTGCTCTACAGCCGGAGCGCGGGTAACTGTTATTCCGCCTCGCTGTATATCGGACTGGCTTCACTGCTGGACAACGCGGCGGAGGATCTGGGCGGCAAACGCATCGGACTCTACAGCTACGGCTCGGGCTGTGTCGGCGAGTTTTTCAGCGGCGTCGTGCAGCCGGGCTATCGCGACGCGCTTTTTGCCGGTCAGCACCGCGCGCTGCTCGCCGGACGCGCCGAATTGACGTTTCAGCAGTACGAAGACATTTATAACTACGGCCTTCCGACCGACGGCGGCGACCATACGTTTGCACAATACCGCACCGGCCCTTTCCGCTTCGCCGGAATACAGGGACATAAGCGCATTTACGGTTCGCGCTAGCCGTCAACGGCCCGATTAGTTTGAAGAAAAGAGAATGGGAGCGGAAATGAGTATTTATAGGGTCGGGCTTTGTCTGTGTATCTGTTTATTTTTCGCGGATTTTAACAATGCCTCAGCCGCCGAGCGAACCGGCTCTCCGCTTAAGGTGCAGGTTGATATGGCTCATCAATCCGGCAAACCGGTGTCACCCAATTTATTCGGCGCAAACCTGCTGTTCTGGATTGATGATGATGTCTTTTTAGCAAACCCGGCATTGCGTACCGGTCTTCAGCAGGCAGGAATCAGGCTGTTGCGCTTTCCGGGCGGCACGGTGGCGGATAATTATCTGTGGAAAGAAAACCGGCTGGTCCGGCGGGATCGGTTTCCTTATGAAGACGGCGATCAGACAACCGACTGGCGTGAGTTTATTGCTTTTGCCAAAGCGATAAACGCCGAACCGGTTTTGGTCGTGAACACGGAAACCTTTGTTCGAGACGGACGTGTCCAGGAAGGTGCCGCCTATGCCGCCGAGTGGGTTCGCGCCTGCAATGTGGAAGGGAATTATAAAGTAACCTACTGGGAAATCGGCAATGAAACCTACTGGCATGAAACGATGACAGCGAAGGAATATGCCCGCGTGGTGCGGATCTATGCCGAAGCGATGCGTGCAGTGGATCCGAATATCAAGCTGGGAGTCAACGGCCACTGGAACGTGAAAATGGTCGGCAGCAAAGAACGGATTCACCCGGGAGCCTTGGCTGAAATTGCCGAACAGAACAGGCTCTACTCTGGGCGTGAAGGCGGCGGCGTGTACAAGGCGCTGGTTGATAAAAACAGTGAAAAAGACATTATGGCCGGCGATGAAAAGTGGTGGCCGACTGTTATTGCCGGATGCGGAGATGCCGCCGATTTTCTCATCATCCATTGTTATTTTACGCATGGCAGTTCGTTGCTGGGTCTCGACCTGAATCTTCAAGCTGTTCGTCACCTGTATCAGAAAACCTGGCCCGGCCGCCCGGTTGACCTGGCGATGACGGAATACAATGCAGTTGCAAAATATGACGAGAACAAAGACGGCAAATCCTATGCAACAGGACTCGCCGACAGCGTCATCCAGATGCTTCGCGCCGAAGTCGAAATGGCGATGTTCTGGCCGTTGCGGATCAGCGGCGACTGGAACGGCCGCGCGTTGATGAATCGCTCAACCATGCAGCCGAAAATTGCGACTTCGGTGCTGTCTCTTTTTTCACAAACGGCCGGGAAACATACGGCTCCGGTAACCGGTACCCGCGGCGAAATCATGGGCGTAGCAGCTTTCGGAAAAGACGATTGGTCACTTTACTTTTCTGATTTCGGTTTAAAAACGACCAGGAATATTCAGGTGCAGCTTCCGCAGAAATGGAATGCACTGCGCGCCGAAGCGTATAGCGAAAATGAGTCGGGAAAAAAATCTGTTCTGAATGGTGAAGCAGTGAAAATGATCCAGACCGGGCAGACACTTCTCATCGCAATGCGCCCGAACACCATTATCAAAGTGAATGGGGATAAATAGGAGTGCCTATGACGGAGAAAATTAAACGGATTGCCGGCGGCGCTATTTTTGCCGGAATTGTTCATGCCGGTTATTGCCCGGCAGAGGCCGCCGCGCCGCCGGATATTATTGTGATGCTGGTCGATGATATGGGTTTCTCGGATTTCGGGTGTTATGGCGGAGAAGCCCGCACACCGAATATTGATTCACTGGCAGCAAACGGCATCCGGTTCCGCAATTTTTACAACACGGCCCGGTGCAGTCCGACTCGTGCGGCTATTATGACCGGGAATTATTCACAGCAGGTTACTGACAAACCGGGGGCTTCTTTGCCGCAGCTCCGGAATGACAACAATATTACCTTGCCGGAAATTCTTCAGAGACAGGGATACCGGACCTACATGGCCGGTAAATGGCATTTGGGCACGGATGCAGCCCGGGTTCCCTGGAAGCGGGGGTTTCAGCATGTGTATGGATTCGGAAAAACCGGGGCAGGGAACAGTGCGGATTACTGGGGCTGGACAGATTATAAACTGACTTCAGCTGGCAAGGAAATCTCACCCCGCGTCTACGGTACCAATGCATATGAGTTTTATCAGACCGATGCACTGGCAGACTACAGCATTGATTTTATTAATCACCATATCAGCAAGAAAGACAGTGCTTCGTTTTTTCTCTATCTGGCCTTTCATGCCCCGCATTTTGAACTTTGTGCGGCGAAAGAGGCGGCTGAATACATTCCTCCGGGAGGAAGATCATATCTTGATATTTACAGTCAGGGGTGGGACGTTGTCCGGAAGAAACGCTACGACCGGATGCGTGCAATGGGCGTGATTGATGAAAAATATGCCTTGCCGCCATTCAGCGATACGCCATTCAATAGAAAAGAGATCAAGGCGGTTCCGGACTGGAATACTCTGCCTGCAGACCGCCGGGCGGATCTGGTTCGGCGTATGGCAATTTACACCGCAATGATCGACCAGATTGACGTGGCGGTCGGCAGAATTGTTGATCGTCTTCGTCAGACCGGCAGACTGGATAATACACTGATTTTCATCCTGTCAGATAACGGAGCCAACGCAGAAGGCGGACTGTATGGCAGTTCTGCTTTCGGGAAAGAACCGTTAACCGGCAGCAAGCTGGCCAATATGGGACAGCCGTTTGCGGGCGACGATCTAAGACTGGGCGGCGGATGGGCTAATGTAGCCAACACTCCTTTCCGCTATTACAAGCGGTTCAATCATGAGGGCGGAATTCATACGCCGCTGATTGTTCACTGGCCCGCGGGAATTAAAAATCCCGGACGCTGGTCTGATCAGGCCGGACATGTAATTGATATTATGAGTACGGCCGCGGGTATAAGTGGTGCAGTATTCCCGACTCAGTATAATGGACATGCAGTGCTTCCGATGGAAGGTAAGAGTCTGGTTCCTGTCTTTAATGATGAAAAAGAAACGGTTCCCCGTCAGCTCGGATTCGAGCATGAGACCAATCGGGCATGGATTGACGGTCACTGGAAATTAGTTACCAAAAACTTTACCGACAACATTTCTTCTGTTGATACGCTGGAGCTGTATGACCTGCACGCCGACCCGACCGAGTTGCGTAACGTTGCCAAGGAGTATCCTGAACAGCTGAGTTCGATGATCGTCGCTTGGAATACTTGGGCTCAGAAGGTCGGAGTTCCGTCTGAACGGCTGTTAAACCCGCCAAAATGAAACAGGGGTTCCAGCCGGGATAAATAGGGCGCAGGATATTTCGAGCTGAAACAGTTCGTTGAACAGAGATTCCTGAAGGAGACATATTGAATGAAAAAAAGAGGTTTGCTGCTGGGCGCGGGACTGGCCGCCGGTTTGAACGGAACGGCGGTTCAATCCGCCGGACCGGATAAACCGAATATCGTTTTAATTCTTATGGATGACATGGGTGTCAGCGATGTCGGCTGCTACGGCAGCACGTTTTACCGGACCCCGAATATTGATAAACTCTGTTCAGAAGGAATGAAGTTTACTCAAGCCTACGCGGCGGCCCCGATCTGTTCTCCGACGCGTGCCAGTATTCTCTTCGGGCAGTATCCGGCGCGAACGCATATAACGGATTTTATTCCGGGCCGGGCTATGCCGTATGCGAAGATGAAGTGTCCTGTGCTCCGCGAGTTTATGCCGAATGACACGCCGTCCATTGCCTCAGAGCTTAAGAAAGCGGGTTATGTCAGCGCAATTTTCGGCAAGTGGCATGTCGCCAGAAATATGAAACAGCACGGTCCGCTGAGTTACGGGTTTGACACCTACTTCGAAGACGGAGACCTGAACTCGAAATCGACACCGCAGGATCCCAAGGGGGTTTTTGCCTTAACGGGGAAGGCAATCGATTTCATGCGGGAAAATAAAGACAAACCGTTTTTCCTTTTCGTATCGCATTACTCCGTACACGATCCGCTCCAATGTAATCCGGTTCTGAGAGATGAATACAAAACGCGGATCAAGCCCGGTGCAGTGCAGAACAACCCGATCTATGCTACTATGATTGACGATACCGACCGTAGCATTGGACAGTTGCTGGTGGCAATGAAAGAGCTGGGATTAGAGAAAAATACGCTGGTTATGTTTTTTTCTGATAACGGCGGCCTTTTGAGCAACACCTCAAACGAACCGTTTCGGAACGGGAAAGGCTCGTTGTATGAAGGCGGTATCCGCGAACCGTTGATTATTCGCTGGCCCGGACGGGTAGAGCCGGGAAGTGTCAGTGATCAAATCGTGAGCAGTGTTGACCTGATGCCCACCTTCATGGATCTGGCCGGGGTCGCCGACCGGCCGCCTCTATTGGACGGTGTAAGCTTTGTTTCGGTTTTTACCGGTAAAGGCAAACTCAACCGTGACGCGATTTTCTGGCACTATCCCCATTATTATAAGCCGTATAACCCGCCGTGCGGCGCGGTTCGCGCGGGACAGTATAAATTGATCCGGTTTTACGACGACAACCGGACCGAGCTGTATGATCTTCAGAATGACCTGGCGGAGCAAAACAACCTTACATCCAAAATGACGGAGAAAACCGCAGAACTTTCCGCAATGCTGGATCGCTGGAAAGCTTCGGTCGGCGCTGCGGAAGTTACGCTGAATCCTGCGTATGATCCGGCCCGGACGAATAAAATGGTAAAGAAAAAAAGCGCAACACCTGAGGAATAAGTTGCCACGACTCCTTTCAGACAGCAGCAGCGCCTCGTGCTGTTCTAAGGATTGTGCTTTTAGATACAAAATGGTTCAATGCCGGTAATGCAAGCAATGAAAGCAATTGCTCCAGGAAAACTGATCCTGAGCGGCGAGCACGCCGTAGTTTACGGCCGGCCCGCCGTGGCCATGGCGATCGACCGCAGTGTTACGGCAACCATTGAGACTTCATCGGATGATCAGGTGGCGTTTGAACTGCAGGATATTATTGAGCGCGAATCGTTCACGATACTGGCGCTTCAGGAGTTCAAACGGCGGGCGCTTAACAACTATCACCTTTTTCTCGACGGGAAGCTGGGCATTCGCGGTGTGCTGCATAAGCCGGTTGATCTCTTCAAATTCGGCTTTATCACGCTGCTCGACGGACTGCACCGCAAACTGGACAGCGGCATTGTCATTAAACTGAAATCAAGTATTCCGGTCGGCAGCGGAATGGGCTCCTCTGCTGCGGCGGTGCTGAGCGAACTGCGTGCGCTCGGCCACTACCTGCGTGTCGATTTTAAACCGGACTGGTACTATGAATTCAGCCTCGAGTCCGAGAAACTTCAGCACGGCTACCCCAGCGGCGTGGATTCCTACATTTCGCTTTACGGCGGATGCGCCGCTTTTCAGAACGGCACGGCGCGTTCCGTGCCGCTGCCGCGCATGAAAATGTATCTCGTTGAAACCGGCGCGCCGGAAGCGACCACCGGCGAATGCGTCGTGCAGGTTAAGGAGCAGTTTCAGAACGACATGATCTGGAACGATTTTGAAGCGATTACCAATGAAGTCGAAAAAGCGGTGCGCGAAAACAACAGCGCGCTGATGCGCTCGCTCATCCGCGAGAACCACCGGCTGCTTTGCCGCATTGGTGTCGTGCCGCAAAAAGTGCAGCAGTTTGTGGGCGATGTTGAAACGGCGGGCGGCGCGGCCAAGATCTGCGGCGCGGGTTCTATCCGCGGGCAGAACGGCGGCGTCGTGCTGGTGCTGGCCGACTTTATGCCGACCGCCCTTGCCGCCAAATACGGCTATAAAGTTTCGCCTGTTCGCGGCGATCCGCTCGGGACGCGAATCGTATAGCATGAAAGCCTCGGCACCAGGCAGTTTGATGCTTTTGGGCGAACACGCCGTACTTCATGGCCGCCGTGCGCTGGTCTGCGCCATCAATAAACGAATGACGGTTTCTCTCTCTCAAATTAAAGCGCCGATCCTTCGGATCATTTCAGACCTTGGAAACTATGAGGCGCCGCTCGGTGCGCTGACGGATCATCCCGACTTTCGGTTTGTGCTTGATGCTGTCCGGCAATATCCGCCGGATCGAGGGATTGAATTGAAGATCGAATCGGAGTTTTCGAGCGATATCGGTTTCGGCTCATCCGCTGCTGTCACTGTCGCTGTGCACGCCGCGCTGACGGGCTGTGCGAAAAATAAGATGGAACTTTTTAAACGCAGTCTGGTGACGATTCGCCGGGTGCAGGGGCGCGGATCGGGCGCGGATGTGGCGGCGAGCGTTTTCGGCGGCGTGGTCGCTTACCGCGCGGAGCCGCTGGAAATTTGTCCGGTGAGGGAGTCGTTTCCGCTGACGGCGGTTTACTCCGGATCGAAAATGAAAACTGCCGAGGTAATTGCGCTGGTCGAACTGGCGCGTACTGACAATCCCGAAAAATATGAGCGGATTTTTGACGAAATAGATGCGAGTGTCGGCGAGGTGCTTCACGATTTCTCCAGACTTGGAGAAATGCTTGGCAAGAATCAGAAGCTGATGGAAGAAGCCGGTCTCTGCAATGACGCGCTGGCTGAAATTATCCGCAGTTTCCAGACGCTGGGTGTTCCGGCGAAAATTTCCGGCTCCGGACTTGGCGACTGTGCTGTCGGTCTGGGCTCTTTTCCTGCCGCCGGGAAGTATGATGTTTATCCGCTGACCGTTTCCGCAGAAGGCGTGCTCTAGGCTGCTTCCGTAAGGGCGTTGCCGTTTTTCCGAACCATAAACCACTGCATCGGAAAGCCGAAAGCGGCTTTGAAGAGTCCTTTGCCGACAAAGAAAATCAGTACAAGTCCGATGCTAAGCGAGGCCAGAACCAGTTTCCCGACGTTACGCAGACTGACGCCCGCGATGAAGCTGGCGCAGAGGCTGGAGATGAGCATGCCGCAGGTAAGCAAAAAATTACCGACGGTATCAACAACCAGCTTTGCCAGCGTATATGGACTGTCGGACGGTTCGAGGCCCCAGGCGCTGGCGATGTTAAGCAGGCCGAAGAGTGTGGTGAGAATAAAGCACGCCACCATGATGTATCCGCCGCCGAAGCAGACGGCAGCGATTTTAGTGCGGGTGCGGGTCAGCCGCGAGAGCAGCAGTTTGTGTCCGTGGTTCATGAAGGCGCGCATAACACCGTAGGCCCAGCGCATCTGCTGGCGGAAAAGATCTCGCGGGGTGTACGGCACTTCGCAGGTGCACTGCAAATCTTCAAGGTAAAAAATATGTCCGCCTGCGGCGATGACGCGCAGAGAATAGTCCACATCTTCGGTGAGTGTACCGGAGGTCCATCCGCCGTTTTCCAGAAGCATATCTTTGCGGACGAGTTCGGCGGAGCCGCAAAAAACGCCGGTGTGCGCAAACCTTTTGATGAAAGGCAGAATGACAATGTGGATGACGTTGACGATGCCCGCACCCATCAGGGTGGTGTGGTTCTGATGGACATTGGCAATATGCCATGCGGCCTGTACGCCTGCCAGTGTGGGGTCTTTGATGACGGGTTGCACAAGGCGGCGCAGAAAATCTTTTTTCGGCAGAAAGTCGGAGTCCAGAATGAGGATGTAGTCGCCAGTGGTTTGTTTGAGCATGTGGTTGAGATTGCCCGGCTTGAAACCGGCATTACCGCCGCGCCGGCAGACCTGTATGCGCGGATGTCCTGCGGCGAAAGCATTGATCTGTGCGGAGATTTCGGGGCAGTCGCTGTCGTCACCGATCAGAATCTGGAGCCGGTTTTCCGGGTAGTCGAAGGCAAGGCAGCATTCGGCGCAGTGGAGAGCGGCCAGTTCGTTATACGTGGGAATCTGGACGGTGATGCGCGGGAATTCCGCAGGAACCGTCTGTTCCGCTGCAACGGTCCGGCGGCGCAGGAAGAGCGCAACGACCGTGAGTATAAAATACACAGCTGACAAAACAAACGTTGTCATCATGACGACGTCAAATCCGCGCCGGATCCATTCATTTGCTTCGTGCATATTTAACCATTAAGCCAGTTTTTGATATCTTCGGAAAGCGGTATCACAGCAGCGACCGCAGCTTCAACGGCTTCACCGCTGGCGGTCGGCACTTTTACCCGGTCTCCTGCCTTGGCACCCGTGAGTGCTTGGGCCATGCCCGTCTGAGAAGAAATGATGTGTAGAACTTCGTCCTGATCCCATTCACCGAGGATGTAATACGTTTCGCGGCTTCCATCGGCATAAACCAGCTCGACACCGGCGGCGATACCGGCGACATCGCACGGGAAGTCTTTGAAATCAGTCGGCTTGACTTCATCAAGCGCTTTTTGAAGTTCTTCGGCCTGTTGACCCAGCAGGCGCTGTTTTTCTTTGGCAAATTTGAACTCTGAATTTTCCCGCAGGTCACCATAGCTGCGAGCCAGTTCGATCTCTTTGGAGTTTTCCGGAATTTCTTTTTTGATGATGTGCTCGAAGTGGTCTTTGCGCGCCTGATAACTGCGCTTCGAAGTGATACGCTGCGGTTTCTCTTTCGGCGCGGCATTGGTTTTGCGCAGGACAATTTCGTGCAGATCGGGGCACAGTTTAATTACTTTCGCCTGCAGCGACTGGCGATCCAGTTTGCTCCATGCCGGCGACTCGCTGATGCGCCGCATAAAGTCACGCCGCTGCGAATCGCTCATTGCGGCAAGAATGCTTTTGAGTGAATCGGCATCTTCAATCTGCTCGCGAAGCTGGTTTTGTGCGCGCAGAGCGGCTCCGCCGTGTTCCTGTTCGATCAGTTCGATAGTTTGGAAGGCGAGGTCGGCCTTATTCGTGAGCTGCCAGCTGGCGGAGCGTTCTTCATTACGCAGAATCCAGAGCAGCAGCGCCGGACTGCAGGCACGGCGGCGGACCGTGTCGCGAATCTGTTCGGCCAGCTCGGTTTCGGCACCATTGCGGATAAGAGCGTCAACGGTTTCATTGAGTGCGGTGGTGCCGAATTCCGGCAGACGGCGCAGGAGGAAGCTCCGGGCGGTTTCAGAAGCGGTGAAAAGGCGGTTGATGAAAGCCTGCATGAAGCGGGCGGGCAGCTCTTCGAGCAGGGCCGGCAGATTGTCGCGTTGGGCCAGCTTGGTCAACTCGGCGACGCAGTCAACTCCTTCAGGCTCAACACCGAGCTGTTCGGCGTAGACCAGCGCCTGCGCGATCCAGCCGGGCTGGTTGAGCGAGCCGCCTTTGACGGCGAAGGCAAGGCGGTTGGCGACGGCTTCCTTCATGTAAGGTTCCAAAGTCTGGAACTTTTGCGCCAGAATTTCTTCCAATCCCTGGAAAACGGCGGGCATATCGCGTTTATTTTTAAATTTTTCAAACCAAACCTGATCGTACGCCTTGGCTTTGCGGCGCAGGCGCAGTGGATCGGTGCGTTTGGAAGGAATCTCAATGAGCGGATCGTTTTTTAGATCTTTGCGTGCCGCATCCCAGAACTTTTTCCAGTCGGCTTCAGTGGCGAGCAGATCGGGAACCAGATGATCCTGAATCAGATTAAGTGAAAGCGGGCCGTAACTGCGCAGGGTGATACGGATGATTTCAGCCGGGTTTTCGTTCATCATCTGAATGAATTCTTCAGGCTTGTTGTGGCGGATGGCCATCAGGTGGCCGTCGGTGAGCACTTCAAGCGCGGCCGCGGCGTAAGAGAAGGCGAGTTCATGATCGCCTTTCTTTTCAAAAGCCACTTCAACCTTCTGGTAGAAAGGATCCACGCGCTTGATGATGCCGAAGCCCCAGGTCTTGTTGTAGCAGAGCATATCTTTTTTCATCGCACGCAGATGGCGCAGGCGCGAAAAAGCCTCTTCCGTGGAAGAGGCTTTTTCGAAAGCAGGCTCGATGAACTTCTGCTCTTTACGGCTGGTGCTGAGGATGTGCAGCAGTTCCTTCTGCGCGATGGCGGGCGATGTGCCCTGTCTGAGAGCAAGCCATTCGTAGGCGGCAACGGCTTCGTCGAGTATCTTGCGGTCAATCAGAGTGTCTTTAAGCAGTTCGGCCCACTCGATGGCGCGGATGTCTTTACCGTCGGCGCAGAGGGTGTCGAACTGTTCGAGAAGGTCGGCGCAGGGGATTGTTTGGGATTCGAGTTGCGTGAGCAGTTGTTCTTCAGTCAGAGCCATAATTTTATTCTCCATGCGCGATTCGGATCACAGAATTTCCGTTCCCGCTTGATTAGACGGCACAGCGTTCTGCTAAGGCGTTTATCCGGTATCCTGTTTATTCCTGAACCGGCATCATCCTCTTTTCAAACGGGCGCATACCATACGGCCTTCCATCCCTGCGGCAAAGCCAAAACCGCAGGTTTCCGCCTTTATCCGGAGAGGCTTCACCGGTCAGGCCAGGTTTGACAAAGTCGAATCTGCACTTCCGGGGAGCGACACAGGAAAATTACAGATAGCGTGTGATTGTGTTGTGTGGTTAAAGAAACTGTCCTTGCCCCCGTCTTTGGGGAAGAGCCGAAGAGCCCAAGCGGTGGCGAGACCCGGAATCGAACCGGGGACACGAGGATTTTCAGTCCTCTGCTCTACCAACTGAGCTATCTCGCCGTGGTCAAAGAAGCGCGCATTGTACGTAAAAGAGAAGGGATGTCAATGCGCAGAATTCAGGCGTAAAAAACCCGGCGCGAAGCCGGGGTTCGGTGCGGATGCTGTCTGATATCAATGGCGAGCACTTTGTTCTTTTTGGGATCGGTTTTTGGAGGCGTAATATAAAAATAAACAAAAGGGGCGGTGCTTTTATTGCACCGCCCCGAAGTTAGGGGAACACGGGTTTTGCCGTATTTCCTGACGCGACCCGTCCGGGTCTATGCGGGCTTACCAGCCGCGACTGGACCACGACAACGGGGTGCCATATACGCCGCTTTTAAAAAATGTAGCAGCTTTGCTTCTGCGTCGTTTACTTTTAGGTCTGTTTTCCTGATTCATCATCTTTTCCTTTTAATAGCTCTCCCGGAATCCCGGGATTGTTACTTGGTTACTGTTTTTTGCCGCACTCTGCGGCTGACTTTCTTCAGTAGCGCTTTGCAACTACGGCCTAACGCTTTGAAGTCGATCGCAAGAATCTCATAATCATTCGGCTCAAATCCGAATCCGTACGGGATCATCTTGATTTCTCCTTTCCTATATTTTTGGCTGCGACCGTTTGGCCGCCTCCGTAGAATCTCTTTCCCAACCAGTCGGAAAGCTAATCTATGCCTCGTTTTACTCTTATTGGTCTGGAAGTCAATAGATCAAATGTTAGTTTTTTATTAGAATAAAGTACCATATAAAAACATTTATAATCATTCATTGATTTATTTCGCAATAATAGTAATTAAAACGATCATGTTATATGTATAAAGTTGCGCTGTGAATTTTAGATGGAATTGGCTGTTAAAAAGCTTACCAGATCAGCGTAAGTGACACGCCCGCAAAACGTTCCGGCGAACATTGGCCTGGGAAAGTTTGAAAATCATCATCCCATGCGTTGTTTAGAAGCAGCGACAGCGTGGCATAATCCGCCTTCGGCGGAGTGAACCGTACGACAAAGGAACTATCGGCTCCGAAGTCACTGCTGGAACGGACAGCGTTTTCTGTTTGCCAGCGCAGCGCCTGCACCGTACCGATTTCAACCGGTTTGACCGGACGCCAGAGCAGAGAGGCCTGCACCAGATGTTCCGGATAATCGAGAGCATAGCGCGAGGCATAGCCGAAGTCTTCCGGCTGGCGGTCTTTATATATCCAGGTGTAAGCGAACTGCATTTCAACATTTTGCGCCGGATACCAGCCGAGGCGGGTTTCGGTACCATACACATCCATCTCGCCGATATTCGTGGCAGTCCAGCGGGCTGCGGAGTTGGCCTTTATCCAGTCTACAGTATTTTGCGAACGGCGGTGGAATGCGGCGATTTTCCAGTCGGTATGTTCGGAAGGAAGACCTTTAAAGCCGGCTTCGGACTGCTGTTCGGTTTGGGGCTGAAGACCTGAGTTGCCGAGACTGGCGGGTGAGTTGTAGTTCAGTTCGGTATAGGAAGGCAGCCGCACGGTTTCCGTATAGGAGGCAAATGCCGTCAGGTTGTCGGCGAGCAGATATTCCGCACCTGCCTGCGGCAGATAGTACGGCGACTCGCCGGTAAAAAATTCGCTGCGCGCTCCGGCCGTTACTCTCAGCCGGTCGCCTTGCCACTGCGGTAACAGCGAAACACCGCCATGCGTACGGTGATGGTGACCAAGACCTCCCGTGCCGTCACTGTCAATGCGCTCTTCATCCGCATCGGTACGCCAGCCGAGCGCCCAGCCGTTCACTTCCAGTGTACGGCCGTCGAAAAAGGCCGAGCTGACCTGCGAGCGGTGCTGATTGCGATAGTCAAGCGTCGGCAGTTCATAGTTGTCGTGGAACTCGTGCCACGAGAAACCGCCGCGCAGATAGTCGGCGTTCAAATCGCCTTTGCGGGCAGCGAGATAAGCGAGCGTATCTTCGGTTTTTTCATTCGCCGGAATTGTATCGGTCACACCGTAATAGCCGCGTGCACCGAATTTTTTTTCCTGATGCGCGGCGAGGAAGTCGACTCGCACATCGTCTTTGCGGTACTGCATATGGCCGCCGGCATAGTCGCGGTCGTAGTCGTTATCCTTATAGTCGACACCTTCGGCAGATTCTCGTCCGGCGAACACGCCAAGGCCGAGTTCTTTAGTCAGCAGGTGTTGCATCAATGCACTCTGCCAGTCGCGGTGATCCGACCCGAACCCGGTTTCAATCTTCTTTTTTCCGGTGATTGGAAGCAGGTCGAAATTGGCGGTACCGGTGAGATGTCCGCCCTGATTGGCGAGTCCGGTCAGCACCGACGGCCGCGAAAGCATCGCGGCAGGTACGGGCAGTTCAGCGTTAAAATGCTCGGTCTGCGGATTGCGCAGAGTCATTCCGCCCAGCGAAAGACCGGCACCGCTGAAGGAACTGCCGCGGATGGAAAGGTCGTTCTGCGAGCCGCCCTGCGAATTAAGCACCACGCCCGGCTCGGCGCGCAGCACCTCGTGAATCGCCGCGTTGCCGGCCGTCTGCGCCGCAGCCGTGACCACAACCGGCGCAATATTGGTGGAAAACTCTTCCGCCCGGAGAATTCCGGCGGTGAAAAGAGCCGCAGTTGCGATAAAAATTGTCTTCATAATATTTTCCCGGAACGTATGCTCTCAGCGTTTCAGGTTTAGAGCCGGAAAACCTACCCGAACAGCCGGTGAAGTCCAATATTTTAAAATGCAGAAAGGAACCGTCATGAACAGCGACAGAGTGAAAAAAGGAATGGAACGCGCACCCCACCGCAGTCTGATGCACGCCACCGGGCTGACCGATGCGGACATCAAAAAGCCGTTCATCGCCGTCTGCAACTCCTTCAACGAAGTCATTCCCGGACACGTCCACCTTAATCAGGTCGGCCGGCTCATCTGCGAAGCCGTTCGCGAAGCGGGCGGAACGCCGCGTGAGTTCAACGTCATCGGCGTTTGCGACGGCATCGCCATGGGCCACGAAGGAATGAAGTTCTCACTGCCCAGCCGCGAGCTGATCGCCGACAGCGTCGAAACCATGGTTCAGGCGCACGCCTTCGATGCCATGATCTGTATTCCGAACTGCGATAAGATTGTTCCCGGTATGCTGATGGGCGCAGTCCGCTGTAATATTCCCACCATTTTCGCCAGCGGCGGCCCGATGGCCGCCGGCCGGCTGGAAGACGGACGCGTGGTTGACCTCATCAGCGTCTTTGAAGGTGTCGCGCAATGCAAGGCCGGCAAAATGAGCGAAGCGGATCTGCTCAAGCTGGAATGCGCGGCGTGTCCTGGCGCCGGTTCGTGCTCCGGCATGTTCACGGCCAACTCCATGAATTGTTTGTGTGAAGCCATCGGCATGGCGCTGCCGGGCAACGGTACGCTGCTGGCGATTGAACCGGCCCGCCGCGAACTTTGGAAAGAAGCCGCGCGCCGCGCTGTCGCTATGGCGAAAGCCAACGGCCCGAAACCGCGCGATGTCATCACACACGACTCCATCGATAACGCCTTTGTGCTCGATATGGCGATGGGCGGCAGCACCAATACGGTTCTGCATACGCTGGCTGTTGCCAATGAAGCGGGCATTGACTACGACCTCGACCAGATCAACCGCCTCTCCAGAATCACGCCGAACATCTGCAAAGTTTCGCCTTCTTCGAATTTCCACATCGAAGACGTACGCGACGCCGGAGGTATCAGCGCCATTCTCGGCGAAATCAGCAAGATCAAAGGACTGCTCAAGCTCGACTGTCCGACGGTTACCGGGAAAACGCTTGGACAGAACATTGCCGGAGCCGTCAGCAAAAATGAAAAGTGCATTCACAAAGTCGAAAACGCCTACAGCAAAGAAGGCGGACTCGCCATCCTGCGCGGTAACATCGCCGAAGAGGGCGCGGTCGTGAAGAGCGCCGGCGTCGATCCGAAGATGCTGGTTCACAAAGGCCCGGCGGTTATCTTTGAATCGCAGGAAGAAGCGTGCGAAGGAATTCTCGGCGGAAAAGTCAAAGCGGGCGATGTGGTTGTCATCCGCTACGAAGGACCGAAGGGCGGCCCAGGCATGCAGGAAATGCTCGCGCCCACCAGCTACATCATGGGGCAGGGGCTCGGCGATAAGGTCGCGCTGATTACCGACGGACGTTTCAGCGGCGGAACGCGCGGTGCCTGCATCGGCCACATTTCGCCCGAAGCGGCCGAAGGCGGGCCGATTGGGTTACTTAAAGCCGGCGACATCATCGAAATCGATATTCCGAACCGCAAACTGCACGCCGACGTTTCCGATAAGGAATTCGCTAAACGCCGCAAAGGCTGGAAAAAACCCGCGCCGCGCTATACCACCGGCTGGCTCGCCCGCTACGCCTCGCTGGCCACCAACGCCAGTAACGGTGCCGTGCTGAAAACGCAGTGCGATGTGTGTTGCTGATTTGAATCCTTAAAATAGAAAAGGAGATATTCATGAACGGGAAAACAGGTTTCATCATTATGTGTATGGCGTTGACGGCGCAGGTTTTTGCGCAGGACATCAAGCTTCCCGAACCGCAGAAGACCGGCGGTATGCCGCTGATGGAAGCGCTTAATGCACGGCAGACCCAGCGCACCTTTTCTGCAAAACCGCTGAGTGAACAGCAGCTTGCCAATCTGCTGTGGGCTGCTTTCGGTATCAACCGCCCCGACGGCAAGCGTACGGCTCCCAGCGCGCGCAACATGCAGGAAATTCAAATTTACGCGGCGCTTCCGTCCGGTCTCTACCTTTATCAGGCGAAGTCGAACACGCTGGAAAGGATTCTGGCTCAGGATATCCGCGCGCAAACCGGCAAACAACCGTTTGTGAAAACCGCGCCGGTCACTCTGATTTTCGTGTCCGACTACGACCGCATGAAAAACCAGTCCGAATTTTATTCCGCCGTGGATACCGGCTACATCAGCCAGAATGTCTATCTCTTCTGCGCATCTGAAAAACTGCACACGGTGGTGCTTGGTTCAGTGGATAAGGAAGCGCTGCAGGCGGCAATGAAGCTGACGCCGAATCAACATATCATCCTGACTCAGCCGGTCGGTTATCCGCCGGAAGCGGCGGCGCAATAAACGTCACTCAAGGCCGATGTAACAACCGGGCGTGAAGCGCGGCGAACAGACGGCGAAGAATATCAGATCGTCTTTGCCGGTATTGGTGATCCGCTGCGGCGTGTCCGGCGGAATGCGGATTACATCACCTGCCGTGACAGAAACCGTGCCCAGTCCTTCAATTTCTGTTCGGCCCTGTCCGGAGACCATGATGTAGCGCTCGGACACGCCGGTCAGTTTGTGCCATGCCGTTGTCACACCCGGTTCCACCCGGGCCCGCGCGATGGAAACCTTTTCATCGTCCGGATCGTTTGCGATCTCGGTGATGAAGCACCGCTCAGCCGTTTCAAATTCATCGGCGGCTTTGAATTTCCGGATTTCCGAATGCATCACGGCCTGTTCCCCTGAAGGTTATTTGACTAACACGGTCAGGCGCCGGAGCGTGTAGTTACCGGCGTTTGCCGCCAGCGTCCAATCCGTCGATTTAGCCGTTGAAGAATTGCCGATGCCGATATCGACCGTTCCGGCAGTTCCCCAGCGATTGATAGCGAAGATGGTCTGTTTTTCTTTCCAGTTGTGAACCTGCATACAACCGTAGCCGGGGATTTTTTCTCTCGGCTTGTCGCCAAAGTCCCATAGCTTATCCGAGGCTCCCGGGATCTGATTTTCATTTATTGGATTGTAGTTGCCGGGCCAGAACTCGATGTTGCCGCCATCAGAGTTCGTTACGGCCTGAATGCCGTTGACGTTGCTGCGGACCGTCAGGTTGTTCACCTGTTGCATAAAGCGCGCATTGCTGGAGACATCAGGAATGCCGATCATGGTCAGTTCATCGGTGAAGGCATCCATGGAGACAAAAGCATATTGAACTTTTTCGCCGTCTTTTTGCAGTTCGAGACAGTAGGCGATTTTGCTGAACGGCGCGGAATCTGACGACTGGTCGATGGCGTATAGCGGTTTGCTGTCCGCATAATTTGCATCTGCCGGAATATTCAGCCGGTACACAATCCGGTAGCCGTCCATTTCGGGAATATGCACCGCCGCAGGTGCGGCCTCCGGTGCAGCTGCCGGCATCGTTACCGCTACCGGCGCTGTTACCGGCGCGGATTCCGCCGCCGGTTTCGGCGCGTTACCGGCCCGGAAGGCGGAGGCGGGAAGCCCGGCTTTGTTCATCAGATTGGGCTCAGCCAGTTTGCTCCATGCAAAGCGCATGGCCTGCGGATCCGGAACTTCCGGCGAGCTGAGGATAATGCCGGGTTCCTGAATTTCGGCTTTGGCCGGTTTGAAGATTCCGTCCTTTCCGGCAATTTCAAACCAGTCCGGACTTTTCCCGTCGCGGGTGGTGAGTCCGTCGGCGGAGCTGAAAAGCACTTTCAGTCTGCTGCCTTGTTTTTCCAGAGTTTGGAAAACCGGACCGGTGCTGACGACATTCATGCCGTAGGTGCCGGCTTCGGCCAGCAGAGCCAGCCGGGTGCCGGGAGCCTCTTTGTTCGGCGGATGGATGTTGTTCAGCGTGGTATGGTCGCTGATGACGGCCATACCGGTGTTCGGAACGGCTTTTACAATTTCAGCCTGAGCCTCCCAAAAGGCGGGCAGAACATTCGCAGGCAGCTGGCCGTAGGGATAGGGCGCGATCTGCACGAAATAAAAGGGGAAGTCATAACCCCAAAGCGTGCGCCAGCCGTTCAGCAGGGCCCGGGTTTTATCCACATAAAGCATGCCGTCACTGCGGTTAGCCTCTCCCTGATACCAGATGGCTCCGCGAATGGCGAAAGGGATGTGGGCATGGATCATGCCGTTGTAGAGAACAGCGGGCGTTGACCGCTGTTCAAGTTTTTGAAGTTCGTTCAGTTTCTGGGACTGCTGATAAAAAGCATCCAGTGCGGCAACACTTTTGAATCCGCAAGGCGGGGTCCACGGTTCAATTTGCGTTCCGCCCCAGGCGCTTTGCAGCAGTCCGACGGGAACCTTGAGATCCTGATGCAGCTTGCGCCCGAAATAATAGGCGACAGCCGAAAATGATTTAACATTTTCCGGATTGCAGACAGCCCAGCAGGCCTCCGTATTTTCAAGAGGAGTCGCACTGGTAACCTGCGGCGTGCGGAACAAACGGATTTTCGGATAGTTTGCCGCGGCGATCGCCGCCGGCGCATTTTCAGAGGACTGCATGACCAGACCCATATTGGACTGGCCGGAACAGAGCCAGACTTCGCCGACGAGCACATCAGAGAATGACAAGTGTCCGGTGGCGGGTGACGAGTGAATCGTTAAGGCCTGCGACGAAGCGTTTGCGGTCATCGGGTCGAGATCCACCCGCCATTTTCCGTCGGCACCGGCGGTTGTGTTTTTTTTCTGTCCGGCGAATTCGACGGTCACGGTTGCACCCGGATCAGCTTTGCCCCAGACCGGCACCGCCCGGTCGCGCTGCAGCACCATGTGATCGGAAAAAACCGACGGAACAGACAGCTCCGCGAAACAAGGCATGAACCAGATGAGCGCAGACAGCAGAACCCATAAACATTTTTGCATAGTAACCTCCGGATGGTTTAAACAGTGCGCCGATACTATACGCATTACCTGTTGAGGCAATTCCGTATTTTATGCAAACGGAGGTTCCGGCTTTTCTTTTCATCCGGGTTCGGGTATGCAGGCGTTGTTTTATGAAATTGTCCGTTTGCAGAATGCTTAGTTTATTCTCAATGGTTCTTCCGGCCTTTGCCGGAGATATTCAAACGGAAGCTCTCCCGGCATCAGGACTTTCACCGGAGGCCGGTACGCTGCGTGACGGAACCTATACCGGCTCCGCGCAAGGGTATGATGGTCCGGTGCAGGTCGCGGTAACCGTTGCGAAGAACCGGATCAGCGGCGTCAAAGTAATCAGTGAGGACGAAAGCCGTCCGCGGAATGCCCTTCAGGAAATTCCGGCCGGAATCGTCAAACGTCAGAAGGCCGACGTAGATGGCATCAGCGGAGCCACGTACACCTCCCGGGCGGTTATTAACGCGACGAAAGAAGCCTTGAAACAGGCCTGGTAACGGGGTTCAGATTTCAATGCCGGTGAATTTTCGGAGCAGGAAGCCAACCATAAAACTGATCGCTGCTACACCGAGACTCAATCCTGCCATCTCCAGAAACCGCCGGCGGAAATTCAGGTCTTTGGCTACCGAGATGTAATAGTTGAACGAGGCGATAATCAGCAGCCCCAGCGCCAGTGTAATCGCCAGACAGACGAAGTAGTTCTGCAGAAAGAGATAGGGGCTGATCAGCACCAGCACCGTGAAGATATAGGCCGTGCCGGTATAGATCGAAGCTTTCCCCGCGTGCTTCTCTGCGCCCTCCGCCTTGGTTGAAAGATATTCCGATGAGGCCATCGACAGCGCCGCCGCGATACCGGTGATGGCACCGGTCAGCGCAATCAGTTTCGTGTTTTGCAGCGCCAGCGTAAAACCGGCCAGCGCACCGGTCAGCTCAACCAGCGCGTCGTTGAGTCCCAGCACAACCGAGCCGGTGTAATGAAGCCGTTCTTCATCAATCAGTCCGATCAGTTCCTGCTCGTGCTCATTTTCATCCGAAGCCATCAGCTCGGCCGGTTCAAATTCATTTTCGTATCTGCCGTAACTTTCCTGCGCATCCGCTTCGCCCGCCTCCATCAGTTTGATGCCGAACGTCAAACCAAGCACCCGGGCGATCAGCACATACTTCCATATCTTGAACCGGTCCGGCGCAACAGTCTGCCCGGTTGCCGCTTTCAGCTGTTCATAATGGCGCAACTCATCAACGGCAATACGGTTCAGTACTTTGCGGTTGGATTGATCTTTCGTCACCTTCGCCAGCCGGCGGTAGATCTGATATTCCGTGATCTCATTGCGCTGAAACGCGAGGAGATGCTTCTTCATTGCTTCGCTGATATTCATGATTGTCACTGTAACAGTTTTCTTAACCTTTGGAAATTAAACTGACATGCCCCTGAGTGTGGGTTTAGTTTAAGAGGGGAACGTCATCTTTAATCGTGTAAGCTGTATATTTTTTGCTTATACAATGATGGTGTAATGAAATTCCGGTAAGGCTAAAATCGCTTGATTTAAAATATTAATATTAATAGGCTATTGACCAAATTTACTGAACAGATCATTAATCTGATCGAAACGAAACTAAGACCGAACGGAGAGAATAATCATGGAAAAGAAGAGAACAGCAATGATCCTGCCGCACACGCACTGGGATCGTGAATGGCGGTTTCCAATCTGGCAGAATCGCTGGCTTTTAGTACGTTTTATGGATGAAATGCTGGATATTCTCGAGCATGACAAAGAGTACCGTTGTTTCTTAATGGACGGGCAAATCATTCCGGTGCTGGACTATCTTGAAATACGTCCGGAAAACAAAAAGAGGGTTCTCAAACAGACAAAGGCCGGGCGGCTGTTGATCGGGCCTTGGTATACCTTGCCGGATTTATATCCGCTCGACGGCGAGTGTCTTTTACGGAACCTGCTCAAAGGACTCCGGCTTTCCGCTGAATTCGGCAGTTCTACAAAAGTTGCTTACCATGCTTTCGGCTGGGGGCAAACCGCGCAGTTTCCACAGATATATTCGCAGCTCGGATTCAATCTGCTGATTGCAGCAAAAAAGGTGTCGGAAGAACGCGCGCCGCAAAGCGAGTTCATTTGGCAGGCGCCTGACGGGTCGGAGTTACTGACTACACGACTTGGTAAAGAGTTCCGTGCAAACGGATTTTTTTTCATCCATATTCCGGTTCTGTACAATGTGATGTATGAGAGCGATGCCTTTCGTTTTAAATGGGGCAGCAACGCAGGACAGCTGATTCATTGGGCGGACGAAAAAATGTGCGGTCAGGACTATTTCCGGGCAGACCGCGAGCAGGGGTATTATCCGGAGCGGATTGTACCGTGCGTTGAAGAAGCCTGGGACAATATGAAAGCATCGGCCTGTCCCGATATCCGGTTGATCATGTACGGCACGGATTTCAGTACGCCGAACCACCGGATTACCAAGATTGTTAACGATGCCAATCAAGCGTTCGACGATCTGGAATTAAAGATGGTCCGCCCTGACGAATATGCCGATGTACTGCATAAAAATCTGGATAAGAGTCAGCTGAGAAAACTGAGCGGTGAACTGCGCGACGGACCTTCTGCCGCCTGTTCCGGCAATGCGCTCGCCACACGGATTCCGGTGAAGCAGTTGAACAAGAAAGTTGAAAACCTGCTGATGCGTCAGGTGGAACCGCTTGTCTCAATGCTTTACCTGTACGGCAAGGAATATCCATCTGGGTTCCTCACGCGGGCATGGGAATACCTGCTGAAAGCGCACCCGCATGACTCGATTAACGGAGTGACACAGGATAAAACGGCAAGCGATACGATGTACCGGTTGAATCAGGCTAAAGAAATCGGCGAAGTCCTGTGTCTGAACTTCGCGGGTGAATTGGCGAAGTGCATTGATACGTCGGCATTTAATCCGGAAGATCAGCTTCTGCTGCTGGTCAATCCGCAACCGCGGCCGTTCCGCGGGATTGTCCGGGTCGGAGTTGATACGCCGCAGGAGCTTTGCACGGAGTCATTTGTGCTGGAAGACGCCTATGGCGAACGGCTGGATGTACAAAAGGGAACAAGAGTTGAGCGTAAAACTGCGGTGAATGACTTTGATACCCGGCCTTTTCCGTTTTATTCGGACCGGCACACGGTTTGGGTTGATACCGGTGAAATGCCGGCAGGCGGCTACAAAGTGGTTAAAGTGGTTCCCACAGCCAAAGTCGGCCGGGATGTTGAGTGGTGGCCCCGGCAGCAGGACAGCAGCGGGCGCGAAATCTCCCGCGAGCCGCGTACACTGGAAAATGAATTTTTGAAAGTTTACGCGGAATCAAACGGTACGTTGACGATGACCGATAAGGTAAATGGACGTACGGTGCGGGGGCTACTTGAATTTGAAGATACCGGTGATTCCGGCGACTACTGGGCGCACTATAAGCCGACCGAAAACCGTCTGATTTACAGTGCCGGGCAGCCTGCGGAAATCTGGATGGAAGAAAACGGCGATCTTTCGGCCACACTGGCGGTAAGAATTGAATTGCGCGTTCCCAAGACGGTTGATTTCCCTGACCGTGCGTTGTCGGGTTGCGGACGGCGAAGTGTCGAGGAAACTGTGATCACAATCGTATCACGGCTGACTCTTGAGCGCGGCGCGAAATCATTGCGGGTGAAAACCACGGTTGAAAACCGGGCTGAAAATCACCGGTTACGCGTGCTTATTCCTACCGATGTTATGACAGACTGCGCGCATACGGCAGGCCATTTCAATGTTGATTGCCGGGCTGCGCGCCCTGAACACGGAAAAGCCGGCGCTTCGTATCCGGAAATGCAGACCCTTCCGATGCAGCGGTTTGTTGATGTGTCAGACGGGCAGATCGGATGCGCCGTGGTCAGCAACAGCCTGACCGAATATCAATTTATGACGGACGAACACCGGACGCTCGCTTTGACTCTGTTCCGCAGTGTACGCACCCGTATCTGTGCAGAGTTCCGCAGTACAGGAGAGTTCCCGGAGCAGAAAGGCGCGCAGTTGCTGGAAACGATGGAATTCAACTATGCCATTTACCCGCATGCGGGCGATTGGCAGCAGGGACTGGTGTACAAAGAGTCGGACCGTTTGAATACAGAACCGTTGAGCTTCCAGATTACGGCGTCTTCCGGCGGAACTCTGCCGGCATCTGCATCTTTCTTCGAGCTGAAGTCAGATGTGCTGGTGCTGTCGTGCATCAAAAAAGCCGAGGATCGTGAAGGCGTTGTCGTCCGGGTGTTCAATCCATCGTCCGCAACCGCAAAGGGAACGCTGGTGTTGACACCCGCTTTCGGTGCGGTTTACGCGCTGAACATTAATGAAGAGCGGCTGGCTGAAATGCCGGTGAATGGACGGCGGGTTAAAATCACTGCACCGGCCGGACGGATTGTCACACTGGAGCTGGCGCACAGCGGACAGTGAGTTTTGAGTCTCAGTTTAATTCAATAAAATATGGAGTCTGCATGAAGAAAGTTGTTGTTGCGGGTCACATCTGTCTGGATGTGATCCCCGATCTGAGTGAAATGAATTTGGAGCGTCCCGGTGATTTTTATATTCCCGGTTCACTGCGCACGGCCGGACCGGCCAAGCTGAGTACCGGCGGACCGGTCAGCAATACCGGGCTGAACCTGACCAAGCTGGGCATTGAAACCCTGTTGATGGGTAAAGTCGGCAATGATGCCTTCGGTGAAATGGCCGCCATGCTGCTCGATAAGCAATGGGGCATCCGTGACAGTCTGGTGGTCGATGATACGGCCGATACCAGTTACACCGTAGTGATCAATCCCAAGGGCTATGACCGCATGTTTGTTCACAACCCGGGCGCAAACGCCACCTTCTGCGCGGCGGATGTGGATTACAAAAAGGTGGCGCAGTGCGATCTGTTTCACTTCGGTTATCCGCCCTTGATGAAACAGATGATTGCTGATACCGGCGCAGATCTGGTTGAGATGTTCCGCAAAGTTCATGAAATGGGTCTCACCACATCGCTCGACATGTGTCTGCCTGATTTTCAGAAAGACCGGACGGACTGGCCGGCGATCTTTAAAAAGCTCTGTCCGCATCTTGATCTGTATCTGGGAAGTGCGGAAGAAACTCTGCTGATGCTGCACCGGGACCGCTACATGGAACTGCGCAACGCCTCCGACCGTGACCTACTTTCTGCGTTTACCGGTGACATGCTTCACGAACTCTCCGGCGAGCTGCTGGCGATGGGCGTACGTATTGCCGTCATCAAGTGCGGACCGCGCGGCTATTATGTGCGCACTCCGGAAAAAGCGGTGCTGAAGACGATGGGCCGGGCCAAGCCGGGCAATCTGGATGAGTTTGCCAATCGCGAGTTCTGGCATCCGGCATTTTACTGCCCGGTTACGCCGAATGCGACCGGCTCGGGCGATGCCTCCATTGCCGGATTCCTCAGCGCATATCTGCGCGGGCTTCCGCTGCTGGACTGTGTCATTACGGCCAACTGCACCGGCAGCGCCAGCGTTGAAAAACCTGATGCGCTCAGCGGTGTGCCGGATTGGGATGGCGTTCAGCAGCGGATCAAAACCATTCCGCGCGATCCGTTGACAGTGACCGGCAAAGGCTGGAAAACGGATAAAAAGTTTCCGTTTCTGTGGACCGGTCCGGCGCATCAGGCATAAGAATTTAACGAGGAGAAAGAACGATGAGTGTAGTCGTTAAAAAATTGAACGAAAAAGACCGCAAAAAGGCGCGGAAAGCCTACGCCGCTTTGTACAAAAAGGCTTTGCCGGGCAGCGGCGGCATTGAGGCCGGCCGCATTGAAGTGGCAACCTTCAACTGTTCGGAAACGTTCGAAGAGTTTCAGCAGGTCGGCCTCGGTCTTGAAACGGTGGTGATCTACCGGGACGAGGACGGACAGGGACATACCGGCAAAGTGCTGATAAACCTGCCGGGTCAGCTGCTGCTGGAGCACGGCCACGTCGATACGATCGTGTTGAAAAAAGAAGCACAGATCGCTCCCGGCTTTGTGAAACTCTCCGGATTGATCAACGGGTTCACCGGTATCAAAAAATATAACAGTGATGCCTCGGTGGCAATGGATGCCGCCGGGAATGAAATCTATCTTTACCGCGAGAGTGACTACCGGATTGTGCAGGCCGGAAACGGTATGAGCCGGTATCCGTCAAAAGCAGCGGATGATGTGGTCGCGGTTTTCCCCGGGAAGTCGGAAACCTTCAAGGCGGTTTACGGCGATGGCGTACTCTTTGCCGATACCGCAAAAGTGGTCTATGTACCCGAGGGAGTCGATCCGTCCGTGATTCCGGAAGAACTTCTTCCCATGGTTGAAAAAGTCCGCAAAGAACAGGCCGTCACGACGAAGCGCATGATCTACATGACCAAAGGCATGAACGTACTGCTTTCAAAAAATACGCGGCACGCCTTTCTTGGCGGACTCAAGGGTTGTGTCTATCTTGAATTCTCGACGCCTTCCATGGACGAAGCTGACCGCTTTACTGACAAGCGAGTGATCCGATGAAACGTACATTTGCCGGTTTTGGTTTCGGAGCCATCCAGTCGGGACTCTTCCTTTACGAAGCTTTCCGGTCCGGAAACTTCGACCGGCTGGTGGTGGCCGAAGTGGTTCCGGAGGTCGTCGAGGCGGTGCGCCGCACAGGCGGCTACACGCTGAATATCGCCGCATCCGGAGGCATTGAACAGCGTCGGATCACCGGTGTTGAAATCTACAACCCGTCGGTTGAAGCCGACCGGATTGCTTTGATCGCCGCGCTGGCCGAAGCGCAGGAGATTGCCACCGCGCTGCCGAGCGTAGATTTTTTTAGTCGCGGCAGCCCGTCGGTCGCTGTGTTGCTGCGCGAAGCGTTCTCCCGGCAGCAGGAAATCCCTGTGGTGATATACACCGGTGAAAACAACAATCACGCGGCGGAAATTCTGGAAGCGGCGGTTGGTCTTGGCGGTCAGCGCCGCATTCAATTTCTCAATACCGTGATCGGCAAGATGAGCGGCGTCGCAACCGATCCGCAGCAGATTGCACGCGACCGGTTGGCACCGATGACTCCAGGTTCGAACCGGGCTTTTCTGGTGGAGGAATTCAACCGGATCCTGATTTCGAAAATTACGCTGCCGGGGTTCTGTCGAGGAATTGAAGTCTTCGAGGAGAAGCCTGATCTGCTGCCGTTTGAGGAGGCAAAGCTTTACGGACACAACGCAACACATGCGCTGCTCGGTTATTTAGCGAATGAGCGCGGCTGTACTTTTATGTCTGACGCCCCTGCTGATCTGGCGGAATTTGCGCGGACGGCGTTTCTGGAGGAATCCGGCGCAGCCCTGATCAAAAAATACGCCGGGCTCGACCCGCTTTTCACGCCGGACGGATTTAAAGGCTACGTTGACAACCTGATGGAACGCATGCTGAATCCGTATCTGCGTGACCATGTGGAACGGGTGATTCGCGACCCTGTCCGTAAATTGGGGCGGGATGACCGGCTGATCGGAACTATGCGGCTTTGCTTATCGCAGGGCGTGACGCCTGAAAAGTATGCTCGCGGGGTTTGTGCTGCGGTGCGGTTTCTGTGGAAAGGACAGCCTGAACTGTCTGGCAGATTCCTCTGGGAGGATGGTTTAAGTCGCGAAGAAAGCAAACAGATCCGGTCACTGATTGAAATGTAATCTCGAGCACGTACGGAGGTCATATGAAAGCAGGAAGTTTATTCAGATGTGTATGGGTTTTTGCGGCGTTGAGCGTTTCACCTGTATCAGGTGATGCTGGCATCAAAGCGGGCATTGATACTCAGGCCGCAGAAAATACCTCTAAAGAACTTGTGCCGTTTACATGGGATAAAGTTCCGGTGTGGGCAGGTGTGGGGAAAGAATATGATTTTACGGAGCAGGAGTTGGATTTTCTTGCGTCGCATTACAGTCTCATCTTCCTCGAGAAGAATCAGGGATTCAGCCAATACAAAGATGCAGCAACCGGCTTCATTGAAGCCTGCAGGCAAATTAAGAAACGCAACCCGTCGGTGAAAGTGCTGTTTTACTGGAACGCTCTGATCAGCTGGCCTTTCTACGAGGTCAATCAGAATCTTCCTGATGAATTTTTTCTAAAGGACAGCCGGGGTCAATTCATTCTGGTTCATAATAATAAACATAGATTGTTCAATCTTGCCTCAGCTGATATGCGCAAATGGTGGTGTGCCGCGGCGGCTGATGTTGTAACCCGAAGCGGCGCAGACGGGCTTTTCAGTGATGCCTATATTTCAGTGTCGCATCCTTATGTCAAAAGCATCATGGATGCGAAGACATTCCGCGCGATCAACGAAGGGGCTTCTGCGCTGGTCAAAGAAACTGCCGCCGCGCTTGGTCCGGATAAAATCAACCTCATTAATGGATTGCGGTGCGGCGATGGCGGACAGTTTGCACCGCTGGCATCCGGCGTCCTGATTGAGGAGTTCGGATATCATGATTGGAAGGATGCCACAAAAGAGCAACTGGCCGCAGACATACAAACGATCAGCGATACGGCGAAGAGCGGGAAAATAGTTTGCGTCAAAGCATGGACCGGATTTCTCCATTGGACTGACAAAGATAAAGACATGGCGAAGAAGCCGCATGCCGAACTTTTGCAGCTGGCCAGAGAGCGCATTACGTTTCAGCTGGCCTGTTTTCTCGCGGGAGCAGAGCGGAACTGCTACTTTTTTTATTCGTGGGGATGGGCGGAGAATGAAGGTGTTTTTGACTGGTACCCGGAGCTGGATAAGCCGCTGGGTCCGCCGCTGGGTCCGGCCGTTCGTACAGGCTGGGTTTTCAAACGGGAATTTGCGCACGCCTCGGTATCCGTCAATCTGGAGAACAAAACGGCGCAGATTGATTGGAAATAATTCCGGCAGATGCCGGTGACCCGATTTTAGCTTTTAATGGTTCAGGGCGCTGATTAAGCCGGTTTATAGACTGACTGTTACTGCGGAACTAATGTTGGGGATCAAATAAACAGAGATATAAAAATGAAAAAATGCGCAGTTAAATCATGGTGGGTGTTTGTTGTTATTTGTTTTCTAAATGCTCAGGGTTTTGCAAAAGAATACACGAATGCCCCGACTCCTCCGATGGGCTGGAACTCTTGGAACCGGTTCGGTCGTAATGTCAGCGAAGAACTCATTATGGGGATTGCCGACGCCATGGTTTCCAGCGGTATGAAAGATGCCGGTTACCAATATGTGGTCATTGATGATGTCTGGCATCAGGGTCGGGTCAACGAATTGATTTCACAAAACGGAAAACTGATTGTATCAGACCGAATGGTTGAAGGCCGCGATGAAAACGGCATTTTAATCCCGGATCCCAAAAAATTCCCGCACGGAATGAAATATGTGGCCGACTACGTTCATTCAAAAGGGCTCAAGTTCGGATTGTATACCGTGCCCGGCAAAAGAACCTGCGCCGGCTGCACAGGCAGTCTGGGACACGAAGAACTTGACCTGAAGACCTTTGCCGAATGGGGTGTGGATTTTATCAAACTGGACGGTTGCGGCGCGAAGGGCGGCCCGAAGGCGATCCTTTCCAAATGGCGTCCCTTACTGGATAAACTGGATCGCCGGATTGTTTTGAGTATCAATCTTGGAATTAATGATTTCAACCCGCAATTTGCCGATATGTGGCGGACAACAGGCGATATTAAGCCGGTCTGGGGATATAAATCGGGCGAACGGAACAGGTCTTGTTCGATTACCGATGTGATTGATTTACAGGCGGGGCTCGAATCTCTGCACGGAAACGGCGGATGGAATGACCCGGATATGCTTCAGGTCGGCAACGGCAGCCTGACCGATGATGAAAACCGGGCTCATTTCAGTATTTGGTGCATATTCGGCGCACCGTTGATGGCGGGCAACGACTTGCGATCCATGTCGGAAGCCGCCCGTCAGATTCTGATAAACCGGGAGGCGCTTGCGGTCAATCAGGATGCGGCCGGCCATATGGGCCGGCTCATCAAAAATTACAAACCCAGGCTACAGGTCTGGGGCAAAAAGCTCCAGCAACGCGGTGCCGTAGCGGTTGTTCTGCTGAACCGGACGGAACAGGAGGCGGAAATAACGGCGGATTTTGCAGATCTGGGTATTAAAGGAAAAGCATTCATCCGGGATCTGTGGCAGCACAAAGATCTCGGCCCGTTCTCAAAGAAGTTTTCCGCAACCGTTCCGTCCCACGGAGTAGTCATGGTGAAAATAAATGCGGACGAGCCCCTTGGTGAATTCGTCAGTCGGCCTGAAATAGGGGATTGTACGGTCTTGGAGCCCGAAGACGACGAACATGTTGTACAAATCGGGACTGTGCTCCACGAACCGGCCGGCTTCACAGGGGCAGGATATGTCAAAGGGGGCGAAGACATCGCTGGGATCCAGTCGTTCCGGATTACATTGATAACCCCAGAGGCGAAAAAGGGAACCTACCGGCTTGAGATGAGGTACATAAATCCCGGGACGAACAGTTTGACATATGTGGTTGGTGGACGGGGAGTGCAGAAAGAGGTGCGGATGGAACTGCCGCCCACGGGAAAGCCGAATGATTGGCAGGTTGCTTCTACTCAGGTTATGCTGCCCGATGGGATAAATCAGATGACAATCAGAGCTTCGGATGTGAAATCAAGCAACCTCCTGATTGATCATATCAAAGTTATTTCATTAGGTTCTCTGTAACTTTTCCTGAGAGCACCTGTTGTTGATAATCCGCTGAAAGCTGATCCGGCGTTAACGCGGAAGCAGTATGATTTGTTTGATGACAAATAATGACGGGACTTTGACTGTGAAGAAAACGGGTGAGTCAAGTCGCTGATTGGTGATATAACTTAAAAAAGGAGTATATTTATGAAAACAGGAATTATGCCGGGACTGATTTGGATTATTGCTGCGGCAAGCGCTTTTGTATCGTTTGCTGAAGTCAAACCGGCCGGTATTTTCACAGACTGTGCAGTTCTGCAGCAAGGTGAACCGGTGCGTATTTGGGGAACGGCTGCGCCGGAGGAAACGGTCAAGGTGACGTTTGCAGATCAGATCAAAGAGACCAAGGCGGATAAAAAAGGCGACTGGATGGTGACGCTGGACAAGCTGAAGGTTTACGCCGAGGGACGCCCGCTGGTTTTCCAAGGTTCGGAAACCGGCCGGCCGGTTGAATTGAAAGAGGTTCTTGTCGGTGAAGTGTGGATGGCCGGCGGTCAGTCCAATATGGAATGGCCAATGAAAAATTTTAAACCAAACACCGAGTCCGATATTAATAGTGCCAATGATCCGCTGTTGCGGATAGCGCATATTCCCCGTCTTGAATTTGCGGGTCAGAACGAGGACCGTCCCCGGTGGGAGAAAAGTACTCCGCAAAACGCAGCCGGATTTTCAGCGTGCGCTTATTATTTCGCCAGAAATTTGAGGAACACATTGAATGTGCCTGTCGGTGTCATAGTCTGTGCGGTCGGCGGAAGCCCGGCGGAGGCCTGGATGAGCCGCAAAACACTGGAGAGTAACGCGGATACCAAACGGGTTATTGATGCTTATGACAAAATCTGCCGGAAAAACTTTCTAAATGAAGAGGACTGTTTGAAGCAGGGCGAGGCTTATGAGCAGGCCAGAAAAGCGTGGTACACTAAGCACGCCGAGGGCGAACCCCGCCCAATGCCGAAAATGGGTCCGCAGCATTTTCAAAGACCCGGCGGTTTGAACGACACCATGCGTTCGCAAACCATTCCGTACACTGTTCGCGGAGTCATTTGGTATCAGGGGGAAAATAATTCCGCCTACGGATTTCATTACCGTACGGTCTTTTCAGAGCTCATCAAAGAATGGCGGGCGGAATATCAGAATCCGGAACTGCCGTTTCTCTTTGCTCAGCTGGCCACATTCGGTCCTCCGTCGGATTGGACCGAATTGCGCGAATCGCAGAGCTGGGTTGAAGACCATGTAAAAAATACCGGCATGGCGGTTCTCGTTGACGCCGGCGAAGAAAAAAATATCCATCCGCATTTCAAGGACAAGGCCGGCCTTCGCCTTTCGCTGCTGGCCCGCAATATGGTATACGGCGAGAAAGAACTGGTTTGTCACGGCCCCCGGCTGAAAGAATCTGTCCGCAAAGAAGGGTGCATCGAGCTGACCTTTAAAGACACCGGTTCCGGACTGGTTCTGAAACCGGAGGCTGTCAGTGCGTTTGAAATCTGCGGTGAGGAAGGAAAATACGTTCCGGCCAAGGCCGAGCGGGTTGGCGATAAAATTATTGTTTCTGCCGGAAGTGTTTCAGAGCCGCACTATGTGCGGTACGGCTGGAAGCAGTGGTTTATTCCAACACTGTTCAATGCCGAAGGTCTGCCCGCATCACCTTTCCGCACCGACGACTTTCCGCCTGTGACAAAAGGCCGTTATTTGCTTGATCGGTCGTAACGCAATATTAAAAGAAGGAGATTGCCGGGATGAATAAAAAACTTGTATGGCTGGGCAGTGCTTTCGCGGTTTGCAGAACGGTGCTTGGAACGACGCCCGCACAGCAGCCGAACGTGATTCTGGTTCTTACTGATGATCAGGGATACGGGGATCTCGGCTGTCACGGCAACACCGTACTGCAAACGCCGAATCTGGATCAATTTCACAAAGAAGCCGTGCGGTTTACCAATTTCCATGTGTCGCCCACCTGTTCGCCGACGCGCGCGTCGCTGCTGACCGGGCGATATAATGATGATACCGGCGTGTGGCACACCATTAAAGGCCGCAGTCTTTTGCGAACCGATGAAAAAACACTCGGCGATATGTTCCATCAGGCCGGTTATGCAACCGGTATGTTCGGAAAATGGCATTTAGGGGATAATTATGAATATCTGCCGGAACAGCGCGGATTTGAAGAAGTCTGGCGGCACGGCGGCGGCGGTGTCGGGCAGACTCCGGATTATTGGGGAAATGATTATTTTGATGACACCTACTGGGTGAACGGGAAGCCGGTTAAATTCGAGGGGTTCTGCACCGAAGTCTGGTTCCGGGGTGCCAAACAGTTTATTGCAAAAGAGGGTGCCGCCAAACGCCCGTTCTTCTGCTATCTGGCGCTGAATGCACCGCATTCGCCGGATTACGCTCCCGAAAAATACAAAAAGATGTATGAAAACAACTCATACGGTGTTGATCCGTGTTTTTTTGGAATGATCACCCATCTGGATGAACAGTTCGGATTACTCAGGACGACACTCAAAGAGCTGGATATAGAGGACAATACGATTTTGATTTTTATGACGGACAACGGCACCTCGGACGGCGTGAAGCTCGATGGTAAACACTGGGCCGACAGCTTTGTTGTCAAAGGATGCAATGCCGGAATGCGCGGTAAAAAAGGATCGGCCTACGATGGCGGGCACCGGGTTCCTTTCTTTATTCGCTGGCCCGGCGGCGATATCAATGGCGGGCGAGATATTGACACGCTCACCGCTCACATCGACGTTCTTCCAACGCTGGCCGATCTGTGTTCCGTGCCGCCGCCGAAAGGCCGTCCGCTTGACGGAACCAGTCTTGTGCCGCTGTTGCGCGGGGATGCAGCAGGATGGCCGCAACGTACGATCTGTACTGATAATCAGCGCGGAGAGACTCTGGTCAAATGGAAAGACAGTGCGGTCATGACAGAGCGCTGGCGGCTGATTCGCGGCAGCGAGCTCTATGAGATCAAAAAAGACCCGGAACAGCGGAAGAATTTAACGGCCTCATATCCGGAGGTTGTTGCGACACTGCGCGCTGCTTATGAAAACTGGTGGCGGCAGATCTCCGCCCGGGGTGCGGAGGAATGTCTGATCACAATCGGCAACCCGCCGGCCGGAACGGTTTTACTGACCGCTATGGACTGGCACAGTCCGGATGACGGGGCTATTACCCCCTGGAATCAAGGATTGATTCGTGACGGAATGCAAACCAACGGGTATTGGGCGATCCGTACGGAAGTTTCCGGGCAGTACCGGTTTACCTTGCGGCGCTGGCCTGCCGAACGCGGCGGACTGCTTTCAGAAAACTTTTTTCCGGTAAAAAGCGCACGGATTAAAATCGGCGGGATTACCGCCGAACAGGCAGTGAACCCCGGCGCGGACCGCGCGGTGTTTGAACTGACTGTACCCGCAGGTGAAGCCGCCTTGCAAACCTGGTTTGAAGGCGGCGGCAGAAGCTGCGGCTCGTATTATGTGGAGGTTGAGAGAATTCAATGACGCGTTGAATTCTCATTCCGCAGGCAGGGGATTTTATTTTTGAAAATAAAAGAGGAGTACTATGTCGGCGAACTGGTTATTCCAAGTAAAAAAAGGTCTGGTAATTTGTGTTTTTACAGGCGGAATATGGACCGGTGCTCTTGCGGAGAAAGCCGGTTCGGCACCTGTGTCAGATTCGTGTGCAGTACAACAGAACGCAGAGGCCAAACGGTCTGTCATGGAGAACCGGATCGGACAGGATTACGGGAAATTTCTGGCTCGGCATGATATGGTTTGGGAGCGCGCACCGCGGTACTGGGGCGATGCGCCGTTCCTTGGAAACGGAACGCTCGGCCTGATGATTTTTCAGTCCGGCGGGCAGTCGTTGCAGATGGATATTGGCCGGGCGGATTATTACGGTCACCGGGATCCATCTGGGGGCTGGCTCAATTACTCACGGATGCCTATCGGTCATTTTACCCTCGAAACCGTTGCGCCGGTTCAAAGTTTCAAGGGCAGGCTGGATTTGTGGAATGCGGAATTTACCGGCGTGGTTGTCACGGCGCAGGGAACGGTGAAGTTACGGGCACTGGTGCACAGCCAGCGCATGGTGATGATCGTTGACCTTGAGACATCCGGGAGCGAAAACAACTGCCGCATCGTCTGGCACCCTGACGAGGCAGTCCCGCCGAACAGATCCATTGCGATTCGGAAGCTGGCCCAAACACCAAGACCGGCGGGAAAAGAAGCGGCCTATAGATTTTATGAAATATGGGCGGCGGCGAAATACGATCCAAATCCGCCTTTCGGGCTCGGGAAGGCTGATGGAATAGATTTTTGCAAGCAGCCGCTGCTTGAAGGGGGCGGCACAACTACAGCCTGGTGTGAGGATCGGATCGGGGACGGCCGCCGTAGATTCTATGTGAGCATTGCCCACACCTATCCGCAGGATATTTCGCAGACCGAAGCGGTGGAAACGGTAAATGCTGTCCGGGGTATTGCGCCGGAAGAACTGATCAAATCCCACCGGCAGTGGTGGCATGAGTATTATCCGGCGAGCTTCATTTCGCTGCCCGATGCCTATTGGGAAGGATTCTATTGGATTCAGATGTATAAACTCGGTTCGGCCACCCGGCCCGACGGCCCGCTGATCGATGTGATAGGTCCGTGGTATCAGGAGACAACCTGGCCGCTGGTATGGTTCAATCTTAATGTCCAGCTGACGTACTGGTGTGTGGCTGATGCCAACCGTCTGGATATGGGGGAATCGTTGATCGGACGTTTTGAGCGGAATCGCGACACGCTGATTGCAAATATGCCGGAAAATTTCGGTGGCGAATGTGCCGGGCTCTCGACAACAACCGCGCAGGATTTAAAATCGAAGTGGACCATCGAAAAATCGGGTGATTTCCCATGGGCGATGCATAACTGCTGGATGCTGATGCGGCGGAGCATGGATGAAAAGCGGATGAAAGAGCAGTTCTTCCCGCTGCTTAAGATGACAATAAACACATATTATAAAATTCTTCCGGAAGAAGGATCCGATGGTAAACAGCATCTGCCGAAGACGTTTTCTCCCGAGATTGGATATGCCGAAGATGCCAATTACAACCTTGCGTTGTTTCGCTGGGGTTGCCGGACACTGGTTGACCTCTGTCAGAGATTCAACATAGAGGATCCCATGCTGCCTAAGTGGAAAACGACGCTGGAAAGGCTGGTTGATTTCCCGGCGGATGAGACCGGGTTTATGATCGGAAAGGATTTTCCACTGACGATCGGGCATCGGCATTTTTCACATCTGCTGATGATTTATCCGCTGTATCTGGTGAATGTGGAACAGCCCGGCGGACGGGAATTGATTGAAAAATCTCTGCGCCACTGGATAGGTTTGCAGGGCGGGGCCGCATGGCCGAATAATTACACCTGGACGGGGGCATCCTCGATGGCCTCCGCGCTTGGGGATGGCAATCTGGCCCTCGAATACCTGAATAAAATTAAAAAAAACGGCACCAAGCTTACCTGCACTACGATGCAGGATTATGGCCAACCTGCCATAGAAGCCCCGCTGGCTGCGGCGCAATCCATCCACGACATGCTACTCCAAAGCTGGGGCGATAAGATTCGCATCTTTCCGGCTGTGCCGGATGTCTGGCGTGATGTCTGTTTTCACGACCTGCGGGCCGAAGGCGCGTTTTTGGTCAGTGCGAGCCGTAAGGACGGGAAGACGCAATGGGTTCGGGTTAAGAGTCTCGCGGGCGAGCCGTGCCGGGTCAAGACCGACATGACCGAGCCGGTACTGGCTGCCGCCGGGAGTGCGCTGAAACCAATTGGCGACGGAGTGTACGAGCTGATCCTGAAAAAAGGTGAGGAGGCTGTTCTGGTTCCCGGGAACTGCAAAGATACGGCGGTAATTGTCGCTGCCGTGGAACTTGCCGCCGGTGTGACAAACTGTTTTGGATTGAAATGAAATAAACAGACATCACTGCTGTCTGATAAAACCATCATAAGGCGAATGCCAGTTTAAATATTTTAAAATGAAAATGTGGAAAGAAAAACGATGAGAATAGTGACCATTTTAACATTGGCCGCATTGTTTAGTACCAGTGCGCCGGCGCAAGTGAAGCCGTCTTGCAAACCTGGTTTGAAGCGACGGCAAAAGTTGCGGCTCGTATTATGTGGAGGTTGAGAGAATTCAATGACGCGTTGAATTCTCATTCCGCAGGCAGGGGATTTTATTTTTGAAAATAAAAGAGGAGTGCTATGTCGGCGAACTGGTTATTCCAAGTAAAAAAAGGGTTGGTGGTTTTTGTTTTTACAGGCGGAATATGGGCAGAAGCTCTCGCGGAGAAAGACGGTCCGGCGCCTGTGTCAGATTCGGGCACCGTGCGGCAGGACACAACGTTCCGGCTTGTGCTGAATACTCCTGAGTTGAAAAAAACAGCGGCTGGGACAGCGTATCGTTTTTACAGCGACATCAATTATCCCGGCGCGGAGAACGAGCAGAAGCTGGATGTGTACATTCCGGAAAAAGCGCCATCCGGGTTGCGTCCAGCCATACTTTTTATTCATGGCGGAGGCTGGGCAGCAGGCGCTAAAAGTGACCCGAACCCGCGCGAGTTCTCCGCCTTTTTCGTGGATGAGGGCTATATTGCGGTCAGTATAAATTACACGCTCAATATTTATGAGGGTAAGCCATGGAAAAGCACACGGCTGAAAGCGTCCTGGCCTCAGAATATTTACGATTGTAAAAGTGCACTGCGATGGATGAAAAAACATGCGGCTGAACTTGGAATCGATCCGAACCGCATCGCCGTGATGGGTGCATCGGCCGGCGGTCATCTGGCTTTGCTGACCGGCCTTTCTGCCGGCAATAAAGAGCTGAACAGCGGCGGCGCACTTTTGGATCAGGACAATACCGTCCGCTGTATTATTAATCTCTATGGCATACCGGATGTCCGCCGGTGGGGCGGCAAAGTATTCATTAATGAGACAGAGGAGGAACATCCGGAAATCTGGGCGTTGGCTTCACCGGTTGAGCATCTTTCAAAAGAGTCTCCGCCGATTCTGACTATTCATGGAACAGCGGATCCTACTGTAAAAATCGAACTGGCGGATGAATTTAACGAAATACTGAAGAGCAGGGGACTGTCTTATCAGTATGTAGCCGTCACCAATGCGGTTCATGGGTTCAGGTTGAATCCTCCGCAGATGGATTTGCGGCCGGTACTCCGGCAGTTTTTCAACGACCATTTTTCCACAGCATCCGGCCACTGAAGCGGCGGGTGCACGCTTTTCTTCCGCATGAGACCCATTCAGTCGTACAAAAGCGAGAGACTTGAACTTGTCTCTGGATATTCATTTTAAAACCTCTCCACAACCGCAGAGAGTTTTTTTAAAATCCGGCCTCGCGGGGAAGACACTCCTGTCTTATCATC
>CAIKGD010000008.1 GCA_903826865.1 uncultured Verrucomicrobiota bacterium
CTCAACGGCTATCCGCAGTGCGACGCGGAGGTGCAGGCGCTGGTTGCCGAACTGTGGGGTGATTGTGACGGTAAAACGGTCACAGAGCATCGCCTCGGCAAGGGCAAAGTCGTCTGGGGACAGACGATGGCGCAGGTGATGACCTCGTTGAATCTGAAGCCGGATTTTGAATATACGTCGGACAGCAAGGCTCAGCTGATCTTTATCCATCGCCGCACCGCGGAAGAGGAAATCTATTTTATCTCCAACCAGCGCGAACGGTTTGACGCGGCGGAGTGCACCTTCCGCGTCAGCGGCAAGGTGCCGGAGTTCTGGCACCCGGATACCGGTGTGATCGAGCAAGCGCCGGTCTGGCGCGAAGAAAACGGACGCATTACCGTGCCGATGGAATTTGATCCGGCGGGTTCGGTCTTTGTGGTTTTCCGTAAAAAAGCGGCCGGTGACCATGTGGTCTCGGCGGCGTTTTCAGTCAAAGCCGCTGCTGCACAGCTGCGGCAGGCCAGATACGAATCTGCAGATGGCAAACAAGGGGCCGATGTGACCGGTCTGCTCAACGGACAAATCCGCGACAATCTGCTGAAAATAAAAGTCAGCAACAAAACACTGGGCGGCGATCCTGCACCCGGCCGCAAAAAACAGCTTCGTGCAGAATATGTGCTGAACGGGCAGGTAATTAAAAAGGCCGTCCCGGAAAACGCCATGCTGGAGATCGATCTGTCTGCTGTTCCGGTCGGAGACCCGTCCGGCTTCGCATTGGCTTCCGGCACGAACGGTCAGGTAAAACTCAGCGCTTCAGCGCCGGGCTCGGTGGAATTGAAGACGGCAGCGGGCAAAGTAATCAAGGCGGCCATCGCGGATGTTTCGCCGCCGGTTGAAATCGCCGGGCCGTGGAAACTGGACTTCCCGCCGAATTGGGGCGCGCCGGCGACGGTCACGCTGGACAAGCTGATTTCGTGGACGGAGCATGCCGACCGCGGTGTGAAATATTTTTCCGGCACGGCTGTCTATACCAAAAATATTGATCTTCCGGCGGAGCTGTTCGGCGACGGTAAATCGCTCCGGCTGGATCTGGGCGCAGTGAAGAACATCGCCGAGGTTTTTGTGAACGGCAAGCCGCTGGGTATCCTGTGGAAGCCGCCGTTTTGCGTGGATATCAGCGCGGCGGCCAACCCCGGTAAAAACAAACTCGAAATAAAGATCACCAACCTGTGGCCGAACCGGCTGATCGGCGATGAACAGCTGCCGCCGGACTGTGAGTGGACAGCGGCTGATGCCCTCAAGGCCTGGCCGAAATGGCTGCTGGACGGCAAGCCGAGTCCGTCGGGGCGGCTGACCTTCACGACGTGGCACCACTGGAAGAAGGGCGATGCGCTGCTGCCCTCCGGCCTGCTCGGCCCGGTCGTGGTGCAGCCGGCGGTGCAGATGGATGTGAAGTAACAGACATACCGGAGACGAAAACATGAAGAAGCCTGTTGGAATGATGATGGTATTGCTGCTGTGCTGCGGGCTGGCAGGCTTTTCCGTCCGCGCTGATGAACTGGAAAAAGGGTTTACTGCGCCGCCGGATTCGGCGAAGCCGTGGGTGTACTGGTTCTGGATGAACGGCAACATTACGAAAGAAGGCATCACGGCCGATCTGGAAGCTATGCAACGCGTCGGTATCGGCGGGACGCAGACTTTCACCGTCTACTGCGTCATCCCGTCCGGCCCGGTTAGTTTCCTCTCTCCGGAATGGCGTGCGGCGATTAAGCACGCCGCGCAGGAAGCCGACCGGCTGGGCGTGGAACTGGACATTCACAATTGCGCAGGCTGGGCGTCGAGCGGCGGCCCGTGGAATACGACAGAGCACGCGATGCAGCATATCACTACCAGCGAGGTTCTCGTAACCGGCCCGACAAATTTCAGCGCTGCGCTGCCGCAGCCGCCCACGACGCTGGATTATTATCGCGACATCGCCGTACAGGCGTTTCCAGCATCGGCGGATGACGTTGTGCGGATGCGGGATTTTTCGCCGGTCGCTTCCTCCAGCAGCAAGGCGCAACCGGGTGACAAACTGACTGATGGCGATACGAAAACCATTTTCAGCCTGCCCTCTCCGCCGAATGGCCCGCCGCAGTATGTTCAACTGGCCTTTCCCCGGCCGTATGCGGCGCGCACGGTGAAAATTGCCGGAGCCGACGGCATTACTATGTCGTCCGGCAAAATTCTCGTTTCCAATGACGGAAAAAAATTTCGCGAGGTGCAACCGTTTTCGGTCGGTCGGTATGATGCGGCCACGTGCACGATTTCGCTCGGCACACAACCGGTGGTCGCGCGGTTTTGGCGCGTGCAATTCAACAAGACCGATTCCGGGCGCATTGAACTTGCAGAAATTGATCTGACCCCGCGTTTGACTGTCGGAAACATTGATCAAAAAGCCGGGGTCAATGCCAGCATCGTTTTATCATCGCCTGCGGCTGCGGAACCGGTCGCCGGCATCATTCAACGTCAAAGCATTATTGATCTCACTTCCCAACTGACCGCTGATGGAAAATTAAACTGGCAGGTGCCCGCCGGCGAATGGGTCATACTGCGGGTCGGCTATACGCCCACCGGTGCCAACAATCGTGCGGCACCGGCTGAAGGCAAGGGGCTGGAATGCGATAAGCTGAGCGCAGAGGCGCTGGATGCGCACTGGGCAGGCTTCACGCAGAAAGTCGTGGATGACTTAGGTTCACTCGTCGGCAAGGGCAGGGTGTTAAACGGCGTGCTGCTGGACAGCTACGAAGCCGGCGGCCAGAACTGGACACTCAAATTCCGTGAAGAATTCCGGCAACGCCGCGGCTATGATCCGCTGAAATTTCTGCCGGTGTTCACGGGCCGCTTCGTGGACAATCCCGAGGTCACCGAGCGTTTTCTGTGGGATATGCGGCGAACCATTGCCGACCTGTTCGCTGAAAAATATTTCGGACATTTCAGGGAACTCTGCAATCAGCATGGACTGCAAATCTCAATCGAACCTTATGCCGGGCCGTTCGAATCGCTGCAATGCGGCGCAGCAGCAGATATCCCCATGGGCGAGTTCTGGTCGTTCGCAAGAAAAATGAATGAGACCGTAAAGCTCGCCTCGTCCGTCGGACATATTTACGGAAAGCCGGTCATCGGCGCGGAAGCTTTCACAGCCCCGCCGAATGAAAATAATGGCCGCTGGCTCAACGATCCCTGCGCGCTAAAGGCTATCGGCGACTGGGCGTTCTGTCAGGGGATCAACCGTTACGTTTTTCATCGGTATGCCATGCAGCCGTGGACGAACCGCTGGCCGGGCATGACGATGGGGAAATGGGGTTCGCACTTTGACCGCACCTCCACCTGGTGGGAACAAGGCAGCGTGTGGATGAAGTACATCGTCCGCAGCCAGTATCTGCAGCAGCAGGGACGTTTTATAGCCGATGTCTGTTTTTACAGCGGGGAAGACGCTCCGATGGAGATGCCGGACATCCAGCTGCCGCCGGGCTATGACAGTGACGCCTGTCCTGCGGATGCGTTGCAGCTGATGACGGTGAAGAACGGCTGTATTATGCTGCCGTCGGGCATGAGTTACCGCGTATTGGTTCTGCCCGATGAGAAAACCATGTCACTGCCGGTGCTCCGCAAAATAGGCGAACTGGTTAAAGCCGGCGCGACAGTGACCGGCCCGAAACCTGAAAAAGCGCCGGGCTTAACCGGTTATCCGGCTTGCGACAGGGAAGTGAAACAGC
>CAIKGD010000009.1 GCA_903826865.1 uncultured Verrucomicrobiota bacterium
GAAGTGAAGAGAATTAAACTGTGATACAACCGCAACAGGAAATCAAAATGAAGAATACAACCCTAATGCTAATGCTTGTCTGTTCAATTCTTTGCGGAACACACGTTCAGGCCGCCGATGCGCTGGAGCAGGGATTCAAAACTCCGCCTGAATCAGCAAAACCGTGGGTTTACTGGATGTGGATGAACGGCAACCTCACAAAGGAAGGCATCACGGCCGACCTCGAGGCGATGCACCGCGTCGGCATCAGCGGCGCACTCATTATGAGCGTGTCCGCCTTCATTCCGCCGGGACGGGTGGATTTCATGACAGACGAATGGCGCGGAATGCTGCAGCACGCATTGCGTGAAGCCGACCGGCTGGGTATTAAAATCAATTTGAATAACGCCGACGGTTGGGCGGGAAGCTGCGGGCCTTGGAATACCATCGAGCATTCAATGCAGGTTCTGACCTCGAGCGAAACACGCATTGCCGGGCCATGCAGGTACGCCCGGAAGCTGCCTGCCCCGCCGGCCAAAAAGGCCGATGCTGAACTCAGCACACCCGAGGCAAATACGCCCTATTACCGCGATATCGCAGTCTATGCGCTGCGGTCGCCGGACGGCGACACTTCGACAATGCGGGAATGCAAACCGGTGGTAACCGCCGGTGATTCGAAATTTGAAGGTGCCAAAGTCGTTGACGGTCGTTCTGGAACCGTTTCTCCGCTGCCGCTGCCCGAGCCGGGCAAGCCGCAGTATATTCAACTTCAATTCGCCAAGCCTTTTACCGCGCGGGCATGTATTTTGCACACAAAACCCGGGGCGCAGGCAGAGTCTGGTGAACTGATGGTTTCTGATGACGGAGTCACCTACACTCGTGCAGGAAGCCTTGCCATGGCTATTAGAACCCAATCTGATGTAATGGCTGAAACTGCTTTTCAACCGGTTTCGGGAAAGTTTTACCGGATCGTTTTCACGAAAGTGCATCCCAAGTCGAAGCTGCCCGGCATGATGAATGTTGCTGAGATAGAACTTTTCCACGAGGTGCGGGTCCCAGATTGGAGGGATAAGGCGGGATTCACATATCGATACAGTTCCGGCAGTATTAATGCTGATTGGCCGTCAACCGGAGCACTTCGAGGCGAAGACATTGTTGATGTCACGAAATTTCTCTCAGCTGACGGTACACTCAACTGGGACGTGCCGCCGGGGAATTGGATCATCCTGCGTGTTGGTCACACGACGACGGGCAGAGTCGGTCATCCGTGCACGCCGAACGGCACCGGGCTGGAGTGCGACAAAATGAGCAAAGAGGCCATGGATATTCATTTCGCCGGCTTTCTCGGAAAGATGATCAAAGAGGCCGGAGCGCTGACTGGAAAAACACTGTTTGCCACGCACATTGATTCATGGGAACAGGGTGTGCAGAATTGGACACCGAAATTCCGGGAGGAGTTTCTGGCACGCCGCGGATACGATCCGCTGAAGTTTCTGCCCGTTGAATTTGGTTATGCGGTTGACTCCGCAGAAGTCAGCGAGCGCTTTCTTCTGGATTTCCGCACGACCTGCGCTGATTTGATCGCCGATAACTATTTTGGATATCTTCGGACACTGGCAAACAAACACGGGATGCTTTTTTCGAGCGAGGCGTATGGAGGAGACTTCGACAATTTCCGGTGCGCACTTCAGGCTGACATTCCGATGGGCGAATTCTGGGTTGGAAAAAATACCGCCCGGACAATTGTGGCTCCTGTATCTGCCGGACATGCCGCCGGAAAGAAAATTATCGCAGCGGAAGCCTTTACCGCCGGTCTCGGGGATGGTGCTGTACTTCCCTGGAACAGCGGGTGGAGGGACTATCCTTTTGCCCTCAAGGCACTCGGTGACAGGATGTATGCAGGCGGTATCAACCGGTTCATTTTGTCCAGTTCTTGCCAGGAGCCGTGGACGAACCGGCTGCCCGGCATGACCTTTGGTCCGTATGGGATTCATTTTGAACGGACGAGCACCTGGTTTGAACAGAGTACGGCGTGGCTTTCCTACCTTTCGCGCTGTCAATATCTGCTTCAAGAGGGACTGTTTGCCGCCGACTGTTGTGTTTTACGGAGTGAAGTCGGGCCGAATTTTTCACAAGTTGCAAAAAACATACATTTTGACGGCTATGGGTATGACTATGTAAGCAGCGAAATCCTGCTGACTATGACGATTCATGATGGGCTGCTCCGGCTTCCGTCCGGTATGCAGTACCGGGTACTGGTGCTGTCTGACGGAGATCGCATGACTCCTGCCGCAACGCGCAATATCCGCGAGCTGGTTCGTGATGGTGCTGTCGTCCTCGGTCCGAAGCCGGTAAAGTCACCCAGCCTTCAGAATTATCCGGATTGTGACAAAGAGGTGAAGGCCATTGCAGATGAGGTCTGGGGCGACTGCGACGGGAAAGCGAAGCAGGAGCATTCGTACGGGAAAGGCAGAGTTTTCTGGGGCAAGCCGCTGGCGGCGGTTTTCTCCGCGATCCGCCTTGCGCCTGATTTCGAGTCGAAATCCGCTGCGGGCGAAACGAAAATAAACTGGATTCACCGGCGTGCCGGCGATGCAGAAGTCTATTTCGTCGCCAGCGAGACCAATGTTCAAACAACGGTTGATGCAACCTTCCGCGTTACCGGCAAGATTCCGGAATTCTGGTATCCGGATACGGGCCGCATCGAAACCGTCGGCGTCTGGAAAACGGAGAACGGGCGCACGATAGTGCCGATCAAATTTGATCCGTGCGGCTCGGTATTCGTTGTATTCCGTAAGGCGGGTACGCCCGGAATTACCGCACTCACCGGTGCGGACTCTGCAATACGGGTTTCCCCGTCGGGAGCCGAGCTGGTTGCCTGTGAAAACGGCCGCTATGAAGTCACATCGGCAGCGGGAGCAAAATCCGTTGAAGTCACCGGCGTTCCCAAACCTCTTGCGGTGACTGGACCGTGGCAAGTTTCCTTCCCGCCGAAGCTTGGTGCACCTCCGTCGGCTGTATTTGAAAAACTGATTTCGTGGCCTGAACATACGGAAGAGGGAATCAAATACTTTTCCGGCAGCGCGACTTACACGAAGGAAATAGATATTCCGGTAACTATGGTGAAGAAAGACCTCGAACTGTCGCTTGATCTCGGCCAGGTCGAAGTCATTGCCGAAGTGAATGTGAACGGCAAGGATGCGGGAATCCTCTGGAAGCTGCCGTTCAGAACCGACATCACCGCGCTGGTGAAACCGGGAAAGAACACGCTGAAAATCCGCGTGACGAATCTCTGGATCAACCGGCTTATCGGCGACGAATTTAAACCGCCATATTTAAAGTGGGAAACTACTGGAAAATTCGGTTTCGGAGGTCCCCTTGAATGGCCGGACTGGGTGAAAGACGGCGGGCCGGTTCCGGATACCGGACGCGTCACGTTCGCCACATGGCAACACTGGACGAAAGAGGATAAGCCGGTTCCCTCGGGCCTGCTCGGACCGGTGACGATTCGGGCGGCGGAAGTGAAGAAAATCAAACTCTGATGCAATCGTAACAGGAAATAAAAAATGAAAAATGCAGCCTTAATCCTTACACTCATCTGTTCCATACTTTGCGGAACACACGTTTACGCCGCCGATGCGCTGGAGCAGGGATTTTTCTCTCCGCCCGCGCAGGCCAAACCCTGGATTTACTGGTGCTGGCTGAACGGGAATATCACCAAAGAAGGGATTACCGCTGATCTCGAGGCAATGAAAAAAACCGGTATGGGCGGAATGCTGCTTCTCAATCTGGCCGGAGCTGTCCCCGCCGGACCGGTAAAAATGCTGAGCGATGAGTGGCGCGATTGCATGAGTTATGCGGCGGCCGAAGCCAAGCGGCTCGGGCTCTCGCTTTCCATCATGAACGATTATGGCGCAGTCGGTGCCGGCGGCCCGTGGATAAAACCCGAAGAGTCCATGCAGATACTCACCTGGTCCGAGACCGCTACAACGGGCTCGGGGCGTTTTTCCGGCACGCTGAAAAAGCCGTTCTGCTCGACGGATTATTATCGCGACGTCGCTGTACTGGCCTTCCCGACGCCGGGCGGCGGAAAACCGTTTGCCTCATTCAATCCGAAAATCACCGCGAATATCGCCGGATTTGACGGGAAAAATCTAACCGATGGCGACCCGGATACACGCTGGAAACTGTCGGCGAAAGAGCGTGCCGAATTGAAATACATCCAGATCGAGTTTCCTGCGCCGTTCACCGCCCAGACACTGGTCCTTGAATTCGGCGGCAGCAGAGCCGCAAACACCATCGGCGTACAGATTTCCAATGACGGAACCCGTTTCACCTCTGTTGCGGATGTGTCCATCGGCAGAAATCTTGAAAAAGGATATGAGCGGCTCAAGGGTCTCTGTCGAAACACCATCCAATTTCCGCCGAGCACCGGTCGCTTTTTCAGGATTTCTTTTCCCGATGTATCCGACCGACAAAAAAAACTGGAAATTGCGGATATCCGGCTTTTATCAACGCCGAGGATTCGTAACGCCGAACACAAGGGCGGATTCGTGACCGTCGGGAGCCACGGCTCCGGCTTGTCGTTTCTTGCCAACGAAACCGTTCCTGCTGCCGGGATTGCGCCGGAACGCATCATCGACCTGACCGGGAAAATGAGTGCGGGCGGTGTGCTCACCTGGGATGTGCCGGCGGGTGAATGGACGATTCTGCGCATCGGGCATACTCCAACTGTGCAGCGTATCTACGGACCGGATAAGGAAGAGAGTCTCGACTGCGACAAACTCGATCCGAAGGGCATCGAGGCGCAGTTCGCGCGGTATATCGATCCGCTTATCGCAAAAAGCGCACCGCTCGACAATGCGCTGCGTGATATCCATATCGACAGTTGGGAGAGCGGCCCGCAGAACTGGACGGGCATCTTCCGCGAGGAATTCAAAAAGCGCCGCGGATATGACCTTCTTCCGTATCTTCCGGTCATCGCCGGCGGATTTATTGTTACGGACAGCAAATCTTCCGAACGGTTTTTGCGGGACTTCCGGGTAACGATTGCAGAACTTATCCGGGACAACTACTACGGACGTGCGCGCGAACTCTGCCATCAGCGCGGTCTGCATTTGAGCGCGGAAGCCTCGGGTCCCCAGCAATATCTGTTTGACGGGCTCGGCTATCAAAGCAAAACCGATGTGCCGATGGGAGAATTCTGGACGCACGAAGGCAATGAGCCGGAGGCAAAATTCTGGACGAACGAGAATACGCCGTATCCGGACAATAAGATCGCGGCATCGGCGGCGCATACCTGCAATCTCCCGTTCACGGCGGCTGAGGCGTTCACGGGTGCAGACAAATTCACGGCCTATCCGTTTTCCGTAAAAAGCCTCGGCGACCTCGCGTTTTGTCTGGGAATCAACCGTCTTACTTTTCATGTGTCCGCCCACCAGCCGTGGATGAATATTGCGCCGGGAATGGAGATGAGCAAATGGGGGTTGTCGTTTGTACGGACGCAGACGTGGTGGGATCAGGGTGCGCCGTGGATCGATTACATAACCCGCAGCCAGTATCTCCTCCAGCAGGGACTCTTTGTCGCGGACATCGTCTGCCTTACCGGAGAAAATGTTCCTAATAAGCTGTATTTCAAAGACCCGCGTACCGAGTTCAAGCCGGCCATTCCCGCCGGATACGACTATGACGGCTGCGCGGACGAAGTGTTTTTCAAGAATATGAAGGTGGTGAACGGACGGCTTGTCCTGCCGCACGGGATGAGCTACAGCCTGCTCCTGCTGCCGGACTCAACAACCATGACACCGGAACGCGCCCGTACGATCAAAAATCTGGTTGCCGCCGGAGCGACAGTGGTCGGTCCGAAACCGGACAGGTCTCCCTCGCTGTCGGGATTTCCGTCCTGCGATGCGGAGGTGAAAAAAATCGCCGACGAGGTCTGGGGTCCGGACGGAGCAAAAGATCATGTATTCGGCAAAGGCCATGTTCGTGCCGGCACGTTCGAAGAAATCTTCCGTTCCATGAATCTTGCGCCCGACTTCGAGTGCGCCGCTTCCGGCACGGCGGAAATAAATTATATCCACCGCATTGCCGGCAATGCGGACATCTACTTTCTCGCCAATCGAAAAGACCGGGTGGAAAATGCAGTCTGCACATTCCGCGTTACCGGCAAGGTGCCGGAATTCTGGCATCCGGACACCGGTATCATCGAACCCTGTGCGGTTTATGAAGCCGTAAACGGCCGTATCCGCATACCGGTTCATTTCGACCGCCGCGGCTCCGTGTTCGTTATATTCCGGTCTGCTTCGAAGAAGGGCGGCCTTATTCAAGTGCGGCGGAACGGATTGTCTATAAACGATCTCAGTTGCCGAATGGCGAACGACGCAGTCAGCGCTGAATTCAAGCAGGGCGGACATTATGAATTTGTAACGGCCGCCGGCACGAAGACCTTCGATATTTCCGTTCCGGAGCCGATGGTTGTCGGCGGACCGTGGGAAGTGAGTTTTCTGCCAAAACTCGGCGCGCCGGAAAAGGCGGTATTCCAAAAACTGATTTCGTGGCCGGAGCACAGCGATCCCGGGATCAAATACTTCTCCGGCACCGCGACCTACCGCACGGCATTTGATTGTCCGGCGGAATTGATTGCGAAAGACCGCCGCCTGTACCTCGATCTCGGGGATGTTCAGGTAAGCGCCGAAGTTATTCTTAACGGCAGAAATCTCGGTGTTTGCTGGAAGCCGCCGTTCCGCGCGGACATTACCGATGTTGTCAAGCCGGGCAGTAATGCACTTGAAGTCAAGGTGGTGAACCTCTGGCCGAACCGGCTTATCGGCGACGAGCAATTGCCGGAGGATTGTAAACATCGTGCGGAGGGGCCCTCGCATGAATGGCCGGACTGGCTGGTGAACCATACGCCGCGGACGAGCGGACGAATCGCGTTTTCGACGTGGAAACACTGGAATAAAGACGACAAACTGCTGCCGTCGGGCCTGCTCGGCCCGGTGACGATTCAGGCGGCGGAAGTGAAGAAAATTAAACTTTGATACAAGGCAAAAGGGTATCGGAAAATGAGAAATACAGCCTTAATACTTATACTCATCTGTTCCGCACTTTTCGGAACATCCGCCCGTGCCGCCGATGCGCTGGAGCAGGGATTTAAAACTCCGCCCGACTCCGCCAAACCATGGGTTTACTGGTTCTGGATGAACGGTAATATCACCAAGGAAGGCATCACAGCCGACCTTGAGGCTATGAAGCGCGTCGGAATCGGCGGGGCGGTGATGATGAGCGTGTCCGGCTTAATCCCTCAAGGCCGGGTGGATTTCCTGACGGAAGAATGGCGCGGCATGTTTCAACATGCGATGAGCGAGGCGAGCAGACTGGGTATCCAAATCACAATGAACAATGCGGACGGTAGCGCGGGAAGCGGAGGTCCGTGGAATTCAGTAGAACATTCAATGCAGATTCTGACCTCAAGCAAAACGAACATTGCCGGACCGTGTAAGCTTTCACAGAAACTTCCATTGCCGCGGATTTTCAAATGCCAGTTTGAAATTGGCTCCCCGGAGGCGACGGAACCGTACTATCGCGATATCGCGGTGTTTGCCCTCAGGTTGTCTGTTGAAAACACTGCAACAATGCGGCAAGTCCCGTCCGTAGTGACTGCCAGCAGCTTGAAATTTGACGGTTCACAAATCATTGATGACAGGGACGACACTGACACACCACTGCCGCTGCCGGAACCAGGCAAGCCGCAGTTCATCGAATTTCAGTTCTCGAAACCCTTCACTGCAAGGTCACTTACTGTACATATTAAAAAAGGACCGCAAGAGGTCTCGGGAGAGCTTATGGTTTCTGATGATGGCGTAAAGTATACCCATGTGTCGGAAATTAAAACGCGCAGTAACAAATTCGTTATGACATTTGGCGCAATGGTAGACATTTCATTTCCGCCGGTTACCGGCAAATTCTACAGAATTGTTTTTACTAAAGCTGGCCGGGGGTCAGCACGGCCTGGTTTGATGAACATTGCTGAAATTGAACTGCATAACAGGCTGCAAGTCCCGAATTGGCGCAACAAGGCGGGATTCATGTTTGGATACAATCCTGTTATGATTAACACAAACTGGTTCGATCATACGGGATCGGCGCAGCGGGCCGATATTATTGATGTTACAAAATATCTTGCGACGGACGGCACACTCAACTGGAACGTTCCGGCAGGCAACTGGACAATCCTGCGTGTCGGTCATACGTCGACAGGCAAAATGGGCCATCCCTGTACGCCAAACGGCATTGGCCTTGAATGTGACAAGATGAGCAAAGAGGCACTCGAGATTCATTTTGCGGGTTTTTTAGAGAAGATGATTTTGGATAGCGGATCCCTGGCCGGAAAAACACTGATAGCTACACATATTGACTCGTATGAGGAAGGTCCGCAGAACTGGACACCGAAATTCCGGGAGGAATTCCAGACGCGGAGAGGATACGATCTGCTTCCACTGTTACCGGTGGCTTTGGGGTATGCCGTCGAATCTCCTGAGGTAAGCGAACGGTTCCTGTGGGATTTCCGCAGAACGTGCGCCGACCTGATGGCTGACAATACTTATGGGTATCTTAGAACTTTGGCCGGCAGATTTGGGATGAAACTTTCGGCGGAACCATACAACGGAGATTTTGATTATCTTCAGAGTGCTGTCAGGGTTGATATTCCGATGGGCGAGTTCACGACCGGAAATATGAACGCCCGCGGAATAGAAGCAGCTGCTTCGGCAGCGCATACTATGGGACACAGGTATGCGGGAGCAGAGGCATTTACAGCCCACTCGGAAAGTGCCGGCTGGCGGGATCATCCATTCTTTCTTAAAGCGCTGGGAGATATCATGTATTCAAGCGGTATCAATCGGTTCGTTCTTCACCGCTGGGCTCTACAGCCGTGGACTAACCGCCCGCCCGGCATGACACTGGGACCATGGGGAAGTCATATTGAACGGACGACCACCTGGTTTGAACAGGGAACGGCGTGGTTTACCTATCTTTCACGCTGCCAGTATCTTCTCCAGGAAGGTTCATTCGCCGCTGATTTCTGTGTTTTTACCGGCGAATATTCGCCAAATAAACCGGAACTGCCCCAATGCGTGAATACTTCCGGCTACAGTTACGATTTTCTGAACAGCGAAATCCTGCTGACAGCGACGGTTCACAACGGGGCCATCGAGCTCCCGTCGGGCATGCGGTATCGCGTGCTGGTGCTACCTGAGGACGTATTCATGACTCCTGCCGTGGCCCGCAAGATCCGCGAACTGGTCCGCGGCGGGGCCGTCGTCCTCGGCCCGAAGCCGGAGCGTTCGCCGAGCCTGCAGAACTTTCCGGATTGCGACAAAGAAGTGAAAGCAATCGCCGCCGAGGTCTGGGGCGACTGCGACGGGAAAACGAAGCAGGAATATCCCTCCGGAAAAGGCAAAGTCTTCTGGGGCAAACCGCTGGCGGACGTCTTTTCCTCGATTGGCGTTGCGCCGGATTTCGAGTCGAAAGCCACCGCAGGCAAAACAAAAATCCACTGGATACACCGGCACGAAGGCGAAGCGGAGGTGTATTTTGTCGCCAGCGAGACCAATGCCCAAACGGCGGTGGATGCCACCTTCCGCGTGGATGGCAAAGTGCCCGAATTCTGGTATCCGGATACGGGACGCATCGAAACCGTTGGCGTCTGGAAAACGGAAAACGGTCGCACGATAGTGCCGATCAATTTCGACCCGTGCGGCTCGGTGTTCGTCGTATTCCGCAAACCGGGCACGCCGGAATTCACCGCGCTCAGCGGCCCGAAATCATCGGGCACAACCGACGCGCAAATCCGGATGTCCCCCAAGGGATTCGAACTGGTGGCGGGGGAAAACGGCCGCTACGAAATCGCGTCGGCGTCTGGAACAAAATCCGTGGAAATCACCGGTGTTCCAGAACCCCTTGCTGTGACGGGTCCATGGAAAGTTTCCTTCCCGCCGAAGTTCGGTGCGCCGCCGGCGGCCGTGTTTGAAAAGCTCATTTCGTGGCCCGAACATACGGTAGAGGGGATTAAATATTTCTCCGGCAGCGCAACCTATACGAAGGAAATCGATATCCCGGCCGACATGATCGGGAAAGACATCAAGCTAACGCTTGATCTGGGAAAAGTCGAAGTCATCGCCGAGGTGAACGTGAACGGCAAAGATGACGGAATTCTCTGGAAGCCGCCGTTCAAAACTGACATCACCGCGCTGGTGAAACCGGGAAAGAACACGCTTAAAATCCGCGTGACGAATCTTTGGATCAACCGGCTCATCGGCGACGAATTCAAGCCGCCGTATTTGAAGTGGAAAAGCACTGGGAAAAATGATGATGGCGGTCCGGCTGAATGGCCGGACTGGGTGAAAGACGGCGGATCTGTTCCGGACACCGGACGCATCACGTTCACCACATGGCATCATTGGAAGAAAGAGGACAAGCCGGTTCCGTCGGGACTGCTCGGGCCGGTGACGATTCAGGCGGCGGAAGTGAAGAAAATCGACCTGCAATTCAAAGGAGGAAGGTAATGAACCGAGGCGCGTTTAAAATGAAATTGAAGCCGGGGTTTGAAGCGGAATATAAAAAACGGCATGACGAAATATGGCCGGAACTTTCGCGGAAACTCACAGAAGCCGGAGTGTCTGACTATTCAATTTTTCTGGATGCGGAAACGCTGACACTTTTTGCGGTTCAAAAACTTTCGGATAAAAACACGGCGGCAAAGCTTCCATCCGACCCGGTCGTGCGGAAGTGGTGGAACTACATGTCGGATATCATGGAAACCAATCCCGACAAGTCGCCGGTTTGTGTTCCGCTGAACGAAGTTTTTCACATGGATTAATCAACAGGAGTGGCTATGACACCAAGAGAACGGGTATTACGGGCATTTAAACGGGCCGAAGGGCTGCCGGATCGTGTGCCGGTGCAGTTTGAGTTTTGTGCGCAGCTTTATGACCACTTTTCCAAAAAGCTGGGCATTCCGATGCATTACACCAAAAACATCTTTGAAGATGTGACCTACCGCATCAGCGGCAATGAAATTCGCACGGCGATGGGGTGCGATGTCGTGGTGACCGGCGCCTCGGAATACCGTGGATTCAAACCGGAAAAATTTCCGGACGGAACCTGGCTGAATGAATACGGCATGCGGATGCGGCAGGGGCCGATCTATGTGGAAATTGTCGAACCGCCGCTTAAAAACGCGGAAACCGCCGCCGCTGTCGCCGCTTACCGGTGGCCCGATCCGGATGCGCCGGGCCGCTATGACGATGCCGAAGCGCTGGTGAAAAAATACAAAGACGACCATGTGATCATCGGCGATATCGAAGTGACCATCTTCTCGCTGGCGCAGACGCTGGCCGGCATGGAAAAACTTCTGATGGATATGGCCGGGGAGGAAGAATACGTGGTGCCGCTCTTCAAGGCCTGTGCGGAGTTCCAGACTCAAATCGGCTTACGGTTGATCGAGCGCGGAGTTGATGCCATCTGGGTCGGTGACGACTTCGGCGGGCAGGACGGGCTGCTGATGTCGCCCTCCATGTTCGAGGAGCAGCTCATGCCGCTTTATAAACAGATGATCGACCGCTTTAAGGTTGCCAATCCCGATATCATTCCAATTCTCCATTGCGACGGAGCGGTCAGCAAGCTGCTGCCGCAGATCTGCGAGATCGGCTTCGAGGTTTTTAATCCGGTGCAGCCGGGAGTGCCCGGTCACGGCGTGAAGGAGATGAAGGACGGCTTCGGCGATCTGTTTGCGTTTTGGGGCGCGATCGATCAGCAGCATCTGCTGCCCAAAGGTTCTGACGCAGAGCTGGAAGCGGACATCAAAGAAAAGATCAGTGTCCTCGGTGCGGGCGGCGGTTATATGATTTCGCCGGCGCACATTATTCAGAACGATATTTCGCCGGAGCGGGTGGAAAAATTCATTGAGCTGTGTCTGCTGCATGGAAAATACAAATAAGGAAAGAGTCGAATGGAAACAGGAATTTCTTCAATCGTCCGTCGGCGCCGTGCCGGGGGAAACAGCTTGCGGGTCGTTATTCAAAGTATTCTGCTGCTGACGGCTGTCAGATCATTTGCGTTCGAAAAACTGCCGCTGCCGACGGATCTCTTTGAGGTGGACGGGCGCGAAGCATTCGTTATGTCTGCGCAGAATTCAGGCGGAGAGAAACCTTGGGTCTGGTATGCACCGACTCTGACTAAACTGCCGAATGCCGGGCACACATGGTATTTCGAACGCCTGCTTACGAATGGGATCAGCGTGGCGGGAATCAATCTGGGAGAAGTCAGAGGTTCGCCGGAAAGCACGGAGAAGTTCACGGCGTTTTATGAGGAAATGGTTCGCCGGGGATATTCAAAAAAGCCGGTTCTGCTCGGACAGAGCCGCGGCGGGTTGATGATGCTGACCTGGGCGATGCGGCATCCTGACAAAGTGACGGCGTTTGCGGGGATTTATCCGGTTTGCAATCTGGCGAGCTGGCCGATGAAAAACTCAAAACCGGCGGTGTTGAATGATTACAAACTGTCCGAAGCAGAACTGGTTGCAAATTTAAGCCGCTATAACCCGGTTGATAACCTGCAAGGCCTGCTGGCAAACAAGGTGCCGCTGTTTATTGTGCACGGCAACGCGGATGTTGTGGTGCCTTATGAGGATAACGGAGGAGTGCTCAAGCAACGCTACGAAGCGGGCGGTGGAAAGATTGAGGTCAAGATCATTGATGGACTTGGCCACACCGTTAAGCCTGAATTTTTCGAATGCGAAGAACTGCTGGATTTCATTTTCAAGCAGACCGCCGGGAAGAAATAAAACAGCTGAAGTAATGGATATGCAACGGGAGTATCGAACATGAAACATAAAGAAACGATGACATCGCGGGAACGGATGCTGAAAGCCCTGAATTTTAAAACGCCTGACCGGGTTCCGATTGACCTCGGCGGCAACCAGACGGGGATTCACAAGAACGCCTATCTGAATCTGGTGAAACACCTTGGACTGAATGAACAAATCAAGATCATGGATGCGGTTCAGCAACTGGCCCAGCCGTCGGAGGATGTGCTGAAACGATTCCGCGTGGACACCCGCTACATCCGGGCAGGTGCCGGAGAAGGGTATGACGGAACCATTAAACGAAACACCCGGAACGGCAAACTGTGGCACGACCTGAAGGACGAATTCGGAGTGGTCTGGAGCATGCCGGACAGCAACCCGCTTTACATGGACATTTCGCATCATCCGCTCTCCGGTGCGACGCTGGCCGACCTGAAAGACTACCCGTGGCCGAAGGGGAATGATCCGGCGCGGTTCGCCGGGCTGCGGGAGCGGGCGCTGGAGTTGAAGGAGGAAACGCCGTATGCCGTGGTCAGCGGCATTGCCGGAGTGGTGTATGAGTACTGCTGGTATCTACGCGGGCTGGAAGACTGGCTTTGTGATCTGATGACTGAACCGGAGTTTTGCGAGGCGCTGATTGATCAGACGTGTAAATTCTGGATGGGCTACTTTGAAGGCTTCCTCAACGAAGTCGGAGATTTAGTCGACGTGATTATGATCGGCGACGATCTGGCCGGGCAGTCCGGGCCTCTGTTCAATCCTGAAACATACCGTTCGATCGTCAAGCCCCGGCATAAAAAGCTGGCGCAATATATCCGCTCCCGCACGCAGGCGAAGATCTGGTATCACACCTGCGGAAACTGCCGGGTTTACATTCCGGAACTGAAGGACAACGGAGTGGATATTCTCAATCCGGTTCAGACCAGTGCGCACAATATGGATCCTGCCGAGCTGAAAGCGGAATGGGGCGGAAAGATGGTTTTCTGGGGCGGCGGATGCGACTCGCAGCACGTGCTGCCGACGGGCACGCCGGAAGCGGTCTATGAAGACACCCGCCGCAATGTGGAGATTCTGAAGCAGGGCGGCGGATACGTGTTCAACAACATCCACAACATTCAGGGCGAAGTTCCGCCGGAAAATATTACGGCCATGTATGATGCCGCGTATGAGCACGGGTTTTATAAATCCTGAAGGCCTTGTTTATGAGCTGCGGTGTGTGTAAAGATCGCGGTATATTTTTTACGATCAGGTGCCGGCGGCGGTGTACAAGGTGAGTTCGTCAATTAAAGGAGGTCGCAATGCTTAAAGGAATTTCTCCGGTTATCAGTCCGGAGCTGTTGAAGATTATGGCTGAAATGGGACACGGCGATGAAATCATTCTGGCCGATGCTCATTTTCCGGGGCACACCTTTTGCAAGACGGTGATTCGTGCCGACGGATTGCGCATTCCCGCTCTGCTGGAAGGTATCCTGCCGCTGTTCGAACTCGACAGCTATGCCGACCCGCTCATTATGATGGCCGCTGTCGAAGGCGATAAACTCGACCCGAAAGTCGAAGCCGCCTACATGAAGGCCGTCCGAAAATCTGCACCGAAGGCTCCGGCCGTGAAACGCATCGACCGCTTTGCGTTTTATGATCGCGCTGAAAAAGCTTTTGCCTGCGTCATGACCGGCGAACTCGCCAAGTACGGCAACATCATTCTCAAAAAAGGCGTCACGCCGGTTTGTTGAGCGGCCGGGCAGACGCTCTGGTGACCAGATCGGGAGCAACCAATTCACGCCGGATGCCGCCGACGGCGGTGCCGTTAACACGATCCAGATACATTTGCGCGGCAATCGCCCCGATTTTTTGAGGATGCTGATCAAAGGTGGTCAGCGGAATATTGCAATTGCCGGACGAGTCATTCCCGAAACCAATGATTGAAATATCGCCGGGAATGGAGAGGCCGGTTTCTTCGACGGAAGAAACGACCCATTCCGCTACCGGATCATTGTAGCAAAAAACGGCTGTTGGACGGCTGGTCTGCTGTTTGAAAAAGTTCAGCAGAGACTCTTTTGCATTTTTCTGATCAGTGCTGATCGATTTGCAGCAGGCATTAGGCGATTCGCTGAGCACTTTGCGAAAGCCTGTCTCGCGATGACGGGATGTGCTGACAGAATTCCCCGCACCGACAAACAGCATGTTCCTGTGTCCCAGTGAGATTAAGTATTCCGCCGCCGCTTTACCCCCGGCTTCGTCATCGGTGCCGGCAAAATCGGTGCTGATTTTGGCCATTTCTCGGTCAACCAGAATCAGCGGGATATTACGTTCCCAGATTTCTTCAAAGTAGGAGCGTTCGAATTCTTCACAGCTCGGCCGCAGAATGATTCCATCTACACGGCGGTCGACCAGTTGATGAATAATGCGCCGCTCCAGAAGTTCATCTTCTTTTTTGAGGATGGCGTAGTTCCAGCTGAGCAGCATGATTGTTTTGTTGTTCAGGAAGACTTCATGAATGCCGCTGATAATCTGACTGTAAAAAAAATCAGAGGCGGGAATCATGACACCTGCGGTGCCGGTTTCTCCGGTTTGCATACCGAGAACCAGTGCGTTCGGGCGGTATTTGAGACGATCTGCAATCGCGAAAATCTTTTTCTTTGTTTTGTCGGCGTATTTTCCGCCCTTATTGCTGAGGATGCGCGACACTGTGGTGAGGGTGACGCCCGCCTCTTCGGCAATGGTCTTCATGGTGACGTTTTCTTTTAGCCCGGCCATTTTACACTCCTGATTGGTCTTCGGGATAGTAATAGGATTTGTCCGGTTGTCAATGAACAGACGGGACTGGTTTTCGTAATGTAAGTAGTTGCATAAAGGGAAATAGTTTGCCATCCTGCGCAGGCTGGAGTTGGATCGGCGCATGAAAAACAAACTGATTATGAAATATCCTGCCGCCTGGTGGGGCGCAAAATGGCGCGACGCGATCCCGTCCGGCAACGGTATCACCGGCGCGGCGGTGTACGGCGCGGTACACCAAGAAACCGTTCTGCTGACGCATGAGGATTTGTGGTGCGGCGTAAAGACGAAGGAACTGCCCGATATAAGCGCGAAGCTGCCTGAAGTACGCCGGTTGCTTTTTGCAGGCAAAGCCGAAGTTGCCGACCGTGTTCTTGCCGATGAGCTGGAGCGGCTTGATTATTTTCCAAACATCGGAACTCCGCTTCCGCTGGGGGATTTGAAAATCAAGATGCCTGTCGGCAAAGGTTTTCGCAACTACCGCCGGATACTGAATATGGAGACCGGCGAAGTTACCGTTTGCTGGCAGGACGGTGCTGCCGCCTATGAACGGAACCTGTTTGTTTCACGGGCAGACGATTTGGTGGCGATGGAGATTAAATGCACCGGCGGGCCGCTGACCGTTGAGGTGTCTCTTGATTTGCATGACCGTTCGGACGTTCGTTTGCCCGGGAACGGAGTTGCTGCGCTGCCCGAAGCACTTGAAGTGCTGTCCGATGAATCCGGAATCATTCGTTACGCCGCGCGCAATGACGACGGCACCGATTTCGGCGCGGTCGCCCGGATTGTTAAAACAGACAGCACCGCGCTGGTGGTGCTGAAGCTTTTTGTTAAGGGCGAGCGTCGGTCCTCTTGGGTGCGTTTGCAGCGTGAGCTTGAAGCGACGGTCATGGATTATCAGGCGCTGCTGGCTCCGCATGCCGCTGAACACGGCGGACTGTTCCGCCGCGCAAAACTCGATCTGGGCGGTTCCGCGGACGGGCACAGTCTTTCGAATGAAGAACTTTTGATGGAGGCCTATCAGGGAGAAGCGCCAATTGCGCTGGTGGAAAAAATGTGGGCCTACGGACGCTATCTGCTGATTTCCAGTTCACGGGCGGGCGGACAGCCCTGTCATTTACTCGGGCTGTGGTGCGGGGAATATGCAGGGTTCTGGGCCTTCAACATGGCCAACGAAAATATGCAGATGATTTACTGGCAGGCACTTTCCGGCGGGATGTCCGAAACGCTGCTTCCGGTTTTTGATTATTTTGACCGCCTGATGGATGATTTCCGTGAGAATGCCCGCAAGCTGTACGGCTGTCGCGGAATTTATATTCCGGCCGTTACGACTCCGCCGTCAGGACTGCTTAAGACCGTTTATCCTCACATCATTCACTGGACCGGCGCGGCGGCCTGGATGGCACAGCATTATTACGATTATTACCTCTACACCGGTAACGAAACCTTTCTTCGTGAACGCGCTCTGCCGTTTCTGCGCGAGACCGCGCTCTTCTACGAGGATTTCTTTATGGCCGGCGATGACGGATTTTTCGTGAGCGCGCCGTCGAACTCGCCCGAAAATAATCCGGGGAATTACTGGGACGGTAACGGCATGGGAATGGCGATGGAAACCACCATCAATGCCACCATGGATTTTGCGCTGGCCAAAGAAGTGCTTACGCATTTGATAGAGGGTTCCGAATTGACCGGGGTGTACCGGAACGATATTCCTAAATGGACGGCCATGCTGGCGCGGATTCCGGCCTATCAGATCAACGCAGACAACGCGGTCAAAGAATGGATGCACCCGTTCTTTCTGGATAACTACCATCACCGGCATCAGTCGCATATTTATCCGGTTTTCCCGGGCACCGAAGTGACGCGCGAATCCGATTTGGATTTGTTTGCCGCTTTTGAAACCGCAATTTATAAGAGACTCGAAATCGGCATCAGCGAGCAGACCGGCTGGTCGCTGGCGCACATGGCGCATGTGTTTGCGAGAATGAACGACGGCGATCAGGCGCTTGACTGTCTCAACCTGATTTCACGTTCCTGCGTGAAAAACAATTTTCTCACCACTCACAACGACTGGCGTGGAATGGGTATCGGGGTCGAGATGGACTGGGCTCCGTTCCAGATTGATGCCAACATGGGCTGGGCGTCTGCCGTGCAGGAGATGCTGCTGTTTTCTGTGCCGGGAAAAATTTCGATTCTGCCGGCGCTGCCGGAGAAATGGAGCTGCGGATCTGTTTCAGGTCTGATGGCGCGCGGCGGGGTGCGGGTTTCCATCGAGTGGAACAAAAAAACGGTCAGCGCGAACCTCTGCTCGGTCAAAGATCAGAGCATCGAATTTTCGATAGATGGCGGAGAGAGGCGGGCCGTTGAGTTGAAAGCGGGTGTCGTTTTCCAATGGTTGGAAAAAACAGGATGAAATTTGAAACGTAGTAGAACGGGCGTCCCGCTCGTTTTGAGCAAGCGGGACGCTTGCGATATATTTCATTCGCGGGTAATAAGTTAAGGATTATGAGGTGAAGTATGCATTGGATTGACTGGATCATTGTCGCGGCGTTTCTTGCCCTGAATGTCGGCATCGGGATTTTTTTCAGCCGGAGGAGCGGAAAGAATGTCGACTCCTACTTTGTTTCAGGCCGTACACTGGTGTGGTATATCGCAGGCGCCTCCATGATTGCCACGGCGTTTGCCGCCGATACACCGCTGTGGGTCAGTTCGCTGGTTCGCCAGTACGGCATTCACGCCGTCTGGCAGTACTGGACACCCTTGATCGGTTGCGCCCTGTCGGTGGTGCTCTTCAGCCGCATGTGGCGCCGCACCGGCGTGGTGACCGATAACGAAGTGCTTGAGCTGCGCTATACCGGCAAGTCCGCCCGGACACTGCGCGGGATTACCGCCGCTTTCGGGGCTCTGCTCATTTGCCCGATGATTATCGGCTGGGTAACCAAAGCGATGGTGACCATTGCGCAGGAAGCGCTCGGCATCAGCGGGCAGACCTTCATAATTCTCGGCCTGTCGATTCCGGCGGACATGGCCGTGACGATCATCATTATGGTCTCTGCGGTCATCGTCTCCACCTGCGGGGGACTGATGGGGGCGGTTTACAGTGATTTTATTCAGTTCCTGATCGCAACCGCCGGAGCCTTTATGCTGGCGGTTCTGTCCGTCAAAGAGGTCGGCGGATTGAAATCGATGGTGGAGCAGCTGTCTGCCAACAGCAGCTGGTTGGGACACAGCCTGAACATGGCACCGCAAATTGCGATGAATATCACGCCGGGCGGGCAGGCCGGCACCATGTCGATCTGGAATGCGATCGGGTTTTTCCTCATTTTATGGTGGGGCAATGCGCTTTGCGGCGGCTATCAGGCGCAACGGGTGCTGGCCTGTAAAGACACACGCCACGCTTCGAACGCCCTGCTGATGTATACCATTGTCTATTTTGCCGTTCTCAGCTGGCCTTGGATCGCCGTTTCACTTTCATCCCTGATTGTTTTTCCGGACATGGGTGCGGCGGGGAATGATGCGGCCTATCCGCGCATGTTGTTACGTGTTCTTCCGGTCGGGTTGCGCGGCATCATGATCGGCACGCTGATTGCCGCCTTTACTTCTACGATTCAGACCATGTTCAACTGGGGGTCGAGTTATATCGTCAACGACCTCTACCGCCGGTTCATGTTCAAGAAAGCATCGGACAAACACTACGTACGCGTTTCGCGCGTACTGACCGTACTGGTTGCTTTTGCCGGCGGAGTGATCGCTTTCCATGCCAGCAATATTCAGCAGCTGCTGGGCATTTTTTATGTGGTGGGCGGCGGCGGCATGCTGGTCGGTGCTCTCCGCTGGCTCTGGTGGAGAATCAATGCCGCCGGGGAGATTGCGGCGTTCGTTGTCAACTGGGTCGTGGGCATTCTGATGCTTTTCGGGCATGTCATTTTCCGTCTGGACGCGCCGCTGCTGGATCGTCCGATGAGCTGGCTGCTGCGGCTCCCCGCCGGCGTCAGCTTCACCCATGATTACGACCTGCTCGGAGCGCGCATGCTGTTCATGGTGATTGTCGGAGTCGTTACAGTGGTCGCCGTTTCGCTCTGTACACCGGCGGTTGATAAAGAACAGCTCAAAAAATTTGTGATCCGCACCCGCATTCACCGTCCGGGCTGGGGGCCTGTCATTCGCGAGATCGAAGGGTACAAGCCGGCGCAGACCATTCCCCAGACCCTTTTTGACTGGGCACTGGTTCTTGCAACAGTCGGTTCACTGCTGTTCGCCATGGCGGATCTGACCCGGAACCTTCTGCCGCAAGCGGCCGGATTGTTTGCCCTTTTTGTTGTGCTGCTGGTCTGGGTGCTTTGGCGCACCCGCAAAGAACTGGAGTCTGAAATTGCTGATTGATGCCGGAATTATTTCCATGGAATAGCAGAAAAGGAGTCGTATGAAATATTTTTCTCTGATCATCAGTGCATCGGCGTCTTTTGCCGGGCTGGCCCGGACGGATGCCGCCGAACCGGCCCGGCCCAATATTGTTTTTATTTATGCCGATGACTGGGGCTGGGGCGATCTGTCGTGCCACGGAAGCACCTGGCTGAAAACTCCGAACATTGACCGGCTTGCGAGCGAAGGAATTGATTTCCAGCAGTTTAATGTACTCAACCCGGTATGTTCGCCGAGCCGCGTGGCGGCGATGACGGGTCGCTATCCTTCCCGCTTCGGCATAAACACAGTCTTCGGCGATACAAAGCCGGGGCCTGAGATGCCGGACTGGCTGGACGGCAACGCACCCACTGCCGCCCGCTATCTCAAAGCCTCCGGCTACCGTACGGCGCATTTCGGCAAATGGCACATGGGAGATATGCCGGATAATCCGGCGATGGCTGATTACGGTTTTGACGAGTCGGCGGTCTATCACGGGCCGGGGCCGAAAATTCCGCTGCATGAAATCGGCAGCTATGCGGCACGGTTTATTGAGGCCAATAAAGACCGGCCTTTCTTTGTGGATGTCTGGCTGCACGAAAGTCATGTGACGCACGACCCGACGCCGGAGTCTCTGGAGAAGTGGAAAAATCTCGACGAACAAAAGCGGATCTATGCCGCTGTCATTACCGACGGCGACAACGAGGTCGGCAAGGTGCTCGACGCGCTTGAGAAAGCCGGCGTGGCAAAAAACACCCTTGTTGTTTTCTCCAGCGATAACGGCCCTGAAAGCACCGGCAGCGTTAATAACAAAAGACGTTCCGGCGGATACGGAACTTATTACAGCATTGGTGAAACCGGAGGCCTGCGCGGACGCAAACGCAGTCTCTTTGAAGGCGGTGTGCGCACACCCTGCATCGTCCGCTGGCCGGGACATGCACCGGCTGGCATCACGAATAATGTTACCGATTTCACCGCCGTGGATCTGCTGCCCACGTTTTGCGCCGCCGCAGGCGTTATTCCGCCCGTCGAAGCGAATGGAGACGGCGAAAATCTGATCAAGGCGCTGAACGGCGAACCCGTCATCCGCACACGGCCTGTATTCTGGTTGCACACAGGCAAAGACGCCGAGCCCGACTGGTGGCCGCGGCTGGCTGTTCGCGACGGCGAGTGGAAATTGCTGATGACCTATGATGCAAAACGGGTGGAGCTGCACCGCATCACCGAAGACCGTGCTGAATCCGTTAATCTGGCGGGGCAGTATCCCGAAGTGGTTTCGCGCCTGACAAAAATGGCTCTCGACTGGTATGCCACGCTGCCTAAGAAGGCGGATCCGGCGTGTATCAGTAAGGGAAAACCTGTCGCGGACACGGCACCCCGGGAAAACAGAAAAACAGATCAGTCTGCCGGGAAAGTAAAACCTGATCGCGCCAAAGCCTTTGTCCGCTGGGACACAAACCGCGACGATGTACTGACGCTTGATGAATACAAAGCCGGCCTGCCGGGGCAGTCCGATCTCGAAGCGCGTTTTGCCCTCTTTGATACCGACGGCGACGGTAAGCTGACCCGCGAGGAGTTCGTAAAATAACAGCCTGAAGAAAGGATCTCGCCATGAAATACATTTTTTATACTGCCACAGCTTTGTTGCTGGCACCGCTGGCTGTCTTTTCGGCCGATGAATTTTCTGCGCAGCGCGGGCAGGTGCTTGCACTCGGCAGCCTCACGAATCCGCCCGCTATGCAAACGGCGGCGGGCTTTACATCCACCGCTGATTTAAAAGCCGTTTATTACGATGCGTTGGACTGGAAAGGTTCGCCGACCAAAGTATTCGCCTGGCTTGGACTTCCGGCCAACCGCACCGGCAAAGTGCCCGGTATCGTGCTGGTGCATGGCGGCGGCGGAACCGCCTATAAGGAATGGGTTAAACTTTGGAACGAGCACGGTTTTGCCGCCATCAGCATTGCCGTCGAGGGGCAGACGGACATTGCTGATAAAAACGGAGTTGGCGGCAAATGGCAGCAGAATCGCCGGCCCGGTCCGGCGCGGAACGGAATTTACGGCGACTCGGCCGAACCGCTGAAAGACCAGTGGATGTACCACGCCGTGGCGGATACCATTCTCGCCAACTCGCTGTTGCGTTCTTTGCCGGAAGTGGATGCGGACAAGGTTGGTGTGATGGGCATTTCCTGGGGTGGCGTGATTACCAGTACGATCATGGGAATAGATGACCGCTTTGCGTTCGCCATTCCGACTTACGGATGCGGAAATCTGGCGGAAGCGGGCAACCAGTATGGCAGGGCGCTCGGCAATAATGAACTCTATAAGCAGGTGTGGGATCCGATGGTGCGAATAGATCGTGCGAAGATGCCGGTACTTTGGTTTTCGTGGCCGCAGGATCAGCATTTTCCGCTCGATAAGCAGGCCGCCTGTTATCGCGCCGCGCCCGGTCCGCACATGGTGACACTCATTCCCGGCATGCATCACAGTCACCCCTCCGGCTGGACTCCGCCCGATAGTTATGCGTTTGCCGGGAGCGTTGTGCGCGACGGGAAGCCGTGGTGCCGACCGATAGAGTGTCGCGTGTCGGGTGGCGGGTGTCAGGCGGAATTTTCGTCCTCCAAACCGCTCGAAAAAGCTGTACTGATTTCAACAACCGATACCGGTGTTACCGGATCCCGGAAATGGATTGAATCGCCTGCCGCGCTGACGAGGGAAGGGGATGCGTGGATTGCGTCCGCCCCGTTGTCCGCCGGAACCACGGCCTGGTTCATCAATGTGCACAGCGGCGAGTTGACGGTGAGTTCTGAATTTCAGGAGAAAGAGTGAATTTGAAACGGTTAGCTGTGGTTTTTTTTACCGGGATCACCGGGCTTGCCCCGGCGGCGGAAGATGGAGAAACCGGGCGCAACCGGAATTATACATTCATCTATTTTGAAAACGGGTATCCGACCCGGCTGCAGTGCCGGCGTCCGCAGAGTCAGGCCAATCTGGCGGCGCGCGAAAATCCTGATCTGGTGATCCAGACCGGATTCTACAGCCTGCGGCTGGATTGCAACGACATGAAGCTGACCGGTTATGACGCAGTGCAGGGTTCGGACTACATCACGGCTTTGAATGAGGATGTAACGGTTTTTTCTCCGGCGGATCTGTCGCTGAAAATGGTTAAAGATGGTGTCGAATATACCTGCACCTCGGCGAGGGTTCAGGATGCCAAAAACGACTTTGTGCGATTGATTGAGAGCGGGCAGTTTGTTCAGCGCTTCGATCATTTGGGACTGGTTTTCACAGCGGACAACGGTGACGTACTCAAAAGTACCGGCCGGTTTGAAGTGACCGCCTGGCCCGATCATGCGGTTTTCAATCTGGATATCTCCGGAGTTCCCGGAGTGACAAAAACCGAGATCCGGCTAACGTCGCCTTCGGGTAAAGTCCATCAGGCCGTTGAGCAGGGAAAGCAGGTTGTGCTTATGCTCCGGCCTCATTCAGATCAGGAATACGAGCCGCTGAAAGCGCCGGACTGTTTGCGCAGTGCATCCGATTTGAAAACGGGCGCGGCGCTGGTCTGTGATTTCGACGAGGCCGAGGCCGGACTGAAAATCAACCTGCCGCTCGCTGAAGTAAAGTTTCCTGCCGGCACCAACCGTTTAGATGAGTTTATGATCGAGATTAAAAACCCGTCGTCCAGTCCGCAGCAGATACCCCTGATCTTTAACGAAACGAGGGCGGTGGCGATCACGGGAACCAGCATGATGCTGTGCGAAGAAGACGGCCGCCCGTCCGGAATTCCCGTGCAGGTTTCAAAGAACTGGCACAATGAAGCGGGAAATCGCGTTGTGCATGACGGGCCGTGGCTGCGAGGCTATACGGTGGTGCCTCTGCAGGGAAATGAGACGAAGACCTTCCGGCTGCGGGTGGTCACCGGCTACTGGGGCGGCGTGCCGGCCGTTTCGTATGCCCAGCTTTGCCTTATCGGCTATGGCGGCAGCTGGCAGTGGGACGAAAGCGCGCTCGGCTGCTGGGGCGAGTCGATGTGTTACGATCCGGCCCAGCATCTGGGATCCGCCTTCATTGATGATGTGCGCCCGGCCTTCACGACCGGACGGAGCGGGAACGCCTATGAATGGACGGAGAATGTCGGCGGCGGCGAGTTTCTGATCTATACGGATCGGAAAGATAAATATCACTGGACAAAGAAGGTGAAGACCGCCTATCACTGGACCGGGCCGAACATGACCGAGGTGTTGTATTCAGGAGTGACCGATGATGATAAAATCCGGTTCAACTACAGGATCCGTTCAGTACGCACCGGCGATTATCATCGCCGGTTTCACGCCTATGAATACCGGTTTTTAGATCGGGTTGATTCTCCGGATCGGCTCGTTTTTTATCAGATGGCGGCCGACTTTTACAACACGCCGGAGTTCGACCTGTCTTATTGCGGTGACAAAGACGGACTGCAATCAACCCATGTCCGCAAGGATGGCTTGAAAGGGTATGCGGGGAAGCCGATTCCCTTTAACGACACCTGGCTGGCGATTGACGACACAACCTGCGGAGATGTTGATTATGCTGGCGGAACCCGGGCGCGCCGGGGACTCCTGTCTCTTTCTTCAACACTTAATGGCCTGGATTTTCCCGTCTATCTGCATCCTTATGGTCCATCCAAAAAAGGAGACAAACAGACGTTTGACATGAGTTCTGATTCCGTGCGCCGTTCCTGGTCTGCCGGGGATGTGGTGAAAGGTGAGCTGGAGTTTATCCTGCCGCCCAAGACGGCTGCCGTGTACTGGGGTGTGGATCATGAGTTTACAGGCCGCCTGAAAACTTACGGCACAAACGTATGGCTGGCCGTTGCCGATGAACATAAGTATAATGTCCATCTGAGCCTTGTTGTGCATCAAGGACAGTTGCTCAACAACTATCCAGTTGAAATCCGCGCCGCGCCCGAAGTCAATGGCGTGCTGGCCGACTTTACCATTGAACAGGGCGGTATCGGGCATGTGCCGGTCATTCTTCGGGGCGTGCCTTCCGGTTGCACGCTGAGAGTCGAGTGCCGTCTTAACGGGAAGTGGGATGCACTCGATTCCGCCGCCTGTCAGGGAATTCTGGCGGTTGACGGCACTCAGGATCGTGTATTCAACATCGCCCGCCCGTCTACGGATCTGAGTAAAGACTGGCGGGTGCGCGTCAAAGCGGAGTGGTGCCGGACTCCGTCCGGCGTTCAGGCTCCGCATCGGAGTGCGGAGCCACGAGGCAGGGCCGGACTCAACCCCGGTGCTCTTAATAGGTGGATATAAAAAAGCGGACAATGAGAAACAAAATCACACAGGGAATTATCGGAGCCGCCGGAATGCTTGGTGCCGGTATGGCTCATGCAGACCGGCCGGCGCAGCCGAACTTTCTGATCATTCTGGCAGACGATCTGGGCTGGCAGGATATCAAGTGCTATGACATTGGGACGCCATCGGTTTTTGAGACGCCTTACATTGATGCGCTGTCCAAAGAAGGGATCCTTTTCAAACAGGCCTATTCGCCCGCGCCGACCTGTGCGCCGAGCCGTTGCGGGATCATGAGCGGAAAATATCCGGCGCGGCTGCATAAAACCCAGGTGGAAGGCGGGGTCTGTCCCAAGCCGTACCGCACCTCTACCTACCGGATGATGGATCCGTATTACAATGCGCGGCTGGAATTGAGTGAGATTACCATTGCCGAGGCTCTCAAACCCGACGGCTATTTCAGCGGGCAGATCGGCAAATGGCATCTGGCGATCCAGCATAATTCGTTTCCCCAGCCCGGGGATCAGGGGTTTGACTGGGATCGCCCTGACCGGGGCGTCACAGTGGCGATGACGGATCGTTCGACCGGCTTCGCCACGACGAATTCAACCGACATCTACAAGCTGGATGAAAACGGCTTTGCATATGACCAGACGACTGAAAACGCTCTGGCGTTTCTCGCAGAAGCCGTCGCGACCAATCAACCCTTTTTCTGCTACTACGCCACATGGCTGGTTCATGTACCGATTCAGATGCGAACCGAACGGTTGCTTCAGAAATACTGCGCGAAGATGGGAATATCCTATCCGCTGGACGGGAACGACATTACCACGCCAGGGCAGCACAATCCCTATTATGCCGCGATGGTTGAAACACTGGATTATTCGGTGCACCGTGTTGTTACCTATCTGAAAAATACGGATGATCCGCGCTGGCCGGGACATAAGCTGATTGAAAACACTTATATCTTTTTTACGTCCGATAACGGCGGGTGCGAAAATAACGGTGCCGAAGTCATTACAGACAACTTCCCGCTGAATCTCGGCAAGCACTGGCTTCAGGAAGGCGGGGTGCGTGTGCCGTTTATTGCTGCCGGCCCCGGCATTGCCACGAATGTCATCAGCGAAGTGATGGTCAATGGATTGGATTTATATCCAACGATTCTTTCGCTGGCCGGGCTTCCTGTTCCTGACCGGCTCGACGGGTGTGATCTGAGTGCCCTGCTGTTAAACAATCCGCAGAATGCGAATCTGGTTACCAACCGGATCGGAGCTGTGCGCGACACCATGTACTGGCATTTTCCGCACGGATTGGCTCTGCACAGCGCGATCCGCAAGGGCGGATGGAAGCTGTTCCGCAATTACGACTATGTCGATAATGCCGCCAAGGATCAGTATGACCTTTATCAGCTTTATGACGACAGCGGAGTCTGGAAAGACATCGGAGAATCCGTTGATCTTGCCGGTCAGGATATAAACCGCGCCGCGCAGCTGTCCGCCGAATTAAATAACTGGCTGGCTGCAGAAAATGCGAGTTTCCCGTCTTACAACCCGAAATATCCCGGAACACTGGCTCACAAGGGCGATATCCCGACGGTACTGAACTCCGGCAGCAGCAACGGAGTTGCATGGATCACCTTCAGCGGTAATGTGAGCCGGGCCGATTTTCTGTACACGCTGAACGGCGGCGTGGGAGCGGATGAAGAGTGGTTCTTGCTGCCTGCCGAACTTGATCCTGCGGGCGGACGAGCCACGGCGGTAATTCCGGACGGCACGACCCACTATCTGTTCGATCTGATCGACACAAACAATTTTCTGGTCAGTTCGGTTGACGTGGGTCAGCAGATTGACGGGCTGAAAGATTCGGTCTTTGCTCCGCGTTACATCAGAGAGCCGGATTCGCGGGCAACGATCCTGAGTGCCGGAACGCAGTTCCCGACGAACAGTTTGATCATCAGCAATGCCGTCGGCACAGCAAACGGCGTACCGCTTGCTGACAATACCAACGCGATCATTCAGGCGGGCGGGCAAACTTTTACGCTGTCGGCACCGACTTTATTGAGCAAGCTTACGCTTCAGGCGGCGGCGGCCCTTACCTTCGGTTCCGGCAGTAACGATCTGGTCTTGTGGATCGGATCCTACAGCAATGGCGAACCCGGTCTCGCGGCGGCGGATACAAAGGTTTTCGCATCGGTTGATCTGTCCGGAAAGACCTTTGCGAGTCTGGGCTACTACACAATCGATTTTACCGACAGTATTTTGCCCGCTGGAACCTATGCCTTTCAGCTCGCATGGCGCTCCAATGCAACCGACCATTACATACGATGGCGGCGGGCGGATGGCGACGGCGCCTATGCCGGCGGCGGGCGGCTCTACATGTCGTCGGGCTCGACTATTTACCTTCCGTTTTCCGGCGCCGCGGTCGATACAAACGATGTCGTTTTTGCCCTGCACGGCAGTATGCTCGCAGGCTATGACCTGTGGGCATACCAATGTGGGCTGGTGAAAGAGAATTCCGACCCGGTTGCCGACCCGGACGGCGACGGCGTAAACAACCTGATTGAGTACGCGCTCGGCGGAGTTCCGAACCTTGGAACCAGCTGCGGATTTTTCCCAAGGTTTGGAAAAAGCGGGGACGGAAGTTTCCAGGGGCTGGAATACATTTATCGCAGGCGCCGCGACGCGGCGGCACACGGACTGACTTACACAGTGGAGGAGGCTTCTAATTTGACGGCGGTGGTGTGGGGCACCAATAATATCACCGAGACCGGTGCGGGCATTATCGACAGTGATTTTGAAGAGGTCACCAACCGTATTTCTAACGCAGGGGAACCCGCCGGCTTCGTCCGCTTGAAAGTCGGAGTCGGGGAATGAGAAAAAAGAACGCGGAAAAGGAGATAAAATCATGAAAAAAGAAATCGCAATCGCAGCCATCGCAATCGTCACCGCATCCAGCGCGCCGGCTGTCCTGAATCGTGGAATGGCGCCCTCGATGGATACGGACAAAGACGGGAAAATCTCCCAAGAGGAATATATCGTGTGCTTCACTACGAAATTTACCCGTATGGATAAAAACAGCGACGGCGTGCTGACCCGGGATGAATTTGCCTTTGCGTCAGCATTCAACGCCGGCGATACAAACAAGGACGATCAGCTGACCCTTGATGAGTACCAGCTTCTCTATAAGAAGTTGTTTGTGAATGGACATGACGTAAACAAAGACGGTTTTGTCACAGATGACGAGATGAAATAACGGGGAGGGTTGCGGCGTTTGACTCGTGAAGTGCTCTTGCTGGAGGTCTGGCGTCGGCAAAGAATGGAAGAGGATGATGGAGAAGGGCTAAAGTTGGAATGTTTGCGACAAAGCGAAATATAAATCAAATAGTGGCGCTTTCGGTTTTCGTCTGGGTGGCAAGAATTCAGTCGGGGCAGGCCGCCGAAGCGAACTTGGCTGAAGATCCTTTTGCGCTGGAGCAGGCGAAGTCTCAGGTATCGGCAGATCGTCCGTGGGTGGGGCGTACGCCAGAAGAGATTCGTGAATGGGCGAAGAAAAATCTCCCTAACAAATTGACTGCCAAATACATAATCGATACCAAGGCGCATCCCGAGTGGGCTTGGTTCCGCAAATCGGGGCTGGGGCTGTTTCTTCACTGGGGGTTGGCGAGCGTGGAGCCGAATAACGGTGACGGCTGGGCGGTGGTTTGGTCAAAGCAAAAGGAACAAGCAAAGCGGAAGATGATTCTTCCCGAGGATATGTTCGCCGTGGCCGAAACATGGAACCCCCAGAAGTATGATCCGAATAAATGGCTGGCGGCCGCGAGTAAAGCGGGCTTCGGTTATTCCGTACTGACGACGCGCCATCATGCCGGCTACTGCCTCTGGCCGAGTGATAATGGGATCTGGGATACCGGCGACTACATGAACGGTCGCGATCTGGTGAAGGACTATGTCGAAGCATCACGCAAAAACGGCCTGCGGGTCGGGTTTTACTATTCCGGCCCGAACTGGCATTACGAGTATAAGAACCGGGAGTTTATGTGGCCGCCCCAGAGGGATTTTCGGATCAACTACAAGCATGAGAAGATCGATGTATCTGCCAAGTTGACTCCTCTTATGACCAGTAGCGGCCCAGCGGAGAAGGCCGAATCTGAAGGACAGGTCCGGGAGCTGATGAGCAATTACGGCCCGATTGATGTCATCTGGTGGGACGGAAATGTGGCGATGACGGAAGAAGAACTGCGGCCGATGCAACCCGGCATTTTCGTGGCGCGCGGCAATATTGCGACGCCGGAAGGCCCGCAGCAGGCAGCCAGCCAAAACGTCAAGATCGTCAATGAATGCGGCTGGTGGTGGGAGGCGTGTCTTAAATCTGAAAACACGTTTACCCCGAATTGGCATTACGGGAAAGAGTGCGAAACCAACCATTGGGATGCCAATAAACTTCTGACTGAACTGATCCGCTGCCGCTCACTGGGCGGCAACCTGCTCGTCAATGTTCCCCCGCGCGGCACCGGCGAGATGATGGAGTGGTTCTATACAATGTGCGATGAAATGGCCGGTTGGATGAAACATTCCCGCGAGGCTGTCTACGATGTGGATCTCGACGCGCCGCTGCCGACGCTTGATAAAACGCAAAACTACACAACTAAACGCGGGAACATCTGGTATTCCCTGCCGGACGACCGGAGCATCGTGTTTATCCATGACGTTAAATGCCCGGTCTCGGTGACCCTGCTGAGAACAGGCGAGGCGATTGATTTTGACTATCGTGACGGAGCCCTGCGCGGTGTTGTTCCAAAGGCGATGCTAACCCGCCTGCCGGATATGGTAAAAATCGTTTTTTGAAAATAATGACGGGAATCGATCCAACCATTGGAAAAACGGAGATCTGAAGAAAATGAAAATGAATTTTATTGCGGCTTTCTTTGCAGTGGTTTTAAGCGCGTTCGGAGCAGAGCTTCCCAATACGCAGTGGATTTACAAGACTGTCGGAGGCAAAGAGCTGAAAATGGATGTGTTTTTACCGGGGAATTATGAGTCAGGGAAAATTTTTCCGGCGGTCGTTTTTTTCCACGGCGGCAGTTGGCGCGAAGGCACGCCGGATATGCAGTATCCGGATTGCGCTTACTTGAGCAAACGGGGGATGATCGCCGTCGCCGTTGATTACCGGCTGAAGGATCGCGACCATGTCGAGGTTCCGCTCGAATGTGTCAAAGATGCCAGATCCGCGATCCGTTTCCTGCGGAAGAACGCTGAAAAGCTGAAGGTGGATACCGGGAAAATTGTTGTTGCCGGAGATTCCGCAGGCGGGCAGCTTGCTGCCGCCTTGGCGATGATCACGGATCAAAAGATGAATGATGATTGCTACGATCTTTCGATTTCATACCGGCCTGATGCACTGATTTTGCATAACCCTTATTTCAAATGCCAGCCGGAGCTTTCACCGGCAAACTATATTGCTGCCGGACTGCCGCCGGTTATTACATTTTTAGGAGATCAGGATCAGGCGATTACTGTTGAAAGTCTGGCGGCGTTTCATAAGGCCCTTAAACAGGCCGGAAATTCGTCCGTTTTATATGTCGGCAAGGGCGGCAAACACGGCTTTTGCAACGGACGCAATAAATGGAACCGCTTTTTCTACTGGTCTCTGGATATGGAAGATCAGTTTCTGGTTAAACACGGAATCCTGTCCGGTGCATCCAACGTGCAACGCCCCGAAGGGGTGACTCCGCTTCAACCGGCTGAGTACGACGTGTATGATTAAAAGCAGCTTGATGCCATTTAGGATAAAAGGGGTTTTCTTGCTGGAATCGGAGTTCGAGATACAGAGTATATAATGCAATAAGATGGAGGATGTAATGAACCGCAATGACATTTTTAAAACCGTAAACATGGGGCTGACTCTGATGACACCGGCAATCGGCCTGTACGCGGTGGAATCCTCGGCGCAGAAACCTAACATTATCTTTATCCTGACCGATGATCAGGGCTACGGCGATCTGGGGCGGCATGGACATCCTTTTCTGGAGACGCCGAATTTAGATCGTCTGTACGATGAAAGCGTGCGTTTTGATAACTTCTATGTGAGTCCGTCCTGTTCCCCGTCGCGTGCGGCGATTATGACCGGCATGCATGAGTTCGAAAATGGCGTCACTCATACGTTGCAGCCGCGCGAACATCTCTTTAAAGATGCAATTACGCTGCCTCAACTGCTGAAAACCGTCGGTTACAGCACCGGCATTATCGGGAAATGGCATTTGGGCGACGGTAAGGGATATGACCCTAAAGACCGGGGATTCGACTGGTATTCAACCAATCAGGGCGGCCCCCACGAACATTTTGATCCTGTAATGATTCGTAACGGAGTGCGCGAGAAAAAACAGGGGTTTCGGGAAGATCGTTTTTTTGATGAAGCGATGGCGTTTATTGACGAAAACCGGGGCAAGCCGTTTTTCTGTTATCTGGCAACCTATTCACCTCATGCGCCGCTGAATGCGCCCAAGGACTTGATTGCGAAGTATCGCGCGAAAGGGTTGAACGAAAAGCACGCCACCTATCTGGCGATGGTGGATAACATTGATCAGAACCTCGGTCGTATGATGCAGTTTCTTAAAGAACGGGGACTCGAAGAAAATACCATTATTATGCTGATGAATGACAACGGAGAGACTGAAGGGCTTGATGTATACAATGCCGGCATGCGCGGCTGCAAGTGCACCATATGGGAAGGCGGCACACGGGCCATGTCTTTATGGAAATGGCCGGGGCGCTGGCAACCTCATACCGTGACCAGCCTGACCGCGCATCTGGATATTCTGCCAACGCTCTGTGATTTCGGGGGTGTGACCGTTCCTGACACCCTGAAACCGAAACTGGAAGGCTTCGACCTTCGGCCCTTGCTGGAGTCGCAGAAAGATAAGTGGCAGCATAATGACCGCATTCTGTTTCATCATGTCGGACGCTGGCCGAGCGGTCTGGCAGCATCGCATAAATACGCGATGGCGGCCGTGCGGCAGGGGAATTATCTTCTCGTGCACAGCACGCCCTGTGATGATCCCGAATGCTTGAAATATATGAGTCAATGCACAACCCTGCTGGGAGTCCGGAAGGGGCTGACCGCCACGACGTATACCACCAATGCCCAGTTCAACTGGGGTGCCAGCCCGGCTGACCGCTGGGTTCTGTTTGATGTCAAAAAAGACCCCGCCTGTCAAAATGACATGTCGGCGCAGATGCCGGAACTGGTCTCAACTCTGGTGGCGGCTTATGACAAGTGGTGGGATACCACCTATCCGGTCATGATCGAACGGGGCGGCGACAAGGGCGATCCCAATGCGGGGGAAGAACACTCGAAGCGTGAACACGCATTGTCGGCTGATACAAAACGTAAAGCGGTCGATGCTCCTGCGGAAGTTGCGGTTCCGGCTGACAGTTCAAAACAGGAATCAGCCATGTTCAAGCGCATGGATGTCAATGGCGATCAAAAGGTGACGAAAGAGGAATATCTTGGACTGTTTATTCCGAACTTTTCACCGAAAGATGCCGATAAAGACGGCGTTCTTAACAAAGGGGAATTCCCGTATCCCGCGTTTGAACGCGCGGATGCGGATCGGGACGGGAAGCTCACTCCGGCTGAATTCGAAGCGCTCTATTCAAAGCAGTTCGATGACCGGGATAAAAATAAAAACGGTATTATCACCGCCGATGAGATGTAAGGTTGCGGAGCCCCGGTCTAAGGACTCATTTCGGATACAACACTTACTTAGCAGAAAGAATGACAATTGAAGCGGTCGAGGTTGATTTTTATAGGGGTTCTATCGATATCGGCATTCTGCAAGGGAGCCGATGCCGATCGGTTTCCTGATTTCAGCTGGGACACGGTGCCGCGCTATATGCACGTGAGGAAGTCCACCGCTTTTACTAAAGAAGAAATTCAATATCTGGCATCCTTTCCCCTGATTACCTTTGAAAAAACAACGGGGATAAAGGACTCCGGCAGTACCGAGAAAGGAACCCTGAAGGCGGCGGAAGCGGTCAAGCAAATCAATCCCCGCACGAAAATCTTATACTACCGGAATATTCTGGTTCATTATCCGGTGTATGATGCGGATGCGGCGCTGAAATCCATCCGTAAGGCCTTTCTCGTCGATCAAAAAGGGAATACCAGACTGGTGCGGGGAACCGTGCAAGCTTACGACCTGTCGAACCGGGCGGTTCAGTCGTGGTGGCTGGATAATGCGGAAAAGATGTGTTCCTCGGAATATATCGATGGTCTCTTCGTCGATGGAAATATTAAAGTTCTTGAGCCAGGCTACCTGACCGGGGCGGTAGGCGCGGCCAAACAGGCCGACGTCGAACGCGCATATCATGAGGTGATGAGAAAGCTGCCGGAAACTATCGGGACGGGAAAGCTGGTTCTTGCCAACATCATCCGGGCGCGTTTTCCAAAGTCCGGACTCGAATACATAAATTGTTTTGACGGTTCGTATATCGAGGGTTTTGAACACGCCGTTGGCGGACTTTCCCGCGAAGACTATATGGCTAAAGGCATTGCGGCTGTTCAAACCGCAGCACGTGAAGGAAGAATCATTGCATTTACCATCGGCATGGGAAAAGACAAGGATGAGGCCGGGCTGGGTACGGATGAAGTCCGTGATCAGGCTTCCAGCTGGGATGCCGTTCGGCAGCGGTTTGTTTATTCACTGGCTTTGTATTTAATTTGCGCCGAAAAATACAGTTACTTCATGGCCTCCGACGGGTATGGCGTTGATAGCGGCAACAACCTGTTCTGGATGAAAAGTATTCCGGAGTATTCTTTTCCGTTGGGGGAGCCGAAAGGTCCGGCTGTGAAACGCGGTTGCACTTATACCCGGGAATTTGAACATGCCCGTGTTTTTCTCGATATCGAAAAGGAAACCGCCGGAATCGCTTGGGAAAACAGGAAAGAGGCATCCGGAACCCGTACACAAAAGGAAGAATGATGAACTTACGTAATGCAATTGTCTTGGCTTGTGCAATAGGGTTGGTCGGTTGCCAGAGCCGCGCAGCCTCGGTGCTGGATATTTTTCCGGGCTCCGGCCTGAGCGCCGGAACCGGCCGAACCGTTTGCTCGTTTGATTATGAACAGTCCGGTTCAAAATGGACGCCCGGTCTGGACGAAGAAAAGGTGTTTCTGGCCTCACTGCAAGGCGATGGCTGGCGGCTCGGCGTCGGCAAGGGCGGGCAGATTTATTCGTTGCGCGGGCCGTTCGGTGAATCGGTTCCGCCGCAACGTATCGTATCGCCATGGAATGATGAAGTCTGGCAGTTTGTCATCACCAGCGAAAAACTGGTCGGTCCGGTTCAGGATTATCAGAATGCCAATCCGAAACTGCGGGAAACGACCATGCCGCTGACGTATTTTATTCATCAGGCAGGTATCTATGTGCAGGGGAAAGGGTTCGATGGAGGACGGGTGTCTGCCCCGTTCTACTCGCCCTGCCTGCGGAAACGCTGGAATGCGGAAACCAAGACGCTGGAACTGGTCAACTGGATGCAGCAGGCGCGTACGCCGTGCGTTTGGAAATCCGGCATACTGGTTTACACGGCGTACCGTGATCTTGGGAGAGGCATCGTTGAAGTTAATCAGGTTGTCCACAATTTCGGCGCTGAAAAACTGGATTATCTCAACGCTCCGTGGGGCGGGGTGCGGCCTTCTGTTTTTCCGTTTACCATCCTGTCAAATCCCGACGGCTCATGGCAGGAGGTGGCGGGCACATGGGGCTGGGACGGCGTTCCTGACCGCGATCTGAATAAAACCGGAGGATGGGAAGCCTGGGTGCAAAACCCAAAAGACGATGACAGTCCGGCACTGGCGCTGGTTTTCGGCATCGGTGGTGAGAGTCCGGGTACCGGACGCCAGTTTATTTCCTGGGGGACAGCGGGCGAGGGCAAAGTGCGTGACTATCAGGTCACTGCTCTGCAGGCTTCAAAGACAGACTTGCAGCCTGGCGACTCGCTCTCCGTGCGGTGGTATCTTGTCGCAGGAGAATTTTCAAAAGTCCGGAAACTCGCCGCAGAGGTTTCAGGGAAAGCCGGCATCAGCCGGATCGAATTCAAAGATTCCGCCAAGCAACCCGTCTGGATTACTGACGGCAAAGTTGTCACCGAAGGCGGGGGCGCGCCGTGGATTGAACTCCGCGCGTTTCCGGTGAAAGGCGCCGTTCCGGTTTTTCTGCTCGAGGATAAGCGAACCGGAGAGCAGATCATTACCGCCGATCCGTATGCTTTGGCGGAGACCGAACCGTATCCTAACCCGTTGCCGGCGGATCTTGCCATCCACGACCTCTACAACAACCGCGTGGTCTATAAACAGTATCTCCCGCATATCGGTTACGAAAATCTGCTCGGATATGCCTATGCTGAAAAGCCGGATGAAATACCTGCCGCCAAAATTCGATGCCCGAAAGAAATCGTATTAGACAAATCGGCTGCTGAACTTTGGTTTCCGCAATAAGAATGGGCACATATCTTTTCCGGCAAGAGTGCCTTAAAAATAAGGAGAATATAGAGATGTCCTACGAAATCGGAATGGCGGCGTTAAATCTGAAGATGCCGGGACGTGTAGCGCGTACCGAGTATTCTGCCGAGTTTCACTGGGATTTGGTGAAAGCTGTTACCGGCATAGCGGTAACGCCGCAGGACAGTCCGGAAAAACAGACTTACGCTTCTGCCGCGTTCCGCAAAGCATGGGACTATGATCTGGTCTGGAATATCCTGATTCATTGTCATGAGCTGGATGCCTGCCGGACAGATATGGGTCATGCCGAGTATGCCTCCGGCGGAACGGACCGGCGCGATACGGTGTATTGTCCGTTTAAGGAGCCGGAGGAGGTCTGGAACTTTCAGCCGATGGAAACCTATGGACTTCTCGATCAGGCAACGCTGATTCAGCGGTTCGAGTCAGACTATGCCCTGCGGTGCGCCCAGACGCCGGATGCTGTGAATATGACGGGAATATATATCACCTTGATTTCAGGCCTGCTGGAAATTTTCGGCTGGGATATGATGCTGCTCGGGCTTTCCGATCCGCACGCCTTCGGGAAAGTGGCCGACCGGTATGCGGAGTGGATCGGTCAATACTTTGAAGCGCTGGCCGCCAGCAATGTGCCGGTGGTGATGATCCACGACGACATCGTCTGGTCGTCCGGGCCGTTCTGCGCTCCGGAGTGGTACCGGCAGTTTGTATTTCCAAATTATAAAAAGCTGTTTGCTCCGATTCTGGAGAGCGGAAAAAAACTGATTTTTACTTCAGATGGCGATTTTTCTTTGTTCATCGACGACATTGCCGGCTGCGGTGTCCATGCGTTTGTGATGGAGCCGTACACCGACATGAAGTACATCGCTGAAAAATACGGCAGAACCCATGCGTTCATCGGCAATGTAGATACCCGCGCTCTGCTGTCAGGCCCCAAAGATAAAATTGAAAACGAAGTGAAGCGGTGCATGAACATAGGCAAAAACTGCCCGGGCTATTTTATGGCGGTAGGCAACCACATCCCGGCCAATACGCCGGTCGAAAATGCGCTTTATTATAACGAAAAATACAGGAGAATGGGTGTCCGGTAACTCGCCGGATATCTTTCCGGCGTCCGGTCTGAGCGCCGGAACCGGCCGAACTGTTTGCTCGTTTGATTATGAACAGTCCGGTTCAAAATGAACGCCCGGTCTGAACGAAGAAAAGGTGTTTCTGGCCTCCATGACTGGCGACTCGGCATCGGCAAAGGCGGGCAGATTTATTCATTACGCGGGTCGTTTGGTGAATCGGTTCCTCCGCAGCGTATCGTATCGCCGTGGAATGATGAAGTCTGGCAGTTTGTCATCACCAGCGAAAAACTGTCCGTTCCCGCTGCATCTTGATTTGTTGCTTGCAGAAACCCGGGCCTCCTTACACAATATTAAAGGAGTTACAGATGAAAACGCGTAATACATTCGCCTTTTTATGGTTTTGCTGTTCGGTGGCCGCCGGATCCGCCCCTGCGGCTTTGAATGAATGGACCTTCGAAAACGATGCGGCCGGGCTGATGCTGTCTCAGGCGGTTGACTCCGGCACAGACCATGCCGTGTTCGCTGCGGGCGGGGCAGGATTTCTTGAAACGGATGGTGACGGACGGCTGGTTTGCAGACATGTGGATGAAGGCGTGACAAACGGCATGTGGTTCAGCGGTGCCATACTGGATGCGGATGTGGCCAATGCGGCTTCAGGTGTTCACTACCTGCGTTATGATTTCAATTATGACCTGTCGGAACCGGAACGTGTAAACGGCTCCGTCCTGGGATTAAGTTTTATCGACAGTTCAGGAACCAATATCGCAGGGCTGGTTTTTTTATACGACCGCGGCAATACCAATATTCCTGTCCCGTACCGCACAGTGTCACTGGCTGAGGATTTGTCCCTCCGGGGGAAGGTGTCTGCGATTGCAAAAGTGGATATGGATACTCACACCATGGCTGTCTGGTATGACTTAACCGGTGCGAACCGGTTTAACGAGAGCCTGCCTGCAACCAGTAATATTCCGGTTAGGCTGACTTCGATTGATAAATTACGGTTTCAGGCAACCGGCGATTTCCGGTCAGGCGGTTCAACCGATTACGCTGCCGTGGACAATATCCGTACTGCTTCGACATGGGCTGAAATTGTGTCCGGCCCGGCGGCATCAGTGGATGCCTCGACGCTGTCGAACAAAGTCATGTGCGGGTATCAGGGGTGGTTCACTGCGGATGGGGATGGCGGCTTGAACGGCTGGCGGCACTGGTCAACGAACGGTGTAATTCCAAACGGAAGCAACCTCTCCGTTGACATGTATCCCGATCTCTCCGAGTTTTCCTCAAATGAGCTGTTCGCTACCGCCATGACCAAAAACGGTAATCCGGCGTATTTATATTCCGGGAGAACATACGCAACCGTGAACCGTCACGTCAGATGGATGAAAGAGTACGGAATCGACGGAATTTTTGCACAGCGGTTTGTAGCGGTGCTGACTTCAGCAAAATATACGGCCCACATGAATGCTGTACGGACAAATTTGCAGGCCAGTTGCGAGGAATACCGGCGTATATTTGCGATCATGTATGACGTTTCCGGGGCGAATGAATCCAACTTTTGGGATGTCATGCGAAATGACTGGATCAGCCTGGTTGATTCCGGCATGACCGATTCTCCGATGTACCTCAAGCATAACGGGAAACCCGTTTTAGGTATTTGGGGGTTTGGATTCAAAGACGGGGTACATCCTCCCACGAATGCTGCGGATGCCCAGACCATTATCAACTGGTTTCACACGAATGCGCCCGAAAAATACAGGGCGACGCTTGTCGGAGGAGTTCCCACCTACTGGAAGACTTTAATCGAGGATTCCCGGCCAGCTCCGGCGTGGGCAGCCGTTTACCGTTCCTTCGATATAATCAGTCCGTGGATGGTGGGACGGTACAGGGATCAGGACGGAGCCGATTCCTGGAAAAATAATCAGCTCATACCGGACATCGCGGAGGCGCAAAGCTACGGCAAAGAGTATCTGCCGGTCATCTGGCCCGGCACTTCATGGCATAATTTACAAATCAATCATCCCGAGAATAATAATCAGACGAATTTCATTCCCCGGCAGGGCGGTGCTTTCTACTGGCGGCAGGCCTACAATGCGGTATCTGCCGAAGGTGTGCGCATGATCTATATCGCCATGTTTGACGAAGTGGACGAGTCCACTGCAATCTACAAACTCGCGCGGACTGCGTCCGATGCTCCTGATCAGGGCTACTGGCTCACTCTGGATGCGGACGGATATTCTTTGCCGAGCGACTGGTATCTTCGTCTTGCCGATGAAACCGGCCGGATGCTCAGGCGGGAAACGCCGGTGACTGCAACGATGCCTGCTGATCCCGGCCCGCATTACACGGCCCGCGGCACCCCGCTGACCTGGCTGGAATCAAACGGATTAACAAAAAACGGATATGAAAACGCGGATGTGAGCGACACCGACCAGGACGGCATGCAGGCCTGGGCCGAATACATTACCGGTACGATGCCCACCAACAGCTCCAGCCTGTTCAGCATTACCGCTTTTTCGGTCAATTCCGGAAATGCCGCCGTTATTTCCTGGCCGTCTGCTGCCGGACGGCAATATTCTGTTTACATGGCAACGAATCTTTCCGGCGGCGTTACCAACCTTTCGGGTTTTACCGGCGTACCCGGAGTTTCAGGCACCATGAGCTGCACAAATACCACCCCCGGCGCGGGTGCAAAATTTTACAGGGTGAAGGTGAATCTGAACCCCTGACCCGTTTCCTGATGCATGATGCCGGGACGCGCGCTCGTAATACATAAACACCTTTCGCGGGCTTGATGCTGCGGTGTGTGTGTTTTACTATCACGCCATGCAGGCAATCAGTCAGGCAGCAATGGGCGAGGCCGTCGCCGCCGTTAAAAAAGCATGGCCGCAGGCGAAGCCGCGACTTGGCATTATCCTTGGCTCCGGCTGGGGCGAGGCCGTCAGCGGGTTCACCGTCAAAGCCGAGTTGCCGTATGCAAAAATTCCGAACCTCGGAAAAGCCGGCGCGCCGGGTCATGCAGGGGAACTGCTTTACGCTGAACTTGGCGGAAAGGAACTTTTTATTTTTCAGGGCCGGCACCACATCTATGAAGGCGAAGGCTGGACGCCGGTCATTCTGCCGGTCTGGATTCTTAAACAGTTCGGAGCGCAAACCGTCCTGCTCACCAACGCCTCCGGCGGCATCCGTGAAGACCTGCGGCCCGGTACGCTGATGGCGATTGAAGATCACATCAACCTGCTCGGCGGCAGTCCGTTGACCGGTCCGCATAATCCGGCGTTCGGTGAACGGTTTCCCGATCAGACCGCCGTCTATGACCACGACCTGCGGCAGGCTCTGATCGCCGCCGGCGCGGATGCTTCCGGCGTTTATCTCGCGACCGCCGGACCGTCCTTTGAAACACCCGCCGAGATCCGCGCATTCCGCGCGCTCGGCGCCGATGTGGTCGGCATGTCCACCGTCCCGGAAGCGGTTTTCGCCAATGCGCTCGGTCTGAAAATTGCAGGCCTCACCTGTGTCTGTAACTGGGCGGCGGGACTCGGCGATGAAAAGCTCACGGCTGAAGATGTTCTCCGCACAGCGACAGAAACGATGCCGCATATGCGCACAGTGCTTGAAGGATTTGCAGAACGGACTTTCCGTATACGGCAGAGTGCGGATTAAAGTCCGAGGACGTTTTTCATGCTGTAAAGGCCGGGCTTCTGCTGAACCACCCACGCTGCGGCGTTGAGCGCGCCTATCGCGAAGGTTTCCCGGCTGGTTGCGCGGTGCGAAAGTTCAATCATTTCGCCGGTTCCGGCCATCAGTACGGTATGGTCGCCGACAATATCGCCGCCGCGCACCGCATGAAATCCGATCTCGTCTTTCGTCCGCACGCCGGGCAGACCGGTGCGTCCGTCGCGTTGCGATTTTTTCAAATTCAGCCCTGCGCCGTCGGCGGCGGCTTTGCCGAGCATCAGCGCCGTACCGCTCGGAGCATCCTTCTTCTGGTTGTGATGCCGCTCGATGATTTCAATATCGTAGCCGCGTGCATGCAGTAATTTTGCCGCTTCTTTGACGAGGTTGCAGAGCAGGTTGACGCCGAGGCTCATGTTTCCTGACATCACAACCGGAACAGCCTTTGCGGCTTTCTGCACCTCCGCCAGCTCGGCATCGCCGAGACCGGTCGTGCCGATTACCCAGGCGGTTTTCCATTCCGCGATGCGCCCGGCGTTGCCCGCCGTGCCGAAGTGGGAGGTGAAATCAATAATAACGTCCGCGCCCGGTGCGACAGCGGCAAGGTCAGTCGTAATTTTTACGCCCGCTTCTCTGGTTCCGGCAGCCAGCCCGGCATCTTTGCCGATGTCCGGAACATCCCAGAGATCAATCGCGCCGGCCAGTTGCAGACCTGCGACCTTCTGTTCCTGAATAAAGCGGATCAGCATTTTGCCCATGCGGCCCGCCGCGCCCTGAATAACAACTTTTGTGCTCATAAGTGGTTCTCCGGACGTGTTTGTAGCAGAAGGGCCGGGGGGAAACAAAGTTGTTTTCTAAAAAGGCTGGCGATCCGGGCGCGGAACCGGAAAGATGTGCGCTCCAATTTTGACCGATAACTTTTAACCATTAACCGACAACCGAGGTTTCCCCATGTCTTTTGAAAGCGGTTCCATCAGCTTCCGGATGTTTTATGTGCCCGGCGAACTGCCGAAGGATATTCACGAAAAGTTTGCCGCCGACGTACTCGGCTCGGTCGATTACCTGCTCGACGAGGAACTTCACGGCTGGGTCGGACATCGCCATCTGCTCGACCGCGACATCAACGAAGGATCGGCCTGGCCGTCCGGCTTCCTGCGGCTGACGCTGACGCAGGCCCAGCGTAAAATTCCCGCTTCGCTCCTGCGCGCCGAATGCCGCATGGAAGAACTGGCCCGCATGCAGGCCGAGCACCGCGACTACGTCAACCGCGCCACCCGCAGCGAAATCAAAAAGCAGGTGATGGAGCGGCTCCTGCCGCAGATGCCGCCGCAGCTCAAAGGCATCGACTTCTGCTGCGACCCGAAAGAAAAAATCCTCTACGCCTCCGCGCTTTCCGAAAAACAGCTCGACGCTTTCCTGATCAACTTCGGCAAAACCACCGGCGTCAAACTGATTCCGGTTGATCCGGTTTCCGCCGCGTGGAGCGAAGCGCGCTGCCGCGCCGACCAGTGGTCGCCCTGGAGTTTCGCCGCCGAGCAGTGGGCCGACTGTATGCCCGGCCGCGAATTCCTCATGTGGCTCTGGTTTATGTCCGAAGCCAAAGGCGGTGAAGTCGATCTGCCTGAAGGCGGAACCTTTGCTGTGCTGGTCGAAGGACCATTGCTGTTCGATCAGGAAGAGCAGGGCGAAACCGCCATCCGCAAAGGCGAGCCGATGCTCAGCGCCGAAACACGCGCCGCGCTGCTCAGCGGTAAAAAACTGCGCCGCGCCAAACTCACGCTGGCGCGCGGCGAAGAGTGCTGGACCGTTACGCTCGACGCCGACTCATTCGCTTTCCGCAGTATCAAGCTTCCGCCGACCGAAGCCATCGATGCCGAAGGCCGTTTTCAGGAACGGATGGAAATGCTCGAAACCTTCCGTCAGGCGATCCTTGGTCTCTACTGCACCTTCGCCAAACTGCGCGACGACAAAGCAACGTGCAAAAACCTCGACGTTGAAATGAAAGCCTGGATGTCCGCTCGCCCCTCCCGCAAACTATCCGAGTAGGAATAATTTTTACTATTGTAATTGGAAGGACGGTAAAATAAGCGGCTGATTTTGATTCATGAATCTTCGCTTAAAAGTTCGTCAACAGCCTGTTTACTTCGTTTGTTCTGGAGTCTTCTATTGCAGGTAGGACAGACCGTCTTCTGTTCACCTTTAATATCCCATGTGTACTTTGTCTTTTTGAGTGCTGCTCCGCAAACTTGGCATGAGCCTGTCCTAGACCCTAGCGACATAAGAACTCCAAGAACAATGATGATTAAAACACCAATCCACGCCCATGTCGGGTGTTCTGCAAACAGCCAGACAGTAATACCTATTACGATAAGACAACCAAATCCGCCGCCAGATTTTTTTCTTGCCATCTGATTACCCTCTCTTCGTTGCAGATTCGCATGTAGCTCTGATGCTTTAGACTTTATTATTTAAAAAACCGAATGGAACACGGGTAAGGCCAGATTTCGCCGTTGCCGGCTTTTATCGCGCCGATGATCGGGAAGACGATGCCGAGTATGCCGAGTATGAACAGCAGGGCAAATCCGATCAGGATAAAGCAGAGCGGGACGATGATGAGCAGCAGGACAAATTCGGTGAGAATCCAGTTCATGACGGTTTTGCCGTGCCGGTCGATGATTGCGGATTCATCTTTTTTGACCTGCCACAGGATGAGCGGGACGATCAGTCCGGCCAGCGGAAGAACGTAGGTCATGAATTGCGAGAGGTGGAGGAACAGTCCCCAGGTATTCACGTCCAGGCCGGCGGGCCGGATCTGCTGTTCCTCCGGACGGTTTTGCGCCAGCAGGGATTCTTTGGCGTCCTGATATTCCTGCTCGGAGATGGCTCCGGCCTGTTTGAGTTCGTTCAGTTTCTGAATTTCGTCGGCAAGGCTCATGGTGTCTCCTTTAAGTGTCTGGCAGAACGGCACGGTTTTAACACTCCAACGGTCAGGTGGCAAAATGTTTTGGAATCTTAGGTTGACACGGACGCGGCATAAGCCTACAACCCTCGCCTCAATCCGGTCTGCATATCGCGGGCCGCACGCTGCGGGTTACGCAGTATCTTCTTTCCTACACGTCCGGCAGGCAGAGATTTTTGAAATATTCCGGACGGAAAAGAAGGTTCATGAAATCACAAAATGTATTCGCGGCTCTGATCGAGCCGCTGCAGCGCGCTGTGGCCGAAGAAGGCTACACGACTCCCACTCCGATTCAGCAGCAGGCGATTCCGCATCTGCTGGAAGGCCGCGACCTGCTCGGTTGCGCGCAGACCGGTACCGGCAAAACCGCCGCGTTCACGCTGCCGCTCCTGCAGGAAATGACGCAGACGAAAAAGACCGCGCCCGGCGGAAGGCCGCGCGCGCTGATCCTCACGCCGACGCGCGAACTGGCCGCCCAGATCGGCGACAGCATCAAAACGTACGGACGTTACCTGAACGTCACCCATACGGTGATTTTCGGCGGCGTCGGCCAGAATCCGCAGGTTCAGGCACTGCGCCGCGGACTCGATGTGGTTGTTGCCACGCCGGGTCGTCTGATCGACCTGATGGGGCAGGGCCATATCAAGCTCGACCAGATTGAGCTGTTCATTCTCGACGAAGCCGACCGCATGCTCGACATGGGCTTTATTCCCTCCGTCCGCAAGGTGATCGCCAAGCTGCCGCAAAAGCGCCATTCGCTCTTTTTCTCGGCGACGATGCCGCCGGTAGTCGCCGGACTGGCGAAGGAACTGCTGCATAATCCGGTACAGATCACGATTGATCCGGGTCAGCCGACGGTTGAGCGCATCGCGCAGAAACTGATGTTCGTCGATAAAGAGAACAAGGATGAGCTGCTGATTGATTTGATCACCGACCACAATATGGACAAGGTTATTGTCTTCACCCGCACCAAGCACGGTGCGGACAAAGTGGTCCGGCAGCTTATGTCGGCAGGTATCAGCTCCGCGGCCATTCACGGCAATAAATCGCAGAACGCCCGCACGACGGCGCTGCACAATTTCAAGACCGGCAAACTGCGCGCGATGGTCGCCACCGACATCGCCGCCCGCGGTCTGGATGTGGACGGCATCACGCACGTGGTGAATTACGATCTGCCCGAAGAACCGGAAACGTATATTCACCGCATCGGCCGCACCGCCCGCGCCGGAATGGACGGCGACGCCGTTGCGTTCTGCGCCGCTCGCGAACGCGACTTTCTGCGTGATATTGAAAAGCTGATCCGCAAACCCATTTCCGTGGATAAGACGCACAAATATCATTCCGAAGATGCGCGCAACGCCACCGGTGCCGCGGCACGGCCCGAGCCGAAATCGCGGCAGGGCGGCGGACGCCGTTTCTCCGTACCTTCGTCCCGCGGACCAAGTCAGGGCCATTCGCCGCGTCCGGCACATAGAGGCGGATCGTTTTCGCCGCGCCGGACATCGTCGCCCCGGTAATTGAAAACTGTTGGCTGTTACTTTGGAGGGACGGCTTCCACGCCGTCCGCCGGTCGCGGTGGAACGCGACCCTCCGGAAAACGGCAGCAGAGTTCACTGAGGCACAGAGCAGTTTAATATGCTGGAACCGATGCAGGTAGAAGAGAGACCCATGGTCTCTGAAATGATTTTTCCCTGCTGTAATTTTTGACATCTTTCGTCTCTGTGCCTCAGTGAACTCTGTGATTTATGTGAAAGCGGGTTGCCGATTCCGGCGGCCGCTCCTTTCGTCTAAAAGGCGCAGAGTGACAGAGGAACAAAGGCACAGAGTGACAGCGGCACAAAGTGAACCATATCCTGCTTTGTTTCTTTGTCTCTCTGCACCTTTGCTCCTGCTTTCCAATTGCAATCAGGACCGGCTTCAGGATAATGAGCGCTCTTATGGATAAAAAACCGTTCAACAAGATCAATACAGGCATCAACCTCGAGGAGTTTATCAACGTGGCAGAACTGCGATACGACGGACGGAAACCGGACCAGCTGCGTCCGGTAAAATTCACCCGCGATTTCACCATCAACGCCAAAGCTTCGGTGCTGGTGGAGATGGGCAACACCAAAGTCATCTGCGCCGTGAGCGTGGACGAAAACGTACCCGGCTGGATGCGCGCACAGAATGTCGAAGGCGGCTGGGTGACTTCGGAATACTCGATGCTGCCGAGCGCGACGCCCGACCGCGCCAAGCGCGAGTCCACCGCCGGTAAGCTCGGCGGACGCACCATGGAAATTCAGCGGCTGATCGGCCGCGCGCTCCGTTCGGTGATTGATCTCAAGAAACTGGGTCGCCGCCAGCTCTATATTGACTGCGACGTGATTCAGGCCGACGGCGGAACCCGCACGGCTTCGATCACCGGTGCTTATGTCGCGCTGCGCATGGCGATGGATCGTCTGCTTGAAGAAAAAATGATCAAAGAAGATCCGATCAAAGAAGCGATCGCCGCCATCAGCGTCGGCATTTGCAAAGGCGTGCCGCTGCTCGACCTCTGCTACTTTGAAGACTCCAAAGCGGAAGTCGACATGAACGTTGTTATGACCGCCTCCGGCAAACTGGTCGAAATACAGGGCACCGCCGAAGAAGAACCCTTCACCAAAGAGCAGATGGCTAAAATGATGGATCTCGCCGAGAAGGGGATTAAAGAGCTGCTCGAAGCGCAGAAGGCGTGACGATATTCGATATTGGATATCCGCTCATTTTTTCTTGAGAAATCCATGCCGCACTCCTGTTGATCAACGTGGTCAATTCGTCAGTTAAAGCGCCTTCGGCACGAGAGGTTTTAGCAGGTTGGTGGGAGGAGCGGCAAGCGCGGCGGGCGGTAAAGATTTTCCAATGTTTGGAAACTCAACCCACCCCGACCTTCGGTCACCCCTCCGGCCGAGGGGTTTTTTTGTGTTTTTTGCGCTTTTTTGTGGCTAAAATTCTTACAGCGTGGCGAGAGCCGCATTGAACGTCTTGCTCGGGCGCATGGCGTTGGCGGCGAGCTTTTCATCTGGGCGGTAGTAGCCGCCGACATCGACCGGTTTGCCCTGAACCGCAGTCAGTTCAGCAACGATTTTGGCTTCATTTGCCGCAAGCGTTTTGGCGAGCGGCGCGAAGCGGGCTTTGAGTTCAGCATCCTTGTTCTGCGCGGCGAGCGCCTGTGCCCAGTAGAGCGTGAGGTAGAAGTGGCTGCCGCGATTATCAATCTCGCCGCACTTGCGCGACGGCGACTTATTTTCCTCAAGGAATTTGGCGTTGGCGGTGTCGAGCGTGTCGGCCAGCACCTGAGCTTTGTTGTTTTTGAAAACGGTGGCGAGGTGTTCGAGCGATACGCCCAGCGCGAGGAATTCGCCCAGCGAATCCCAGCGGAGGTGGTTTTCTTTCAGGAACTGCTGAACGTGTTTCGGCGCGGAACCGCCAGCACCGGTTTCGAAAAGTCCGCCGCCGTTCATCAGTGGAACGATAGACAGCATCTTGGCGCTGGTGCCGAGTTCCAGAATCGGGAAGAGGTCGGTCAGGTAGTCGCGCAGAACATTGCCCGTTACCGAGATGGTGTCTTTTCCGGCCTTCGCGCGTGCCAGTGTGAATCGGGTCGCCGCTTCAGGCGACATGATTTGAATGTCCAGACCTTTTGTGTCGTGCTCCTTGAGACAGATTCCGACCTTGGCGATGAGCTGGGCATCGTGGGCGCGGTTTTTATCGAGCCAGAAGATGGCCGGTGTGCCGGTGGCGCGGGCGCGGGTCACGGCGAGTTTCACCCAGTCGCGGATCGGCGCGTCTTTCGCCTGACAGGCGCGCCAGATGTCGCCTTTTTCCACTTTATGCTCAAAGAGGACTTTGCCTGCGGTGTCGGTGACGCGGACGGTGCCGGCTGCCGGAATTTCAAAGGTCTTGTTGTGGGAGCCGTATTCTTCGGCCTGCTGCGCCATGAGGCCGACGTTCGACACGCTACCCATGGTGCGCGGATCAAAAGCGCCGTGCTGTTTGCAGAAGGCGATGGTTTCGGCGTAGATACCGGCGTAGCAGCGGTCCGGAATAATAAAGTTGGTGTCCTGCTGTTTACCTGCCTTATTCCACATCTGGCCGGAAGCGCGGATGGCCGCCGGCATGGAGGCGTCGACGATTACGTCGCTCGGGACGTGCAGATTGGTAATGCCTTTGTCGGAATCGACCATGGCGATGTCCGGAGCGGACTGATAAACGGCGGCGATGTCCGCTTCGATTTCGGCTTTTTTATCAGCGGGCAGGTTTTCGATTTTGGCGTAGAGATCGCCAAGGCCGTTGTTCGGGGAAACGCCGAGTTTCGCGAACGTCGCGGCGTGTTTTTCAAAGACGTCTTTGAAGAAGACCGAAACGCAGTGACCGAAGATGATCGGGTCGGAAACCTTCATCATGGTCGCCTTCATGTGCAGGGAAAAGAGCGTCCCCGACTTTTTGGTCGCGGCGATCTGGCCGGCGAAGAATTCGCGCAGCGCCCGGACGCTCAGGAAAGTGCCGTCGAGCACTTCACCGGCTTGAAGTTTCAGGCCGTCCTTGAGAACCGTTACACTGCCGTCCGCAGCGACGAGTTCAATTTTGGCTGTGGTCGCCGCCGGAACGGTGACGGACTTTTCATTTCCGAAGAAGTCATTATCCGTCATGCTGGAGACGACGGACTTGGAGCCGGCCGACCAGGCGCCCATGCGGTGCGGATTGTTTTTGGCATACTGCTTAACGGCGGCGGCGCAGCGGCGGTCGGAGTTGCCTTCGCGCAGAACCGGGTTAACCGCGCTGCCTTTGATTTTGTCGTAGCGCGCCTTGATGGACTTTTCTTCAGTAGTCGCGGGATATTCCGGATAGTCGGGCAGTTTAAAACCTTTGGCTTGCAGTTCAGCGATACATGCCTTCAGTTGGGGAAGGGAAGCGGAGATGTTCGGCAGTTTGATGATGTTGGCTTCGGGCTTCAGGGTCAGCGCGCCCAGTTCGGCCAGTGCATCGGGGATACGCTGCTCTTCAGTCAGGAAGTCGGGAAAGTTGGCCAGAATGCGACCGGCCAAAGAAATGTCGCGGGGCTCAACCGACACACCTGCCGCGCCGGTAAACGCTTCAATGACCGGAAGCAGTGATTGTGTGGCAAAAGCCGGCGCTTCGTCGGTGATCGTATAAATTATCTTCGCTTTATTGTTCATAGGACTTTTTCAGTTAAATCAACTTTCCGGAAGACACGGCGCGTTGCTGCCGTCCCGCTGGTGTATATGATGAAGGCGGCCTTTATTTGGCGTATTCGATGGCGCGGGTTTCGCGGATGACGGTCACTTTGACCTGACCGGGATATTTGACTTCGGTCTGAATGCGGTTGGCGATTTCGCGGGCAAGAATCAGTGCGCGGGCATCGTCCACTTTGGCACCTTCCACCATCACGCGCAGTTCGCGGCCGGCCTGAATCGCGTAGCATTTGTCGACGCCTTTGAAGGACAGGGCGATTTTTTCGAGTTTGTCGAGGCGCTGGAAATAGAGATCCGTGGTATCCATGCGTGCACCGGGGCGGGCGGCGGTCATCGCATCGGCGGCGGCGGCCAGTACCGCATAGACGCTGCTCTTTTCGACATCCTCGTGGTGCGCGGCGACGGCGTTGTAAACCAGCGGGACTTCGCCGTATTTGCGCAGCAGGTTGGCGCCGATCACGGCGTGGGAACCTTCCACCTCATGGTCAACAGCTTTGCCGAGGTCGTGAAAAATACCGACGCGTTTGGCAAGAACAACATCCAGACCGAGGTCGGCGGCCATCATGCCCATTAACGAGGCCATTTCGACAGAGTGGTCGAGTACATTCTGTTTATAGCTGGTACGATACTTCAGGCGGCCCAGAATTTTAACCAGCTCAGGTGCAACGCCCGGAATGCCGAGTTTGTAGAGTGCGTCTTCGCCGGCCTGCCGCATGATTTCATCAATTTCGGTGCGGGTCTTTTTGACCGTCTCTTCGATACTGGCAGGATGAATGCGTCCGTCCGCCATCAGTTTTTCCAGCGCGACGCGGGCCACTTCGCGGCGCACAGGATCAAAGCTGGAAAGCTGTACCATGCCGGGCGTTTCATCAATGATCAGATTGACGCCGGATTCCATTTCAAAGGAGCGGAAATTGCGGCCTTCCTTGCCGATCAGGCGGCCTTTCATGTCCTCGGAAGGCAGGGCTACCTGCGTTACGGTTAAATTGCTGACGTGTTCGCCGGCATAGCGCTCAATAGCCGAACAGATCACATCGCGGGCTTCTGCCCGGGATTTTTCATAAATTTCTTTCTGCTGGTGACGGATCAGTCCGCTGAGTTCACCTTCCAGCTCTTTTTCCATTTGATCCATGATCAGCTTGCGTGCGTCTTCTTTGGAAAGGTTGGCTGCTTCCTGAATCTGGCGGTTTTCCTTTTCGATGCAGTCCTTCAGTTCTTTCTGCTGCGCCCGGAGCTCTTCGTTCAATTGCACCGCTTTATCGAGTTTTTCAGTCAAAGTGCGGTCTTTAGTTTCGAGCAGTTCGAGTTTGCGGGAAATATCTTTTTCGCGGGCAACCACCCGGTCTTCCAGTGCAATAATGCTCTGCCGTTTGGTTTCCTGCTCCTTTTCGGCCCGTTCGCGCGCCTTGAGCACCTCTTCGCGGGCGGTCACATTCCCTTCGTGCACGATGGCTTCCGCCTTTTTGCGGGCTTCATCCATAATCACCGATCCGCGGTGACTGGCCGCCACGGCATTGGTGCGCGTCAGATAGGCGTGGAAAAAGAAGCCGAGAATGACGAACCCGACATTTATGATGAAGCCTTGTACGCTGCTTAACCAGATTTCTATGCTGTCCATGAGTGTGCCTTTATTTCAGAGTTTTATTTTCGTGCAGTGAGCATAACTCTGACCGCGATGAATGTCTAATGTTCGTCGCAAACATTAAAAATTTTCGTATCAGTCACCACCACATCCATCCGGATGTCATGTTCCTCCGCCGGAATGCTTTGCAAATGCTGAAATCCGAAGCAAACGCCGGCACGCACTGCGCAGTACTGCGGCAGCAGCCGGTCATAAAACCCGCCGCCGCGCCCGATCCGGCGGCCCGCGAGGTCAAAGGCCGTGCCTGGTACAATAATCAGATCGAGTTCGTCTTCCGCCGCGAAAACCGGAACCGCCGGTTCCGGAATGCCGAAACGCCCCTTGTTCAGCTCGCTGGTCAGCCGCGCCAGCCGGTAAAGGCCGACGGCCTCATCGTACGCCGGAACGTAGATTTTTTTCCCCGGTGTCTGGAAGATCGGGGTAATGTCCACCTCATCAGGCAGAGGCATATATGCGCCGACGGCCCGCGCCGACCGGAACGCATCCAAGGTTTGTAACTTCTGGACGACTTTGCCGCCCAGGGCCGCCAGACCTTGGAATCCTAAGGCCTTCTTTTGTCCGGCAATTTGCGTGCGTATTTCCGCTTTCGTCATAACGGGCTTTCGTGTTTGGAGTGCGGCGGCTTGACGCCGCTTTTATTTTCGATGTTGATCGGGATGGCATCGTATGGGTCGGTTACATTTACACTATCTGTTTTAAAACCCTGTATGGTTTTATAGAACGCGTTGCCGGCGAACCGGGCAAACCATCCGGCGGAACACCAAGGATAGTTTTCCGCGTTATGAACTACGCCGTGGTGAACCGGGTTTTGATGCACGTACTTTAACCGGGGAAAATAAGAACTTTGATAGGTAATGCGGCTGTCAAAATACTGGTACCAAACCTTACGTCCGGGATCATTATCTTCTTTGTTCAGTTGTATGGCCGTGACGGTATGGAGCTTAGACAGCATTTTGGGAAGCGTTCCGGGGTGTTCAGGAGAAGATACAATAAAGTGGTAATGATTGGAGAGCACCGCCCAGGCTTGCAGTCGCCAGCCGAATTCTTCAGCGATCTCAAATAAAGTGTTTTGAACGAAGGTGAGCCTTGAAGGCCTGTCAAGGTGATGACATTTCCGATAGGTGCCGCAAGTCACCATGTAGATGCCTTGTTCTTCGAGTATGTGAAGCGGAGCATGTGGCCACTGTTTCATGTGTTCAGGGTAAGATATAGAAAAGCGGCGTCAAGCCGCCGCTTCAGCTTTGCAAGACAAAGCGCTGTCGAGCCAGCGCACTCCATATTTTCTGCTTTGGAGTGCGGCGGCTTGACGCCGCTTTCACTTCTTCTTCCGGATAGACGCCCAGTACTCCAGCCGTTTTTTGAGCGTCTCTTCGTAGCCCTGATCGGTCGGCGCGTAATAAATCCGGTCCGTCGGCACATATTCCTGATCAACGAAATGGTCTTTGCCGTTGTGGGCGTATTTATATTTCACATCGCCCTTGCCGGGATGCGGCGCATTTTTGAGATGATCGGGCACCGGCAGGGTGCGCCCGTTTTCCACATCGGCCAGCGCCGCGTCAATGGCGAGATAACTCGCGTTGCTCTTGGGTGCGCAGGCGAGATAGGTTGTCGCTTGCGCCAGAATGATGCGGGCTTCCGGCATGCCGACAAAATCCACCGCCTGTATCGCCGCTGTCGCCACCGACAGTCCGCGCGGATCGGCATTACCGATATCTTCGGAGGCGAGAATCACCAGCCGCCGCGCGATAAAACGCGGGTCTTCGCCCGCATAAATCATTTTCGCCAGCCAGTAGATCGCCGCATTCGGGTCGGAGCCGCGCACGCTTTTGATGAACGCCGAAATAGTATCGTAGTGCTCGTCCTCGTCGTGATCGTACGAAACCGCTTTTTTCTGAACGGATTCTTCCGTTTCATGGCGCGTCAGGTGGACGATGCCGTTTTCGCCGGGCGGCGTAGTGAGCGCGGCGATTTCAAGTGCGTTGAGTGCGCGCCGCGCATCGCCTTCGCAAACGGTCGCCAGATGCGCCAGTGCATCGGCATCGGCGGTGACCAGCCCGTTGAGTCCTGCCGGATGTTCCATGGCGCGCTTCAGTACGGACTTGATCGCCTCTTCGCTGAGCGGGTTGAGCTGGAAAATCTGGGAGCGGGAGTTGAGCGGCGTGTTAATGAAAAAGAATGGATTATGCGTCGTCGCGCCGATCAGAATAATGTCGCCGCTTTCGACATAGGGCAGGAGAACATCCTGCTGCGATTTGTTGAAGCGGTGGATTTCGTCGATGAAGAGAATGGTGTCCTGCTTATGGATTTTTTTCCATCCGGCGGCCTGTTCAAGCAGTTTGCGCAGAATGGCAACGTTGGCCAGTACGCCGCTGGTGCGCTCGAACCGGCGGTCGGTAACCAGCGCAATCACCTCGGCCAGCGAAGTTTTGCCGCAGCCGGGCGGGCCGTAAAGAATGACGCTCGAAATGCGATCGGCCTCAATCGCGCGGCGCAGCAGCTTGCCCGCGCCGAGGATATGATCCTGTCCGGCGATTTCGTCGAGCGTGCGCGGACGCATCCGCGCCGCCAGCGGCGCGGTGCCTGCCCCCGGGTTCGGGCGACCGGACGGTTTTTCCTCAAAAAGTTCCATGGCGGAGATTTAACCACTAATCAGTACTGATCGACACTAATTTTAATCAATTTGGAGTGCGGCGGCTTGACGCCGCTTTTCTTCATAACTCGTTTTTGGTCAAAGCGCTGTCGAGCCAGCGCACTCCAAAAAAAACCGCTCCGGTTTTCACCGAAGCGGTTTTAAAAAAGAGCCCGTGCCGGAGAGGCTCATTTCCGAACCCTGATTTACAAGGTGGGCGCCCTAAAGTGAAGATGGAATACATCAGCACTGTCCTGAGCGCCCTATATTTTATTGTTATCGGATCGGAAACTTGTTGCCAGACCGGGCGGGCTTAAATTTTAAAGAACACCGTGAGAGTTCTGCTTCTTCTCTTCCTCACGTCTCAGATATTACGCCCGCAGTATTTTGGCGTCAACCTCAACCTTCACGGATAATATTGCTGCACAGGATATCCGTATTTGGACAATTTCCGAGTGTTACAGCCGCCACCAGTCCTCTGCGGCAGAGTTCGCCTGCAACAAAGAACTGACTTGAATTGCCTCTTGAGCTTTTTTCTTCAGCCACCAGCTCCTCCAATTTTTAAAACCACTGAGTTCATGTTCTTGAAAATGCGCCCAAAGATCACGAAGAGTTAGCCGTGGTTGCAAACGGTAATCAGCAGGGCTATCAACAGCAGGAAAACTATCGGTCGCCAGAAGTAGATCAAGATTCCAAGCAAAAGCAGCAGAACAATCAATGGAATGGCCACCATTACCAGAAATTTTAAAAGAAAAGAGAGCACCATAAGAAAAAATACAAAGACAAGACCTAGGATCTCTAACGACATACGTTTTCCCGAATTTTACAATCATTGCATTTGCTGATCGTCTACAGGCGCAACTTTTTATCCACCTTTTCACCTTGAACCATTTCTACGGCCCGTACGGTGCATTTAAGGAAGCTATTGCGAAGTTTCTGGTACTCTTCCTCGGTTGTCAGTCCGATGCTATATCCGCGATATTTAGCGGAATAAGTCCATAATGGCTCGGGAAAATCAGTGGGTTTTTCATCTGGAGAAGCCCAAATTCCAACCTTGGGAGTTTTCCCCATAGACATATAAAAGCAGTTCTTCACCTTTCCTGATTCCTGCACTACCGTAACGAACGAAATCGCCGTTTTAGTAAACTTCAACGGGCCGATGTCCGTGAATTTATTCGAAATTTCTGAATGCATATCCTCGGCAACCCGCAAAGCCAGTTTGCTCGGTCCTTCAAGTCCGCGTTCTTTCTGAACCCCCAGCCACTCATTCTTTCCGCCGGCAATGTAATTAATCCTGCCGCTTACCTTGTTTTGCAGCGCCTGATTTGTCTTCTCCATCTTTTGAAACACGGTATGAATCTGGCTTGCGTTTGCCTGTGAAAGTCCTAATTCCTTTCTGAAATACAGGCTCATTTCCATCAGGTCGCTGAGAATATCGGGCGTGATAATAATATCCTCGGCCTTATCACCGTCTGTATCGCCGGGCTCACCTGCGATTTTTTTATACATCTCCGTGTATTTCTCAATAATTTCATCGGAGGCGAGCATCGCAATACGCATAGACATAAACTGAAGAGCCTTAACTTCAGCGGCATCAATGACCCCGTCCTCAAGAATGCCGTCGAACCTATCTAGCACCTCGTTGAACAATTTGAGCCGCTCATCAAAGACACGCTGATCGCGAGACTTCTCCTGTTCCACCTCAGTCTGTTTATTCAACAGAACCATCGTGATGGTTGCGGCGAAAATGGTACCAAAAGCCGCTGAAGCAAACTGCAATGCTGTTTGATCCTTTAATAATTCGAATAGCGGGCGGAAGCCAAAAGCCGCCGCCCCAGCCAGTACAATTACCCCGACGAATGCGCCGTTTATTTTTTTCATTAAGCCCTTATTGCTATTTCTTTCCAGACCGTGTGGTTACATGTCGAATGCCGGTTCCCGGAATGCTCAAGGTCGTCCGCGTTACCCCGTTCGGCGAAGTCCCAATCCGGAACCCTTTAAAGCCAAAACTGAGCCCAACACCAGATTTAGAGAGATTGATATTGACCGGGCCAAGTTTAATTTTTTTTCTGAATTGCAGTCCCATATACACTCCTAATCTTTATTCCTTTTTTTGAGCTTAAAAATGCTGTCAGTTAGCGGGAGAGCAACACTACGACCACGATTACGACCACAATTATAATAGCGATCAACCCCGTCTTGTTTGACTTCTTTGTGGGCACATCGACATCGTTTGTTGTGCTGGCGGCATTCGACTTCCCAGACAAGCTGGTAAGCGTCACGCCATTGTCTGCCAAATTCCTCTGAAGGTCTTCGATTTGTACTTTGACACCCAGAACATCCAAGAATTTTTTCTCTACATTGCCGACCAGCATTTTCCCATTAATTTCGATAGCTCCTTCCGGGCTCCATTCTTTGCTTGTTTTATCAGTCCGTACGCGGGCCAGCGTCGTACTGTCATCAGCAAATTTAACGCCATTATAGATTCTGATGCCGACACCATAGGCGGCTTTAAATTCATTTTTTAACGTTTCAACCTTTGTTCTGCCATGCGCACTGATATGGGCCATAAAAATCTCCTTAGAAATTAGAACTGCCATCCGGAGGAACGCTCCCTCCGGATGGTTATATTTGCTTATTTACACAGGGAAGCCAGCGTAACGGAGTTGTCCGCCAGCTCGCCGTCTTTGTTCTCGACCTGCACCTTAACCCCGAGTTGCTCCATAAATTTCTTTTCAAGGTTTCCGGCCAGCATCTTGGCGTTGATCGCAATTTCACCCTCTTTTTTCTCTGTGCGGACAGACGCGAGAGAGGCGTCATCATCGGCAAATTTAACACCATTGTAGATTCTGATTCCAACGCCGTATGCCGCTTTGAATTCTTTCTTGAACGTCCCGACCTTTTTTCTTCCATTTGCTGTGATCTGAGCCATTTTCCTGTCTCCTTGGTTGCGGTTTCTGTTTAGGGAATCCGCCCAAAAAAAGAGCGCGGACTCCAAGCCCACGTCTCATCTGAGGTATCGCCAGACACCTTGTCGGAAACATGAAACAAGGAGCCGCGCCACAGGGGCGCGTTCCCGTTCAGTTGTTTCCGACACAAAAACTGGCGATTTTCAGATGAAACAAAACTGCGCGTTAACGCATTAAAATTTGGCCGCTTTCCGCGGCAGTTATCAGTTCATAGTTAATTGGTTTCAGTTTCTTATTTGAAAAGCGATGCTCTTGCATCACAGAGCCGAAAATAATCTTCGCGCTCGGCTTTGCACAGCAGTTTCTGGAGAAATATGCTCTGGAGTGCGGCGGCTGGACGCCGCTTTGCATTTTTCTCTGGTTTAAGTGAAAGCGGTCTCAAGCGACCGCACTCCAAAAAATCTGCACGGTCACGTTCCACCGTTTGCGGCTTAGCGCCTTTGCGAGAGAACTTTTTATCCTTCGCGGATAACAGCGGGGCAACAGCTATTATGACCAGTCGGCTATGTTCAACCCTTTGATTCGTTTAAAATCACGGGTGTTGTTGGTAACGAGCGTTGCGTCAACCGATCTGGCATGAGCTGCAATCAGCAAATCCATAGCCCCGACCGGAGTTCCATCCCGTTCCAGTTGCGCCCGGATTTCTCCGTAGTGTTGCGCCGCCGAGGGAGCGAATGGAAGAATTGTGAGCGGGGACAGAAATTCCATGAGAGCCAACCGGTTTTTTTCCGGATCAGCACTTTTTTCGCATCCGTACTCGAGTTCGCTGACTGTGATCGAGGAGATCAGCAAATCTTCAGGGCGGTGCAGGGTGATCCGTTTTATGACTGCCGGGTTTTTCTGCCGGATGATAAAAATGCAGATATTGGTATCCAGCATGTATTGCATCAGAAGACCCGCTGATCAAGTTCCGGCTGTTTACGCTCCTCCATAAAATCGCCGGTAAAGCGCTTGAGGCTGGCAACAAAACCTGCCCAGGGAGTTTTACGGGGGATGAGCATAATGACTCCGTCGAGGCTGGTAATAAAAACATCAGATCCATCCAGACGGTATTCTTTCGGCAGGCGTACTGCCTGACTGCGACCATTATTAAAAAGTTTGGCGGTTTGCATCTTTCCTCCTTTGATATATACCAAAGTGTATACCAAAAAAACCGATTGTCAACCTTCACGGATAACGGCAGCGACGGCGGAACAGACTTTTTTACCGACGGTTTCGTGAAAGGCATTGACCTTTTCGTCGGTCAGTGTGCCGGCCGCTGAGCGGTAGACAAAGCTGAACGCGAGGCTCTTTTTGCCTTTCTCCAGTGTCTTGCCGCGAAAGACATCGAAGAGCTTTACGCTTTCCAGTTCGGCAGGCGCGGCGCTTCGGACAGCTTTCAGAATTTCTTCGTGGCGGACGGCTTCATCCACGACAAACGCGAAGTCGCGCTCGACCGCCGGATAGAGCGGAATATCTTTTACTTCACTCCGCTTCCAGACATTGGAAATCAGCGGTTCAAGATTCAGTTCGGCGGCGGCGACCGGATCGTTCAGCCGCCACTCTTTGCGCGCGGCGGAATTGATCAGGCCGATGACGCCGATCTTTTCTTTGCCGGAAAGCACGGCAACGGCGCGGCCCGCTTCAAAGGCCGGACTTTCCATACACAGGAAGCTCACGTCTGTAACCTTCTGTGCATCGAGCAGTTTTTTAACCAGCCCTTTGAGCCAGAGAAATACTTCTTCTTCGCCGATGGCGCGTTGCTTGTCGAGTGCGCCGCGTCCGGCGGCGCCCATCAGTCCAAGGCAGACTTTTTCGGTCTGCACCGGAGTCCCCTCCATAGGAGGGGTGCCCGAAGGGCGGGGTGGGTTTTTCGCAAAGGTGCGGCCGATCTCAAAAAAGACGGCTTCGTCAATCTGGCGCGATTTGTTGCGGCCAAGGCTCTCGATCATTTGCGGGATGAGCGAGGTGCGCAGTACTGACTGTTCGGCGCTGATCGGATGAGGCAGCTCTTCACGGGCGGCGCGGTCTTCTTTACCGAAAAGGTCGAGCAGCGGATGACTGACCAGCGTGTAGTTCATGATTTCCCGCGCACCGAAACCGACGAGATTCTTGCGGCAGGCGGTGACGGCGCGGATGCGGTTGTCCTGCGCACCGGCGACAACTTCAGCGACCGGCAGTTTTTCCGGAATCTTATCCACGCCGTGCAGGCGGGCGACTTCTTCGATCATATCCACTTCGCGTTCGAGGTCGTCGCGGAAGGCCGGAATTTCCAGCACCGCTTTTTCCGCATCGCTGGAGAGAATAACAATTTCCAAAGCCTGGAAAATTTTCTTCATCGTTTCGACCGGCACGTCGAGGCCGATCAGCGTACAGACATTGGCCCAGCGGACGGTGATCTGCCGTTTGGGTTTCGGCGCTGGATAAACATCCACAACGCCTTTGCAGACTTTGGCACCGGCCAGTTCGCTCATCAGCGCGGCGGCGCGGCGGCTGGCCCATTCGACGGTGGCGGCGCTGACGCCGCGCTGGTAGCGGTAAGAACTTTCCGTGAAGAGGCCTAGCCCTTTGGCCGTGGCGCGGATGCCGGACTGTTCGAACGTCGCGCTTTCGAGCAGGATGGTGGAGGTATTGTCTTTGATTTCGGTATTGGCCCCGCCCATAACACCGGCGAGCGCGACGGCTTTTCCGGCGTCGGCGATGACGAGCATTTCTTCCGTCAACTGGCGCTCTGTTCCGTCGAGCGTGGTGAACTTTTCATCCTTGGCGGCGCGGCGGACGATAATTTTGCCGTCCTTGAGCAGCGTGTAGTCGAAGGCGTGCAACGGGTGACCGGTTTCGAGCAGAACGTAGTTGGTGACGTCCACGACGTTGTTGATCGAACGGATGCCGCAGGCTTCGAGGCGGCGCTTCATCCAGTCGGGCGACGGGCCGATCTTGGCGCCTTTCAGAACGCGGGCGGTATAGCGCGGGCATTTGCCGGAATCTTTTATTTCCACGCTGACTTCTTTTTCGACCGGCTCGGAACATTCCTTCAGTTCGATGGACGGCATCTTGAGCGGCTTACCGTAGATGGCGGCGACTTCGCGGGCGATGCCGATAATGCTGAGGCAGTCGGGGCGGTTCGGGGTGATTTCCAGTTCAAAAACGGTTTCCGCCGGGCCCATCACGGCGGCGAGCGGCGTGCCGGGTTTGAGCGAAGCGTCCAGAACGAGCAGGCCGGAATGGTCTTCGCCGAGGCCGAGTTCATCTTTGGCGCAGAGCATGCCGAGCGATTCGACGCCGCGGATTTTGGCTTTCTTGAGCTTAATGCCGCACGGCAGCGTCGTACCGACGGTGGCGAACGGATATTTGCCGCCGACCGCAACATTCGGCGCGCCGCAGACGACGCGCAGGGTTTCGGTTGCGCCGTACTCGACGGTGCAGAGGCGCAATTTATCGGCGTCCGGATGCGGTTCGATCTGTTTCACTTCGCCGACGACCACACCTTCAAAGGTGCCGCCGAGCGTTTCGATATTTTCGACTTCGAGTCCGGCAAACGTCAGTTTGTCGGAAAGCCCCGCGATCGTGTCGTCAAAATCCACAACTTCCTTCAGCCAGCTCAGCGCAAATTTCATAGTAAGTTCCCGAAGAATTGGAATGATGGAACGGTGGAATGGCGGAATAATGGGGCCGGTCGAATTCTATTGCTTCCCGTCTTCACGGGCTCCCTGCCACTATTCCTGTATTCCAACAATCCAACATTCCTTTGTTTGAATGGGCGGCAGTTAAACATGAACGGCTATTCCGGGCAAGCGCACAGGCGGGGCTTAATTAAGCGGGAAAGGATTTTTCCAATGGCTGGAAAAAGAATATCTTGAGGGTCAGCAACAGGAGCCGCCGTTATGAAAAAAATCATCTTTTTTGACGCCAAACCGTACGACCAGGAATTTTTTGATCGCGCCAACGCGAAGCACGGCTATGAAATTAAATACATCAGCAACCGGCTGTCGGCGGATACCGCGCCGCTGGCGGCGGGCTATGACGCCGTCTGCGCGTTTGTGAACGACGATCTTTCCGCGCCGGTGGTGGACATCCTGTACAACAACGGCATCCGGATGATCGCGATGCGCTGTGCCGGATACAACAACGTCGATCTCAAAGCTGTTTTCGGCAGAATCCACGTCGGACGAGTGCCGGCCTATTCACCGTATGCCGTTGCCGAACACGCCGTCGCGCTGATCATGGCGCTCAACCGTAAAACGCACAAAGCGTACAACCGCACCCGCGACAGCAACTTTGCGCTCGGCGGACTGCTCGGTTTCGATCTGCACGGTAAAACCGCCGGGATCATCGGAACCGGAAAGATCGGCCAGGTTCTGGCCGGGATTTTGAAAGGGTTCGGACTGCGCGTGCTGGCGTTCGACCGGTTTCCGAAAACGGACTGGGCCGCTGGAGCGGGCGTCGAATATGTCCCGCTGGAAGAACTGTACCGGCAGTCGGACATCATCAGCCTGCACTGTCCGCTGACACCCGAAACGGAGTACATGATCAATGCCGCGAGTCTGGCGCAGATGAAAGACGGCGTCATGCTGATCAACACCAGCCGGGGCGCGCTGATTCAAACGCAGGATCTGATTGATGCGCTCAAAAGCGGCAAGGCCGGGTTTGCCGGGCTGGATGTCTATGAGGAAGAAGACGGATATTTCTTTGAAGACCGCTCCAGCGAAGTGCTGACCGACGATGTGCTGGCACGGCTGTTCACCTTCCCGAACGTGCTGGTTACGGCGCATCAGGCCTTCTTCACCAAAGAGGCGCTCAGCAACATCGCCGAAACCACGCTTTCCAATCTGGATGTTTTTTTCCGTGGCGAAAGCATGGCTAACGAAATCTGCTACCGCTGCAGCAAGGACTCCTGTCCCCGGCAGCAAAAAGGTAAGTGTTTTTGAGATAAGGATTGAAAAAGCCGCCACTGTGCGCATGATTCAGAACATTATGGTTGAGGTAAAGGCAGTTATCAAAAACGAAGCGGGAATTCACTGCCGGCCGACTGCGCTGCTCACTCAGGCCGCTGCCGGATACAAAGGAACCATCACGGTCATCGCGCCCTCCGGAACCTGCCATCTCGGCTCTGCACTGGAACTGCTGATGCTCGGACTCGAACAAGGTACGCAAATCGCCATTCAGGCCGAAGGTTTTGACGAAGCCGCCGCCGCCGCAAAATTCAAAGAACTCTTTGAGACCGAGTTCGACTTTCCCAACGCCGGGCAGGGGTAGCGGCAACGCGGTTTGCCTCGAGGATACATTTCCGTTTTCAACACTTAATTGATCTGTTAAACAGTTTGTGTGATTTATCAGGTACCACAAGAAGTTGAACAGCTCTTTGCCGGAGCAGCAGCCTATCGCCGGCTCATATCCGGCGGCGAAGTCCGCGAAACCGCCGGCCGTTATTTCCCTTATACGGAACGCCACCTGCAGGCCCTCTGGTTCGACGACCGCCTGCGCCCGAAAGAGCTGAAAACTTCGCGCGGCGAGCCGGTGGCGGTTGAAAATTCCGGACGCTGGAATCTCGAAGCGGGGCCGGACTTTTCCGGTGCGGTGCTTTTGATCGGGCGCGAAAAGCGGCGCATTGCCGGCGACGCCGAGATTCATATTTTTTCCAATGACTGGAAAAACCACGGCCACCACAATGATCCGCGTTACTCGAACGTCCGCTTTCATATCGTCTGGTTTCCCGGCAAGACGGACGAAACGCTGTTTCCGCCCGGCACACTGCATATTCCGCTGGCAGACGCCTGCACCGCCGATCTGGAAAGTATCGATCTTTCCGCCTATCCGTATCAGGAGCCGCGGGCGCGGTCTTTTTTCCCATGCCTTGGACAGAATCCCGACGAAATTTCCCGCTGGCTGGAAAGTGCGGGCGAGGAACGGCTCCGGCAGAAAACCCTGCGCATGGCGTGGCTGATACAACGGCGTGGTGAAGCGCAGGCGCTCTACGAAGAAACCGCCGCTGCGCTCGGCTACAAGCACAACAAAGCGCCGTTCCGTAAGCTGGCGCAAAGTCTGCCGCTCGAAGCGCTCGCGCCGTACGGCGCGGACTGGAAAACCGTTTACGCCGTTCTGCTCGGCATCTCCGGACTGCTCCCGAAACAGCCCGGCCCGAACTGGCCGGACGCTTCGAAAAAAGAGCTGCGCTCCCTCTGGGACTGCTGGTGGCGCGAGCAGCATAAATGGGAAGACGTTGCTCCGCTCGATAAAAACGAATGGCGGCTTTCCGGTCTGCGCCCGCTCAATCATCCCGTCCGCCGCCTTTGCGCTTTGGCGCAATGGATTGCAGATGGATTTTTCTCGGGTAGGGCGCGTTCGCCGAACGCGCCGCCAGTCCAGCGAGCGGACGGCTCGGGCTCCGGTGAGCTTGCCGAACTGCGAGCCGTCCCTGCCGACCGGCAAGAATGCTTTTGGAGCACACACACCGGCTGGAGTGGAAAAGAAAAACGAGCCGAGCTGGTCGGCGCGGACCGCGCGCAGGCCATTGAGATCAACGTGATCGTGCCGTACCGGCTGGCGAGGGGGCAGGGTGATGCTCTGAACCGGTTGCCCGTTGAGCCGCTGAACAGCGTCATCCGTGAAACCGCCTGTACGCTTTTCGGCCCCGACCATTCGCCGAAACTTTACCGCACCGCGCTTGCCCGCCAGGGACTCATTCAGATTTTCAATGACTTCATCCTGACCGGACGGCTTGATGAACTGTCCTGAATCTTCATTTCTTAATTTTTCAGCGGTGTTTTATCTCGCCGTTTTTCAGTGCGGCGAAGGCCTGTTAGCCATTTGCCCCGCCACAGAATCGGCAAACTTGTGCTGTCGGTTGTACTGTCCAAGTTGCTACGCTGATTCGTGTCTTAGCCGAATTAATTCCCTAGCATTGGATTTTTAAAACCAGTACCGCTTTGCATCTGGAGGATTGCACAAAACCTCGGGAACAGGCAGGGTTTGCGCATGGTAAAAGGATCCGGGCAGTACAGAATTATTCTGGCGGTTTTGTTGCAGTTTGCTCTGGTACAGGCAGCTCCGGTCTGTTTTATCGACGCGAAGCAGCAGGGCAGTTTCAATATCGGCGCGGCGCAAGTCACCATTTCCCGCGAATACGAAGAAGCTTCAATTAACCGCGACCTGCTGATCATCGATTATTCCATACCGGCGCAGACGGCAGCCGGTGTCTGGGCCAAGGAGTATCCCGCTTCGCTGGCCGCCGGTCTCGTTGATGTGATCGAGCTCGGTATTTATATTCCCGAAGGCCAGCTCTCCGGCGTTGCTCTGGCGGTTGAGATTAAGGGATCCGCCGGAACCCAGCGGTTTCCGGTTCGGCCCGGTTCGGGCTGGAATACGGTGCACGAACTGCTCGACTGGAAAAAAATCGGCAGTCTTAACGAAACGGTACTGCTGATTCAGCGCACCGGCGGCGACGATCCGGCGGTTGGAAGAATCCGGCTGGACATGACTTTTCGTGAACTTCCCCTTTGGCAGAAACTGCGCAGCACCCTCTGGGGGCGGCTGGGCGGTGTGACGGTATTCAGTCTGCTGATAAGTCTGCTGGTGTCGGTCATCCGGCGCAAAATGAAAGTCGCCGTGACCGGGCTCGCCCGCGATCTGGCTTTCGGCATTGCGACGGTGCTGATTGCTTCGTCGGTGCTGGGTGTTTATGAGCTGGGCCGAATGAACCCGCTTGATTCCGGCTGGTTCTGTTTTTATATCGCCGCCGCCGGGGTGGTGATCAGCTTTCTGCTCAAAATCACACTGGCCGGGCGGCCGGCTTTCGCGGGCGAAACATTGCGGAGCGCATTATTCCCAGGACTGCTGGCCGCTGCCGCCAGTAAAGGAGTTTTATGGCAGGCCCCGGATTCGCTCGCCGGGTTCTTCCAGCTCAGCGGTTTCGGCGCGGCGCTTTTTGTGCTGATCTATCACGTTGCCAATGTCTGCCGCCTCACGATGCGGCGGAAGCACCTTGGTCTGATCGGCGGCGCAACCATTACCGCGACTCCGTTCGTGTTCGGATTACTGCTGGCGCTGCAGTCGTTCGATAATCCCGGCGTGAAAATGCTGTTGGTTTTTGTTACCGGCGAACTGCTCGCCAACGCCTCCTCGCTGATCAACCGCGAACGGCTGCTGTCCTCACTGAAAGTTCACCGCGCGCTGTTTCTGCTTTCAGCGCTGGTGACGGTTGCGCCGTATATCGCCGACTTCGGATCAGGCACTGCGGCGGCGGCGCTTCCGGCGGGGCTTCGTCCGTTTGTTGCGGTTCTGGCCACGATGCTTTCACAGGGACCGCTCTGGGCGATTGTCTATCTGTTCACCGGCATGATGCTCGGCGCGATACACGGCAGCGCGCCGTCCGGCACGGTGGCGCAGGATGATGCCGTCCGCGGCCTGAAAAAAGGGATGGTGTTCAGCGGTGTACTGATGGGTCTGCTTCAGGCCGTTCATGCGCTGATCAATGCTTCATGGTTTCAATCCTTTTACAGTGCGCATCCGGCGCTGCTTATCACGCTGGCGGGCGTCGCGGCTTTTCCGCTGTTCAAAACCATCATTGAAACATTTGACGGCAGTCAGTCGTTTTTCGGCCGTGCGGCCTGTGCCTATAAAGATCCGGTGCTGTACCTGCGCGGACTGGTTCTCGGTCACGCGTTCGCCAGCGGATTAAGCATGAACTTCGCCGGCCTGCCGACGGCACAGCGGATCTGGTTCGGTTTCCTGTCGGGCGCGGCGGCTTTCGGCGGCGTGAGTATTGTGCGCGATCTGCTGTTCGGCTGGCGGGGAACCGGCGGCGTGAAGTCCTGGCGCTACTATCTCGTGGAGAGCGGGCTGGGCGCGTTCATCGGCGCGGGCATCGGGTTCTATCTCGATGCCTCGCAGCTTCCGATTATCGGAACCAAGTTTGAACTTTATAACAGCTTCGGCCTGAACCCGGCGGAGATTGTCACGCGCTGTCAGCAGCTGCGTACCACCGCGCCGAACGAATTCACGGCGCTGATCAGCCGCTGGGGACACATCAAACTTCTGCCGGCGTCCGGCGGCGCGAAAATTCTTTTCAATGAAGCGCTGATGGGCGTGATCGGCTGGGGCATCGCTGCGCCGCTGTTTGCGATCAACAAAGCGTTTCTCTCCGCGCTGCTCAACCGCGATGTTTCCTCGATCAAACGCATTGCAACCCGCGGCGGCGTGACGGATCTGGCGGACGGAACCGTTTACGTCCTGCGCTGGGGCCTCTGGATGGCGCCGCTGATTTTCACCTTCCTGCGTCCGATGGCCGATGCGACCTGGTACAATCAGGACGGACTCATCCGCACCTTCTTTGCGGTTTTCAACAGTCTGACGCTCAACGCGAGCGGCTTTACGGCGTGGAGTCTGACGGTGTTCAGCTGGATCATCGGCTACGCCTGGTTCCAGGTGCTGATCTGGATTGACCACATGGGACTGCGCGTCGCGACGCTGGTGAATCTCTCGTTTCTGGGCGTGGACCGGCTCGATGAGCGCTGCGCCTCGTTCGTCGGGCCGGAAGCCACGGCCCGCTTTATTCCGGAAGGGGTCAAGCGTTTCACCACCTGGGCGCCGCTGCTGATTCCTTTTTATCTGCCGAAGGGCGAACAGTGGGCGCAGGTTTTCAACATTGGCGCCGCCATTCAGGCGCGGCAGGCCGGAGCCGCGCCGGGGCTTGTTACTCTGATCCTCATTGCCGTTGCGGCGGCAGCTGTTGTAACCGCGCTGTTCACACTGCGCCGCAAGAGCAGGGAGCGTCATGCGCAGCAGACGGAGCAGATTTTCAGTCTGATCAATAACAAGTACACGGTAGAGCTGAAGAAAAGCGGCGAAATCAATTCGTTCATAACCTCGAATGGATTCGGCGTCAGCCGCTGTGCGTTTGAAAACGTTGATCCGTCCGGCCGCATTCTCTTTGTGGTGGAAACCGGTGCAGACGGCGCGGCGAACAAAGTGTGGCCGGTGCTCGGAAATTTTCCGGAGCAGCTTTTCACGCCGTCTTCGTATGAAGGTGACAGCGACCGGATTAAAGTGATCAACCTCTCTAATGAGGTTCGCGTAACGGTCACCATCCGCCTGCCGGGGCGCAACGACGCGGTGGAGCTGTGGATGATCGAACTGGAAGACCTCAGCGGCAAAGCGCGCAATCTGAAAGTGGTGCCGTATCTCGAATGGATGCTCAACCGTCCGGATGCCGACCGCAACCATACGCAGTACAACCGGCTCTATCCGGAAATGTCGTACAACTCGGAATTGAACGCGATGACGGCCTTTCACCGCAGCACCAAATTCTACGGCATCCTTGCTTCGGCTGACGCTCCTTCCGGCGTGCTGACCGGACGCGTCGATTTCATCGGCCGCGCCGGAAACATCTGGATACCGCGCGCTCTTGAAACGCTGGCTTTCCGGCAGGCGTGCGACGCGACGGCCTGTCCGACTTTCGACCCGATCGGCTCGCTGTTGCTCAATGCGCCGGTTCCCGCAAACGGCAGGCTGTCCCACCGGATTCTGATCGGCGGATGCGAAAACAAAGAGCGCGCCGCGCAGATGATCATGAAGTATCTCAGACCGCAGACTGGTTCTCCGCTGCACGATCAGACACAACCGGAGCGCGTGCCGAAGATCGGTCACGGCGAAATTCCGGCGGGAACGCCGGATCATTACACCGAATACACCGATAACGGAAATACTCTGCGTGTGCTGACGCCGTTCACACCGCGCCCGTTCGATCACGAAATGGCTAATCCGCTCGGCCATGTGCTGGCGGTCACCAACCGCGGGCTGCACTCTTCGGCCAGCGGCAACGCACAGCAGAATCCGCTGACGACCGACTGGGCCGACCTGACCGGCGCGCAGATTCCGTCCGAAGCGGTCTATCTGTACGACGAACAGAGTGCGGAATGGTTTTCGCCGTGCTTCGATCCGCTCAAGGACAGCGGCGCTGCGCACGATGTATCGTTCAGTCTCGACGGCAGCGCGGTGTTCAAAATGCAGAAGGGCGGACTCGAAACCGAGCTGTCTGTGCATGTACCGCTCGACGAACCGGCGGGCATCTACCTTCTCAAAATCCGCAACACCGGTGCCGCGCCGCGCCGGCTGCGCGCGGCTTCCTATTTTCAGATCGCGCTGTCGCACAGTCCTGAAACGGCGGGTGCGCTGATCGTTTCCCGCGACGCGGCGACCGGCGCGCTCTATTTCGAAAATCCGCGCAACCGCTTCCGTACCGGCTCCTGTTTCGCCGCCATGAGCGGACCGGTCGAGCAGTTTGCTGTGCGCCGCGACTGTTTCTTCGGCGCCGGACGCACCTTCGCCCGGCCTGTCATGGTCGAAACGGGCGCTCCGGCTCCGGAGGCGGGCGATGAATTTCCGGTGGCCGCGCTGATGACCACGGTTGAAATTCCGGCGGGCGGCGAACAGTCCATTTCGATTGTGCTGGGACAGGGCGACAGCCGTAAACAGGCCGAAGCCTGTGTGAAAAAGTTCCAGATTCCGGAAAATGCCGAACAGAGTTTACAGTCCACGCGCGACTGGTGGATGGCGCTGCAGTCCACGCTGAAAGTCGAAACCGGCGATCCGGAATTTGATGCTTACGTGAAGTGGATGAAATACCAGACACTCACCGAACGCATCTGGGCGCGCAAAGGATTTTATCAGACCTCCGGCGCGTTCGGGTTCCGCGATCAGCTGCAGGATACCGTCAACATGATCTGGGTTGATTCATCGCTGGCTCGCACCCAGCTTATTCTGCACGCCGCGCAGCAGTTTCCGGAAGGCGATGTGGCGCACTGGTTTTTTGTGCAGCAGGACGGGCGCACCGGATTTATGAACCGCTCGCATGCCAGCGATAATCTGATCTGGCTGGGCTGGGGCGTGGCGGAATATGTCCGCATGACCGGCGACAAAACGCTGCTCGACGAGCAGGTCAGTTATCTGAAAGCGGAAACGCCGCTCGCACCGCTCCCGGCCGGCAAGCACGGCATGGGCTTCTTCCCGCTGCGCTCGCCGCGCAGTGATTCAGTTTATAACCACGTGCTGCGCGCCGTTGATCTGGTGCTGAACCGGCGGATGGGCCGCAACGGCCTGCCGCTGATGGGTACGGGCGACTGGAACGACGGGCTCGACGAAATCGGCAGTAAAGGGCGCGGCGAGTCGGTCTGGATGGCGTTTTTCCTGACGTATGTTTTGAAAAACCTGCTTCCGGTTATCGAAGAACGCAGCGGAAAAAAACGCCGCCATTATTACGAACAACGGCTGAGAGTGCTGGGCAGAAATATTGAAAAGGTCTGGCGCGGCGACCGTTATCTGCGCGCCATTCACGACGACGGCACCGAAATCGGCGTGGCGGGCGCGGGCTATTGGGA
>CAIKGD010000010.1 GCA_903826865.1 uncultured Verrucomicrobiota bacterium
ACCATCGCGATAACGGCGGCGACGCCGATCAGAATACCGAGCGCAGAGAGGAAGGTGCGCGCTTTGTTATGCCAAAGCGTGCGCAGACTTTGACGCATGAGCGCCGTGCCCTCACGCAGAACGGCCAGCCAGCTTCTTTTCTTCGCGGTTCCGAACAAAATATCCGGCACGGCACCTTGCGTTTCCTCGTTAATCACCGGCGTTTCGTTGCGGCGGTCCTCCTGGATTTCGCCGTCGCGGATGGTGATAATCCGGTCGGCGTGTCCGGCCACTTCGATGTCGTGTGTAACCAGCACCACCGTCAGTCCCTGTTTATGCAAAGCGCGGAACAGCGCCATGATGTCTTTGGCGCTTTTGGAGTCCAGGTTGCCGGTCGGCTCATCGGCCAGAATGATAGAGGGACTATTGACCAGTGCACGGGCAATAGCTACGCGCTGCTGCTGTCCGCCGGAGAGTTCGTTAGGCCGGTGATGCATCCGGTCGCCAAGCCCGACGCGTTCGAGCATTTTCTGCCCGCGATGACTTTCCGCCGTGCTTCCGGAATAAAGCAGCGGCAGGTTGACGTTTTCCAGCGCCGAAGCGCGGTGAAGCAGATTGAACTGCTGAAAGATAAAGCCGATGGTGCGGTTGCGCAGGCGCGCCGTTTGCGTGTCGGAAAGCCCGGTGACATCTTTGCCGTCGATTTCATAGCTTCCGCTGTTGGGCCGGTCGAGCAGGCCGATGGTATGCATCAGGGTGGATTTGCCGGAGCCCGATGAGCCGATGATGGCAATGAACTCGCCGTGTTCGACCGTCAGCGAAACGTTGCGCAGGGCGTGCACGGTGTGCTCGCCCATCTGATAGCTTTTGCTGATGTTACTGAGGCGGAGCATGGCTATTTCTGCAGGTAATCCGCGCAAGAGTTCAAACTCAGGGGGAAAGTTTTTCCATTGTATGAATTTAAAAACCTTAAAAAACTATTCGTAGCGCAGGGCTTCGATCGGGTCGAGTTTGGAGGCTTTCATGGCCGGCCAGAGACCGAAGAAAATGCCGATGAATACCGAAAAACTGAAGGCGACGACGACTGAAAGGTTGCTGGTCTGCATCGGCCAGCCCGCACCGTTCGCCATGCCCAGACTCAGCCCGAGCCCCAGTCCAAGCCCGGCGATTCCGCCCAGCAGGCTGATAGCCAGTGCCTCAATCAAAAACTGCGCCATAATATCCAGCCGCCGCGCGCCGATGGCTTTACGCAAACCGATTTCGCGGGTACGCTCGGTGACCGAGACAAGCATGATGTTCATAATACCGATGCCGCCGACAATCATTGAAATACCGGCGATGCTGGCCAGCAGCACGGACATGATTTTGGTGGTAGAGCCGAGCGCCTCCTGAATTTCCGCCATATTGCGGACTTCAAACGGTTTTTCAGCCGGATCGCGGTTATGGCGCTTAGCCATCAGATCCAGCAGAGATTCCTGCGCCGGCGGAATGTTTTCAACCGCGTCGATCTCGGCATCAATTCCGTCAATATAGCGCTTGCCGAAAAGGCGGTACATGGCCGTGGTGACGGGAATTCTGACTGTGTCGTCCTGGTCGCCGAATGCGCTGGCACCCCGTTCGGGGAGCACGCCGACGACCTCATAGGATCTGCGGTTGATGCGGATGGTTTTACCGATTGGATTTTCGTTTTCCCCGAACAGGGAACGCAGCGGAGTCATGCCGAGCACGGCGACCTGTGCGCGGCGCAGGACATCTTCATCGGTAATATAGCGGCCGAGCGGAGGGACTTCAGCACGCATGGGTGCATAATCGGGTGAGACCCCGGATGCAGAGGTAGACCAGTTTTTTGAGCCGTACTGAAGCTGTACACCGCCGCGAATAGTGGCGGCAGCGCGCTTGACGGTTGGTATTTGTGCGACGACGGCATTCACATCATCAAGTACCATCCGGGAGATTTCTCCGGCCTGCAGCTGTACGCCCTGACTGTTGCGCGAAGCAGGCCGGATACTCAGCAGGTTGGAGCCGAGGCGCGCGAGCTGTTCTTTCACTGAAGCTTTGGCACCGAGCCCGAGAGAAACCATCGCGATAACGGCGGCGACGCCGATCAGAATACCGAGCGCAGAGAGGAAGGTGCGCGCTTTGTTATGCCAAAGCGTGCGCAGACTTTGACGCATGAGCGCCGTGCCCTCACGCAGAACGGCCAGCCAGCTTCTTTTC
>CAIKGD010000011.1 GCA_903826865.1 uncultured Verrucomicrobiota bacterium
AAACGTCGTGAGACAGTTTGGTCCTTATCCGCCGTGGGCGCAGGAAGTTTGAAGAGATTAATCCTTAGTACGAGAGGACCAGGATTAACGTACCTCTGGTGTTCCAGTTGTTCCGCCAGGAGCATCGCTGGGTAGCTATGTACGGAAAGGATAAGCGCTGAAAGCATCTAAGCGCCAAGCCCCCTCTGAGATAAGACTTCCCTATTCGCAAGAATCTAAAGGCTCGTTCTAGACTAGGACGTTGATAGGCTGGGTGTGGAAGTGCGGCAACGCATGAAGCTTACCAGTACTAATTAGCCGTGCGGCTTAATCTTACTTTTATAACGGCACGCATGTGCGCAGTCCCCTAATCTATGCAATTAATTTTTCGTCTGTCGCAAGACGGACAACCGCCTTTCCGGTGGCTATAGCGAGAGGGATCCACCCGTTCCCATTCCGAACACGGAAGTTAAGCCTCTCAGCGGCGATGGTACTGCAGATAAGACTGTGGGAGAGTAGCACGTTGCCGGATCTTTGAAGGCCGTTCTGAGAAATCAGAACGGCCTTCACCTTTTTCAGCCTGCGCGGTTTTCCGTGCAGGCTTTTTGTTATGGAAAGTGGCCGCTCGGTACCGCTTTTTATTCTGTCTCTGAACCTTTGTCCCTTTGAACCTTTGCTCCCTCTGTGTTAAAACCTCTCCCCATGCAAGAACGACTCTCAAAAATCATGGCGCAGCGCGGACTTTGCTCCCGCCGCGAAGCCGACCGCTACATCGAACGCGGCCTTGTATTCGTTGACGGCGTGCGCATCACCGAACTCGGCACCAAAATTTCACCCGATCAGAAAATTGAGCTCTCTCAGGAAGGGCTGGCACGCCAGTCCACGCAGGTCACCATCCTTCTGAATAAACCCGTCGGCTACGTTTCCGGCCAGCCGGAAGACGGCTACAAGCCCGCCGTTGATTTGATCGGCACCGCCAGCCGCTGGAAAAGCGATAAATCACCCCGTAAATTTAACTCCACTCAGCTCAAAGGCCTCGAACCCGCCGGCCGGCTCGACATTGATTCTAACGGATTGCTGGTTTTGACGCAGGACGGACGCATTGCCCGAAAAATCATCGGCGAAGATTCGCACGTCGATAAAGAATACCTTGTCCGCGTCACCGGAAAAATTTCAGCCGACGGACTCAAACAACTCAACCACGGACTGAGCCTCGACGGGAAAAAACTCAAGCCCGCGCAGGTCAACTGGCAGAACGAAGACCAGCTCTGCTTTGTGCTGCACGAAGGAAAAAAACGGCAGATCCGCCGCATGTGCGAACTCGTCGGACTGAAAGTCGTCGGCTTAAAGCGAGTCCGTATCGGAAAAGTCATGCTCGGCAACCTTCCGCCCGGCCAGTGGCGCTACCTCCGCGACGACGAGCAGTTTTGAGTCTCACCCCATCATTCCAGTTGTCAGGGACTGGCGATTGCCGACGAAACGGTTCAACGAACAGATTAAGTGCAACGCCGACCGGGTTTCCCCCGGTGACTTCAAGTTTTCCCCTCAACCATCGATCTTTAGATTTATCCGGTGACAGGAGGTTATTCAAAAGCTAAAGGAAGCGCTGTTTGAGTTTTTCGTTCCATATGCAGCCAATCGGGGAGCTCTAGCAGAGGCATTCCTGCGAGTTCTTTTGGTTCCAGTTTGTGCAGGCCGCCGCCATATGTGCGACCGTTCTGGATAAGGTTTTTTGAGGTAAGCTGGTTAAGCATCAGATGAAGTGACTCGATCCTGTCAGGATGATCATCCAGTAATTTTTTGAGAAAAGGTCGAGGGTAGAGGTATATATAAACATTGGTCGCAATAGTCTTTGAGCGATTCAGGATAAACCTGAATGGATTTTCATTTTTACTGCTGGATCGTCCCATGTAGGTGGTAAGAAACAACGGCGGATCACGTTTTTCCTGCTGATACCACAGTTTGCGATGTGAACAGATGTAGCAATCGGCTATTCCGCGAGTAATGCCGTCTTGCATATACGCCCACAATCCCGGCCATGATTTTTTGAGTTCTTCGGGAGGTAGGTCACAATCGAGAAGGTAGCGGAGGCGGTCAACGACAGGATCTCCGTTTCCAGCATCTTCCACGACATCACTACTAGTCAGGTGACGAGGGCCGGGCAGGAGCGGTTTTAAAAACATCTTGGGGATGTCGTATTTTGCGATGGTATCTTTTCCAATTACAAAAAATCCGTTCGCTCCGGTAGCTATGCCGCGTTTGATTTCGAAAATATCTCCGATCCTCACGGAGGTGGTATCTTGTGCAACGCCGAAGGTGTCGGCATTCCATTTCCCGGCCAGAGTTTGATCGTCCGAAGAGACTTCCTGAACCGCAGCGGGTTCTTCCAGGGTTCCACCGCTTGAAAAAATGAACGTATAGGATGCCGCCGGTTTCTGCTTGCGATAGGTGATGACGCACGACGAGACCAGCGCATCGTCAAACTGGACATGATCAGCCGAAAACCGGTGCACTTGCAGGAGGGTTACATGACGGATCAGATATTCGCGCAGAGCCCGGCCATAGTTGACGGACATAAATTCGCTCGGGATCAGCCAAGACGCTACGGCTCCGTCCGCCAGAAGCTGATGTGAGAGCAGAATGAAGTAAACATAGAGCCCGCTGAGCCCGCTGGTTCTGATTCCAAGTTCGCTTTCAACACGCCGTTGCAGGTCGATTTTAAGACCACCGGTCATGTGGTGGTGACGAACATAGGGAGGATTGGTGCACAGGCAGTTGAACCGTCCTGCCATTTCACGACGGGCGGAAAAGTTCAGAAAGTCATCTTGAACCACCTGATAAAGAGGACTCCACCCATCCCGAGCAACCTGTGCATATTCAGCGTCAATTTCGACACCAGTTGCGGATTCAACCGCACTGGTCGCCACTGTATCCAGTGCGGATAAAAATGCTCCCGAGCCGACCGCCGGCTCCAGAAAATCTATTTTGGCGGTGTGCAGGTAATTCTTTGCCTGTGCGACAATTTCACGTGCCAAAAGAAAGGGAGTTGAGAATTGTCCGAAAGTATTCCGATCCTGCTGACTGCGCGACTGGTCTATCCGGAGTTGCTGTTCATGCCGGGCATTTTCTTTTTTTTCTTTTGAACCGGCATACACGGCGACCGTTTCATGGACTTTTTTTTTTGAATCCTTGGGGTTCAGGATCGTATCGAAATCGGAAATCCGGTGTTCCCAAACCCAGTCGATTCCTTCGGAAGCCTCGTATCCGAGATAGCCCGGTTCAAAATATCCGCAGAGGAACAGCACAAAAGGGACTTTCCCGAACTGCTTTTTCAGCTGAGTAAACTTTTGAGCTTCTTCTTTGCGCCGCTTGTTTGTGTTTGTTGCATCGCCTGCTGATTTGGCTTCTACGAGGATTGGTAAAGTTCCCTCAGAATCTATGGGCTGGATAACGGCATCAATCGGGATATTAACCTTCCGTGCGCCTTTGCCGACGGCGATATTCAGTCGGAATGCAAAAGTTCCCGGATTCATTTTGGTTACATCTTCGATCTCTTTAGCCGGAACATATGCGTACCCCTTCGCTTCCAGCCATCTTTTCAAGGCGGTTAGTTGGCGCTGTTCCTGTGCATTGCGAATGATAGGATCCGCCGTCGCACCGCACAGCCGGTCTGCTACAACGGTTGCAGAACGTTCTATATCTGTTCTGCTGGGCGAATCTGCGGATTCCAACCACGGAAAAAGATCGCGATCTGCCAGTTCTAAGAGGATTTCGCAAATGCGATTTAGCTGCTCATCCAGTTCCTGGATATTCATTTTTGGCGGGATTCGTGGCGAACATCCAAGTTTGCCTTCCATAGCTGCTATCAGATTCTTGCCGACATAAGCCAACCCCATCAGCCGGTCGCGGGCAATCGGCGGAGCGCAAGTCATTCGGAGTATGGGAAGAATCTCGGGATGTTTTTTAAGAATATCGGGTGTGACAGATTTCAGGAATTTCGTTTGTTCGAGGGATTTAGTCACACTCTTTGCTGTGATGGCGCGTTGCTTCCGGTAGGTTTCCGGAGCGAAACGAAGGAACCAATCATTATAAAAATCAATTGATTTCTCTACGTCGGCTTTCCAGAGATGAGTTTTGTCGGCGTTAATCGGCATTTCCAAGGTAACTCCTGTTAGCAAATAATGCCGTAAAGGCGGATGCGTGTCTACTTTCTGTTGATTTTGAATTCACACATGTCACGACACAGGAAAAACCGGACTGAAATGTTCCAAAGTTCGAGGAAACGGTGTTATATTCTGCGCGATGAAAACGATGGAAGAACAGATTCAGGAGCTGAAGAAACAGCGCGGCGCAGTGATTATTGCGCACAACTATCAGGTCGATGAAGTGCAGGCGATCGCCGATTTTACGGGCGATTCGCTGGAACTGAGCCGCAAGGCCGCGACGCTTCCGAACGAAGTGGTGGTTTTCTGCGGCGTTCATTTTATGGCCGAGACTGCCGCGATTCTTTCGCCGGAAAAGACGATTCTGATTCCTGATCCGAACGCAGGCTGTCCGATGGCCGATATGGTGACTGCCGATAAAGTGCGCGCGCTCAAGGCGGAGCATCCCGGCGCGAAAGTGGTCTGTTACGTAAACAGTTCGGCCGAGGTGAAGGCGGAGAGTGATATCTGCTGCACGTCGTCGAACGCGATCAAGGTGGCGCAGTCGCTCGGCGATGTTGAAATTATTTTTGTGCCCGACCGCAATCTCGGCGCGTTTGTCGCCGAACGGCTGGGACGGGAGCTGATTCTATATAACGGTTTCTGCCCGACGCATGAACGCATCCGCGATACTGATATATTGGAGATGAAGGAAAAGCACCCCGGCGCGCTGGTGCTGGCCCATCCGGAGTGCAATAAACCGGTGCGCGATCTGGCCGACGAGTTGCTTTCGACGGGGCAGATGTGTCGCTTCGCTCAGACTTCGGATCACAAAGAATTTATCATCGCTACCGAGATGGGCATCAATTACCGCCTGCGGAACGAAAATCCGGGCAAAAAGTTCTATCCGGTCAATCCGGACCGCGCCGTCTGCCCGAATATGAAAAAGATCACGCTCGAAAAAGTGCTTTGGTCGCTTCAGGATATGAAACATCGGGTGACCGTACCGGCGGAAATCGCCCGCCGTGCCGTCGGTTCGATTGAACGAATGCTCGAAATTTAGGGGAGTGGAATGTTGGAAGGGTGGAATATTGGAATAATGCTAATGTGAGCAGTTCGCTCTGGATTTACAGTCTCCAATGATCCAGTATTCCAGTGATCCATTATTCCAAGGGAGTTCACATGTGGGACTATACAGACAAAGTAAATGACCATTTTAAGAACCCGCGCAACGTCGGGAAAATTGAAAATCCGGACGGTACGGGAGAAGTCGGCTCGCTGGCGTGCGGCGATGCGCTGAAGCTGATGTTCAAGCTGGACGACAAGGGCCGTATCAAGGAAGCGAAATTCCAGACGTTCGGCTGTGCCAGCGCGATTGCCTCATCATCAGCGCTGACCGAAATGATCATTGGCAAGACGCTCGACGAAGTGGAAAAAATAACCAACAAGGATATTGCGGAATATCTCGGCGGACTGCCGAAGCAGAAGGTGCATTGTTCGGTGATGGGACGCGAAGCGCTCGAAGCGGCGATTTACAACTACCGCACCGGAAAAAAATGGGACAAGGAGCTTGAGGGCGAAGTGGTCTGTCATTGCTTCGGCGTGACGGATAAAGAAATCGAACGCGTCACCCGCGAAAATAATGTTCAAACCCTGGAAGCGCTGACCAACGCCTGCAAAGCGGGCGGCGGCTGCGGCAACTGTCTGCCGGATTTGCAGAAAATTATTGATCGTGTCCACGGAGAGATGGGCGCCGCTGCTGTACCGGAGAAAAAACCACTGACGAATTTACAGCGGATCCATTTGATTGAAGACGTGATTGATCGCGAAATCCGCCCGGCATTGCGCCAGGACGGCGGCGACCTTGAACTGATTGATGTGGACGGCAATACGGTCAAGGTCCGCTTCCGCGGCGCCTGTTCCGGGTGCGTCGTATCGGCAATCACGCTCAAAGACGTCGTTGAAGCGCGGCTGAAAGACAATGTGTCCGAGGACATCCGCGTCGAGGAGGTCAAATAATGCGCACAGTCTATCTCGACAATAACGCCACCACGAAAATCGCGGACGAAGTACGCGATGCGATGATGCCTTTTCTAACCGATTTGTGGGGCAATCCCTCCAGCATGCACACTTTCGGCGGACAGGTTAAAAAATATATTGAGGCCGCCCGCGAGCAGGTCGCCGCGCTGATCGGCGCGGCCGATCCTCAGGAAATCACGTTTACCAGTTGCGGTTCAGAAAGCAATAATCTCGCCATTCGCGGCGGCGCGGAGGCGATGGACAAGCCGCCGCATATCATTACCTCCAAAGTTGAGCACGCCGCTGTTTCCGGTCCGTGCCACTACCTCGAAGATCGCGGCTTCCGCCTGACGAAGATTGATGTGGATCAGCTCGGACGTCTCGATCTCGACGCCCTGCGGCGCGAAGTAAAAACCTCTAAAACGCTTACGTCCATCATGTGGGCGAACAACGAAACCGGCGTGATCTTTCCGGTCGGCCTGATCGGCGAAATGGTGCACGAGGCTGGCGGAATTTTTCATACCGACGCTGTACAGGCGGTCGGCAAAATCCCGATGAAAGTCAGCAGCCTGCCGGTTGATATGCTTTCGCTTTCCGGCCATAAACTGCACGCGCCCAAAGGGATCGGGGCCATCTACATCCGGCGCGGCACCAAGGTAAAACCGCTGGTGCTGGGCGGCCATCAGGAGCGCGGACGGCGTGCCGGTACGGAAAACGTGCCGTATATCGTCGGTCTCGGCGTTGCCTGCGCTCTGGCGGGTAAGCACCTCACCGAGGAAAACACGCGGGTTAAAGCGATGCGCGACCGGCTGGAGCAGGGCATTCTCGCGACGTGCCCCGGCGCACGCGTCAACGGCGATCCGAAGCACCGCCTGCCCAACACCACCAACATCAGCTTCGATTTTATCGAAGGTGAGGCGATTCTCCTGATGCTCGACGACCGCGGCATCTGCACTTCAACCGGCTCGGCCTGCGCCTCCGGCTCGCTGGAGCCGTCGCACGTTCTGCGCGCCATGAACGTGGCGGGTGTATCCGTCCACGGCTCGATCCGGTTCAGCTTCAGCACCTATAATACAGACGAAGATGTGGACGCGGTCTTGACCGAACTGCCGAAAGTTGTAAAACGTCTGCGTGAACTTTCACCCTTTGTGAATTAACCCCATTGGAGAGACCATGAGCCAGGCTTTGACAAAAATTAAAATTCCCGGGATCCCCGCGCCGCGCAGCGGTAAAGTGCGCGAAATTTATGATGCAGGCGACAAATTGCTGTTTGTGGCCAGCGACCGCATTTCCGCCTTCGACTGCGTGATGCCCAACGGCATTCCGAAAAAGGGCAGTGTGCTTAATATGATTTCGAAGTTCTGGTTCGAGCGCACCGGCGACATCGTTAAAAACCATATGATCACCACCGATGTCAGCAAATTCCCTGCACCGTTCAATCAGCATGCTGATCAGCTCGCCGGACGCTCCATGCTCGTTAAAAAAACCACCGTGTTTCCGGTGGAGTGCATTGTGCGCGGCTATCTGATCGGCTCGGGCTGGAAAGAATATAAACAGAGCGGTACGATCGGCGGTATGCCGCTGCGCGCCGGTTACCGGATGGCGGACAAGCTCGACGAGCCGATTTTCACCCCGTCCACCAAAGCGGAGCAGGGACTGCATGACGAAAATATTTCGTTCGAGCGCGCCAAAGAAGTCGTCGGTGCGGCCAAAGCTGAAAAACTGAAAGCGGTCAGCATTGCGCTCTACAAACGGGCCGCTGAATATGCGCTGACCAAAGGCATTATCATCGCCGACACCAAATTTGAGTTCGGTGAACTCGACGGTGAAATCATCCTGATTGACGAGGCGCTCACGCCCGACAGCTCGCGCTTCTGGCCCGCCGATACCTATAAAGTCGGCTCCTCGCCGATGTCGTATGATAAACAGTTTGTTCGCGATTACCTCGAAACGCTCGACTGGGACAAGACTCCTCCAGCGCCTGCGCTGCCGGAAGAGATCATCACCAAAACTCAGGCTAAATATCTTGAAGCGTATGAACGCTTAACCGGCCAGGCTCTGTAAAATTCCAACCACTAATTGGCACTAATCGACACTAATTAGTGGGGATTAGTTAAGATTAGTGGTTAATATCCCCTTCATGAGGGCACTGCTCGAACAGTTTCTGGATTATATCTCGCTCGAAATGGGGCTCAGCCCGAATACTCGCGCGGCGTATGCCGATGATATCGGACGCTTTCTCGACTGGCTGGCGCAGAAGGGCGTTCGTTCCATTAATGCGGTGACGCGTAAAAATATTCTCGATCATCTGCTGTCGGAAAAGGCGCGCGGGCTGGCGGCCAACTCGCTTTCCCGCCATCTCGTTTCGCTTAAAGTTTTTTTCCGCTACCTCGCTCAGGAAGGGTTGCTCGGCATCAACGTCGCCGAAACGATGGAGTCGCCCAAAGTCTGGAAAATGCTTCCGAGCGTGCTGACGCCCAAAGAGGTTGACCGGCTTTTTGCCGCGCCGGATTTGACGACGCCGCTCGGCGTTCGCAACCTCGCCATATTACAGATTTTCTACGCTTCCGGGCTGCGGGTTTCCGAGCTGGCCGGGCTGCAGCTGCACGACCTGCATTTTGATGAACATTTTCTGCGCTGTATCGGTAAGGGGCGCAAGGAACGCGTTGTGCCGGTCGGGAAAGAAGCCATTGAAAAAGTGAAGCAGTATATCCAATCAGTCCGCCCGCAGTTCACGCCCGGCCCGCAGGAGCAGACGGTTTTTCTGAGCAGCCGCCGCCAGCCGATGTCGCGCAAAACGATATGGGACATGATTAAAAAGTGCGCGCGCACTGCCGGCATTACCAAAACCATCTATCCGCATACCCTGCGCCACTCATTTGCCAGCCATCTGCTGGCCAACGGCGCGCCGCTGCGCATCATTCAGGAAATGCTTGGCCACGCCGATATCGCCACGACACAGATTTACACGCATGTCGATCCCGACCGGCTCAAGGGCGTTCACCGCCAGTTTCATCCGCGGGCTTAATTTCCAATCCTTGGAAAAGGAAAAATCGCCGCGAATGTCGAGGCGCTTCTTTATTAATGGATGCTACTTTACGGTCTTCAGCAAATCATGGCGCGGATTTGTAGTAGTGCAGAGTGAGAGCAATCTGCTGGGCGGCATAATCGGCAAGGATCGGGCCGGCCTCCTGCTCAACAAGCGGGGTGACGGTTTCGTCGTAGGTCATGTACGGCAGTCCGCCGACAAGAGACGGGATGCCAAGGGTGAACCAGCTGACACCGTCGGTCCAGGTGCGGCTGATATCGGCATGTTTCACATTGAGGCGGACAGGAAGGTAGATGGTGTTGATGAGTTTGCCGGTTTTAGCGTCGTTGAGCGTTACGTCGATATCATACATGGCTCCGTAGTTGTAGCCGTGCCAGGTCGGGAACCAGATGAGGAAGCCGGGAAATTCAGCCCAGTAGTTCCAGCCGGAACCTCTGTATTTGGAGACGACGGAAATATTGGCGATGACATCAAATTTTCCGCTGCCGTCGTTCAAGACGGCAGTACCTTGCGCGTTATATTTGAGCAGGTCGCGGCCGATGGCGGCGATGAAGCGGTGGCCGTTGAGATCGGCGGCGTTAGCGCGGATGCCGATGGTCAGGCGTTCATCGAGTGCGACAATAGTTTTGTTGTGGTAGTTGTCCATGTTGGTGATGGTCATCGGATGGGTGCACCCGGTGATGGCCGCCGCCAGCACGAGGAGTGGTATAGTAAAACTTAATCTTTTCATGGGCTGTTCCTTTCGCTTTCCTTTGCGCGGGACGCATTTCCGTCCACAAACCTATTCATAAACCGGAAACGCTTCGCTGTAAATCCTATAAACGGGCTTATCAATACGCCCGCCTCCGGAATAATTTTCCCGGAGGCGGGTACTGAGTTAATGCTCGCAGGCGTTTGTACCGGATTCCAATGTTCCGGCCAGATAGTCTGCCGCCAGTGTTTCCGGTTCAGCGGAAGGAGCACCGACAACAACGGCAATGTTCTGTTCTGCAAACAGCTGTTGTGCTCTCTGTCCCATACCTCCGGCGATGATGACGTTCACTTTCTGTTCACCCAGCCATCGCGGCAGGACGCCCGGTTCGTGCGGCGGCGGAATCAGGTTTTCTCGTCCGGTGATTTTTTTTGCTGACTCGTCAACAGTCAGCACGGCGAAGGTTTCGCAGTGGCCGAAGTGCATGCACAATTTCTCATTGGCAACGGGTATGGCTATTTTCATTCACAGTCTCCTTTTGATGTTTGTTTATATTTCGATAATGGTTCCGGACGGGCACGTTTCGCACTTCCCCGGAAATTCATTCCATAAACGCAATGCGGCGGCGAATCCGGTGCAGTGGCAGGGGATCAGCCGTTGAATATTGAAACGGCGTAACTCTTCAACGGTTCGCTCCATCCGTTCCGGCCCGGCGTTGACCATATGCATTCCGCCGATGACGGTATGGATCGGGCGGTTGGCGGTGAGTGTCTGGATATAGCGCAATGTATTGATAACCCCGGAATGCGCACAGCCCAGAACAACAACGGTTCCGGCTGCGGTTTCAATACAAGCGGCCTGATCGTCCGGAAGGTCATCCGGTGTCCGGCAGTCCGGGTCTTTGAAAAACGATCCGCCGGTATCTTCAAAATCTGTTGTCCGGGGAACCGGTCCGGTCAGAAACAATCCATCCGCAATCATTGTTTTTTCCTCGACCAGCACGATTTCCGCCAGTTCACCTGCCGTGATTTTATTGCCGGCGGTCATGCCGACTTCGCGGACTGAACCGTCCGGATTACGGGCGTATTTCAAGGAGAAGGTTTCCGGATGGGCGTAGAGACGCGGGCAGTTCATTCCGTTCAGCGCAAAGGTCAGTCCGCCGGTGTGGTCATAATGTCCATGACTCAGCACGACAGCAGTTATTGTTTTCAGATCAACTTCAAGTTGTTCCGCATTGTGCCGCAGAGCCAGTCCCTGACCGGTGTCGAAGAGAATTTTGCTCCGTCCGCTTTCGATCAGGAAAGAAAGCCCGTGCTCCGCCAGCAGTTCGCGTTTTCCGGCGGTATTTTCAACCAGTACAGTGATTTTCATCGGATTACTCAACTGTTCCTTTTTAAAGCGGACGTGATCAGGTCAACCGCTTTTTCAAAAGCCTGTGCGGCGGTGGAGCTGCTGTGTTTTTGCATAAAGCTGTGTCCGGCATCGCCGCAAAGGCCGATGTCCGGATCAAGCGGAATACGGCCGAGAAAGGCGATATTGTATTTTTCAGCTGTCTTATATCCGCCGTCTTTGCCGAACAGGTGGACGGTTTCTCCGCATTTCGGGCAGGTGTAGCCGCTCATGTTTTCCAGAATTCCAAGGATTGGGAGATTGACCTTGCGGCAGAACTGAACCGACTTGCGCACATCGGCGGCGGCGATCTCCTGCGGCGTGGTGACGATGACCGCGCCGTCCGGCGATCCGATCAGTTGACAGACCGACAGCGGCTCGTCACCGGTGCCGGGCGGACAGTCTGTAATCAGATAATCCAGCTCGCCCCAGTTCACTTCCTTCAGCATCTGTTCGATAATTTTAATTTTCATCGGGCCGCGCATAATGACAGCCTGATCAGGGTGCTCCAGCAGAAAGCCGGTGGACATCAGCTTTATGCCGTCCGCCCTGACCGGTTCGATGGTGTCCCCGAACAATTCAGCATGCACCGCGGAAAGATTGAACAGTGTCGGGATGCTGGGGCCGTGCAGGTCGGCATCAAGCAGTCCGACTTTGAAACCTTTGCCGGAAAGCGACAGGGCCAGACCGGCGGCGACCGTGCTTTTGCCGACGCCGCCTTTTCCGGAGAGCACCACGATTTTATGTTTCACTCCGGACAGCCCGTTCGGTTCAGCCTGAACCGGCGGAACCGTTTCCTTGCGCGAGCTGCACTCTTTTTCGCAGGAGGAGCAGGCTTCCGGCGGACAGTGTTTTTTCCGATAGTCGGAAATCGTGGCGCGCAAGGTCGTGATCGCCAGCAGGGCGCAGTGTTTAGATTCATCGGCGAGTCCCGGAATCAGTGCGAGAACATCTGCGGGCTCCAGCGTAAACGCCACAGATTCCGGAGCGCCGGCAGCCAGTGTGCAGGCGGCGGTTCCGCAGGCGACCGAATCACCGCAGCCGTCCGTTGTAAAGGTGCAGCGCGTGATCCGCTCCTCCTGAATTTTCACCCAGAATTCCATTGTGTCACCGCACGGCCCGGTGATGCGTGCGTTGCCGCCGGCACCTTTAAGCGGCCCGAATACGCCGGGCAGGGCGGTGTTTTCATCTAGTGCAGCAACTGACATAGTTTCTCCCATAAGGTTTGCATGAATTGTGAAGCGATTCCGTTGTTATGTTCCACCACACTCTGCCCGTTAATCTGGGCTTCCGTAATGGATATGTCGTATGGAATTCTTGTTAAAACGGTTGCACCGGACGATGTCGCAGCGGCTTCAATGGTTGCCGTCATCGCCGGGTTGATGTCCCACTTGTTGACGCAGACAAAAACCGGGATTTTAAAGTGGCGGGTCAGTTCGATAACGCGCAGTAAATCATGCTGTCCGGAAAGTGTCGGTTCAGTAACCGCCAGCACCGCATCCGCGCCGGTAATCGAGGCGATAACCGGACAGCCGGTGCCGGGCGGACCGTCCGTCAGGAGCCAGTCGGCTTGACCCGCCGTTGCAAACTGTCTGGCCTGCTGCCGGACGGTGCTGACCAGTTTGCCGGAGTTTTCTGCGCCGATGCCGAGGCGGGCATGAACTATCGTGCCGAAGCGGGTGTTGGAAACAAACCACTCGCCGCAGAGACGATCCGGAAAATCAATCGCTTTGGCCGGGCAGAACGATACGCAAACACCGCAGCCTTCGCAGGACGGCAGTTCGATTTTAAATTTATCTCCGGAACTTTTGACGGCATCAAACCGGCAGAGATCAGCACAGAGACCGCATCCGGTACAATCTGCTTTGCGGATGACGGCTTCGTGTCCGCTGTAAAAATCGTGCCGCTCGCGGATTTCCGGATTCAGAATCAGATGCAGATCGGCGGCATCAACATCGCAGTCGGCGAAAACCGCACGGTTCGCCAGCGCGGCAAACGAAGCCGTGATGCTGGTTTTGCCGGTTCCGCCTTTTCCGCTGATGATCACGAGTTCTTTCACCGGATTTCCTCCAGCAGGTTGCGCAGCGATGGTGCCAGTTCCGGCGCGGCGGACAGAATGCTTTCACCGCGCGAACAGGCTTCGGCGATTTTCCGCGATTCCGGAATTTGCAGCAGCAGGCGGATGTTTTCTCTTTTGCAATATTCGACCACCCGGTTATCGCCCGCATCGGACCGGTTGATGATGACTCCGAACGGGATATTCAGCAGCCGGACGGTTTCGACCGCCAGCGTCAGATCGTGCAGACCGAACGGCGTCGGTTCGGTGACGAGGAGAATAAAATCCGAGCCTTTAACGGCGGTGATCATCGGACAGGAAGTGCCCGGAGGGCAGTCAATTAATACGGGCAGTTTCGGGTCGGCGGCTTTTTTCACCGCGCGGATAACCGGCGGAGCCATCGCACGGCCGACATCCAGCCGGCCTTCCATGAACTGAATGTTTCCGCTCTGTCCCTGCCGGATGGTTCCGACAGAAAACGGAACTTCTGTAATCGCCTTTTCAGGACAGATTCGCGCGCAGCCGCCGCAGCTGTGGCACAGTTCCGTGAACACCAGCACGGTTTTACCGGCAACCGCCAGCGCGTTAAACTGACAGATTGCCGCGCACTTTCCGCAGCCGGTACAGCGTGCAGAATCAACGGCGGGAACCGGAACGAAAACCCGCTTTTCGGTCTGACTTTTCAAGGACAGAAAAATCGAAGCGTTCGGCTCTTCCACGTCGCAGTCGAGCAGTTGCACCGGACCGTCCCAGACCTGCGCCAGCGCGACCGACAGAGTCGTCTTGCCGGTTCCGCCCTTTCCGGATGCGATGGCTATTTGCATTACCGGGTTCTCCAAAGGACATGTGTGCCGACCGGCAGATTGACCGATGCCGCCACGACCGGACATTTGGCTTTAAACAGGAAGAAGATGTTTTTCCCGCAATGGCTGAGCGTTTCAAAGTTGCCCTGACCTTTGGAAATAATCAGGTCAGCCGCCGCGAACGCTGTTTTAAATTCGTCACTGCAATCCTCAAGCAGGGTGCCGGGCGCATCCGATCCGTTCCCGATGACGCGGACGATGTCAGTGAGTCCGGCCGTGACGGCATCTTCCAGTGTGGCATCGTTGATGATCGGCATTCCGCGCACCGCGACGGTGACACGGTGTGTGCCGAGCTGTTCAACCAGCAGCCTGTCGAAGACGATTTCGCCGCAGTTGTCGGCCAGATAGAGAATTTGCTTTGCCTGCTTAACTTCAGCACGGAAAGCTTCCCGGTCGCCCTCCAGCGGTTTTTCAGCGGCATGGCGGATCGCGTCGTGAATCTCATGCTCGTTCAGTCCGCTTTTGGCACCCAGATCAATAATGTTTCCGGCGACGGCGAGGTTGGCTGCGGTCATCAGCGGATCGTTTGAAGTTTCAACCTGCGTGCGCAGGCCGGGCAGCAGCTGCAATGCCATTTGATTATGCTGCTCTTTCTGCATCCGGTACGGATCTTTGATGCCGGTGAGTTCGCGCAGACGCCGGTGAATCCGCTGAGCCAGCGCGGGCGGCGACAGACTCATATCCATTTCGCTCAGCCAGCGCAGCACGTCGCGGATGATCTGTTCATGAACCGCCGGATCATCCGAACTCATCCGGGCGGCATCCAGCGTCTGCCGCACAAAACAGGGAATGCAGTCAATTGAAGTATTCACATCCAGTGTCCTTCGACATCCGCGTCCTGCGCGGCGGTCAGTTTCCCGGCCGCATATAAATCGAGTGCTTCCCGAACGGTTGCGGCGGTGCTTGGATAAACCGCAATTTTCGAAGCGCTTAAAACCCGGAAGGCTTTCGGGCCGAAATGGCCGCTGATGACCGCCGCCGCGCCGGTCGAGGCCGCATTCTGCGCCGCCTGAATTCCCGCTCCCTGCGCCGCGTTCAGATTCTGTGAATTATCGGCCAGTTCAAATGTTCCGGTTTCTGTTTCATAGATGACAAACCGGGCGGCGCGTCCGAAGCGCGGATCGAGCGGCGCGTTCAGATCGTTTCCTGAAGTGGAGACGGCAATTTTCATTCTAATTTTCCTTAACCAATTTTTCCAGCAGTCCGGCGGCGGTGGCGACGCATTCGGAGCAGGGCATAATCCGGTTGCGGCGGATTTCCCGGCAGGCGGTATGCCCGGAAGCCTGGCGGCTGAACTTTTCTTTCAACGTTTCACGATGGGCTTTACCGGCCAGCTCGCAGGCGGCGTGCAGTGCACCGCAAAGTCCTTCCGGTGCCTGCCCGTGGCCGAATCCGGAAAAATGAATGTGATGATCCGATTCCGGCTGTTTTTTATCTTTCCACGCCAGAGCAACGGCCTGTGCGCAGTTGCCCCGGCGGGTTTTGTAGTGTTCGACGGCGGACTGTTTCATGACTTGTTCTGGATTTCTCCGAGCCGCTGTTCAATCCGGGCCATCTGCTCTTTCAGTTCGCTGAGTTCAGTCGTTTGTGACGGCTGAACGGGTTGAAAAAACCGGTTGCGGAATCCGAAACCCCGTCCGCATCCGCGTCCGAAGCCTCCGCCGGCGGTTTGAAAACCGGCTGTGTTGTTTCCGGCGCAGAAGCCTGCGCCGCGTCCGCTCATCGGGCCTGCGCCCGCCGGACCTGTTCTGTCTCCTCCGGGCATAGTATGCCTCCTTTTCTTTTAAAATTATTGGCAGCCGCGCCCGTGGCCGTGCCCGCCGCGTCCGCACCGGCAGCCGCCGTGCGGTTCATCCGGCGTCTCCGGCAGGGCTGTTTCTTTTCCGCCTTCGACGCGGATGGCTTTGCCGTGCGTCAGCGCTTCAGCCACTTTTTTATGCGCCCGGGCGATGATCAGTCCGAAGGTCTGGCGTGAAACGCCCATCCGTTCAGCCGCCTGCTCCTGATAGAGTTCTTCGTAGTCGGCCAGCCGGATGGCTTCCAGTTCATCCGGAGCCAGTTCTACGGCCTCCAGCATCCGCAGCGGAATGCCCTGCGGCTTGAAATAAGTCACCGGCGCGCAATGGCCGATCCGTCGTTCTTTTTGAGGTCTAGGCATAACCTGTTAATGGCATATGCCAAAAACAAAGTCCACTTAATTTTTTGCCCGTTTAAAAATCTTCCGGTCGGAGCGGGGCTCAGCGTATAACCGGCGCATGAAACAGCGGGCTTTTAAAACTCTGGAGAAACGCATTAAGTACCGGTTTAAGAAAACGGCGTTGCTGGAGGCCGCATTGACGCACCCTTCTTTCCGTTATGAAAACGGGACGGTCAGCGAGGATAACCAGCGGCTGGAATTTCTGGGCGACGCGGTGCTCGGCCTGCTCGCCGCCGATGTGCTGATGCAAAAGAACCCGCAGGCGGCGGAGGGCGGGCTGACGAAATTAAAAAGCGCTATTACCTCCGGATCAGCGCTGGCGGAGCGGGCCCGTGCCATAGGGCTGGGTGAACACCTGCGGCTGGGTAAAGGCGAAGCGGCCAGCGGCGGCGCGGATCGCGGTTCAAATCTGGAGGATGCGCTGGAGTCACTGCTCGGAGCGGTCTGGCTCGACGGCGGACTGAAAGCCGCCCGGAAATTTTTTGAAAACCATATTTTCCAGACCGCAGTAAATTCTGAGCCGGTGATTGATAATCCGAAGGGCATGCTTCAGGAGTACGCCCAGAAGAAGGGCTATGCGGTTCCTGATTACCGGATCCTTGAGGCCAGCGGGCCGGATCACGCCCGGCGCTATTGTGTTGAAGTGACGGTTTCAACCTACGCTTTTCGCGGCGAAGGAACCAGCCGGCGGGAGGCCGAGCGGATGGCGGCCGAAAAAGCGGTCAACAGCATGATTCCGGATGCCGGACGGTCGCCTGCGGCCTGAATTTTTGTCTATGCGCATTTTGCAGAAAAAGGCGGCAGAAAATGTTTTTAGAAAGCCGATAGAATCGGTAGGCTTTCGTCCGGTTTTAATTTCAGCCCCGCGGCTGCTGTTCCGGAGCGGAACCGGCGGTAATGACGTATCAATTCAGGAATCATTTTATGGGCGCGTTAAAAGTTAAGGAAAATCTCTGGTGGGTCGGGGTGCAGGATTTCGATATCCGCGTGTTCGATATCGTGATGTTCACCGAGTACGGCACGAGCTACAACAGTTACATCCTGAAGACGGGAAAACACACGGTGCTGTTTGAAACGGTGAAGCTGAAGTTTTTTGATCAGTTCCTGAAAAACATCAAAGAGGTCTGCGATCCGGCGGAGATTGATTACATCGTGGTGGATCACACCGAACCCGACCACGCCGGCTCGCTCGAAAAGCTGCTCGACTACGCGCCGAAAGCCAAAGTGCTCGCCTCCAATGTGGCGCTGAGCTATTTGAAAGATATCTGCAACCGTGAAATTCCCGGCAAGGCGGTCGCCGATGATGAAGTGATTGCGCTGGACGGCATGCATCTTCAGTTTCTTTCCGTGCCGTTTCTGCACTGGCCGGATTCGATCTACACTTACATTCCGGAACTCAAAACGCTGGTTACCTGCGACTCGTTCGGCTGTCACTATGCCGACGACAAGGTTTTCAACGATCTGATCGAAGGCGACTTCACACCGGCTTACCGGTATTACTTCAACTGCATCATGGGGCCGTTCAAGCCGTACGTGCAGTACGCGCTGGAGCGCATCAAACCGCTGGCGATTGAAACGATCTGCTGCGGCCACGGGCCGGTGCTGCGCAAAGATATTCAGCACTACATCGGTCTCTACGACCAGTGGAGCAAACCGGAGAAAAGAGCAAAGCGCAGCAAACCCAAAGTGGTGACTGCGTTTGTCTCGGCTTACGGTTACAGCGAACGGCTGGCGCGCGAAATCAGCGCCGGTGTCCGTGATGTGATCGATGCCGACATCAGCCTGCGCGACATGGTCACCGAGGATCACGATAAAGTACTGGCCGAGATCAAAGAGGCTGACGGCTTTCTGCTCGGCACCTGCACCATCAACGGCGACGCGCTCCCGCCGATTATGAATCTGGCCATAGGTCTGAACGGCATTACCGAAGGCGGCAAGGTCGCCGGCGTTTTCGGCAGTTACGGCTGGAGCGGCGAGGGGCCGGATCTGGTCATGAGCCGTCTGAGTCTGCTGCGCATGAGAACCGTTGAGCCTGCTTTCAAGACGGTCTTTAATCCGGAGAACAGGGATAAGCTGGCCAAGGCCCGCAAATACGGACAGAAGTTCGGCAAGAAACTTCAGGAAGAGTGGGTGAAAATGAAAACTGATACGGCTGCAGGAAAGACCTTCTGGAAGTGCACGGTCTGCGGCGAAGTATTTGAAGGTGCGATGCCGCCGCAAAACTGCCCGGTCTGCGGCGCGGGGCAGGAGGCGTTCATTGAGTACACGCCCGAAGTTGTCACCTTCCGTGATGACCGCGACATGCGCGTCGCTGTCATCGGCTCCGGCGCAGGCGGTCTGGCCGCCGCCGAGGCGCTGCGTAAACGCAACGGCAAAGCGCAGATTGACCTCTATACCCGCGAAGAGCTTCTGCCGTATTACCGGCCTGTACTCACCCGTGCGCTGGCAGATAAAGTCGAGGACACCGAATACTTCATTCATCCGGAAAATTTTTATGAAACAAACCGGATCAGCCTGCACCTCGGCGCGACGGCTGAAAGCCTGTCGCCGCACGACAAATCGTTCCGGCTGGCGGACGGCAAAACGGTGTCGTACGACAAGCTGGTACTGGCGACCGGCGCGTCCTGCTTTATTCCGCCGATTCAGGGCGCGCATCTGCCCGAAGTGGTGGCCTTGCGTGAAAAAACCGACTTCGACCGCCTGAACGGACTGCTCGCGGGCGGACCGAAAAAGATTTCAATTATTGGCGGCGGACTGCTCGGCCTCGAAACGGCCGATGCGCTCCACCGGCTCGGTCATCAAGTGACTGTGCTGGAAGCCTGTCCTTCGGTACTGCCGCGCCAGCTCGACCCGGACGGCTCACCGCTTTTCACCAAAATCATCCGGAAGAGCGGCATCGAAATTCATTACGGCGTTTATGTCGAAGAAATTCTCGGCGAAGGCAAAGTGACCGGAATCAAAACCCGCGCGCCGCAGGAAATTCCGGCGGATATCATTATCGTTTCTGCCGGCATCAAGCCGAACGTTGAACTGGCGAAAGAAGCCGGTCTGAAGGCTGATCGCGGCATTGAAGTCAACGAGCGGATGCAGACATCGGATTCCGATATCTACGCGGTCGGCGACTGCGCCGCCGTCCACGGGCGCTGCGGCGGGCTGTGGGAGCCGGCTTCACTGCAGGGCAATGTGGCCGGAGCCAACATCGCGGGCGACGACAAAACCTATTCGTGCAAACTTTACGGCGCGACGCTGGCCGCCTTCGGAACCTCGCTGTTTTCCATCGGTGATCTCGGTGCGGGCGACGGAAAATACGAACAGATTCTGGAGTACAACGAGCTTGGCGGAAAATACCGGAAGATTTACTTCAAAGAAGGCAAGGTGGTCGGCGGCGTACTGCTTGGCGACGTGAAACTGACCAATCCGCTGCTGCTCAGCGTTACCCGCGGCCTCGACACCGAAACCGCGCTGGAAATGCTAAAACTGTGAGGTGAGTGACGGGTGCAGGTTAAAGGGGTGCGGGGCTAACGTTCTCTAATGGCTGGCTGACTCTTAGCTTGACCGTGAACAGGACGCTCTTCTATGGTGTCGTCATGAAATTCGTAAAACTTCTTCTGCTTCCTGTTCTGGCATTGGGGCTTTCCGGTTGCGCGGGATACCGCCTCGGCAGCACACTTGATAAATCAATTCAGACGGTGAGCCTGAAAATCGTGAACAAGACCGATGAACCCTCCATTGAGGTGGCGGTGATGAAAGCACTGCGTGCCGAACTGCAAATGGACGGGCGGCTTAAGGTGCGCCCTCAGGATGAGGCGGATGCCGTGCTGAGTGTGACGTTGACTTCATACTATCTGTCACCGCTGGCCTATGACCACACGCGGGGAACGCTGGTTCGCGAATATCGTATAGAGCTGATCGGGACGGCCGTGCTGAGTGATGCCGACACCAAGGAAGTGATTCTTGAAACTCCGCAGGTGAAGGGCGAAGCGGAATTTCCCTATACGGCCGATATGACAACCGCCAAGCTCGGTGCGTTGCCCGGTGCCGCGAGCGACCTTGCCCGCAAGGTTGTCAGCGCGACGGTCACCTCCTGGTAATTATTTCATCCGTCGTATTATAAAAAAAGCCGTCCGGTGAAGGACGGCTTTTCTGTTTTTCCAAACATTGGAAAAACTATTTTGCCAGCTTGCGCAGGGCGGCCACAGCCCGCTTTTTGCGGCGGATAGCGGTGTTTTTCTTGATCACGCCGCGTTTGACGGCTTTATCAAGCACCGAGCTGTATTCGCGTACAGCCTGCTCAGACGTTTCAGCAACGCCGGCGGACAGTATTTCGCGTGTTTTGCGGCGGACGGTTTTGACCTTCGTTTTTACCGTCATGTTGCCGACGCGCTGCTTCTCAGACGAGCGCATCCTTTTCTTTGCACTTTTAATATTCGGCATGATTTAACCTCAATTTAATAGTCTCTGTTGCTGGGCATGCGGCTGTCGCTGCGGTTGTCGCTGCTGCGGCTGTCGCCGCCGGGGGGCATGCGGCTGTCGCGCATGGCACGTGAACGGGCGCGGGCCTGTTTTTTGCGGCGTTTGTCGCCCGGCTTTTCAAAGCGGCGGCGTTCACGCATGTCCTTCAGAATTCCTTCGCGGTCGAGCAGTTTTTTCAAACGGCGGAGTCCTTTTTCGACGGGTTCGCCGCGGCGGAGTTTTACTTCACAAGTTGTACTGGCCATAATTTTTAACACCCCCTTACGCGGGTAGAATTTTTCACAAAGGCGGAGAAATTAGGTGATGGGCATGGCTTTGTCAAACGATTATGCCGGGGAAGGAAGAGATTCATCACTCTTTGTGACGGAACGAGATGCGGCCTTTGGTCAGATCGTAGGGCGATATTTCAACGGTCACCCGGTCGCCGATCGCGATGCGGATGAAATTTTTGCGCATTTTTCCAGAGATGTGAGCAAGAATGCGGTGCCCGTTAGCCAGCTTTACGTCATACATTGTGGCCGGCAATACCTTTTCAACAACGCCTTCCATCTCAACAATATCATCTTTGGACATGCATTCTCCCGTACTTTTCGTTTTTGTCGCGCCGATGCTACACGCGTACTCCGCCATTGCAAGAAGGCATTTGAAAAGAATTGGCGCGAAAACTTGAGTGCGGGCCATTAGCAAGGCATATTCCGGGCGCCGAATCCCCCGTAAATTTTTGAAAAGGTGGCGCATATGGAAGCATTGAAAAAATCGACTGTTTTTAAAGGGCCGCAGGGTCCGGTGGTTCTGGTCATCATGGACGGTGTCGGTATCGGCAAATACGAAGAGGGCGACTTTGTGCGTGCTGCAGAGACCCCGAATCTTGACTGGCTGATTAAAAACGGCGTCTCAACACAGCTTCAGGCACACGGCACCGCCGTCGGTCTGCCGAGCGACGAGGATATGGGCAACAGCGAAGTCGGTCACAACGCCATCGGTTGCGGGCGCGTATTTCATCAGGGCGCGGCGCTCGTCAGCGAGGCGATTGCCTCCGGCGCGATGTTTACCGGTCAAACATGGAAAGAACTCATCGGCAACGTCAAAGCCAACGGCTCGGCGATTCATTTTATCGGTCTTTTTTCCGACGGCAATGTCCATAGTCATCTTGACCACCTCAAGGCGATGCTCCGGCAGGCTAAGGCCGAAGGTGTGAAAACCGCCCGTATTCATCCGCTGATTGACGGTCGCGACGTGCCGCCGACTTCTGCGCTCGAATATGTCGAACCGTTTGAAGTGTTTCTGGCCGGACTCAACGCCTGCGGCGCGGTGGACTATGCCATCGCTTCCGGCGGCGGACGCATGAATATTACGATGGATCGCTACAACGCCAACTGGGACATGGTCAAACGCGGCTGGGATACGCACGTGAAAGGCGAAGGACGCATGTTTTCCTCCATGAAACAGGCGATTAAAACTTTCCGCGACGAAAAACCCGGCATTCTCGATCAGGATCTGCCGCCGTTCGTGATTGAACGCAACGGCAAACCCGTCGGCAGAATTGTGGATGGCGACAGCGTAGTCTTCTTCAATTTCCGCGGCGACCGTGCGCTTGAGATCACCAAAGCGTTCGAAGCCGACAATCTCAAAGAGTTCAATCGCGGCCCGAAACTAAAGGTGAAATATGCCGGTATGATGCAGTACGACGGCGACCTTGGCATTCCGCGCAGCTATCTGGTTACGCCGCCCGCCATCAACCGCACGATGGGCGAATATCTTGCTGCGTCCGGTGTCCACCAGCTCGCCATCAGCGAAACGCAGAAATACGGTCATGTCACCTATTTTTTCAACGGCAACCGCGCCGACAAATTCAACGAAGTACTCGAGGACTACGTTGAAATCAAATCCGATGTTTGTCCGTTTGAAGATGCTCCGCGTATGAAAGCGGTCGAAATCACAGACGCCGTGGTCAAGGCGATTGAAAGCGGAAAATATCAGTTTATCCGTCTCAACTATCCCAACGGCGATATGGTTGGTCACACCGGCGTTTTTTCCGCCGTCAAAATCGCGGTCGAGGCGGTGGATGAATGCCTTGGCAGACTCAAAACCGCAGTCGAAAAGGCCAAAGGTATCATGGTCGTCAGCGCCGACCACGGCAACGCCGATGATATGTATGAGCACGACAAAACCGGTGCGGTGAAACGCGGCAAAGACGGTCAGCCGCAGGCCAAGACCGCCCACTCGCTCAATCCGGTACCGGCTATCGTCTACGATCCGTCCGGCAGTTCGAAAGCGCGTCTTTCCTCAGCAAAGGGTCTGGGAATCAGCAGTCTGGCAGGCACCTGCCTGAAGCTGCTCGGTTTTGTGCCGCCAGCCGACTACACCCCTTCAATCGTCGATGTCGGCTGATCTGCTAAACATCGGGAAAACGGGAGCTTCCCGCTCGACGTCGGGCCGCCCAAAACGGTAATTTGCCGCCATGTACAAATCTTTTTCCAAAGGCGTTTCGGCATCTCTTTCCTTTTTTTTCTTTCTTGCCGGTTCTGCGGTTGCGGCTCAGTCGGTCGAATTTACGCCGGCAATCCGGACACTCGGATTGACGCAGCAAGAACAGATATGGCTGAAAGAGCACGGCGGGGCGGTTCGTTTTGCCAGTACACAGAATTATCCTCCTTTTGAATTCACCGGCGAAAGCGGCGAATCACTGGGGATGGCCGTTGAGCTTGGACGCTGGATGGCGGCGAAAACCGGTTTCCGGGCTGAATTTTTCCATATGCCGCTTAAAGAAGCCCGCGAAGCGGTGCTGAGCGGGCAATACGATGTAGTCACCTGTCTGTTTTACAGCAAAGAACGGGCGAAGGAGTTCGGATTTACACCGGTTATTTTCAGAGTGCCCGCCTCTCTTTTTGTCCCGGTTTCATGCGATGATATCAAAACGGACAGTGACCTGAACGGCAAAACCATTGCTTTGCCGGAGCGGGATTACGCGGAAGAATTTATTCGTCAGCGCGGAATTAACTGCCATTTGCTGCTGACACCCAGTTTCAAGCAGGCCGTTGAGGCGGTTGCGCTGAAGAAAGCCGATGCGATTATCGGTGATGAACAGGTCGTTTACCATTATTTGTATCAGAACGGCTGGACCGAGCGGGTAAAAAAAGTCGGGCGGCCTCTTTACACGGGGCAATGCTGCATGGCAGTTGCGGCAACCAATCAGACGCTTCTCTCTATCCTGACAAAAGGCGTTGCACAGGCGCAGCGCGTCGGCGTGATAGGACAGATCGCGCAGAAAAATTCCGGACTGGAATATACCTCAATCGGCTTTCAGATTTTCCGGTATATCCGCTACGTTGCTATCGGCGTGGGAGTTCTGCTGGCGGCGCTTTTATTGTTCTGGATATGGGATATCCGGCTGACACGGCGTGTATTCGCAAAAACCGAGCAGTTGCGCAACAGCGAGGAGCGCCTCCGCACTATTTTCCAGAATTCACCCGATGCTATTTTTATTGAGGATGAAAACGGAAAAGTTCTGGATGCCAATCCTGTAGCGTGCGCATTTCACAAAATGAGCCGGAGTGAACTGATCGGTCAGAATGTGTTTGATCTGGTTCCAGTCAGCCGGCGCGAAGAGACGGAACGCGATTTCAGCAAATGGTTCAGCGGTGAACTGAAACGTTGTGAATGTCTTTCACTGTCCGGCGACGGACGCGAAGTCCCGGTCGAAATGATCGGTTCACCGTTGCGCTTTGACGGGAAAAGCGCCGTGCTGCTGCTGGTGCGCGATATGACCGAGCGCAAGCAGGCCGAACATGCGCTTAAAGAAAGTGAAATGCGCTACCGCGGACTGATCGAAGCACAGAGTAATTTTATCGTCCGCATTGACACCGACGGCCTTTATACGTTCGTCAACGAAGCTTTCTGCCGGTTTGTCGGCCGGGCACGCGGCGAACTGATCGGGCACGACAACCGCTCGTATGTTTATCACGACGACATTGTCATTCCGGGCAAGGCGATCGAAGCGCTGATATCCCGCCGCGAACGGGTGATGGTGGTAGAACACCGCATGCGCGCCCGTGCCCGTACCGCCTGGGTGCAGTGGGAGAATATTGCTGTATTTGACGAATCCGGGCGGGTAGTCGAAATCCAGAGTGTGGGACATGATATCACCGAACGCCGCCGGATTTATGAAGCGTTGCAGGAAAGTGAAAAACGGCTCCGGTTCCTTTTCGAAGAAATTCCTCATATCGCCGTGCAGGGTTACAACGCCGCCCGCGAGGCTATTTTCTGGAACCGTGCCAGCGAAGAACTCTACAAATATTCAAAAAAAGATGTGCTTGGTAAAAAAATCGAAGATCTCGTGCTGACGGCAGACTGGCGCGACGAAATGGTGAAAGCATTCGATAACTGGGTGAAAACCGGTGCGCTGATTCCGTCCGGCGAGATGCTGAAGCGAACGGCAGCCAACCTTTCCGTAGCGGTCTACTCCAGCTGTCTTGCCACGCGCAATCAGCGCGGCGAGTGGGAAATGTATGTGATCGATGTCGATCTTTCCGAGCTCAAGCGCGCCAGCGAAGAACTGGTGAAGGCCAAAGAATATGCTGAACGGGCCAGCCGCGCCAAGAGCGAGTTTCTTGCCAACATGAGTCATGAAATACGCACGCCGATGAACGGCGTCATGGGGATGACCAATCTGCTGCTCGAAACCGAACTGACCGCAGAACAGCGTGACAGTATTCAGACCATCATGGAATCCACGCAGGAACTGATGCGCATCATTGACGAGTTACTCGACATTTCACGCATCGAAGCCGGCGAAGTGCGCCTGCATCCAGAGCTATTCAGTCCTCGCGAGACCACGGAGAAAGTGGTGCTGCTTTTTGCTGATCGTGCCGGACGTAAAGGTGTAGATATTTCAGTTGCCATTCACGACAGCGTTCCGAAGCAGATGCTCGGCGATTCCGGGCGCATCCGGCAAATCCTGATCAATCTGGTCGGTAACGCGCTTAAATTCACCCACGACGGGCACATCCAGATACGGATGCAGGCCGAACGTATTGAAAGCGGATGGAATCTGATCGCGGATGTCAAAGACACCGGTATAGGCATGACGCCCGAACTGCAGGAACGTATTTTTGAAAAATTCACGCAGGGCGACACCTCCTCCAAGCGCGAATACGGCGGTGCCGGTCTCGGTCTGGCCATCACCCGTCAACTGGTTCACTTGATGGACGGCGAAATTTCTGTTGCCAGCGAATTGGATAAAGGAACCGTCTTCCAGTTCAACCTCAAACTCGGTTATGTCAGTCCGGATGAACCTGTCGCGGCACCGCCGGTCGTGACAGCCTGCAAACCAGCAGAGATTGACGCAAATATTCTGCTGGTTGAAGACAATCTGGTGAACCAGAAAGTGGCTGCGGCGATGCTCAAAAAACTGGGTTGCAAGGTGACCATTGTGCCGAACGGTGCCCGGGCGCTGGAACAGATTGCCTTGCGCAAATTCGATCTTATTTTTATGGACTGCCAGATGCCGATCATGGACGGCTTTGAAGCCACCCGCGCCATCCGCCAGATGGTCGGCGACATTCGCGACATTCCGATTGTCGCCATGACTGCGCATGCCCTTAAGGAAGACAGGCAGCGCTGTCTGGATGTCGGTATGAACGATTATCTGGCCAAGCCCGTTCACCGCGATGCACTCGTTGCTGTATTGCAGAAGTATTGCGGCTAAAGCATTTAATTCAGTATAGCCGCGAAACAAAACGGATTAACGAATAAATTTATCCGGTGCGATTGGAGCCGTTAGCCGGGTCAGCGCCGATGGTGCCTGCGACGGTGGCGGTGCTGCTTCTGACGGTTACCGTGTTTCCAGAGATGCGGGTGCCACCATCGGCCTGTTCCGGCCAGCAGAACCAAGACGGCGAGCAGCAGCGTGACAATCAGAGAAAGTCTAACCCGGCTTTGTGCAACCAGATCGCCTTCGTCTGCGTTGAGATAAAACGAAAGTGTCAGCATGAGCCCGGTGACCAGTATCAGTATGAACAGGGTCAAGATGGGTGCAGGTATTCGCAAGCTGAAATTCGGAACTCTTCCATGTTGCGGCAACATGTAACCCTCCTTGTTTTCAACCGGTTGCGTTTTTTCCTTAAGGTGGTGGCTGGAGGCGGACTTGAACCGCCGACCCGCGGATTATGATTCCGCTGCTCTGACCAACTGAGCTACCCAGCCAATAGTAAAGGGCGCCAAACATAGAAAAAGCCGTTCGGGTTAGCAAGAGTAATATGGTAAGAATCCCCCGCGCTTATGAACATTATTCTTATCAATCCGCAGGAATTGGACGGTACCGGCCTCGCGCACCTTTCCGGCGAACGTGCGGAGCATATTCGTAACACACTGCGCGCGGTGTCCGGCAAAGAACTTTGCATCGGCCTGCTTAACGGATCGCTGGGCAGCGGAACCGTCGAAACAGTCGGCTCCGGAATGGTCACTTTGCGTTGCGTATTTGAAGAAGAAGTGCCGCCGCGCCCGGCTGTTGATCTGCTTCTTGCGCTGCCGCGTCCGAAAGTGATGAAGCGTCTTTGGACTCAGCTCGCCGCGCTGGGCGTCGGCCGTATTATTCTTACCAATGCCGAAAAGGTGGAGCGGTATTATTTTGACAGCCATGTCCTTGATCCGGATTTTTTCACCGCGCGTCTGATCGAAGGTCTGCAACAGGCGGGCGACACGCTGCTGCCCGAAGTGCAGATCGTCAAACAGCTCAAACCGTTCCTTGAAGAAGAGCTTGACAGGGTATTTCCGGAGAAGGGAGTCCGTCTGCTCGCCGATCCGTCCGGTGTGCAGAATGTGTTTCAGGTATTCGATAAAACAAACGTGTCCTCAAAGCGGACTCTTCTGGCCATAGGGCCGGAAGGCGGCTGGACGCCGTATGAACTGGAGCTTTTTGCCGCGCACGGTTTCCGGATATTTAACGCCGGGCCGCGCATTCTGCGTACCGATACCGCCTGCATTGCATTGCTTGCCCTGCTTGCATTACACTCCTCTCGCACATGAAAAACCGCTGGATAGAGTGTTTTGCCACCGGCTTCGGCTTCGGCCTCAGCCCGGTTATGCCCGGAACGGCCGGTACGTTATGGGGTATTCCGCTGGCATGGGCGGTCGCACAGCTTCCTTCACTTCTGTTGCAAATTACGGCGTGTACCGCGCTGATGCTGCTGGCCGTGCCGCTCTGTGCGGCGGCAGAAAAACAACTCGGCAAAGGCAAAGACCCCGGATGTATCGTTGCGGATGAATATTGCACACTGCCGATCTGCTATCTCGGATTGCCGTTCACACCTTGGGTGCTTGTATCGGGGTTTGTGTTCCACCGTATTTTCGACATCACCAAGCCGCCGCCGATCAGACAGTTGCAAAGCTTAAAAGGCGGCACTGGAATTGTGATTGATGATTTTCTCGCTGCACTTATGGCTCTGGCGATCAATCATCTGCTTTTCCGTCTGGTTATTCCGATGTTTGGATAAAACGGATCATCGTTTTCCCGATATCGGTGTTGTCACGGATGCCGCTGAACACCGTACTGCCGGGGCCATAGGCAAACAGCGGAACCATTGAGGCAGTATGATTGCCGTGAACAAAACCGGTCTTATCCACCGTTTTGTGTTCCACCGATCCGCCCAGCAGCGCAAAGCCGCCCGTTTCGTGGTCGGCGGTGATGATCACCAGCGTTTCACCGTTTTTCTCAGCGAAGTCGAGGCCGGAGCCGACGGCATGGTCAAAGTCCACCACCTCAGCGATCAGATTGGTGGCGTCGTTTTTGTGACCGGCCCAGTCAATCTGCGAACCTTCCACCATCAGGAAGAATCCGTCTTTATCCTGTGACAGAATCTGAATGGCTTTCTCCGTCAGTTCTCTCAGAGACACGGCGCGTTCCGCCGCATAAGGCGGATGAACCGGATAGAGCAGAGCGGCCGCTTTTTCCGGCGTGCCGAGCTGGCGGAATTCTCCGGCAGTCAGCGCGACAGTCATCTTTTTCTGCAATTCAGGCAGTCTCGGATTATTGGTCATGTTGAAATAATTCAGCCCTCCTCCGAAGAGGACATCCACGTCACTGGCGGCGATCTGGCCGGCAATTTCAGAATCCAGCTTGCGGCTGAGAACATGGACGATAAATCCGGCGGGTGTGGCGTGTGTCAGCGAACAGACAACGGCGACGCCGGTGGATTTGCCTTTTTCCTCTGCATATTCAATCACGTTTTTCAGCGGCTTGCCGTCCGGTGCTAAGCCCAGCGAACCGTTGCGGGTCTTTACGCCGGTTGAAAGCGCCGTAGCCGCCGCCGCTGAATCGGTCACCAGCGAATCGTCCGACCAGGTAGTCACCAGTCCGGTTACAGGGCAACGCTCCATCTCGAGCTTTCCCTTGGCGACTTTTCCGGCGGTCACTTGCGACAGTCCCATGCCGTCGCCGATAAAGAGAATAATGTTTTTCGGCACGCGATCTTCCGCACAAACGGTGATTGCGAAGGCCAGCAGACAAATCGTCAGAAGCTTTTTCATTAGGCGGCAATAGTACAGATCGCTCCTGTCGCCAACAAGTTAGAATTTGATCGGCACAGTTGTGCTTGCGCTGTTTTTTCCGGTATAACCTGTAGCAATGAGATCAGCTGATATCATAGCCGCGATTGCAACACCGCCCGGGCAGGGCGGTGTCGGCATTGTCCGCGTCAGCGGTTCCGGCGTCTGGAAAATTGCCGACGGAATTTTCCAATCCGCTGAACGTCCTTCGCTGGCGAAAGGCGGAACCTTTCTGTACGGCAAAATAACGGATGCCGACGGCACTGAAATTGACGAAGCTCTCTGCCTCATCTTCCGTGCGCCGAAAAGCTACACCGGCGAAGACACGATTGAACTTCAGGGGCACGGCGGCCCGGTCGTCCTGAAGAAAATCCTGCGCCGCTGCCTTGAAGAGGGCGCGTGCATGGCCGAGCCGGGCGAATTTACCAAACGCGCTTTTCTTAATGGCAAGATGGATCTGGTGCAGGCCGAAGCCGTCGCCGACCTCATTCACGCACAGAGCGACCGCGCCGCCAAAGCCGCACTCGAGCAGCTTGAAGGCGGACTCAGTAAAAAATTCAATCGGCTTTACGACGGCCTCATGGAAACCGCCGCCGACATTGAAACCACGCTTGACTTCGTCGAAGACGAACTGCCGGACGACGTTTTCCAGAACCTTGGAAAAAAACTGGCCGAAAATTTCCGGACGTTGGAAGACCTGCTTGCCACCTGGGATGAAGGGCGGCTTCTGCGCGAAGGCGCGCAGGTGGTCATCATGGGCCGTCCTAACGCGGGTAAGTCCACACTTTTCAATGCACTGCTCGGTCATGACCGCGCCATTGTCACCGAACTGCCAGGTACGACGCGCGATGTCCTCGAAGAAACCTTTGTCCTCAACGGCATTCCGCTGCGCATCCTTGATACTGCCGGACTGCGCGAAACCGAATGCCTCATTGAGCAGGAAGGCATCCGCCGCGCCCGCGCCCGTTCCGCCGCCGCCGACATCGCCATTTACCTCATTGATTCTTCTCAGCCCGTTTCGGCAGAGGACGCAGAGCATCTCGCCAAGCTTGATCCAAAACGCACCATCGTCATTTTAAATAAATCAGATAAAAAAGTTTCAGGTTTCAAGTTTCAGATTTCAGGTTTCCAGCCTCTGGAAACTTCACTGGTCAACGCACAGGGACTCGACGTCATTAAAACGGCCGTTTCCGCCAGACTTGAAACAGGGGTTGATTTTCACGCTCCTGCGCACGCAGTGATTTCCGAACGCCATCGCAACCTGCTCGAAACCGCGCGGACTGAACTGATTCAGGCGCGTGAGCGGATTGCTGAGGGCGGAGAGCTTGGCGCTGCGCCGGCGGCGGAACATTTGCGTGCCGCGCTCGAAGCGCTCGGGCAGGTCACCGGCCGCATTTACCACAACGAACTGCTCGACAACATTTTCTCCCGCTTCTGCATCGGGAAATAACTATGAAAAACAAAACCATTCTGATTACGGGCGGGACGCAGGGCATCGGGCGCGGCTGCGTGGATTATTTTTTGAAATCCGGCTGGAACGTAACGGCGGTGGATATTCAGCCGATGGAATCCGGCGAACGGCTGGAGTTTGTCCGGGGCGACACGTCGCTCGAAGAAACGGCCAGACAGGCGACGGCCAAAACCATAGAACGGTTCGGGCGGCTCGATGCGCTGATTAATAACGCCGGTATCGGAATGATCGGAAAATTCAACGTCGAAGAACTGCCGCTCGAAGAATGGAACCGTGTGCTGGGTATTAATTTGACCGGTTATTTTTTAATGGCCAAACACGCCGCGCCGTTTTTGCGCAAAACGAAAGGCGTGATCGTGAATATTGCTTCAACCCGTGCGCTGATGTCGGAAAAAGACAGCGAAGCCTACGCCGCATCGAAGGGCGGGGTAGTTGCACTGACGCACGCGCTGGCCGTCAGCCTCGGACCGGATGTGCGCGTCAATTGCATCAGCCCCGGCTGGATTGAAACGCGCAAAGATGCCAAACACAGCGATGCTGACCGGCTGCAGCATCCGGCCGGACGGGTCGGCGTTCCGCAGGATATTGCCGGACTGGCCGACTATCTGATCTCCGCCGGATTTGTCACCGGCCAGAACTTTACTGCCGACGGCGGCATGACGAAGAAGATGATCTACGAAGAGTGAGCGGCGGATTGTTTCTTCTCCAGCGCTTTGGCGTAGTGCCAGGCTCCGCAGGTCAGGTCTCCTTCCGGCGTGACGGGTGAACAGGTGATGCCTGTTTCGCGAAGAACCTCCAGCATCCGGTTCCGGATGGGTGCCACGTTGCGGATTACGGAGCCTTGCAGAGCCAGCGGAAATCCGGCGGGCAGTTCCAGCCGGTTCGCCAGGCAGGTCACAAGCGCGGCCAGCGCTTCGCCTGCCTCGGACAAGAATCGCTTCGCATCCGGATCGCCCGCTTCGGCGGCGCGTTCCACCACCGGAGAGGCTTTTGCGATATCGGCTTTTACGTGGCTGTGCAGGTATCCGATGACTTGGCGGGTATCCGGAACTCCGAAGAACTCCCGGACTTTCCGGCACACCGGTTTTTCCGGCCGGCCGTGATTCGCGTCCTCCGTCATGAGACGGATCGTCCGGCGGACTAGATCGTATCCGCTTCCTTCGTCACCGATCAGGTTTCCCCATCCGCCGGCTGTCTGGATGATTTCTCCTTTGCGTCCTGTGGCTATCGAGCCTGTTCCGGAAATAATCAGAATGCCGTCGCTACCTTGCAGAGAGCCTTCCAGGGCCAGCCGCGCATCGGTTTCAACCGCTGTCTTGCAATGAAAAAAATCACTCAGCTCAGCGGCGATGCGTTCGTTGAGTCCGCCAGCCGTGGCTCCGGCCGCGCCCGCGAGGATTAAGCGGCAGGTGCCCTGTAATCCCTCGACGGCCTTGCCGATTGCTTCCCTCAAGTGTTCCATGGCAACGGCATAATCCACCAGCGCATTGCCGTATCCGGATTGCCCCCGGCCCAGCAGACCGGCTGTATCCCAATCGTAAGCGGCTGCCGTTGTAGACGTTCCGCCCGCATCCACTCCGACCACATATTCCATTACCGGTTGTCCCTTTCCGCCAGCACTGCGCGCAATCTGCCTTTCGATTCGGCCAGTTTTTTTTCCGCCGTTTTCGCATCCAGACCGGCGAGCAGCATACAGATAGCGGTTTTAACTTTCCCGCCGCATAACGCGAGGGTGTCGCTGGCTTTCTCCCGCTTCACGCCGGTTGCCTGCATGACGATGTTTTCACTGCGGATCCGCAGCTTGCTGTTGGTGGCCTGCACGTCCACCATCAGATTGCCGTAGACCTTTCCCATCTTCACCATAGAGCAGGTGGAAAGTATATTGAGTATCATCTTCTGGGCCGTGCCTGCCTTCATGCGGGTGGAACCGCTGACAACCTCAGGTCCCGTTTCTGGTACAATAGCGATGTCGGCCGCCTGTTCCATCACCGACCCCGGATTGCAGGTGATGGCGATGGTTTTGCAGCCCAGCGACCGGGCATAGCCGAGGCCGCCCATGCAATAGGGCGTACGGCCGGAGGCGGCAATCGCGCAGACCACATCCTCCGCCCGCAATTTGACCGATTGAAGATCCCGGATTCCAAATTCCTCGGAATCCTCCACATTCTCCTGAGCCGAGGCGACGGCTTCCCGCCCGCCGGCCAGTAGGGCAAGCACCACATCGCCGCTCACGCCATACGTAGGCGGACATTCACTGGCATCCAGCACTCCCAGCCGGCCGGAAGTGCCCGCGCCGGTGTAAATCAGGCGACCGCCGCGTTCCATGGCGGCGACAATGGCGTCAATGGCCTTTGCGATCGCCGGAAGCTGGGCCTGCACCGCCAGGGCTACCTTCTGATCCTCCCGGTTGATGAGCGTCGCCATGTCCAGCGTGTCCAGGCAGTCCATATCCCGGCTGTCCGGGTTGATCGCCTCGGTGGTGAAACGGCTGATGTCGGGATTCACGGGAAACCTCCTGCTGTGTACCTTTCGACGGAATAAACAACTGCGGGGAAAGTATAACGGATCGGAAGAACGGTTGTAAAGAAAGCGCCTGCCATTCCGGATATGTAACGGAGTTAATATGTGTGCGTCGCGACGGCAAAGAATAATCGGTGAAACTGCGGCAAGAGAAACCAGAGCCCACCGATCGGCACTAATGCCCGCGATGTCCGTGATGCCCGTCTCCGCCATCACCCACTACCTCGATCGACGGATGAGGCGGCACCAAAAGTACCGGCTCCCCGTGACGTCCGGGCACCAAACAGCCTGTGAGCATGACTAACAAAATCAAACCAACCAATACCTTCACCTTCGAGTTCATAATGATTCCTCCCTTTTCTGGAGGTATGCTATGCAATGAGATTGTTCCTTGCCATAAGGTATAACCCTACTTCGGCGACCGGTTTTATTCCCGGATTATTCCCGGCATCGACTGCCACGTGACGGGGTGCAGAAAGCCTGAGCGGGCGCTTGATATTCCCGTCAGGCTCCGTATATTTCCCCCTCGCTCGGAGAGGTGGCAGAGCGGTTTAATGCGCCGGTCTTGAAAACCGGAGAGCCGCAAGGTTCCGGGGGTTCGAATCCCTCCCTCTCCGCCAACTATTTTGCCGGATTGGCGATTTTTCCCATAAACAAGACGGCGCCGGATTCTTTGGCGAGGATCAGGAAGAGGAACGGATGATCGGCACGGAAAACTTTAGGCGGCATGGGCATGGAAGTGGTGCGCATAATGATGCCGGTCGCGGCTGCGGCTTCGGTGCCTTTTTCATCCACCTGCACAAACGCCTTATGCACCACGTCGGAAACAAACAGCGGTTCCGTGCTGATGCCTGAAAAATCGGCCAGTGCCGGATTGAAGGCATCGCTGATGCCCAGTGCGGCGAGCGTTTTGGTCAGGCTGTCGAACTGCGATGTGATTTTAAAGCGCGGCAGATGAATCTCGATCTCTTCTTTGCGCAGGGAGCCGGTCCATCCGGCCAGCGCATCGGCGGAAAGCCCATTTTCGATGCGGGCGAGACCGTCTTTTTCTTTAGGCAGGACAATCAGCATAGAAACCTCTTCGCCCTGATAGGGAAGTTCCAGACATTGGAAGCTTTCGTTCTCTGTATAACCGAAACGCTTCGGCTTCATCGTCATCATCGGCACATTTGTGCTGGCGGCAGGCGCAGTCCAGAACGGTTCATCCGCTGTTTTTTCCTTTTCGAACGCATGCAGCCAGTCGCCCTTGAAATAGATGGCATTGACCAGAATCAGACGCGTGGCCGATGTTACGGAACCCGGCACCAGCAGGTTCTTGATCTTATCGCGAGTCTTCTCCTCAACCCAGCGGTTGACGGTCGTGCGCTCAACTTCCGGCTGACCGGCAAAATCGGCCGACCGGATTTCCGCGCCGTACTTTTCCTGCACGGTCGTCTGGAATTTTTTAAGGATTGGAAACATTTTATCCACCCACAGCGCGTTGGCGCTTTCCAGCGGTACATTCGTTCCAACGGCTGGAAAAGAAGCCGCCTCGGGCAGAAGCAGACTCATCTGCCGGAGTGTATTGCCGGCGGCACCTTCACGCGTCATGGTCAGTACGGCCTCAATGCTGGCGGGCGAGAAGAACAGATTGCCCTGCGTTGTCCGCAGCTGCCCGTAGAGCTTAAACGCAAAATCGTCGGCCTGCACATTCAGTGCCAGCAGAGCGGACGGAAAGAGAAAAAAAAACCCTTTTTTCATGAACGGCATTATGCACGAACGGTTCATTGCACGCAACGGCTGTGATGGCTGGAGAACCGCCCCGTCCGGAGTGGATTTGCCTGCTTGAAGGCGTGACCCTGATGAAGGTTGCTGTAAACCGGTGCGGCACTTGACACTGTGCCTGACGGCATGTCAGATTGAAATATTATTTGGGTGTTGCTTTTTGTATCAGAGACTGACAACAGGAATACGACTATGAAACTGTTTTTATACGGTCTGACGGCGCTGATGCTGGCAGGCCCGGCGATGGCGGGCGATATGCCGTGGGATGTGGCGAAACTGATGCAGGCTCCGCGCACGGAACCGGCAGACGGTTTTGCAACCAACAATGTGCGCGCGGTGTTTTTCGAGGGGCTGCCGTGGTACGGCCGGCCGACGCGTGTGTTTGCCTATATCGGTATGCCGGAGCACAAATCCGGCGAGAAGGTTCCCGCTATGGTGCTTGTGCATGGCGGCGGCGGCACAGCTTTTGCCGAGTGGGTGGAGCTTTGGAATCAGCGCGGCTATGCCGCCATCGCCATGGACACCTGCGGCTCTCTGCCCGGCGGCCAGCACAGTAAACGTCCGCGTGATGCGAAAGGCGGACCGCCCGGCTGGGGTGGTTTTGAGCAAGGCGATGAGAAGCCGCACGACCAGTGGATGTACCATGCGGTCGCTGACGTTATACTGGCGCACTCGTTACTGCGCGCACAGCCAGATGTTGATGCGGAACGTATCGGCATTAACGGCATCTCCTGGGGCGGCATCCTGACGTGTGCCGTGTCGGGTGTGGATGACCGTTTTCGTCTGGCCATACCGGCCTACGGTTGCGGCTTTCTTGGAGATGACAACCCGGTTTATCGGGAAAAATTCAAAATGATGGGGCCGGAAAAGACGGAGTTCTGGCTGACACACTGGGATCCATCGCTCTATTTGCCGCAGGCGAAAATGCCGTTTCTGTGGGTTGACGGCAGCAACGACAAATTTTTTCCAATGAACGCACTCCAGAAGTCCTACCGGTTGCCGTCCGGCCCGCGCACATTGTGTACGCGCCTGCGTATGGTGCATGGCAACAAGCCGGTCTGGGCGACGGAAGAGGTTTATGTTTTTGCCGACCACATCTTAAAAGGCGGGCCTGCGCTGGCGCGTATCACGGCGCAGGGACGCAACTGGGCGACCTATGAATCGCCATCTGAGATCGTTAAAGCCGAATTGAACTACACAAAGGATTCCGGCACATGGCGTGAACGTGAATGGAAGACCATTCCCGCCGCGCTCAACCCCGTACAGCATAAGGTTTCTGCCGTGATCCCGGCAGGAACGACCGTGTACTACTTCAATATTACCGACGAACGGGGTCTGACCGTCAGCACTGAACATATAGAAACTGTGCAACCGTAATGTAACGGAACGCGTACGGACGGATTCTCAGAACTCCGGTTCTGTATCCGGAGACGTTACACTTCGGCGGCAAGAACCACAGCCAGTTTGCAGGCTTCGAGGTAGCGCGGAATATCCACATACTCATTCAGGTCGTGCGCATTAAAATTGCCCGCATCGAAGGTGACGGTCGGAATACCTTTTTCGTTCAGAATGTTGGCATCAAGTCCGGCGTTGATGATTTCAACATCCGCTTCGCGGCCCGCCTGCGGCGCGGCGCGCAGAAAGCGCTGAACGACCGGTTCGCTCTTTTTGAGCCGGAAGCTGCGGTAGTCGCTGGCGGTGATGAAATCGACCGAACCGCATTCGCCTTTATCGTTTTTCAGTCCGCGCGCGGCCTTTTCAAATGCGGTTTTCCAGACCTTGGAAATCTTTCGGAGAGAAGCGGGATTATGACTGCGGCACTCGCCGGTCACTTTCAGGAAATCCATGACCTGATTGTCGGCCTCTCCGCCGTTCATGGAGCCGACGTTGGCTGTGCCGGTGCAGCGTCCTTGCGCGATCCGCCCGAAATAACCGGCGGCTTTTACTGCGGCAATGGCGCGCGCGGCAATGACGGCGGCGGAAACGCCGCCTTCCGGGTTGACGGCGGCGTGCACGCTTTTACCGTGAATGTTGGCAATCCAGCGCGCCGCGCCGAGTGCGCCGACGACACCGTTGCGCCGTCCGCTTCCATCGAGGTTGAAACACATGATCGGACTGCCGCCTTCCTCCGGTTCAAATGCTTTGGCACCGTGCAGGCCGGTTTCTTCGCCGACCGTAAAGAGCAGGGTGATGGGCGGATGCGGCAGATTGTTTTTCAGGATGGTTTCCGCCATCGTAACCACGGCGGCCACCGATGCGCGGTTGTCGCCGCCAAGGCCGGTTTTCCCTTGCGGAACAATCCGGTTTCCTTTTTTGACCGGCACCGCGCCGCGGCAGAGCGGCACGGTGTCCAGATGCGCCGAAAACATGATGCGCGGTGCTTTGACGGTGCCGGGAATTTTAACAATCAGGTTTCCGATGGTGAATTGTTCCGGCAACCGTTTCAGGCTGACGTTTTCGCGAATCCACTGCGGCCGGCAGCCTGCCGCCAGCAGCTTCTGTTTTACCGCTTCCGCCACCGGTCCTTCGTTGCCGGTCTGTCCTTCAGCGGCCAGTAAATCAATCAAATGCCGCAAGGCCTGTTCTTTATCGATCATGTTTTTCATCGGTCGAACCATACCGAACCGGTCGGGAACAAGGCGAACCATTTCCGACGTGTCACGGCGCAGCCAGAGGTGGGGACAGAACCTTGGAATTTGCGTTGTCATAAAAGCGCGGGCGGGATATTTTGGGGTTCTTTGAAGGAGAACGCTTATGTCAATTACAGCTCTGAGCCCGCTTGACGGCCGCTACGAATCCAAAGTGGCTGAACTGCAGGATGCCTTTTCAGAATACGCGCTGATCCGCTGCCGTGTGACGGTGGAAGTCCTCTGGCTCAAAGCTCTTTGCGCCGAAAAAGGAATTCCGGATTGCCACGGGCTGTCAAAGGCCGAGCTTAAGCAGCTCGACGCCATCGTCGCCGGTTTTACTCCTGCCGAGGCGGAAAAGGTGAAAACGATCGAGAAAACGACGAACCACGACGTTAAGGCGGTAGAGTACTACTTGAAGGAGAAAATCGCCGGCACCTCGCTGGAATCACGGAGCGAGTTTCTGCACTTCGCCTGCACCTCCGAAGACATCAATAACCTTTCGCACGCGCTGATGCTGAAACAGGGCCGCGCAATTCTCGCCGCCGCGCAGAACGAACTGATTGCCGGTCTGACCGCCAAGGCGAAGCAGTGGAAAGCGGTTCCGCTGCTGGCCCGTACGCACGGACAGACTGCGTCGCCGACCACGGTCGGCAAAGAGCTGGCGGTTTTCGCCAGCCGTCTGAGCCGCGCGGCGGAAGTTTTCCAGACTCTGGAAATCCGCGGGAAACTCAACGGCGCGGTCGGCAACTACAACGCGCACCTTGCCGCTTATCCGGATGTGGACTGGCCGGCGCTGGCTAAGTGGGTGATCGAAGATGATCTTGGTCTGGTGCAGAATCATTTCACGACGCAGATTGAGCCGCATGACTACATGGCCGAGCTGTTCGATGCGCTGGCGCGCTTCAACACCATCCTGCTCGATTTTGACCGCGACATCTGGATATATATTTCCTTCGCCTGCTTCAAACAGAAAACCGTCAAAGGCGAAATCGGTTCGTCCACCATGCCGCATAAGGTCAATCCGATTGACTTTGAGAATTCCGAAGGCAACGTCGGTCTCGCCAATGCGCTGCTGCGCCACATGGCTGAAAAGCTGCCGGTCTCGCGCCTCCAGCGCGACCTGACCGATTCGACGGTTCTGCGTAATATGGGCGTGGCGTTTGGCTATGCGCTGCTGGCATACCGATCGACGATTAAAGGCCTCAGTAAACTCGAACTCAACGAAGCCAGACTGGCTGCCGATCTCGGGAATGCGTGGGAAGTGCTGGCTGAGCCGATCCAGACGGTTATGCGCAAGGCAGGGATCGAAAAGCCTTATGAAAAACTCAAGGAGCTGACCCGCGGCAAGGCGATTACGGCTGAAGCCATTCACGTCTTTATCAAAGGACTGGAAATAGCGGCGGAAGATAAAGCCTTGCTGCTGGCTCTGTCTCCGGCGACGTATATCGGCCGTGCCGTTGAAATAGCGGAAGAACTTTGATGAGAAACGCAGAAGCTAAAATTTTAAGTTGCGGGCAGATGCTCGCTGAGCGCGCAAAACTTAAAGTGCAGGGAAAAAAGCTGGTGTTTACCAACGGTTGTTTCGACATTCTGCATGCTGGGCATGTCACCTATTTGGAATTTTCCCGCGCGCAGGGCGACTGTCTTGTGCTTGGGCTTAATTCGGACGCGTCAGTCAAGCGCAACAAAGGCGATGACCGGCCGGTCAACAGCGAAGCCGACCGTGCACGCGTTCTCGCTGCGCTGGAGTGCATCGACTACGTTGTTCTTTTCGACGAAGACGAGCCGAAAACGCTGATTGAGAAAATTATTCCGGACGTGCTGGTGAAGGGCGAGGACTGGGCTCATTACGTCAGCGGGCGCGAAGCGGTCGAAGCGGCGGGCGGTAAAGTGGTACTGGCTAAAATGGTTGCAGGCCGCTCCACCACCGGTACGATTGAAAAAGTTCTGAAAGTGTACGGAGAGAAACGATGAGCGTTAAATATATTGTCACCGGCGGCGCGGGCTTTATCGGCAGTAATGTCGTCAAGGCGCTCAACGCGCGCGGCGAAACCGATATTCTGGTTGTCGACGAGCTGGGCGAGGATGAGAAATGGAAAAATCTCACCGGCCTGCGGTACGAAGACTACATTGATAAAGACGACCTTTTCGACTACCTGGAGGAACTTACTCTGGATGAGGTCAAGGCGGTCTATCACCTCGGTGCGTGCAGTGCGACCACCGAGACCGACGCCGATTATCTGGCCTATAACAACTATCATTATACCCGTGCGCTTTGCGAAAGCTGTCTCGATGCCGGAGTCCGCTTTGTCTATGCCTCCAGCGCCGCGACCTACGGTGACGGCAAGCTCGGCTATTCCGATGCTGATGAAATGACACCGAAATACAAACCGCTCAATATGTACGGTTACTCCAAGCACATGTTCGATCTCTGGGCGCTGAAAAGCGGGGCCGTTCGCGAGATCGCCGGTATAAAATATTTCAACGTTTACGGCTCCGGCGAGGCGCATAAGGGCGATATGCGCTCGGTTGTCCACAAATCCTACGGTCAGATTCTTGAGGCTGGTAAAGTGAAGCTTTTTAAATCGCACCGGCCCGATTATGGCGACGGCAAACAGGTGCGCGACTTTGTCTATGTTAAAGATGCAGTGGAACAGACTCTCTGGTTCGGAGAGCATAAGACGGTTTCCGGTATTTTCAATTGCGGAACCGGCGAGCCGCGCACGTGGTTGGATCTGGTCAGCGCCGTTTTCCGCGCCATGGGACGCAAGCCGAATATCGAATTTATCGATATGCCGGAGCACCTGCGCGGCAAGTATCAGTATCACACACAGGCCGACCTGACCAAACTGCGCGCTGCCGGTTACGTCCGTCCGTTCACTTCGCTCGAAGACGGCATTACCGACTACGTGCAGAACTTCCTCATGAAAGAGGAATAGCCGCAGTGAAACCGCCGATACACGGACTCTTTCTCGCAGAGCTGGAGGCTTTCTGCAAAGAGCAGGGACAGCCTGCTTTCCGTGCCAAGCAGATTTGGGACTGGCTTTACGTCAAACGAATTTCGTCGGCCGATGAAATGAAGAACCTGCCCGCGCCGTTTCGCGCGCGGCTTGCCGAAACCTTCAGTTTCCAATGTCTGGAAAAACTGGAAACCAAAGGCGATCCCGGCGAAACGCAGAAACTTCTGTTTAAACTCGCAGACGGTGAACTGATTGAGACTGTCATTATTCCCGCTCTCAGACGGCAGAACAACACGGTCTGTATCTCTAGCCAGGTCGGCTGCCGGTTCGGTTGTGCCTTCTGCGCCAGCGGACAGAAGGGGGTTATCCGCAATCTTTCCGCCGGAGAGATCGTCGGCCAGGTATTGGAAGTCGCCAAAATACTCGGCGGCCGGCCCGACAATGTGGTCTTCATGGGAATCGGTGAGCCGTTCGATAATTATGATGAGGTTTTGCGCGCCATCCGCATCCTGAATCATCCTGACGGACTCAGAATAGGTGCACGCCGTATCACTATCAGCACCTGCGGCGTGGTGCCCGGCATTCAACGGTTTGCCGAAGAAAAGTTGCAGGTGGAATTGTCCGTTTCATTGCATGCGCCGGACGCTGAGACCCGTTCGCGGATCATGCCTGTCAATGAAAGCTGGCCGATGGAAGAACTGCTTGATGCCTGCCGCGTTTATACGGAAAAAACCAAACGCATTATCACGTTCGAGTACACGCTGATAAAAAACCTGAACGATTCGCCGGAGCAGGCACGTCAGCTGGTCAAGCTGCTTAAAAAATTTCCCTGCCGCGTCAACCTGATTCCGCTCAGTCCGGTTGAAGAATTCGCCGGCGAACGTCCCCAGCCGGAAGCGATGAAAATATTTTTAGAAATTCTGGAAAAAACCGGAATCAACACGACGTTTCGCGATTCCAAAGGCTCTGCGCTCAAAGCTGCCTGCGGCCAGCTCCGCGTTCGGCGGCTCTGATTTTCATATCTAGTCGAGAAAAGGCCTTTTGCCGGTTAGCTTGTGTTTCAGAATTTGTTTTGGCACCTTCTTGCGGACGGAAGTGTTTTTTCACGGCGGTTTCAACAGGTGCGTGCCTGTAACGCTTGAAAAAAATCTTTCTTCAGACAGGAGTTGTGATATGGGAAAATATAGAATGTTCGCGGTATTTGCGGTAGCGACGGCGTTTCTTGCCGGTTGTGCACACATGCCCGGAGGAATTACTGATTCTACCACACCGCTTAACGGCAGGCCATACGTTGAACTGGGCAAGGTTGTTGGTGAAGACAGTAAGATATTGTTGCTTGGACTGATTCCGATAAGCGGATCCAACAATACGCAAGACGCGATTGATGATGCCAAACAAAAAACAAATGCAGATGCTCTGATTGATGTTACGGTTGAGGCTTACGGCCGGTACTGGATACTGTGGTCTTCTTTGACAACGAAAGTTTCCGGTAAAGGTATAAAGTTTAATTAGCCTGATGTTTGCGGGAAAAGCGGCGCAGCACTTTTCCCGGCTTCTCAAGTCAACCTTTGAGAGGTTTCTGCTTCTGCGTTTTTAACGGATTGAATCTCACTTTCTGTTAATTCGCAGTTGCTCTAAAGGGTTCCAAATATTGGGAAACAAAAAACCCTCCCCCGTGAGGGAGAGGGTGGTACAGGGTGGGGTAAACGGGGTGCTTATTTCTTAAGCGGGCAAGTGCCACCGGCACAACCAGCTTCTTTAGCCGCTTTCTGAGTGTCGCAGGCTGCTTTTGCTGCATCAGCTTTTGCTTTGCAGGCTGCACATGCACCGCCGGCTGCTTTACAGGCCGGACAGGTTTTTTGAGCATCCATTTTGCAGCTTCCATCTGTTGTGCAGCAGGCCGCGTCTTTCACGGCACAGGCTTTTGCATCAGCAGGAGCTTTTGCAGCGGCGGGATTTTTTGACATGGCAGACACGGAAACGGCCAAGGCACCCATTGCGAGTATGACAACCAACTTCTTCATGTGACCTCCATTTGTTGAGGTAACCCTATTCTATTGCTTTCATTTGGTCAAATCGTTCTGTACCTTCCTCAATTTTTTTAAAAAGTTGCGAAAATCTGTTGACGGGAGGTGGTAGGAGGTGACATAAAGTGGAGCCAAGAAGGGTGTAGTGGAGTATGAATGCAGTAGAAGCAATGAGTGAAGAGCTGTTTGTCGGGTCATTTCACCACTCGCTGGATCCGAAACGCAGGCTGATTATCCCATCGAATTGGCGCGCCATGATGGGGGCAACGCCCCGTTTGTATGTTTTTCCCCATTCTGACCGAAAATGCCTCTATCTCTACACGCTGGCGGAAATGAACCGCCGTCTGCGGCAGTTGCGCGTAGCGGGTGCAGTGGACGCTCAGGATGAACAGGCTGTGCGCGCAATGACGGCTTCGGCAGATGCTTTGACGGTGGATGCACAAGGCCGGGTGCGCATAAAGGATGAATTGCTGGCTCATGCCGAAGTGAAGAGCAAGGTGGTTCTGGTCGGTACGCTCACCCGCATCGAACTTTGGAGTGAAGAACATTTTGATATGGCGCTGCCTGCTGTTTCGGCGCTGGCAGAGACTGCTTTTTACGGAGGCTACTAGGAGAACGGGTATGGGTATGAACAGCATTGCAAAATACATGTATTTTTCGCGGGCCATTGACCTGACGCCTGAAAAAGACCGCTACCTCCGGCTGCCGGAAGGCGAAATGCGCCGCACGGTGCTGATGAGTGAAAAACAGGCGGCCACTTTTTCAGTGGCCTGTTCGCGCCGGGTGATCGGTTCGATGCAAATGGCGTAATAAGGAGTTTATGCATGTTCCGGCACTGCTGAACGAGACGCTGGGTCTGCTGGTGACGAACCCGGCAGGAACCTACATCGACGGCACACTCGGGCGCGGCGGACATGCAGCGGAGATTTTGAAGAGGCTTTCGCCGGAAGGGCGGCTGATCGGAATGGATCGCGATGCGGAAGCCATAGAAAAAACGGAAGAGATTTTAAAACCCTTCGGGGAACGGGCGGTACGGATACATGGAAATTTTGCGGATATGAAAGAGCTTTGCAGACAGGTCGGCGTGACGGAGGCGGACGGGGTGCTTCTCGACCTCGGCGTCAGCTCGCCGCAGCTGAATGTCGCGGAGCGCGGTTTCAGTTTTGCCAAGGACGGTCCGCTGGATATGCGTATGGATCGCACGCAGGGCCGTTCCGCCGCTGATCTGGTGAATGAGGACGACGAGGAAGCACTGGCCAATGTGATTTACCGCTTTGGAGAAGATCGCGACTCCCGCCGGATTGCGCGGGCGATTGTGCAGGAACGGCAGAACGGACGGATTGAACGGACGCTCAAGCTGGCGGAAGTCGTTGAGCGGGCCAAAGGTGGCCGGCGCGGCGCGATTCATCCGGCCACGCAGACGTTTCAGGCGCTGCGGATGGCGGTGAACTCCGAGCTGGAAAGTCTGGAAGCGGGTCTCGAAGCCGGACTTTCGATGCTGCGCGAAAGCGGCCGGATGACGGTGATTACGTTTCACAGTCTGGAAGACCGGCTGGTGAAAGAATTTTTTAAACGCCATACGGTGAAGCACGAATCGCTTCAGCAGGGCGGCGAGAAACTGATTTATGAAGAACCGGCTGTACGGCTGCTGACGAAAAAGCCGCTGACGGCCTCGAAACAGGAATTGGCGGATAATCCGCGTGCGCGTTCAGCCAAACTGCGCGCGGCGGAAAGGGAGGAAGCAGCATGATAAACAGACAAAGAGTAAGAAGTCATAAAGCCCAGGTGCGGATTCCATTTCCGGTGGTACTGGCCAATATTCTGGTCTTTGTCGCCGTATTCGGTCTCAGCTATGTCTGGCTGTGCGCCCGCTGTGATACGCTCGGGCAGGAGATTAAACGGCTTGAAACCGTGCAGCGCGAAACCCGCCGCCGGATGATTAACGAGCAGGACCGCTGGTCCAGCCAACTGGCGCCTGCCAACCTTGACCGTGCACTGAAACGCCACAATCTGGCGATGCATTTGCCGAATGAGCAGCAGATTGTACGTGTGCGCAACGGCGCAGTCTCGCCGTCCGCGACTCTTGCCTACAACAAATAGTGTCCCAATGGATCTCTATGAATGAAGTATAAAGGGAGAACAGTATTTTCCTCCGTCGTGATCACGACGGTTTTCGTCGGGCTGGGTGTTCGCCTGGCCTTTTTGCATTTACGGCCTTCGCCAGAAATCATGGCGCGCATTGAAACCGCCCGCCGGCTTGAGCAGGAAACCCGCGGCCCGCGCGGGCGCATTCTCGACCGCAACGGCAACATGCTGGCGGTGGATATTGCCGCCAAGCATGTCTGTGCCGATCCGAAATTTATTCAGCAAAACGGCGACATCCGGGCTGTTTGTGATGCGCTGTCAAGCCAGCTCTCAATGGATCGTAACGTCATATGGGCAATGCTTAACCAACCGGACCGGCAGTATGTGCGGATCCAGAAGTTTATGCGCGAAGAGACGATACAACCGCTGCGGGCGATGAATCTGAAGGGACTCGTTTTCGAAGATGTGCCGATCCGTGACTATCCCAAGGGGGTTCTTGGCGCGCATGTGATCGGCTATGCCAACTATGAAGGGGTCGGCAGCGCCGGCATTGAACAGCGCATGAACTCTGTGATGCAAGGCGTTGCGGGTCTGCGTATCAGTCAGAAGGACGGCCGCCGTCGTGAAATCTACGGTACCCGTACGGTGAACATTGAGCCGCAGCCTGGTGCAGACGTTTACCTGACTATCGATCAGCAGATTCAGCACTTTGCTGAAAAGGCGCTCGACAATCTGCTTGCCAAATATCATCCGAAAGCCGCATGGGCGATTGTGCAGAACGTGCGCACCGGTGAGATTCTGGCCATGGCTTCGCTGCCGACCTTCAACCTTAACCGTTTCAGCACGGCGCCTGCCGAATGGATGCGCAACCGCGCCATCAACTACACCTACGAACCCGGCTCGACCATGAAGGCTATGGTTATTGCCTCGGCGCTCGACTGCGGTGCCGTGCGCACCACCGATATCTTCGACTGCGAAAACGGGGCGTGGTTTTACGGCGGAACGACACTCCATGACTCACACCCTTACGGACGGCTGACCGTGGCCGACATCATCAAAAAATCGAGTAACATCGGCGCGGCGAAAGTCGCGCTCCAGATGGGCAATGCAAAGGTTTATCAATCACTGCGTGCCTTCGGTTTCGGCGACAGCACCGGACTTGAACTGCCGGGCGAAGACGCCGGTATTCTCTGGAAACCCGACCGGTGGTCAAAAATAAGCATTACTCATATCGCGATGGGACACGAAGTGCTTGTTACTTCTATGCAGATGCTTTCCGCCATCGGCGCGATAGCCAACGACGGTGTCCGCATGCGTCCGCTCATTATCCGTAAAGTCGTGAACAGCAAAGGTGAAACTGTTCTTTCGCCGCAACCGCAGGTTCTTGGTCGGCCCATTCGTCCGGAAACATCGAAGCAGATGCGCCGTCTGATGGCACGCGTCACTCAACCCGGCGGCACCGGTACACAGGCCGCACTGCCGGGTTATCTGGTGGCGGGGAAAACCGGCACCGCGCAGAAAGTTAATCTGGAACACGGCGGCTATTATCACGACAAATTCATGGCTTCTTTTGTAGGATTCCTGCCGGTTGAAAATCCGGCGATCAGCATTATCGTCGTCGCGGACGAGCCGCAACAGGGCGGTTACTACGGCGGAACCGTTTGCGCTCCGTTCTTTCGCGAAATCGCCGACCAGACGGTGCGCTATCTGCGCATACCGCCCGAAGGGTTTACCACTGAATATGTGACGGACATTGAAAACAGCGGATCCGGCGAAGAAAGTATTTCCGACTGAGAAAACTATGAAGCTGAACGAACTGTTAGACGGTATTGAGACAGTGGAAATCACCGGTGATACCGCCTGCGAGATCACCGGTATTGTGTACGACTCGCGCCGCGTGGAGTCCGGAACGCTCTTTGTGGCATTGCACGGCGAAAAAGCTGATGGCGCGGCCTATATTGAAGAAGCCATTCAGCGCGGAGCCGCCGCTGTGGTTTCGCAGACGCCCTGTGCATTCGGCGGAAGTTTTCCGTGCATTCATGTGGCTGATGCGCGGCTTGCGCTTGCGCAGCTTGCCGGGAGTTTTTACGGCCATCCTGCCGCGCGGCTCTGCATGATCGGCATCACGGGTACCAATGGCAAAACTACCGTCAGTTTCATGTTGCGCGAAATTTTTAAAGCCGCCGGACGGCGGCCCGGCCTGCTCGGTACCGTGCGCTACGAAATCGGCGACCGCGTGCTGCCTGCGTCGCGCACCACGCCGGAGGCACCTGATCTTCAGGCGATGTTTGCGCAGATGGATCGCGCCGGATGTGACAGTGCCGTAATGGAAGTTTCTTCGCACGCACTGGCTCAGCATCGTGTGGAGGGTATCTTTTACGACGCCGCCGTTTTTACCAACCTGACGCAGGATCACCTCGACTATCACGGCACGCTTGAAGAATATTTTAATGTAAAGTCGCGTCTCTTTAATCAGGTGCGGCGTTTTGCCGTCATCAATTGCGATGATCTGTGGGGTCGACGTCTGCTCAGCGGAAAAAAGCTTCTGGCCGGACGGATTTCTTACGGCTTCGAAGAAGGCGCTGAAGTGCGCGGTCTTAATGCGGTTACAGACGCCGCCGGTTCGCGGATGTGCGTCAAAAGTCCGTGGGGCGATGCCGAAGTTTCTTTGCAGCTCATCGGTCGTTTCAACCTGTACAACGCGCTGGCGGCCTTCGCCACGGCCGCTGCGCTTGGCATTCCTGCTGAAATTACAGTGAAAGCGCTCGCCGAAATGCCCTGCGTGCCCGGACGGCTCGAAGCGGTTCCAAACACCAAAGGCAAACGGGTTTTCGTGGACTACGCCCACACCGACGACGCCCTGCTCAACGTGCTGGGAACTTTGCGCGAAATCACGGCCGGCCGGCTCGTTGTTGTTTTCGGTTGCGGCGGCAACCGTGACAAAGGCAAACGTCCGCTGATGGGCAAGGTTGCCGCGAAACTGGCCGACTACTCCATCATTACCAACGACAACCCGCGCAACGAAATTCCTGAAGACATCGCCGCCGGGATTGCCGCCGGATTTGATTCCGGACGCAAATATGAAATCGTACTCGACCGGAAGGCCGCCATTGCGCGCGGCCTTGAACTGATTGGTAAAAAAGATGTCCTGCTTGTTGCTGGCAAAGGACACGAGACCTGTCAGGAGTTTAATGGCGCCATATTTCCTTTTGATGATCGCGAAGCAGTCCGGGAGGCTCTCGAATGGAAAAAATAAAATTCAGCGCGGCGGAATGCGCCGGTTGGGTGTCCGGAGTCTGGAAAAATTCAGAGAAAAATTTTCCAATTCTTGGAATTTCCCACGACACACGCACGCTGGAACCGGGCGAGGTTTACATTGCCATTAAAGGCGCGGCACACGACGGGCATAATTTTATTCCGCTGGCGGTTGAGAAGGGTGCCTCAGGCCTTGTGGTCGACCGGGATTTTTCAAAGTTTGGAAACGTGCCGCAACTGGTTGTGCCCGATACAATGCAGGCACTGCGGGCATTGGCCTCCGGTGTGCGGTGTCACTGGGCGGGTACGGTTGTCGGCATCACCGGCAGTGTCGGCAAAACCACCGTCAAGGAATTGATTGCTTCCGTACTGGCGCAGAAGGGAACAGTGGCTAAAACGCGAGGTAACTGGAACAACGACATTGGTCTGCCGCTCAGTATGCTGGCCGCCGACCGAAACGCGGACTTCTTTGTTTTCGAACTGGGCATGAACCATCCCGGAGAAATCGCTCCGCTGGCCGGACTGCTTCGGCCCGACTGGGCGGTTCTTACAGACATTGGCAAGGCGCATATTGAATTTTTTAAAGGCATCGAGGATATTGCAGAGGAGAAGGCCTCACTGCTGGCGTATGCCGGCAATGCACTGCTCGACGAAACGTCGGAATGGTTCGAACTGTTCCGTTCGAAGTGCAAAGGCCGTATCGTCACGTTCGGCAAAGAACCCTTTACGTTCACCGTACCGCTGCCCGGTGAACACATGATCCGCAACGCACGCCGCGCCGCCGCGCTCGGCCGCGAACTGGGACTTTCCGGCGAAGAAATCCAGAAGGGACTTTCCGCTTTTCAGTCTGCGCCGATGCGCTGGGAGCGGACGTTGCATAACGGCATCGTTTTTATCAATGATGCTTATAACGCCAATCCGCTCTCGATGCGTGCGGCACTCACCACGTTTGCCGGATTACCGTGCGAAGGACGCCGTTTCGCGGTGCTGGGCGGTATGCGCGAACTCGGTGCGCAGGGCAGGACCGAGCACTGCGAGCTGGGCCGGTTTGCAGATCAGTTGAAATTAGACTGTGTTATTACGGTCGGGGAGACTGGGGCGCAGATTGTTTGTAACGGCATTATCGGTGTTGATAAAGCAGCGGCGGCGGACGTATTGCGAAGTCATCTCCGTGCGGGAGATATGGTGCTTTTTAAAGCATCGCGCGGCGAACGGCTCGAAACCATTCTTGAAGAATTGAAAGCAAAAATCTAACCCGGAGAAGAATCCATGCTCTATTGGCTGTATCAGTTTAGTGATGTCGTTTCACCGTTGCGCATTTTCCGCTACATCACCTTTCGCGCTGTGCTGGCCGCCGGGACGGCTTTTATTCTCAGTCTCATCATCGGCCCGTGGCTGATAAAAAAACTGCATGCTATGAACTTCCGGGAACAAAAGGAGGACGGGCGGGTGCTGGGGATGCATGGATCCGGTAAAGTTGGCACGCCGACGATGGGCGGACTGATGATTATTTTCACCACAGTTTCCGCGACCGTACTGTGGGCCGAGCCGGGTAACTTTTTCATGCTCTGCGCGCTGACTACATTCTGCTTTCTCGGTGTACTCGGATTTATTGATGACTATTTTAAAATCAAGCGGGCCGACGGACTTTCACCGCGCGTTAAACTGGTTGCTCAGGTTTTCTGGACGGTGCTGCTGCTGTTCGCGCTTTGCTCGAACGAAGAAACCTGTTTACGCACGCAGCAACTCATGGTGCCGTTTATAAAGGTTCCGGTGATTCCGGCTATGGGACTGTTCGGTACGCTGGTCTTTGTTTTTCTCGTACTGGTCGGTTCTTCCAACGCGGTCAATCTTACGGACGGGCTCGACGGGCTGGCGATCGGCTGCACCAATTCGGCGGCGGCGGCCTATCTGGTGATGGCCTATGTGGCGGGTAATTTTATTTTTGCCGAATACTTGCAGGTTCCGTTTGTGAAGGGCGCAGGTGAACTGGCTGTTTTTTGCGGCGCACTGCTCGGCGCGGGACTTGGTTTTCTCTGGTTTAACTGCCACCCGGCACGCGTATTCATGGGGGACACCGGCAGTCTCGCGATCGGCGGCGGCATTGCGGCCGTTGCTATATTGATCAAGCAAGAGCTGGTGCTTGTCATTGTCGGCGGTGTGTTTGTTATGGAAGCCGCCAGTGTGCTGATTCAGCAGAGCTGGTTCAAAATTACGAAAAGAAAATACGGCGCGGGTCGGCGCGTTTTCCGCTGTGCGCCGATTCATCATCACTTTCACTCTATTGCCAAAGAACATGCAACAGAAGCCGGCCGACCGCTTGGTGCAGTAGAGAATATGGTCACTATTCGCTTCTGGATTCTTTCCATTATCTTTGCCTTGATCGGCGTCGCGACCCTGAAGATTCGGTGAGAGTTAAAAACATTAATCTAAGCAGCTCAGGTTTGACAGGTGAGGCGCACAGGTGGCGTGCCGGTCAAATGTTGCTGAAACTTCGAATGCGGCGGTGTTCTTCCTGTTCACTGCGGAAGTCTACGTTTGCCCACTTGCGCAGTTCTTCGGCGGTCAGTCCCGCGCAATGGACACGGTATTCCGATGGTGTCATACCGGTGGCGTGACGGAACGTGTTGGCAAAATACTGGCTGCTGCTGAAGCCGCATTCAAAGGCGATATCAATGATTTTAATATCCGTTTCCCTCAGCAGAGTTTTGGCGCGTTCCATCCGGAGTCTGGAAAGATAGGCCATCGGAGTGCCGCCGGTCAGCTTTTGAAAGACTGTGTTCAGCCGGGTGCGCTGAACACCGCACTGATCGGCCATCTGCTTCAGCGTCCACGGCTGATCGCAGGTGCTGGAAAGTTCGTTCAGCAGCGCCTGAACCTTTTTTTCAGACCAGG
>CAIKGD010000012.1 GCA_903826865.1 uncultured Verrucomicrobiota bacterium
CCGCCTTTTCATACCTGCACCTGCTACTGATTCTGCATGCGGCGCTGATCTGGCTGCTGGCGCTGCCGCTGGCGAAAAAACTGAAGAGTGTTCCGACCGATATGACAGTAGTACGAGCGCTGTCTCACATTTTCATTACCAACCCGATGCGTATGGCCCGCGATATTTACGGCTTCAACGGCGTAATTCTCTCTTCCATTGAAAAGACCAAAGATATTGTCGTGCAGACCGCCGAAACCGCTAAAGACATGGTCGTGCAAACGGCGGAAACCGCCAAAGACCTTGTGGTGCAGTCGGCAGGAATGGCCAAAGATGCGGTACAGGAATTCCTGCGCAACAACCGGAACGAGGACGACGACGACCCGGACGAAAAAGACATTAAATAGCCCGGTTGCAAAGGCCGCGCAAAGTATCCAGCGCCGTGTCCGGCACACAAAGATCACCGAACCCACGACCCAGTGTAAGGTCAGGAGTCAGCGTGCCATGAAAATCAGAGCCGCCGGTGGCGACCAGCCCGAAGTCTTCACAGATGCGCAAAAAGGCAGCCATCTGGTGCGGCTGGTGAGTCGGATGCCAGACTTCGAGCCCGCACAGGCCGTGCTCTTTCAGCTTTTTAACGAGCCGGCGCAGGCTCCGGGTGGTGAGTTTCATCTGTCCCGGATGCGCAATCACCGGCGCTCCGCCCGCTTTGCGAACGATTTCGACACACGCTTCGGGTGAAAACCGGCGGCGGTCAACATAAGCAGCCTTACCCCTGCCCAGCAACTGCTGGAAAATTTTGTCTTGGTGTTTGAAGTGTCCTTTTTCAATCAGCGCGGCGGCGAAGTGAGGGCGGCCGATCAGATCATCACCGGACTGTTTACGGACATCGTCGTGTGTAAGGCTGTAACCGAGCCGGTTAAGTTTTTCCAATATCTGAACGTTCCGCTCCGTGCGTCCTTCCCGCACCTGTTTAAGCGCCGTCTGCAGGTCTTCATTGGCCGGATCAAAAAGAAAGCCAAGCATGTGAAGCGTGATTTCGCCGAATTCCGCGCTTAGTTCAATGCCGGCCACGGTCTGTACGGAAGAGTTGGCACCCGCCGCCATGAACCGCGGCAGACCATCCGTGGTGTCATGGTCGGTCAGCGCCAACGCAGTAAGTCCGGCCTGCTCGGCAAGCGTCACCAGCTCTTCAGGAGTATTGGTTCCGTCAGAAAAAATGGAATGGGCATGTAAATCTATCATTTTCCAATATTTCAATTAGTCAGGCGCGGCGGTTTCCGGTACGTTCGGGCGGATTTTAACTGAATCAGGATTATTTGAACGACCAAAAGGAGTAAAAATGGATATCAAACTGATTGCCAACACGATTCGCGGACTTTCAATGGACGGCGTACAAGCCGCCAATTCGGGTCACCCGGGGCTTCCGCTGGGTATGGCGGACGTTGCCGCCGTTCTCTGGACGCAGTTTCTGAAACATAACCCGCAAAACCCGCAGTGGGCCGACCGCGACCGTTTTGTTCTATCCGCCGGCCACGGCTCGATGCTGATTTACAGTCTTCTCCACCTCGCCGGGTACAATCTGCCGCTCGAAGAACTCAAAAAATTCCGCCAGTGGGGCAGCAAAACTCCGGGACATCCGGAATACGGCCACACAGTCGGCGTCGAAACCACCACCGGCCCGCTCGGCCAGGGTTGCGGCAATGCCGTCGGCATGGCGATTGCCGAAAAAATGCTGGCAGCGCGTTTCAACAGCAAAACGCATAAGCTGGTTGATCACTACACATACGTTATCGCCAGCGAAGGCGAGTTCATGGAAGGCATCTCGCATGAAGTTTTCTCCATGGCAGGCAACCTCGGCCTCGGCAAACTGATTCTGTTCTACGATCAGAATTTCATCAGCATCGAAGGCGATACGCACATCACCTATACCGACGATGTCAAAAAACGCATGACCGCTTACGGCTGGCATGTTCAGGAAATTGACGGGCATAATACCGGTGAAATCGCGGCCGCCACTAAAGCCGCACAGGCCCAGACCCGCAAACCGTCCGTCATCATCTGCAATACCACCATCGGTTTCGGTTCGCCCAACAAGGCCGGTTCGCACGACTGTCACGGCGCGCCGCTCGGCGAAGAAGAAGTTAAACTCACCAAAGCCGCGCTCGGCATTTCGCCCGAAAAGTTTTTCGTTCCCGCCGAAGTGCGCGCCGCCTTTGCCGAAGTCTCAAAAAAGAATGCCGCGATCGAAACAGAATGGAACGCAATGTTGGCCGCCTTTGAACAGGCCAAACCGAAAAAGGCCGGCGAGTGGAAGGCCTGCCAAAGCGGCGAACTCCCGGCCAATCTCGCCAAAAAAATCGCGGACTTTGAAGCCGGCGGCTCCATCGCCACGCGCTCGGCCTCCGGCAAAGTTCTGCAGGATCTGGCTAAAGCGGTGCCTTATCTCGTCGGCGGATCGGCCGATCTCGCGCCGAGCAATAACACCTATCTCAAAGATCTGGGCGACATCAGCAAAAAATCCTTCAAAGGCCGCAACTTCCATTTCGGCGTGCGCGAACTGGGCATGGGTTCCATCATGAACGGCGTGCAGGTGCATGGCGGTTTCCGTATCTACGGCGCCACCTTCCTGGTATTCGCCGACTATGTCCGCCCGACCACCCGCGTCGCCGCGCTGATGAAACTGCCGGTTATTTATGTCTACACGCACGACAGCTTTTACGTCGGCGAAGACGGACCGACCCATCAGCCGATTGAAACACTGATGAGTCTGCGTATCACGCCGAACGTCACCGTGATCCGTCCGTCCGATGCGACGGAAACCAAGTGCGCCTGGATTGCGGCGCTCGAAAATAAAACCGGACCGACCGCCCTGCTCCTCACCCGCCAGAATCTGCCCGTCTTCGACCGCAAAGAGCTGGCGAGCGCCTGCAACCTAAAAAAAGGCGCCTATACAATTTGGGAAAGCACTGCAAGTAATCACGATATTCTGATTGTGGCGAGCGGCTCTGAAGTCTGGCTATCCATCGAGACTGGTAAAAAACTGGCCGCAGAAGGTAAAGCGGTGCGCGTCGTAAGCTTCCCGAGCTGGGAACTGTTCGAAGCGCAAAGTGCAGAATACAAAGCCTCTGTTTTCCCGCCTGAATGCAAAACCCGCCTCGCCGTCGAAGCGGGACATTCGCAGGGCTGGGAGAAATATACCGGCGACAAGGGTCGCGTTATCGGAATTAATCATTTCGGCGCTTCGGCACCGGCCGGCGCGCTGGCCAAGGAATTCGGTTTCACGGCAGACAATGTTTATAAAACGGCGAAAGAAATGCTGGGTTGACTCTAAGCCTTTCACCGGCTGAAAAAGCTCACCATTACCGGTGAGCTTTTTTATTTTTAACTGTAAAGCACAGCCTGTTGCCACTAAACTCTGACTTAATTATGGAGTGTCACACATTATGGAGCAGAACGGTGTTTCTCCTCAACACGCGCATGATCAGGAAATCTCTGAAGAGCTTCGTTCCGTACTGATTTCTCTGGGAAGAGGTTTGGGTACCGTTTCGGTTTACGGCATGGAACACCCCTCCGTAGAACTGATCATTGATGCCACTTTTGAAAATCTGCACGCCGCTCTGCAAAACCGGAAATCAATCACCATCGGTACGTTCAAAGGAACACTGACCGTTGATGACCAACCCGTCGTTGCGCGCGATGTTCCGATCCGCACACTCGAAAAACGGCTGGCTTCCCTGAGAGTATCCCACCTGGCACTCAGCAAAGGGCTCACCAGAAACGAACTGAAAAAACTGCTTGCCGCTCTCTGCACGCCCGGCGATTCGCAACTGAAGGAAACTCTTTCCGCAGCCGGGCTTGATCATGTCGAAATGAGCGACGTTAAATACGTCGCGCTGCACAACGGTGAACAGAAAACCGGTAGTGGCGGCAACGGGAAAAATGATGACGAAACCGGTTCCGGCGCTGATGAATTTTCCCCCTTGAAAGTCAGCCGGATCGTTGCCTTCCTCAAAGGCGAGGCCTCCGGAGCCGAAGTCTCCGGCGATGTCAAAAAAATGCTTTCCGATCCGGAGCGGCTTGGACAGATGATCATGGAAGCCGCTGCTATCCGTCAATCGACTGCGGGTGTGCAGGATGGCGAGGCCTTCGCCGATGTCGTGATCGGCTGCCTGCGCCGCACATTCGGCGGGTTGCGCAAAGAAGCCGACTTTCAGACCCCGAAAGGCAGAGTCAATCTGACCAAAGCCTTGATGCTACTCGAAAAAACCGTGCTGGATAAAATCCATCTGGCACTCGGTGCGCAGCATCCGGAAATCGACCGGCGCATCTTCGATGCCGTCCGTGAAATGGAGGAGCAACAGCAGTTTGAAATACTTACCGCCCACTATTTCGACCAGCGCCGCAAAATGGATGACGTGGAATCGAAAATGATCAAAAGCATCAGGGAGCAAGGCGCAGAAAAAGCACGCGAACAGCCGGGTGCTTCAGATATTCCGCTCAAAAACTGGCAACGTCTGGTGGTCAAAGCCGGCACGGTTCCTGAAAACAGCGGTGGTGCAGAAACCGGTTTGGGACTGGACATGAGTGCTCTAGCCGTTGTCCTTGAAAAGCTGGAAGGGCTGATGCGGGTTGAACACAGTGACCCGTTTCAGATTAAAACCACTGTCGATGCCGCACGCAACGGACTGGGCACCTATGCCGACCGGATTGAAGCGAAGATACAGGAACTTGAAGAACAGATTGAACTGCGCAAACGAAACCCGGTTACGATTGAAGACCACGCCGACCATCTGGGCCGGGAAGAACTGATAATTGAAGTGTCTAAACTGACATTGACGCTGCTTCAGCCGCTGACAGTCGTTAACGCGTCGGTAGAAGCCGCCATTCGTCACGCTGATAAGGAGACGCAAAAAGATCTTCTTAACCTGGCGTACGAAAGCGGCAAACGGATGCAGTCGCTCACTCATCGCCTGATGACGCTGGTCGGCTATCCGATGCTTTTTAAAAAATGACGCTTATGCCTTCCGTCGCCGACGAAGAAACACGACCAGCGCGGCAATCAGCACGGCCAGACCGGCCAGACCGGCCAGTACCGGCAGAACGAACCCGTGTTTCTTTTCCGTAGATAAATCCGGAAGCGGTTCAGGCACCGGTGCAACAACAGGAGGAGGAGGAGGAAGCGGCGGAAGTTTAATAAATCCCTTCTCGATCCACTCTGCGGCTTTGGCATCGCGCACATGTTTGTCTTTGCTTCCCATAATCACCGCGATGACACGCCGGCCGTCGCGCTGGGCAGTGGCCGCAATGGAAAATCCGCCCGCGTAGAAATAACCGGTTTTAAGACCGTCGCAACCGGGCACCTGACCGAGCAGTTTATTCGAACTCGTCAGCTGAACTGCATTGGTTTCACGGAAAGGACGGGTTGAAATCGAAGTGTACTTCAGTGTTTCAGGATGTTCCGCCAGCAACGCTCTGGACAGCAAAGCCATATCAAGCGCCGAACCGGTATCCACTTCCTGCCCCGGCCCCGGCGGCAACCCGTGCACGTTATGGAAAACCGTATTGCGAAGTCCGAGTCCGCGCGCCTTGGCATTCATCCGTTCCGCATGCGCCTCGCGGCTGCCCGAAGCGCGAATCGCCAGTGCTGCCGCTGCATCGTTCGCCGAATGAATTACCATGGCGTAAATCAGCTCTTCCAGCGGGAAAACTTCACCCTCTTTCAGCCACACCTGCCGTGCGCCGACTTTTGTCACTTCGCGGTCAATGGTCACCGGTTCGTCCAGACGGAGTTTCCCGGCCTTCACATCGTCAAGCAGTACAAACAGGGTCATCAGCTTGACCATGCTGGCGGGATAGGCCGCCGCCGACGCGTGGTCTTCCTGAAGAACCGCGCCAGTGGACGCGTCAATGACAACGGCACCGTAGTACGGGTCGCGCGAAATGACGTTCAGCGTCGTCTTTGCCGGAACTGCTGCGGCGGGAGCAGCAGGTTTCTTCTTCACCGCACCCGCTTTGGAGGGTGTAGCGGCCTGCGCGCAGAATGCGGCGGCCAGCAGGGACAGAATTATCAGCAAAAATTTTCTGAAATCGGAAAAAATCATAAAAAGCTCCTTTACGTTACTGGCACGAGAAACTAGCAAAAGCACGGCGGTGTGCGAAGAAATATCGTCAACCAACCTTTTTAAGCGCTTTTTCGATGCTGGCGTTAAGGCGCGCGGCAAGCACTTGAACGGCGGGCTCGTGAAGCATTCCGCGGTGCTCGCCGGGAACCAGATAGACATCCTGATCGTCAGTCAGCACGGCCCATTCCATGGTCATATCCGGCAGGAACCAGCCGGCCAGTTCGTCGGAACGGAAAAGCGCGGTGCGTCCCGGATAATAGCGGGGGTTATATTTGAGCGCGGCTTCACGGTTGCGTCGGTAAACTTCCTCTCGATTGGCCAGCACCCCTTCTTTAGCCTGCACGCCGTCGAGCATGGTAACGGCATCGGCGGCTTCGTCACGGAAGGAGTTTTTGAAACGATGCAAGATGATCTTTATCCACTGGCGGATACCGATGAGACGCGTAAGCTGGAACCGCCGCCAGTAGAAGCTGATCCGGCGTTCGGCGGGCGGATAAGCCCAGGCGTCAATCAACGCGAGCAGTTTGACTTCGCAGCCTTGATCCATCAGTTGGCGCGCCATTTCCATGGCGACATAGCCGCCATAGCACCAGCCGCCGAGCAGATAGGGTCCATCCGGCAGAAATTCGCGCAATACAGAAACGTAGTAAGCGGCCATTTGCGGAATGGTGGAATGGACTTTGTCCGGATCAAGCAGTCCGAGGGACTGGAAACCGTACACCGGCTGATCCGGCGGCAGATTGTGCACGAGATTCGAGTAACCGAGCAGGTCGCCCGGAGCGCTGTGCAGGAGAAACAGCGGCACACGCCCCGGATTGCCTTCTTTGAGACAGACCAGCGATTTGTATTCGGACTCACCGCGCAGACTGACCACTTCGACCATCTGCGCAATGGTGGGATACTGAAAGAGCTGTGCGACTGTCAGCGACAGCCCGCAGGCCAGAATCCGCTCGACCAGCTGTATGGCCAGCAGTGAATGACCGCCGAGATCAAAAAAGTTGTCGTGAATGCCGATTTGATTGATGCCGAGTACCGCCGACCAGATTTCCGCCAGCGTTTTCTGCTGCGGCGTTGAGGGCTCCACATAATTTTCGCGCGCCCGGACGGCGTTTTTAACCGGCGACGGCAGTGCCTTGCGGTCAACTTTTCCACCCGGTGCAACCGGAAATTCGTCAAGTTCCATAAAGGCAACCGGAATCATGTATTCCGGCAGACTGGCGGCAAGAAAGGCGCGCAGTTCACTGACAGACGGCGACAGACCCGGCACAGGAATATAATAGGCCGCCAGTTCTTTCTGCTCCGAAAGATCGTCGCGAGCGACCACAACAGCCTGCGCGATGTCGCTGTGCTGCTCCAGCACAGCGGCGATTCCGTCGGGTTCGATACGGAAACCGCGGATTTTCACCTGATTGTCCACACGTCCCATAAAGCCGATGCGTCCGTCGGACTGGCGGCAGACTAGGTCGCCGGTACAGTAGAGCATCCCCTCGCCCCACGGATTACGGATAAATTTTTCACGGGTCAGATCTGACCGGTTGAGATAGCCGCGGGCAACACCTTCGCCGCCGATCAGCAGTTCGCCGGGCATGCTGAGCGATACAAGCTGACGCCGCTCATCCGCCACATAGAGTGCCGTACCCGCAATCGGCAGACCGATCGGCACTTCGCCGGTGACCGCGCCGGTCAGTTCGTGAACCGTGGCCACCACCGTGCATTCGGTCGGACCGTACGTATTGAAAAGCCGGACCGCTCCGCCGCCTTTCTGCAACCAGACGCGGCAGAGTTCCGCCGAAACTTTCTCGCCGCCGATGATAACCGCCCGCAGCGTTTTCGGCACGGTACGCAGATTGCGCACCCATTCGTGCCAATAGGCGGTCGGCAGATCAACTGCCGTAATTTTCCGGCGCTCAACGAATTTTTCAAACTCGGATGTCGAACTGGAGATTTCGTCACTGCGCAGCACCACCGTGCCGCCGGAGGCCCAGGCCGGAAACAGCTCTTCAACCGAGCCGTCAAAATTCATCGAGAAAAACTGAAGAACACGGTCTTTGGCACTGATACCGTAAATCTGAATCGAAGCCAGACAGTGATTCACCACATTGCGGTGTTCTACCATCACTCCTTTCGGTTTACCGGTGGAGCCGGAGGTGTAGAAAATGTACGCCAGATTGGAGTTTTCACCGCAAACCGACGGTTTGGATGTACTGTCGGTGATCAGATCCACGCAAACGGCGGTGCGCCCGCCGTAAATCCGGTTGCTCAACGCCTCGACGGTGACAATAATCGGCATAGCCGTTTCACCCATGATAAATTCGAGACGGTCTGACGGATATTCGGGGTCAAGCGGCACATAGGCGCCGCCCGCCTTAAGAATACCCAGCATGCCGATGCACATTTCCAGAGAGCGGTTCACAAAAAGACCGACGGGTGTGCCGGGCTTGACTCCGAGTTCCTGCAACCGTGCAGCCAGCGCATCGGCCCGCGCATCAAGTTCAGCGTAAGTCAGTTTCCCATCTATTCCTTCGACGGCCGTCGCGCGCGGCGTTTTTTCAGCCTGCGCCTCAAAAAGCTGATGGATGCAGCGGGTTTCACCGAAACCGGGTGTGCGCATCTGGAATTTCTCCAGCTCGCGGCGGTCATGAACCGTTAATACAGATTGGGAAAAGAGCGGCTGACTGAGATAGGCCGTATGGCGGAAGGCGCGGAAATGCTCCCACACTTTGGCCGGACAGCGTATTTCGTTTTCGCCGAATACGACGTGGTAAACCGGCGGCCTGTGCAGCGCAGGGAACCGCTGGAACAGGTCGCGCGCATAAGTTTTGCGCTTGCGGCAGATTTCGAGCGCCTTTTCAGCCTGCTGCATATTGTCAAAAAGGGACTGTTCGGCATTGAGCGCAACATGCAGAGGAACCTGATCGGCGAAAAACTCCGGTGCATCTGTTTTCGCTTTCCAGCCGACAGTGAACTGATCCTGCGAGCAGAAGCGGGCCAGAAAACAGAGAAACAGCGGCAGGTCGGTGAGCGTATAGTGATGAATCGAACGGTCAATGCCGGCAGGAATTTCCAGCGGCTGGAAATTTTCGAAGCGGCGTACCCAGAAACGCTCATGGCCGGCCAGTCCGTCATTAATGGCTTCCAGTTTTTTACCGAGATTTGAAAATGCCGGTTCATTGACGATCCAGTCGGCGACCTCACCGACAGCGGAGAACCGGATATTCGACGGTTCGCCGTCCAGAGTGAACAGAGAGCCGTCGGATTTGATTACATAGATGTCGCCGCCGAATAAAACCTTGGGCAGGCCTAGATCGTTGGGCTGATTACCGAAGTCGAGCGCGCGGCGCAAGGCATCGGTCTCGGTCTGCGGACGGTTCCAGTCAATAAGACCGCCGTAAGCGGGCCGTTTGTGAAGCGGATAATAGGTGCGCTTCCGCAAATCCTGCGGTGTGCGGACTTCGCGTCCTTCGACCAGTTCCAGCGCGAGTTCACTGAGAGCGTCAATGGCGGTATCGTAGCAACGGGCGTTAAGCGTAAACGAGGTGTCGTTTTCGTGCACATCCACCGTGCGCTGTTTCAGCAGATCGCCCGCATCCACTTCGTCAACCATTACATGCCAGCTGACGCCGTGGAGCCTCTCGCGGTTGATGATCGCCCACGCGGTGGAATAAACCCCCGCGTAGCGCGGCAGCGGCGCGTCGTGGTAGTTGATCGCATAGCGGCGCGGCATGGCGAGCACGTCCGGCTTAAGGATATAGCTGTTGACGATGCTGAAGAGAAAATCAAACGGCTGTGCGGAAAGAATTTTTTCAAATCCGTCAGAGGGATGATGCCACGGAACGCCTTTTTCTTTCGCCCAGCGGCGGTTGGCAGGATCGGGTGAAATGAGGCCGAGCACCCGCATGCCGCGGCGGCGCAGAACTTCGGTGCAGCGCAGGCAGAGCGAGCCTTCGCCAATGACAAAACAGGTCGGCGCTTCTTGGTCGCCCGTCTGGAGGTACTCGCCAAGCGGACGGTACGGATCTTTGACTACCTGCCGCGCCAGCATCATAAAACCGGCCGTGATCCGCTCGGCGGTGGCGGCATCGAACAGTTCAGCGTCGTATTCCAGCTGCCCTTCAAGCTGCCCTTCGCGCTCAATGAAATAGAGCAGCATATCCATTTTCGACGTGTCGTTGCCGATTTCGTCGTCAGTCAGCGTGAGGCCGGCGAACTTTTTGGTCGGCAGCGGCATATTGTGGAGAATGAGCGAATTGCGGAATACGGGATAGCGCGTCCCGCCGCTGACCGATTCCATGACTTTTTCAAAAGGAATGTCCTGATTTTCGTAGGCTTCCAGGGCGGTGCGGCGGACGCGCTCGAGTACGGCGGCAAAAGCCGGCGCGCCGGAAAAATCCGTGCGCAGGGCGAGCGCATTGATGAAGGTACCGATGACTTTTTCGACCTGCGGATGGTTGCGGTTGGCGATGGCGGTACCGGTGATGATGTCGGCCGAGCCGGTGGCGCGGTGCAGCAGCGTCTGCCAGATGGAGGCAAGCACCATAAACAGCGAGGCGCTTTCGCGGCGGCCCAGTGCGGTGAGCGCGGCCGTGAGATCAGGCGAAACGGTGAACGCGTGCCGCGCTCCGCGATGCGCGGAAACTTCGGGGCGACCGTGATCCAGCGGAAAGTGGAGGTCGGGGCGCGGCGCGGCCAGTTTTTCCTTCCAGTAATCGAGTTGCGGCTGCAGCGAACCGCTTTTGATGCGTTCGTCAATCCACACGGCGATATCGGAATACTGCCGTTCGACCGGCGGCTGCGGTAACGGACACCCGTCGAGAAAAGCCTCATAGATTTCTGCAAACTCCGTCGCAAAGCGGCTGATGCCCCACCCGTCAGCAGCGATGTGATGAATGTTGAAGAAAAGATCAAAACGGTTTTCGGCCAGCTTGACCAGTTCGGCATTAATAAGAGGACCGGCGGACAGATCAAAAATATGGCGTCCGTTCGCCAGCCGCATTTCGGCGGCCCGGCGGTCGCGCCCGGCGGCATCCATACCGCTCAGATCGGTGAGTTTGACGGGCACAGAAACCTTATCAAGCGGCCGCTGTACCATTTCACCTTTTTCCATGGTGTAGACCATGCGCAGTGAATCGTGACGGCGGATGACCTCGTTAAACGCCGTCTCCAGCACGTCGACGTTCAGCGGACCGTTCAGATGAATCACTTCAGGGATGTTGGACAGAAGGCCTGAACGGTCCGACTGATGCAGCATCCACATGGTGCGCTGTGACGGTGTCAGCGGATAGAAAGAACGTCCGGCGGCGAGCGGGATCTCTTTGCTTACGGGGCCCGCCCGTCGAAGCAGATCAATCGAGGCAGCCAGTTTTCCGACGGTCGGATTTTCGTAGATATCCTTCAGCGGAATATCAACCCGGAGTTCCGTATTGATTTTCGACGCCAGCTGCGTGGCCAGCAGTGAGTGTCCGCCCAGCGCAAAGAAATGGTCGTTCAATCCAGCCGGTCCGGTTTTAAGCACGGCGGTGAACAGTTCCGCGACTGTCTTTTCAGTTGCCGAAACCGGCGGCTTGAACTCGGCCGCACGCACCTGTTCAAGATCGGCGGCGGCGGGCGGCGGCAGCGCTTTGCGGTCGGTTTTGCCGTTGGCCGTGAGCGGAATATGCGCAAGCCGGATGAAAAGCGACGGAACCATGTAAGGCGGCAGCTCGCGTCCAAGAGCCTGCCGTATTTTTTCAACCGTAAGAGTGCCGGATCCCTGCACTGTATAATAAGCGGCAAGGCGGCGGATGCCGGGGATATCCTCACGCACCACCACCGCCGATTCGCGCACACCATTGATCCGGCAAAGCGCCGATTCAATTTCGCCGGGTTCCACACGATAGCCGAGGAATTTAATCTGCTGATCCGTGCGTCCGGCAAACATCAGGTTGCCGTCGGGCAGACGCACGGCGCGGTCGCCGGTGCGGTAGAGCCGCCCGTGCGGTGTTTCAAGAAAGTGTTCCGCCGTCAGGCGGGAACAGTTGAGGTAACCGCGCGCCACTTGCACGCCGCCGATATAAATTTCGCCCTCTTCGCCATCAGCAACCGGCTCCATCCGGCTGTTGAACAGAAACAGTTCAACGCCGTTAAGCGCCTTGCCGATCGGCGTGTTGCGGCGCGGATCGCCGGAGCCGTCCACGCAATAGCAGGTGCAGTAAACCGCCGCCTCGGTCGGACCATAGCCGTTGATGATGCACAACTCAGGCACAGCATGGGCAATGTTCATCAACCGCCGTTCAGGAACGGGTTCAACACCGGTCAGCAGACGGCGCAAACGGCTCTGTCCGGGGTGCTCGCGAACCCAGACTTCCAGATCAGCGATCATAGACGGCGGAACGTAGGCCGAGGTAATTTTTTCCGCACAGAACCAGTCCGACAGTTTTGCCGCATCCAGACGGATATCATCCGGAACAATCACCAGCGCCGCGCCGCAAATGAGCGGCGCGAAAATTTCATACACCGAAACATCGAAACTTAAACCGGTCCACCAGCTGCATGCGTCTCCGGGACCGAGCGGGTGCCGGCTCTGTGCATCATCAAGCATATTGAGTGCGCCGCGGTGGTGGCAGAGAACCCCTTTCGGTTTTCCGGTGGAACCGGAGGTGTAAATGATATAGGCCAGATCATCGGTTCCCGGCGGTTCCCAGTCAGCCGTAAACGGCAGGGTTTCGTCCGGTGCGACGACCACCGCGTTGGCGATGAAATGAGACCGGTGTGCCGCCGTGGTGACTGCAACCGGCGCGCCGCCGTCGGCCAGCATAAACAGAAGACGTTCCCGCGGATAGGATGGATCAAGAGCCAAATAAGCACTGCCGGCACGCAGAACTGCCAGCAACGCAACAATCAAATCAGGTGAACGGTCCAGACAGACGGCAATCGGCACATCACGCCCCGCCCCGTGCGTGCGCAGCACGCGGGCAAGTTCCAGCGAACGGCGGTTCAGTTCGTCGTACGAAAGAACGGTTTCGCCGAACCGAACGGCGGCAAGATCAGGAGTTCGGGCAGCCTGCCCGATGAACCGGGCGATCAAGGTCTGGTCGTCATTTAAATTCATAAGTATCCGGCACTCGCATCGCTTGGATTCAGATGCTATATAAAGCGCCGGTTTTAATGAAGAATAATGTAGAAACTTTTAAAAAATCGATCGAGGTCTGGAATATCCGCCTGCCCGATCACCGCAACGACACCGCCCTCTGCCGCAGTCTATTGTCCGGCGAAGAGCTGGAGCGTGCCGCTAAATTCTTTAAACCGGCTGATGCCGAAGGCTTCATTCTCGGCCGAGGACTGCTGCGCCGGATTCTGGCAGACTGCCTGAATACCCGGCCGTCCTGGCTGGAATTCCGCCGTACCGCACTGGGTAAACCGTTTCTGGAAGAGAGCAATGGACTGGAGTTCAACGTGTCCCATTCGCGCGACCGCCTGCTGATTGCTGTCACCGCCGGACGGGCAGTCGGCGTGGATATTGAGTTCCGGCGCAGCGGATTGGCGATGGAATCCATCGCCAAACGGTGGTTTGCACCGGAGGAGCAGATGTTTTTCGGGGCCGCAGAAAATCCGGCAGACCGCTTTTTTGAAATCTGGGCGAAAAAGGAGGCCTATGTGAAGGCGCTGGGTGCCGGCATCTATAAAGACCTCAATACTTTCGCAGTACCGCTCGGCGGTAAACCGTTTTCCCCGGCTGTCGGACAGGACGGACAGTGGTTTTTCCAAACATTAAAAATTGATTCCGGCTATGCGGCGGCTGTAGTTTCCGAAGTGCCGCCGGTACCCGTTAACCTGCGGAAATTTTAGCCCTATGAAAATCAGCATCGGCATTCTGGCGTGGAACGAAGAAGTCAGCATCCGCACGACTATCCACAGCATTTTTGCGCAAAGCCTCATCCGCGATGCGGTAACGAGCGGATTTCAAATCCAGATCGTCTGCGTACCGAACGGCTGCACCGACAACACCGCGCAGGCCGCCAACGGTGCCATGCTGGCCGCCGCGGAAAAACTGAATTATCCAGAAGGCGTCCGCTGGCAGGTTCATTCGCTGGAGAAACCGGGCAAAACCAATGCCTGGAACGTGTTTATACACAAACTGGCCGATCCGCAGAGCGATGTCATTTTCATGGTGGATGCCGATATTCAGATTTATATGCCCGACACACTGCGGAATATGCTTCAGAAGCTTTACGCGCATGAGGATACCCTGATCTGCACCGACCTGCCGGTCAAACATGTCGTTTTCAAACAGCGCTACAGTCTGCTTGACCAGATTTCCATGCACGCCGCGACCATCAACCAGTCGGCTTCCGGCCAGCTCTGCGGCCAGCTCTACTGCGCCCGCGCCGCGTGGCTGCGCCGTCTGTGGATTCCGGAACAGATCATTGTCGAGGACGGCTTCATCAAAAAGATGGCGGTTTCAAACTTTCTCACCGAACCTGAAAATGCAGCGCGGCGGCTGGTGGTCGCCGAAACGGCCTCGCACGTTTTCGAGGCCTACACCCGCCTGTCCGATGTGCTGGCCACCCACCGGCGGCAGATCGCGGGATACATTATCCACCGCTGGATATGGGAATATCTGCAGGAACATCTGAGTGAAGCGCCGGATGCCGCTATGCTGATTGAAAACCTGAACCGCACTGCACCGGACTGGTCGCGCCGGTTGATCGCCGGTAAAATCAAAGAGCGTGACTACATCCGCATCTACCGGATTCTTATTTCCACCCGCCTGATCCGGTTCCGCGGATTCAGCGCTTCGAAAAAAGCGGCCTATATTCCGGCGCTGGCGGTTCAGATTCTGCTCGACTCACTTCAGTTTCTGGCCGCGCTGAATATGCTCTGCCGCGGGAAACTTCAAAAACTCTGGCGCGACACCCGCACCACCAGCGAGGAGATCAACCGGTGAAACTGGCCTTTGCTCATCATCTGGACGTGCGGCAATCCGCCGAAGCGCGCAAGCCCGGTGCCGTCGGCATCCACAGCGCGGCGGAAAATATCGCGCTGAATCTCAAGGCGGCCTCAAGCGGATTCGACTATCTCGTTCCGCTGCGCAACATCTGCACACCGCCGGCCGCCGTACGGATTCTGCTGTATCAGAAACTGACGCGGAAAAAATATTACGGCTGGGCGGAACCGTCGCTGAGCTGCGGCTACGGCCGGCAGCTTTCCCGCAAAATGGCGAACTGCTCCGCGCAGGCCGTACTCTGCACCGAAGTCAAACACGCCGCGTTTCTGAAAACAGACCGGCCGGTCGCCATCTGGACCGATTCGCTCTACGGCGGACTTTTCGACTACTACCAGACGTTCACCGGCCTCTGCAGCCGGACGCAGCGCGATTTGCAGAAAATGGATCGTGCGGCGGTTAAAAACTGTGCACGACTCATCTTCGCATCGGACTGGGCCGCGCAACGCGCCATAGAACTTTACGGCGCTTCGCCCGAACAGGTGAAAGTGGTGCCGTACGGCGCCAACCTGACTTCCGGTTTTTCGCGGGCCGACGCGGAAAAACTCACGGCGGAAAAAATGTTCGACGGCGTCTGCCGCCTGCTTTTCACCGGCGTGGAATGGAAACGCAAAGGCGGCGACACCGCCATCAAAACCGTGGAAATTCTGAACGCACAGGGTATCCGTACCGAGATCACCTTTCTGGGAACCGACCCGGCCAAACACATGGCAAGCGTTCCGGATTTTGCTAAAAGCGCGGGCTTTCTTTCGCCCGCCAAACCGGACGAACGCGCCCGGATGGAAAAGCTCTACCGGGAAGCGCATTTCCTGATCCAGCCCTGCCGCGCCGAATGTTTCGGCCACATTTTTCCGGAAGCCAGCAGTTTCGCCCTGCCCGTTGCCGCCTCGAACACCGGCGGCATTCCAACGGCGGTGCATGAAGGCACCAACGGCTACTGCTTTGATCCGGAATCGGCCGACCGCTTTGCCGAGTGCATCGGACGGCTGTTCAGCCGTCCGGACGAATACCGCGCACTGGCGTTAAAAGCCTTCGACGATTACAACGCGCGGCTGAGCTGGCAGCAGGCCGCACGGCAGGTGATCCGTATTCTGGAAGAATTATAGTTCCGCGCCTTCCGCAATCAGCAGATTGGCGCTGTAGAAAAGCATCAGAAACACCAGTTCAAATGATTCTTCAAAGCAGGGAAGCAGGCTCAGATTTATCCGCAGAAGGATGCCCCAGCCGGCAGCGACTTCACACAGCACAACCAGCTCAACAGCCGCACAGGCCAGCAAAAAGCAGATACTGGCAGATCTGTTCCACGACGTTTTGACCATGCGGTGATACAAACGGGCCACAAGCCCGAAAACCACTAAAGCAGCCGGGCCATAAATCAACACCCAGGAATAACCGAGATCATCCAGTCTGGTGTCTTTGACAATCCCGGTAGCCTGCTCCAGCTGATATCCCATAAACTCATGCAATGACAGCATCTCATCGGCGGAAAGAAAACAGAAACCAAGCGCCATCAGCACCAGCAGGACTTTCCCGGGCTTTGGAAGCGCGGGGTGGCGGCTGACCAGAAAGAAGGAAAGTCCGGTAATCACAAAGAGAATGCTTTCGAACCAGGTGCCGATGGTGCGTTCTTCGCGCAGATCAATAATGGAATTGAGATAATCGAGAAGCCGGGACATTCCCTGTGTGTAGTGCGCGAAAAACATCTGGGCGCTGCAAAGCAGACACAGACCAATCAGCGGCCACAGCAGCAAACGAAGCAGTTCACGGACTTTCATAAATACACCTCTTTCAGTTGTCTGATTTATGCAACATGCGGAACTGTAAACCCAGTTCTTTTTGACAGATCGTCGTAGAAGGCTGTGGTGGCCGCCATAAAATATGGTGCCAGCCAGATGAAGCCGATGCATAACGTCAAAAGGCAAAGCAGCTGCCAGCCGATAAAACGAAGCCACAGCAGTCCCAGTCTCCAGTAATTGCCTCGCATCAGCTCCACGCTGCGGCGAACTGCCTGCCGGGCACGAATGGACGGGTCATCGGCTACCGCATACAGAGCGAGGCCGTAACGCATCTGCAGAATGAGCATGAGCAGCGTCGCGCTGAGGATGAGTACGGCTCCGAGCAAAATAAGCGTCAGCATCGAACTTGATTTCAAAAAGATAAATATCGGGATCGCGAGCGCAATAAACGGGAACGTCCATGCCAGACAAATCAGGACTATCAGCAGATACGTGCAAAGTGAAGTGCCGAAGCGGTCGAAGCCGGCAAACAGCAGACTGAACGGGTTGCTTTGATTCCGCACCGTCGCCAGAAAGTACATGGTCATGCCGACCACCAGCGGGGCGGAAAAAATCAGTTGCAACAGCGGCCCGGCAAAGTGAATCAGACTCACCCCCGTCAGCAGAATCAGATAGACGGCCAGCACACCGATGGATTTGCCCCAATTGCCGGAAAGCCCGGCGCGGGCGGCGGCGGTCAAATCACGAACAGGTGTCGAACTTTTCATGACAGTTCTCCTTTCAAGCTAAAGCTTTATCAATATCCGGCACGGCGGAAAGCAGTTTTTGCGTGTAGGAATGCTGCGGGTTATCGCAAACCTGATCGGATGTGCCGGTTTCAACGATTTCGCCTTTGAACATGACGGCGATACGGTCGCTCATTTCACGCACCACAGCCAGATCGTGGCCGATGAACAGATAGGCCAGTCCGCGCGCGCGCTGAATCCGTTTCAGAAGCTGGATGATGTCCGCCTGTACGGAAACATCGAGCGCCGAAACCGGTTCGTCGGCTACCAGCAGTTTCGGCTCCAGCGCCAGTGCGCGCGCGATGCCGATGCGCTGGCGCTGCCCGCCGCTGAACTCGTGCGGGTAGCGGCCCAGCCAGTTTTCGTCGAGGCCGACATCCCGGAACAGTTCCGCCGCCCGGTCGCGGCGCGTAGTGCGCGATGCTCCAATTCCATGAACAAAGAGCACTTCTTCAATCGCCGAGCCGACACTCATGCGCGGATTGAGCGATCCGAACGGATCCTGAAAAACCATTTGCGCCTGCCGGCGGAACTGTTTTAGCGCCGCCCCTTTCAAGGCCGTCACACTGTTTCCGTCAAACATCACCCTGCCCGCCGCAACCGGCTCCAAGGCCAGAACAGCGCGCCCGAGCGAGCTTTTGCCGCAGCCGCTCTCGCCGACCAGGCCGAGCGTTTCGCCCGCCGCCAGCACAAGGCTGACGCCGCGCACCGCTTCGAGTGCGCCGTATCGGACGCTCACATTTTCAACTTGCAGCAATTCGTTCATGCGGTCTTATGAAGCCGGGGTACGGCTTTAAGCAGTTTCCGGGTGTATTCGTGCTGCGGAGTGCGCAGAACGGTTTTTGTTTCGCCGGATTCGACAATTTTCCCGTTATTCATCACATAAACGCGGTCGGCAACATTCGCGACGATGCCGAGATTATGCGTGATCAGCAGAATGGAAAGTCCGCGCTTTTCGCGCAATTCAACGAGCAGGTCGAGTATCTGTTTCTGAACGGTGACATCGAGTGCCGTGGTCGGCTCGTCGGCGACGAGCAGATCGGGATTGCAGGCGAGTGCCATGGCAATCATGGCGCGCTGCTGCATACCGCCGGAAAGTTCGTGCGGGTAGGCGCCGGCTGCGCGCGCCGGATCGGGCAGTCCGACTGCGGCAAGCAGTTTTGCGACCTCGGCCTTGACTTTAACGCCCTTGCGGTGCAGGCGGATCGCCTCGCCGATCTGCCAGCCGACTGTGTAGACAGGATTGAGCGAAGTGGCGGGCTCCTGAAAAATATAGGCGATGCGCGCACCGCGAAGTTTCCGGAGTTCGGAACTTTTGAGTTTTAAAACTTCCAGACCTTGAAAAATGATCCGGCCGTCAACGATCCGCCCGGCGGGTTCAGGAATCAGTCGGGCCAGTGAAAGCGCGCTGATGCTTTTGCCGCTGCCGCTCTCGCCGACCAGCGCGACAATTTCGCCGGGAAAAATATGGAAGTCCACGCCGTCCACCGCACGCACCGGATCAGAAACGGAGCCGAAGTGAACGGAAAGGCTCTGAACATCCAGCAGTGCTTTATCTGTTATCGCGCATCCCATATCGTGCATCCCGGCTTACCTCATCCGGTAAATGAACAAAGGACTTGCCGCGCCGAAGACGAAAATAGGCAGCCAGCCGCCGAGCATGGCGGGAATAATTTCCTGCTTACCGAGCGCCTGCGCTATGAGTTGCAGAATATAGAAGCCGAAAAACAGGCTCAGCGCGGCCATGATACCGAAAAATGCGCCCCGCCGCCCGGTGTGTGCGCCAATCGGAACGCCGATCAGGGTAACGATCAGACAACTGAATGGCGCGGCCAGACGGCTGTGGAGATCCACCAGCAATCGTGAGCGGGTGGCACCGGAAATATCTTTTTTGGAGCGCAGGTAATGGAGCATTTCGCTCGACGAAAGGTATTGAGGATCTTTGATTTCCGCCATGAAGGTCTGCGGAGTTTCACGCAGATCCCGCATTTCTTTCTGGAGAACGATTTCAGGCGGGCCCGAAAGATCACCGTTTTCCTTATAGGACTGAGTTGTGAGATCCATAAACCACCAGCGCCCGTCAAGCCAGAGTGCTTTTTCGGCCTTGTATTTGAAGGCATCAGAGCCGTCGGGCCGCTGGCCAATCAGCTCGACATCATACATGGAATAGTCGCGCATATCGAGTTTCTGAACCATCCAGACATGGTTGCCGTTCTTAATTGCCAGATTGCTGGCAAAAAATATTTTTTCATTGCGGCCGGCCTTCTGGTATTTGAGAAATTTTTCAGCGTGCCAGGCGGCATCTGGAGCAATTTTTTCATTGATGAAAGCCGTCAACAGGCTGGCGAAAATGCCCACACCGATGAAAGGGCTGACAATGCGGTAAATGCTGACCCCGCCGGCGCGCATCGCGGTGATTTCGCTGTGGCGGGTGAGGTGCGAGAGACTGTAGAGCATGGCCATCAGCAGGCAGGCGGGCAGAATGAGCACAGTGACGGGCGGCAGAACCTGACTGTAATAATAGAGTATTTCGAGTGGACGGACGTTGCCTTCAACAAATTCGCTGAAGTTATCGAAGAGGTCATTAATGATAAAAATCAGGATGAATGCGAGCAGACAGTAGAGCAACGGCCAAAGCAGACTTTTCAGCAGGTATTTGGTAAGGATTTTCATGAATTGCGCCATACCCTAACGGTAAAGACGTTCCTCGGCAAGTTTGGAAGCACGGGGAGTACGAAATGCTCCCGCCTGCGGGATGCACCATGCGGAAAAGCGTATTGTGAAACCGAATCCCGCTTTCTCGCATGACGCTTCGCTTGAAGAGTGCGGATAAATAACCAATACTCCCGGAATCAGAACGGAGGAAGCTTATGTCCGCATTTGAAGTCCGCATCGAAGAACCCGTGACTTTTGTAATCTCCGGCGCAACGGGAGACCTGACCCGCCGCAAGCTCATACCTGCGCTCTATACCCTGTTCAAAGAGGGCGCGATCACAGAAGATTTTGCTGTTGTCGGCTTTGCGCGGCGCGAATACGACAACTCAGGATTCTGCAAACTGATGGCCGAAGCGCTGCGCGAACACAGCCGGACGCCCGTTGATGAAACATCCCTGAAAGCATTCTGTTCGCACCTGAGTTATCACCGCGGCGATCTTTCGGATGCGGCAGCGTATGCCGGACTGAAAGCGAAATTCGACGACGATACCCTGCCCGCCAACCGGCTGTTTTACCTTTCGATAACGCCCGATCTGATCGAGTCGGCCGTGAACAATCTCCGGAATGCCGGACTGATTACACTGCCGCATTCCAAACCCTGGACGCGGGTCGTGGTGGAAAAGCCGTTCGGCCGCGATCTGCAAAGCGCGCAGGCTCTGAACCGGGTTCTGCTCAGCCATCTGGATGAAACGCAGATTTACCGCATTGATCATTACCTCGGCAAAGAGACCGTGCAGAATATTCTTTCGTTCCGCTTCGCCAACACCATTTTTGAACCGGTCTTCAACCGCACCTATGTGGATAACATCCAGATCACCGCCGCCGAAACGGTCGGCATGGAAAGCGGGCGCGGCGCGTTTTATGACCAGACCGGCGCCCTGCGCGATATGGTGGTCAACCATCTTTTCCAGTTGCTCTGTCTGGTAACGATGGAGCCGCCGGATGGACTGGAGGCACGCTCCATCCGCAATGAAAAGATGAAGGTGTTGCGGGCGCTGCGGCTGGCTGATGCGACTAAACACCATCCGGCGGTCTGCTTCGGGCAATACGGCGGCGATGGCAAAACCAAAGCCTTCCGCGGTGAAGACCGCGTACGGCCGCAGTCAAAAACCGAAACCTTTGCGGCGCTGAGAATGGAAATCAGCAACTGGCGCTGGGCGGGCGTGCCGGTCTATTTGCGCACCGGCAAACGGCTGGCGAAAAAGACGACGGAAATTGCGGTGCAGTTCAAAGTGCCGCCGCTTTCGCTCTTCCAGCATGTCGCCTGCAAAGGCGACGTATGCGATCTGGCCGGTGTAAAACCCAATACGCTGATTTTCCGTATTCAACCCGACGAAGGTATTTTCCTGCAGGTTTCGGCTAAACGTCCGAGCATGCAGCTGGTCGTTGAGAGCGTAAACATGGACTTTTCCTACTCCGGCAAATGGGCAAAGGAGCTGCCGGATGCCTATGAACGGCTGCTGCTGGATGCCTTGCGCGGTGACTCCACCCTTTTCACCCGCTCCGACGAAGTCGAGGCCGAGTGGGAAGTGGTTGCCGCCGTCCTTGCCGGCGCGGCGGAAAGAGAACCACTCATCTACGCGCCCGGTTCATGGGGACCGGCCGAAGCAGACCGGTTGCTGTTCACCGATGGATGGAGAAACGAATGAGCGTAAAACTGGTTTACGTAACCGCACCGTCACATGAAGAGGCGCAAAGGATTGCCAAAACCGTCGTGACGGAAAGGCTGGCGGCGTGTGCCAATATTCTGGACGGCGTCACTTCAATCTTCCACTGGAAGAATAAGCTCTGCCGTGAACAGGAGGCGGTACTGATTCTTAAAACATCAGCCGGCAAAACCGATGCACTGACGGCACGGATTAAAGAACTCCATTCCTATGAATGCCCCTGCATCGCTGTTCTGCCGGTCGAGGGCGGCAACCCGGCGTTTCTGCAGTGGGTCAACGAAGAGACGGCTCAGGATTAGGGCATTTAACGGATGAGATGCCATTGCTGGAAACCCACCCCGCCGTCCCGGCACCCCTTCCGCTGGAGGGGAATTTAAAAGCTCCCCTCCTCTGGAGGGGTGGCCAAAGGCCGGGGTGGGTTGCGACCTTCCGAATGTGAAGTGCTCTAGCGGTTTTCGGTGCGCGGCAGTTCAACGATAGACAGCCAGAAGTTTTCGATCACCTTGACCACTTCGATGAAGCGGTTCAGGTCGATCGGTTTGCGGACGTAGCAGTTGGCGTGCATGTCGTATGATCTGGCCACATCGTCTTCGGCGTCGGAAGTGGTCAGAATAACCACCGGAATAGAACGCAGTTTTTCGTCTGTTTTAATTTCGGCCAGCACTTCGCGGCCGTCTTTCTTGGGCAGATTCAGGTCGAGCAGGATCAGGTCGGGGCGCGGTGCGCTTTCAAAGCCGTTTATCTGCCGGACAAACTTCATGGCTTCGACGCCGTCTTTGGCCACATGCAGGTTGTTGCGGATTTTGTTTTCCTTGAGCGCTTCCTGCGTGAGACGGACGTCACCGGGATTGTCTTCCACCAGCAGTATTTCAATTGCTCTGTAGACGGCCATGATTATCCTCCTTTTTTCGGAAGGGTGAACCAGAAGGCACTCCCTTTTCCATTCCATGAACAGACTCTACACCGGTCTCGCCGCCGTGTCTCTCAATAATTCGCTTGCAAACGGCCAGACCGATTCCGGTGCCTGGATACTCCGCCCGGCTGTGCAGGCGCTGGAAAATTTTAAATAACTTTTTCTGATGTTCCGGCTCAATTCCGATGCCGTTATCGCGCACAGTGATTTTCCAATGTGTGGAAAATTCTTCAGCCTCCACCCGCACCTCCGGAGTTTTTTCGCCCCGGAATTTGAGCGCATTGCCGATGAGGTTCTGAAAAACACGGCCCAGCTGCACGGCATCACCCCGGACGACCGGCAGAGACCCGGCGGTGATCTGTGCACCGGTTTCAAGAATGCGTCCTTCCAGATCAAGCAGCGCCTGTCCGAAAACTTTGGTCAGATTCACAGCAGCGAACGGTTTCTTGCGGGACTGCAACCGGGAATATTCCAACAGGGAGTCGATGAGATTCTGCATCCGCACCGCGCCGTCAACGGCGTAGGCGATGAAGTCACGGGCATCCTGATCAAGCCGGTCTTTATAGCGCCGGTCGATCAGCTGCATGTAACTGGACACCATGCGCAGCGGTTCCTGCAGGTCGTGCGAGGCGACATAGGCGAACTGTTCCAGATCGCGGTTGGAGGCACGCAACTCGTCCATGGTTTCATTCAGATTACGTTCGGCCTTTTTACGCGCGGAGATGTCACGGACGCTGCACTGGATCACCGTCTGATGGTGCACCTGATAAACGTGGCTGGTGAATTCCACCTCAATCCGCCGTCCGTCGCTAGTTTCGAGCGCCATGTCTTCGTAGCGGATATATTCCTTCTGCTGCAATTCGGCGAAGTGATCCTGATTGGCGACGACGTCCCTGAAAAAGCTCAGTTCCCAAATCTTTTTTCCGAGAAACACCTCGTGCGTGTAGCCCAGCAGCTTGATCAGGAAGGGATTCACATCAATGATCATTCCCGTCCCGGCGTCCAGAATCAGGACGCCGTCCTGTGTCGCTTCAAAGAAACGGCGGTAGCGGAATTCCGAAGCACTCAGCATCTCGGCCGACTTCGCCCGTTCCCGGTAAAACTGAACACGCTGCTGCCGCCGGATCAGACCCAAACCGGCTGCCGTGCCGAAGAGCAAAGCGCCAATCACAACGACCGTTTGCCAGAGTCGCGCCTGCAACGGCGCCAACATTTCTGCCGTATTCTGGCGAGCCACCATAAACCACGGTGAATCCGGGATAGGATGCACGGCGGCAATCACCGGCGAGCCCCGGTAGTCGCGGCCTTCCACAATCCCGTCCGTTCCCAAAACCGCCATCACGGCCGGTGTGTTGGTGCTTTCGAGGGAAATGTGCAGATTAAGAGCTGCGTTTGTCGTAAACCGCAGGTCGTTCAGAAAGACGGCCTCGTTTCCTTCCCGGCGGACAAGCAGCGTCTCCGCCGTCTCGCTGGGTACCGGCCAGCGCTGAATGAAAGGGTAAAGGTAGGCGGACGGATCAATACGCAAGACGAGTACGCCCAGCGGACGGTTCGTGTCCGGTTCGTCGAGAATGGGCACCATCAAAGCCAGATAAACGCGCCGGTCTTTTTCGTTACGGTAGAAATCCTGAAACGTCGTCCGGCCCGACCGTAAAACATCAGATACCAGTTGCACGGTTGCCGAGGCGGACGGCTGCTGCCCGCCGGGCACCGACAGACGGGTGACACCCTGCGCATCCAGTAACCAAACCCGGTCATACTGTCCATACTGACTGAGCCTGCCCAGCCAGCCCAGAAGCTGCCGTTGCGCATCTGCATCCGCCGGCTGCTCAAAGAAGCGGTGCACCAGCCGGAAGAAAGCGGGGTTTTTGTAAAAGACATTACCATCTCCCAACCGCGCATTGCGATACCGCGACAGTTCGCCGACCTTCAACTCTGCAATGGCAGAAAGCTGATGCACGGTTTCAGTGCGATACTGTTGTTCATAGTTTTTATAGGAAAGATAACCGACCGTGACGAGACCCGCCGCCAGAAAAGAGAAGATCAAAAGGAAGCCCCGTGCGGCGAGCAGTCCGGTCTGATCGTCCCTGTCCGATATGGGTGACAGATTCACGGTCTTGACTCCGGAAGTTGCATGAGCGCTCCGTACAGCCGTTCGGCCCGGAGCGGCCGGTCAACAAACGCGGAAAAACAGTTTTTCACCTGTTCATCAAGCGGAGCCGTCCATTTTGAGAAAGCAATCCATGGGACATCAGGCCGCATTTCCCGGAATTCAAAAAGACGTTCCTTAAGATCCGGCATATCCAGATTGCACAGCACCGCATCCGCAGGAACATCCTTGGACAGGCGGTCGCTGATTGAATCTATGCTTTCGGCATAACGGGGCAGGATTCCGCACTGCTCCAGCAGATATTCTGCCGTGCGCATATCGGACGGATCGTCGCTCCATACGCAAACGCACTTGCCCCGCCACTGTTCACGGGCTTCGCTTGCCGTAACCTGAATTTGCGGTGCAGCCTGATCCATGATGCTGAAACTGAACAGCGAGCCTTCGCCGAGACGGCTTTCAACGTGAATGGTGCCGCCCATCATTTCCACCAGATTCTTAGAAATCGCCAAACCCAGTCCGGCACCGCCGTGCGAACGGGTGCTGGAGCTGTCACCCTGCTGAAAAGGCCTGAAAATCCGTTTCATGGTGGCGGCATCCATTCCTTCACCGCTGTCCTTAACCGAGAATTCGACACGGCGGCTCCCGGCGGGCGTTACCTGTCCGCACACCGTCAACCGCACAAAACCTTTGCCCGTGAATTTAACCGCGTTATTGAGCAGGTTCACCAGCACCTGCTGTAAACGGGCGGGATCACCGGTGATTTTTTCCGGAACAGTTTCTTCAACCGCACAGGTCAGCTCAAGTCCGTTTTTAGCGGCCAGAGGAACAAGCAGTGCAACGGCTTTCCCGGCCAGTTTACGCAGATTGAACACCTCTTTTTTAACTTCCATTTTACCCATCTCGATTTTGGAAAGATCGAGCAGATCGGCCACAAGGGTCAGCAGCGATTCACCGCTGGCACCGATAGTCTGGATATAATCGAGCTGTTCTTCATCCAGCTTTGAGTCTTCGAGCAGTTCAGTGAGCCCGATGATGGCGTTGAGCGGTGTGCGCAGTTCGTGGCTCATATTGGCCAGAAACTGCGTTTTAGCCAGATTGGCCGCCTCGGCGGTTTCCAGTGCGTGCTGAACCGCCGTTTCGGCATTCTTCTGCACCGTAATGTCGTTGAAGATAGTGGCGAACTTTCCTTTTTCCGGTGAATACGCAGAAACGGAATAATGCCGGCCCAGAGAGCCGGAAAAATCATCAATTCGAACCGGCACGCCGGTCAGCGCCACTTTTCCATAAATTTCAATCCAGCGGGACTCCGTATCGGGCATAACTTCTTTGACCGTCCGTCCGATCAGTTCTTCCTCTTTGAGACCGGTCAGCATTTCAAAAGCCGGGTTGATTTCCAGAAAACGGTAGTCGCAAGGAACACCTTTCCCGTCAAAGATGATTTCGTGCAGCGCAAAGCCGGACTGCATGGATTCAAAAAGCTGACGGTAGCGCACTTCGCTCTCTTTAAGTGCCTGCGCAGCTTTTCGTCTGACCGTTATATCATGCGCCACATGAATCGCGCCGATCAGCCGTTCGTTTTCGTAGATCGGTGAAACGCTGACAATAAACCAGCCGCCCAGCCGTTCCTCGTACAGCTCGGTCGTATGCGCCAATCCATCCCTGCACATCGCCTCATGCGGACAACCATCAACCGGACCCGCCGTGCCGTGACAATACGTATAATATTTCTTGCCGGTCAGCTCAGTCTCAGGAACACCCAGCCGGTCCGCCATCGCTTTGTTAACGCGCACAATGGAATGGTCTGCATCAAAAATAGCCACCAGATCGGGCATGGCGTCGAACGTCTTCTCCCACATCGCATAAGCCTGATTCATCTGAAGGTCATCGTTCGCGTGCAGGTTGCTTAGAACACTCAAATCACGCTGGCGCTGTTCAATCTTCTCGATCTGCTCGTTAGCCTTTACCAGCTGGGACGCCGCCGTCTGAAGCGCCACTTCGCCCGTATTCGAAGAAAGCGTCAGCTTCCGGACTGTTTCCGCCACCATTTCAAATTCAGATGACTTGTCGAAAAAAAAGTCCGCACCCGCATCGAGACACTTGCGGCGGTATTGCGCATAGGGATAGTTGGTCATAACCATGACCGTCGTGCCGGAAAAATTCTTTTTTATCTCCTGCAGCGCCTTGATGCCGCCGCCGCCCGGCATACGGATATCCAATACCGCCACATCGGGCTTAAAGGTTATCATCTGCATGAGAGCGCCCGGCGTATCCACCGCCTCGGAAACCTGTATATCCGGAATACGCAACAGCCGTTCGACCAGCCGTACACGGATCGGTTGCGAATCATCTGCAACAAGCACCCTCATAGGTGCATGATAATACCCGTGTTTTAGATTATATCAATATCAGGCCGGTTGTTCTTTGCGTAAGGGAAACCCTGACGGTCGTGCCGTTTTACAGGAGAGAAGTCGCATCGACATCAACGGTGACTTTGACTGTTTTCGGCCACTTCAGCATTCCGAAAGCTGCGTGGACCGCCCTGTTCATCGTCTTCGTTCGCGCCGCACGCAGCAGAATCTGCCAGCGATATTCGCCGCGCATCCGGGCGATCGGCGCAGGAATCGCCGGCGAAAGCGCCGCCTTGCCGGAAACACATTTTCCCAAGGCATGGAAAAGTTTTTCCGCCGCCGCCGCCACCTCGGCCTCATCTTTGCCACGCAATATAATGCAGGTGAGATGGGTATAGGGCGGGTAATCCATTTCCTTACGAAAGGCCAGTTCCTGATCGCAGAAGCCTTCAAAATCCATGCGCCGCGCGGCCTGAACCGCCGGATGGTGCGGCGTGTAGGTCTGCACAATCACTTCGCCCGCCGCCTCGCCGCGCCCGGCGCGTCCCGCCACCTGCGTCAGCAGCTGAAACACCCGCTCGCCCGCACGGAAGTCGGCCATGTGCAGCGCATGATCGGGATTCACCACGCCGACCAGCGTCACGTTCGGAAAATCAAGTCCTTTGGCGATCATCTGCGTGCCGATCAGGATATCAATTTTCCCCGTCCGGAATTTACTGAGCACGTCGCGGTGCGCGTTCTTGCGGCGCATCGTGTCGGAATCCATCCGCTCAATCCGCGCCTTCGGAAAAAGTTTCGTCATCACCTCTTCGATTTTTTCCGTACCCGCGCCGGCATATTTAAACTGATCGGATTTGCACTCCGGACAGCACACCGGCACTGGCTTTTCTTCACCGCAGATATGGCAGACCAGCCGCGCCCGCGCTTTGTGATAGGTCATGCCGACGCTGCAATGCTCGCATTCGGCCACATAACCGCATCCGGGACAGATCAGCGATGACGAAAAACCGCGCCGGTTCAGGAAAATCATTGTCTGCTCGGCACGGTCAATCCGCGTACGAATGGCCTCAATCAGCTCGCGCGAAAAAATATGAGGCCTGCCTTCGCGCTGCGCTTCGATGCGCATGTCGATGATGCGGATAGGCGGCATACGGCGGTCGTCCACGCGGATCGGCATATCGATGTAGCGGTACTTGCCGCTTTTGGCGTTGGCGTAGGATTCCAGTGCAGGCGTCGCTGACCCGAGCACGACCGCGCACTTTTCCATGTGCCCGCGCATCACCGCCGTGTCGCGGGCGCTGTAGCGCGGTGCCTCTTCCTGTTTATAAGTCGGCTCGTGCTCCTCATCCACCACGATCAGACCCAGATTATGAACCGGCGCGAACAGCGCCGAGCGTGCACCGACCACAATCTGCGCCTCGCCTGAACGGATACGGTGCCACTCGTCGTAGCGTTCGCCGTCCGAAAGCGAACTGTGCAGAACGGCCACCCGTTCCGGTTTATCGGCAAAGCGCGAGCGGAAGCGATCCACCGTTTGCGGCGTCAGCGCAATCTCGGGTACCAGCACAATCGCGCCCCGCCCCTGCTCCAGTGCGCGGGCAATTGCCTGTAAATAGACTTCTGTCTTGCCGGAGCCGGTTACGCCGTGAAGCAGCAGCACCGGCGGCTCCGGTTCGTCCATGGCGTCAAGAATCTGCTTCAGCGCGGACGCCTGCTGCGGCATCAGCGGCAGCGGCCCGGTCTTGAGCAGTTCAATCCCCTCATGCGGGTCGCGGTAAACCGGCTCGTTCGAAATCGTCACCAGCCCCTTCTTCTCCAGCGCCTTCACCGGCGCGGCCGTCACGCCGGCAGCCTCCGTCAGCTCCGACAGAAGCATCGGGCCGTTCTCCTGAAGGCATTGGATAACCGCCTGCTGTTTTGGCGGTAAAGGTGGAAGCGGCATCCCTGCCGCTTCCACATTACTTACCAGTGAAACGGTCAGCTGTTTTTTTCCGCCGCTCTCTTTGCGGCGCACCACAGCGGGAAGCAAAGCCCGCACACAGGTTTCGAAGGGAGCCAGATAGTAGGAAGACATCCAGCGTGCCAGTTCCATCACAGATTCAGTGACCAGCGATTTTTCGCCCAGCACCTTGCCTATGGGCTTCAGGTCGTCAAAAGCAGACTTGTCCGCAAAGCCGACCACAAAACCGGTTACCATGCGTGCCCGGAACGGGACTTCGACCCGCGAGCCGATCCCGACCAGCGGCCGGAGCGGTTCGGGAATCAGATAGTCAAACTCCCGGTTCAGCGAGAGGTCAACGGCGACTTTGGCGATGCGGTTCATGGCGGCAGAGCATTAACCATCCGCCGTCGCTTTTCAAGCTATGGCGGACAAGTGGAAAATATAAAGCGGTTCAACGATGCCGGGCGGTCAGGAAAGCTCCCTTTTAACCTTTTTCTTTTGCTGCATGCCGAACTTGAGCCGCAGGTCTTCCTGCATGGCCGCTTCGTTACCTTTGAGTTCCAGCGATTGAACAACGGGCATCAGCGCCCTGCCGTCGTCGCCCATCCAGTCGATGATATTTAAAACCGACAGCATGGCATACGATCCGCTCTTGAGCAGGGCTTCCATACATTGGAGCCCTTTTTCCTTTTCGCCGGTACGAACCAGCAGCCACGCCGCCATCGCGCGGACTTCGTGCGATTCGTCGTTCAGACACAGGAGTCCGGCCTTCCGGTCGTTCAGCAGGAAGCAACCGACAAGGCCCCAATAACGCACGCCGGAATCGGAGCTTTTCAGCATCTCTTCAAGGCGGAGAAGATTTTCCGGCTTTTCTTCAAGTGCAAGATCTGCGGCATCCAGCAGCGCGGGAAGGTTGTAGAGTTTCGGATCGCGCACCATTTGATAAATAGTTGTTTTGCTGTCAGCCGCCCGCTTGACCATTTCCGATTCGGGCAGCAGACCGGCGTCATAAATCTGCTGCTGCCAGGTACGCAGACCGGCCCGCATCCGCGCAGCAACCGCTTTATATTCCGGATTATCAATCAGATTATTGACGTTATCCGGGTCTTTGCTCGCGTCGTAGAGTTCCTCGGTGAAGCCTTTGGGCGCGAAGAACCGGGACTGCACCCCGGCGGCCTTGCCCTCTTTGACATAGTTTTCCCACGCCACGGTCGCCTTCATTTTCCAGAGAAAGGCGAGATGCTGCATCCACGGGACGTACGGCATATAGTTGCGAATGTAGATAAACTGTTTGTCGCAAACCGCCCGCGCGCTTTCGCAACGTTCGTCCATGCGTCCGCGAAAGGCAAAATGGAATTCTTTTTCAGGCTCGGTTTTCAGGCCAAGGAAAACAGTGCCCTGCATATAATCCGGCACTTGCGACCCGGTAATGCTCAGCCAGGTTTTCGGCATATCGACAAAACTGACAAGCCGGTCCACGGTCATCCCCGGCTTCTCCGCCGGCCACAGCGGCTTGAACTGTTCGGGAATGCGGATAATCAGCGGACAATGGAGGCCGCTCTCAAAAAGGTAACGTTTACTGCGCGGCATCACGCCGCCGTGATCGGAATTGTGAATCACAATCGTATTGCCATCCAGCCCCATCTCTTTGAGTTTTTGAAGCGATTCGCCGATCCCGGCATCCATTCGTTTCATCGCGTCATGGTACTTCGCATAGTTCTTGCGGATGTCCGGCAGGTCGGGATGGTATGACCGTAAAGCCGTATCGGCCGGGTCGTGCAGCGTTTTTTCCACATCACCCTGCGCCCTGCTTTCATGGGACTCCACGAAGTTGATGACCTGAAAGAACGGCTGATGTTTTTTCAACTCGTCCCAGTCCACCTGTTTCGGATTATCCCAGCAGTCGCTGTCTTCCCGTCCACCAATATTATAGTCAGTTTTTTGGTCGTTGCCGCAATAGTAGCCGTTCGCTCTGAGATAATCCGGATAGTATTTGATCCGGTCGTGCGGGATATCGTAGCGGCTGCGCATCGGGAAAGTTCCCGTTGACAGCGAGCAAATGCCGGTGATCCAGGTCGACCGCGAAGGCGCACAAACCGGAGCATTGGCGTAGGCATGGGTGTACCGGAATCCCTCCGCAGCCAGTTTGTCAATATTCGGCGTATCCGCATGAGGATTGCCGTAACAGCCGACCCATTCGGTACTGTTATCCTCGCACGTCAGCCAAAGAATATTGGGACGGCTGACCGTCTGCGCCGTTGCGTACTGGACGGTCCCGGTCACAGCGCTTATAGCGGCAGCGGATTTTACCACGTCACTGATTTTCATAGCATTTCTCCTTTACCGCCGTTTAAAGACTGCTCTCCGATGATTTTGACGAGGACGCGCTTGTCGCGCAGGCCGTCGAATTCGCCGTAGAAAATCTGCTCCCACAGGCCGAAGTCGAGTTTGCCGCCGGTGACGGCGCAGACGACCTCGCGGCCCATGATCTGGCGTTTGAGGTGCGCGTCGGCGTTGTCTTCGAAGCCGTTATGGGCGTACTGGCTGTACGGTTTTTCCGGTGCCAGCTTTTCAAGCCACTTCTCGAAGTCCTGATGCAGCCCGCCTTCGTCGTCATTGATAAAAACGCTTGAGGTAATGTGCATGGCGTTGACGAGGCAAAGCCCCTCCTTAATGCCGCTTTCGCGCAGACACTCAGTCACATCCGGCGTGATGTTGATAAAGGATCGCCGCTTTGGCGCCTTAAACCAGAGTTCTTTGCGGTAGGATTTCACAGGTCTCTCCTGTCAACACTTCAGACGGCCGGCAGCGCAATGCGCTTGGCGTCTTTCCAGAGTTTTTCGAGGTCGTAGAGACTGCGCATTTCAAAACTGAAAACGTGAACCATCACGCCGTCGTAATCCACAATGATCCAGCCGCTGTCGCCGGCACCGGCGGCGCGATAGCCTTCGTACTGTTCGTTTTTGCAAAGCCGCTGCAGGCCGTCGCTCAGCGACTTGAGGTGCGGCACATTGGCGGCGGTAGCAACGACGAAATAGTCGGAAATATTGGCCACCTTGCGCAGGTCGAGAATCACAATATTCTCCGCCTTCTTGTCGTCTAAAAATTTAACCGATTTCAAAATGATTTCCGGAAGCTTCGGAGTCCTTTTTACGGCCTTCGCCTTCGGAGCCTCCGCCGAAACCTTTTTCACTGCCTTCGCTTTTTTAACTTTTTCTTCAGCCATATAATCCATGCTCCGCAATATACATTTCCACTTCTGGCGGCACAAGGTAGCGGATACTCAGCCCTTCGGCCAGCCTTATCCGGATCTCGGAAGCGGAAATTTCGATCTCGTGAATCCGGATCAACCGCTTCAGAAGCCGGGTTTTCCAGGGTTCGGCCAGCTGAATCTGCTCCGCGATCCGCGCCGGGTTTTCGCCGCCGCGCGCAAACGGCACCACCGTGCACAATTCGAGCAGCTGTTCAATATTCCGCCACGAATGGAGAATCGTCAGAGAATCGAGGCCGACGATAAAGAACAGCGCCGCACCGGGATGCTCGAACTGGATCTGCGTCATCGTATCGAACGTATAGGACACCCCGCCGCGCTGAAGCTCCATATCGGAAACCTCGAAGCTCAGGTTCGCTTCCGTCGCCAGCTGAAGCATTTCAAAGCGATGGCGTCCTTCGGCCAGTGTGTGTCCCTGCTTATGCGGAGGAACAGCCGCCGGTACAAAAATCAGCCGGTCGAGCTCCAGTTGCTCCACCGCATCCTGCGCTATCGCCAGATGTCCCGTATGCACCGGATCAAACGACCCGCCGAACACCCCGATCTGCTCTGGTTTGTTTTCTGACATACGGAAAGTTTTTACCACAAGAGCACGGAGACTCAGAGCAGAAAACCGCAGTTTCCCGTATTAACGCAGATGCAGTGAGGATACCGCGTCTGCACTTTGGAAAATCTTTAATGCCGCCGCGCTTGCCCGCGCGTCCGCCAAACAGCCGGAAACCCCCGTTGATCGACCGGCGTAAAGCCTGATCAACCGGATCCCCCAGAAGTTGCGGTCTCAACAGACCCGGCCGCAGTGCAGCCAATAGTCTGCCGGCTCACTTTTTTTTTCGATAACCGTCTCAGCCATAACATACGGTCTCCGTCAAAACTCCGAATTTCTTCGCGATCAGAGCGATCTATTATCAATCGAGGTTCAAAAATAAACCTTGTGTTCTGCGTTATTTGGACTAGAAACCTTTCCCTGTGATGCAGACGCAGTCTGCCGCGTCAGGTTCAGTTTGCCCTGTTTCACAGTGAAACAGGGGTTTAGTAACACCGGCCAAAAGCCGTCGAGTAAAGAGGTAAAGTATGGGTTCAGTAGTAAATGGTACAGTTAAGTGGTTCAACGCCGAAAAAGGTTTTGGTTTCATCGCAGAAGACGGCGGCAAGGACGTTTTCGTCCACCACACCGCCATTAACGGAAGCGGCCGCAAAATGCTGGTCGAAGGACAAAAGGTAACGATGGAAGTTACTCAGGGTGCCAAAGGCCCCCAGGCCGCCAATGTGACTGGCCTGTAAAAAAAACAGACTCCGAGAGCTTCCAATCTCCGGAGTCTGTTTTTTATTCTAAGAGCCGAGACCGGTTCTTCTAACCGTCCCGGTTTTCTTTACCCGTGCGACAATTCGATTGATCGCTTTTGTGCGGCAAGTAGCGCCTGCACAACGGCTTCTTTTACGCCCGCTTTGTCGAGCGAACACACAGCGGCTTCTGTCGTCCCGCCTTTGGACGTTACTTTGGCGCGCAGAACATCAGCGGTTTCGCCGGAGTCCTCCATCAACCGCGCAGCTCCTTCAACCGTCTTAAGCGCCAACGTACGGGCTGTCGCTTTATCGAGTCCCATCTTTTCCGCCGCCGCCAGCATTCCTTCGAGCAGGTAAAAAACGTAGGCGGGGCCTGAACCGCTCAGTGCGGTCACCGCATCCAGATCACTTTCGGCGACGCGCACAGTTATGCCTACACAGCCTAACATGGCTTCGGCCACTTCAAGATCGGCCTCATCGGCCAGCGTGCCGGCGGCAATCGCTGAAGCCCCCTGCCCGACCAGCGCAGGTGTGTTGGGCATGACACGCACAACGCGGCATTTTCCGCCGAGTACGGCTTCAATTTTCGCCGCAGGAATGCCGGCCGCAATACTGATGATCAGCGTTTCGGAACGGATAACCGGCGCGATTCCTTTGAGCACGTCGAGCATCATTTGCGGTTTAACCGCGAGCACAACGATTTCCGCGTTTTTCACTGTGCGGTTATCTGTCGAGGTTGATACACCGTATTCTTTGGCCAGATCGGCCAGCCGTTCCGGGCGGACATCCGTCATGATGACTTTTTCCGGCGCACAGAAACCGCCCTCCACCATACCGCTGACGATGGCTTCCGCCATATTGCCTGCGCCAATAAAAACAATCTTCGACTCCATGATCATAATTCCACCTCCAGATCAGCACGGGCAACCTGCATGCTGCCCCTATCTATTCCCGAAAATATCCGACCCCACTCTGATAAACGTGGCACCTTCTTCAATCGCGATTTCGAAATCGTGCGACATGCCCATCGAAAGTTCGGGAAGCGGCGTGCCGGTTTCCTGCTGAAGCCGGTCACGGAGTTTCCAAAGATTGGAAAAATGGATGCGCGCTTTCTCTGGATCGGGTGTGAACGGCGGAATAGTCATCAATCCGTGCACCTCAATCCGCGAACTGCCGTTGGCGGATTCAATCAGTGCGGCGGCTTCCGCCGGTGCGCAGCCTTCCTTGGAGCCTTCTCCTGAAACATTGACCTGAATAAGCACCGGCAGCGGCACCGCCGTGTATTCGTCGAGCGCGTGAATCAGTTTTACAGAATCAACGGAATGAATCATCCGGAAAAGTCCGGAGGCCGCAATGCGCGCCTTGTTGCTCTGCAGATGGCCGATGAGGTGCCACTGCAGGCTGCCGGGGCAAAGCGGAATTTTGGACTGCGCCTCCTGTACACGGTTTTCGCCGAAAAGAATCTGTCCGGCCCCGGCGGCTTCCAGCACTGCTTCGACCGGTTTGGTTTTTGAAACGGCGACCAGTTTCACCTCACCGCGCTTTCGCCCGGCTCTTTCACAGGCAGCGGAAATGCGCCGTTCGACTGTTTCGAGATTTCCGCGGATACTCATACTTTCCCGATCAGCTTGATGACGAGCATTTCAAGAATCAGCTCCGGCGGAACGCCGCTGGAAACGAGCTGTTCGTGGGTTTTCAGCAGCCGTTTCTGGCCGCGCAGCAGTTCGTCGGCACTGTAATTTCCGGCCTGCTGCGCCACTTTGGAGGTCGGGAACCAGTGGGTTTCGCGGGGGTCGGACGGAAGCTGTGCAAACATCTTGTCCATTTCCGGATCGCTGCTCCACTGAACGGAGCTGGCACCAAAACCGGAGCTGACCCGCAACCAGTTCTGGTCGAGATATGCACGAAACTGCATGAGTTTCTGATAATGCTTTTCAACCGCGAACATAATGCCGATAGGCGCTTCGCCCTGGAAAAACAGCTGCCGGAGAATCCGCAGCGCTTCTTTCAGTTTGCGCTCACCCAGTGCGTCCGTGAAATCCCATGCAACGGCTTCTGCCGTTGAAGAAGTAATCGCTCTGACGTCTTCTGTCGTGATTTCTTTGCGGTCGCCGATATACAGCGTCAGCTTTTCAACTTCCATGACGAGCTGGCGGGTGTCGGTGCCGACTTTTTCAAGAAACAGATCGAGCGCGCCCTCGCCGATACGGCATTTCGCCTGGGTAAACAGGGTCTGCGCCCGCTCGCGGATGACCGGCTTCTTTTTATAGTCCTGTTCGGGCAGGTCGTAGGCTTCGACAGCACCGGCGGCTTCGCAGGTTTTGTAGAAAGCGGAGCGGCGGTCTACGCCGGGCGCTGAAATAATCAGGTTCTGACTGTCCGGCAGTCCCTTTTTTATATCGTCGGTCAGCCGGCCGAGCAGCTCTTTGACCGTTTCATTTTTACCGATGACGGCATCTTTAAAAATAGACACGTCGCAGAACCAGACCGTTTTCTGCCCGCCGAACAGTCCGACCGTGCGCACAGCGCCTATGCAGGTTTTGAGGGCCGCTACGGCTTCATCAATGGTTTTAACGTCGCCGTTAACGGTTTCAAGGCAGAGGGTCTGTTCGGTTTCCGGGCAGAGCGTGTTGACGGCCTTGCGGGCGTTGTAACTCACCAGATATTCGTCGGTACCATGTATCAGTTTTACGGCCACGGGTTGAATTCCTTATTTGCGTTGCGGGTACATCTTAATCATAATCCCCGACTATGAGCAACACGCAGGAGAATGGAATGAAGCGCCCGCTCTGGGCTCCGTGGCGGATTGAATATATCCGCAACGAAAAACAGGACGATTGCTTCCTCTGCCGGATGTTCGCCGAAAAGACCGACCGGAAAAACTTCCTGCTTTTCCGCGGAAAGACCTGCGCGGTACTGATGAACCGCTATCCCTACAGCAGCGGGCACTTGATGATTGCTCCGTACCGCCATATCGCCGGGATCGACGGACTCACGCCCGCAGAGAATCTGGAAACGGCCGCGCTCACCGCCCGTGCTGTCACAGTGCTGCGCGAAGTAATGGTGCCGCAGGGCTTCAATATCGGCATAAATCTTGGCGAAGCGGCCGGCGCGGGTCTGAAAGATCATCTGCACCAGCATATCGTGCCGCGATGGATCGGTGATACCAACTTTATGCCGGTGCTCGGCGGGCCGCGCGTCATGCCCGAAGCACTCGAAGCAACCTATGCTCTGCTTTTCGAACCATTCAACCGTTAACCGGAGAAAGCCAATGCCGAAAAATATACCTGTCATCTGTGTGGAAGCGGAAACCCTGGCGGAAGCGTATGAAAAAGCACTGACCGGACTTTATACGCGCGGAACCCGTTTCAAGACGCAGTATGACAAGCCGGGCGATCCGCTCAGCCTCGACTGCACCATGAACATCACTATCCTCGATCCGCTGAAAGATCCGATGATTCACAAAGCGTTTCCCGGCGGCATCGCCGATTTGCGCGAATACGTGATGGAACTCAAAGGCTTCAAAGACCACTGGGTCAAAAATATGAATGACCCCAAAGATACCCGCTGGGAATACACCTACCACGGACGCCTTGCCGACTACGGCGTCTGGAAGGAACTCATCGGCGGAAAAAGCACGGAAACCGGTCCCTTCAAAATCCGGCAGCTCGACGGCATTGTTGAAAAGCTCTCCAAACAGCCGTTCACCCGTCAGGCGCAGGCGATCACCTGGATGCCCAACCTCGACCTCGAATGCTACGACCCGCCCTGCCTTCAGTCCATCTGGTACCGCATTCTCGAAGACGATGAGGGCATCTGGTGGCTCAACACCAATATCCGCTTCCGCAGCAACGATGCGTGGGGCGCCAACTTCATGAATATGTTCGGCTTCACCCTTTTCAGTAAAGAGGTTATCGCCGATGCCGTTGCCGCAAAAACCGGAAAGACGGTCAAAATGGGCCGCCTGAACTGGCAGGCCGACTCTTTCCATATCTACGGCAAAGACATTCAGGCCGCTAAAGAACGCCTTTTCGACCGGCTCGGCACCACGGACTTCGAGGATCGCGTCTATGAATTTCATGACGAAATGATCAACGAAATGTATGCCGAGGCTGAAGGGGAAGTGCTCGCCAAAATCAAAGCGTATGATGCCGAACACGCGCGGCCTTGAGTTTTAAATTATTCACACAACCGGAAAATGAAGGAGATCGGAATATGTCAAAATCACGGGAATCGCAAAAAGAAGTAAGAAAAAAACCGGCCAAAACCGCTAAAGAAAAAAAACTGGCCAAGCTCGAAAAAAAGAAAAACAAGTAACGCCCCGCGCCTGCTACAGATCAGGCACGGTTTCGGGATAGACCTGCCCGGAGGCACTTATCTTAAAAACATAGATGAGGCCGGGGCGCAGTTTTGTATACACCGCATTGCCGTAGATGGCTTTAATACCGTACTGCTGAAGTGCTTCAGGATTGTTGGCCAAATCCCAGACGGCAGTCCAGAACATCTTCCTCTCGAAAAAATGCAACCGTCCAAGCAGGTTGTTGTAGCGGGCGGGCGGCACACCGTCTTTTTCAATTGCAAAGCCGAATGACGGCGGCTGTTTTTCTCCGTAGATGCGCCGCCAGAGGTACAGTGAGCGCTCCTTGCCGTCGATGACCGCCTGACCGGGAAAGGTGATGACCAGCGCATCGAAGTGCACGGTATCGCCTTCAATCTCATATTCCTTTTCGAGAACCGTTTTCAGCCGGTCGTCGCGGGCGGTTTCGACAAAGCGGACAATGGTGTAAAGTCTTCCGGCGCGGGTTTCCTGCTGGACGACTTTGGCGTAGCCGATCTGGTCTTCTTGCGTCAGCGTCGCCAGCGACTGCTTGAGCTTTTTGTTTTCGCCGAGCAGGTCATGGACGGTTTTGGTTCCGTAAAAAAGCGCACCGGAAATAAAAATGACCGCCGCCAGCACCAGCAGTCCGAAAATGGTTTTAATCAGCTTTCTCATGGACGGAACCCTACTCCGTTTTTCCAATCATTGGAAGTAACAGCGTTGCATTTCAGCGCTGTCGCGGCTAACTTCTTTCCACTATGCGCGGAAAATTCATAACGCTGGAAGGGCCGGAAGGCTCGGGAAAATCAACGCAGGCCAAGATGCTCATCCGGCGGCTGGCCGACTGCGGCATCGAGGCTGTTTACACCCGCGAACCGGGCGGCACAGCGCTGGGCGAAGAAATCCGCAACATTCTCCAGCACAATCAGGCGGGCGAAGCGCCCTGCGAACGCGCCGAACTGCTTCTGTTCGAAGCCAGCCGCAACCAGCTGATCGAAAAGGTAATCCGCCCGAATCTCGAAAAAGGCGTCTGGGTGATCTGCGACCGTTTCATGGACTCAACCGCGGCCTATCAGGGTTACGGCCGCGGTCTGCCGGTCAACGAAATCGAAGCTATCAACCGCTTTACCGTCAATAAGGTCGTGCCCGATCTCACGCTGCTGCTCGATCTGGAAGTCGCCGCCGGATTTAAGCGGATCGCGCAGCGGTATCTCGCGCTCGGTGAAACAGCCGACCGTTTTGAACAGGAAGACCGGTCGTTCCACGAACGGGTTCGTGCCGGCTACCTGAAGCTGGCGGAGAAAGAACCGGAACGCTTCCGTATCATCAACGCCGCGCAGGAACCTGACGCGGTCGCAGTTTCAATTTGGGATACCGTTAACGATGTCGTCAGGCAGTCAATTTAGTTCTGCCTGGACAGGCATCGGAAAAAGCTGGCAGAACGGCCAGCTGGCGCATGCTTACCTCTTACAGGGCGCGCCGCACGGTGCGGCGCTCCGGTTTGCGGAACAGCTGCTCGGCCTCATTTTCAACAATCACCCGCAGGTTAAAACCCGCGCCCATCCCGATATTGTCTGGATCGAACCGCAGAGCAAAAGCCGGCAGATTGTAATCGAAGAAATCCGCGACCTGATCCGCCAGTTCTCACAAACCCCGTTCGCGGGCGGATGGAAAGCGGGCGTGATTCTGTGTGCCGACCGCATGACCGATCAGGCGGCCAACGCCCTGCTGAAAACGCTGGAAGAACCGGCGGCTAAAACGCTGCTCATTCTGATCACCGATGAACCGCAGGCTGTGCTGCCGACGATCTCATCGCGCTGCCAGCGCATTTCGCTCGCCGATGAAGACGAAGAGGTTTCCAAACACTGGAAAGATCCCCTGCTTGATATTCTCGGTGAATTGCCGCCGGCCAGCGTGCCGGAAGCCGGACTTTTCGCCATCCGGCTGTTGGCACTGCTGAATGAACTTAAAGAAGAGTTTGAAGCCGATGAGGCCGGCCGCCTGCCGGAGGATTTGACGGCCAAAGAGAGCAAGGCGCTGCTGGATGCCCGGTCGACGGCCCGCCTGATCGAGGCCCGCACCGAAATCCTGCGTACGATGCTCCGCTGGCAGCGCGATGTGCTGATGCTGGTGCTCGGGCAAAATGAGGCGGTGCTGAACTTTTCGGACGACCAGGAACCGCTCAAACGGCAGGCGATGCTCTGCACAAGGGCCGAAGCGCTGCGGCGGATCGCCGCCGTGGAGGAAATGGGACAGCAGTTTGAACGCAATCTGCCTGCCGAGCTGGTGCTCAACAGCTTTTTTTCACAGCTTGTTTAGCCGCGCAAATGCTTAACAAGCGCGTCGAGTGCGAGGATGTAGCTGTAACCCTTGAAACCCATGATCTGTCCGATACAGGCCGGTGCGGTCAGGCTCTTATGCCGGATTTCTTCGCGGGCGTTGGTATTGCTCAAATGCACTTCAACCGCCGGAACTTCTTTTTCGACGGCTTTCAGCGCATCGGCCACGCCAAGACTGGTATGGGTGAAAGCGGCCGGATTGATGATAATACCGGCGAATTTCCCTCTGGCGGCACCGATCCACGTAATCAGGTCGCTCTCGGCATTGCTCTGGCGGAATTCAAGTTCCACGCCGCCCAGTCTGCCGGCACAGGCATTCATATCCTTTGCGATGGAATCGAGCGTTTCAGTACCGTAAACCTCCGGCTCGCGCGTACCGAGCAGGTTGAGGTTCGGGCCGTTCAGAACAAGAATTTTGAGCGTTTTCATGCCGGAAGTTTTACCATAGAACCCGCAGATAGCACGGATTTTTTAGAAGAAGGTGGTCTGTCGCCCATTATCCGGAACACCGGAGACTCTCACGTTTTGCGTGAGAGCCTCGAACTTGCAGTTCCACGACCCCCGACTGCATGAGTCCCCGATGGAAGGTTGCGGTTAATACAGAACAGCCGGACGGTAAAAGCGAACCGGCACGTTGGTCGCCGAGGTGTCCACCCAGACATTTGTTCCGTTTTGCGGATTCCGTGTAATGCTGTTGCTGGCGGTTAAAGTCCAGCCGCCGGTCACCAGATTGGTGCTGACATACATGCTCCACTTCGATGTGGATCCGTTGCCGGTTCCGTACCATGATACCGACAGACCGCTGCCGGATAATTTTATTCCGGTAAGGTGAAGAAGAGAGGCCGCATTAGTGGGGTCGGTGCCGGCCAGATACTCCTGCCAGGTCGTAAAACCGTCACCGTCCTGATCCTGCTGATCTGCAACCTCATAGCCGTCACCGGCCAGATTGTAAGAACTCAGCCACGACCGGGTCGTGCCGTGAGATGTCGAAAAAGGGCCCGGATTGGACGGCCGGGTCGAGGTAACTGCGGTCTGCTTCCGCAGCATGCGTCCGGTTTCATAAGCAAGCCGCAAATACCAGTCGCTGGGAAGGGTTGTGCCGTCCGCATTCAGCGTCAGCCAATAGCCCTGATCGGGCGCATCGGCTGCAGTCGGCGCGGTTTTATAAATAGCCGTGGCCTCGTCCACTTCATCAAACATCGCAATATAAAGCATGTTCGTCGCGTTCGCGGACAGGGCATTGTACGCCTGCCGCCAGAAAAAATCACCGGCGCGTCGTGGAATTTCATTTTTGGTTTTAACAACACCATCTCTGCTCATGAATAAATTATACCACGAAAAGCCGGGCCAGATGACCGGACAATAGGTGATCCCGGCGGAACTGGTGTTCGCCAGATCCGGGATTATCCTTTGCGTTTTCCAAGAATCCGCGCCGGAGTCGCTATTGTAACGCCCGACCGTCCAGGGGCTCACCACATCAAATGCGTGGTAAACGCCGGTCCACCCTGAAGCTGTAAACGAATCTCCGGACAGGGTGCGCCACTCCCCCGGAACTCCGCCAAATACAGAAGCACGGTATTGTGCCGGCGCGCCGGTCTTAAACCAGTTGATCGCGTCAAGAGCCACCGCCGGGTCGGTCGGTCCATGCGGATCGGTCTTGAAACCGAATCCCCAGATACCGACCACCGGCTTGCCGTTGTGTTTAAGATAGCGGTCACTGGTGACAATTTCCGAGTCCACCAGCATCTGCCAGTCGTTGGTCATCACACTCCACCATGTGCTGGTTGATGCCATGCCCGAAACGTCGTACATCACCGCGAAAACCCGACCGTACTCTTCACACCCTGCCTTAAAGTTCTTCAGGGCGTTGAGCATGTGGTTCTTATAAGACGTATCGCTCCCGGCCTGCGTAACGACGAAACGCTGAACGAAAGCCCCGTCTATGCCGTACTCCTGCATCCACCGCACATGGCGCCGGACAGTTTTATACAGGGTCCCGGAATAGAGCATGGCAGGCTGCCCGCCTTTGGTCATCGTGGTGGCGAACAGCTCGTCCGCGTCGTATTCAGAGATATCCGGATACATTTCAACCGTTAGGTTCGTGCTGGCAGGCGTCCCTCCATTCAAGGCCCAATGAATCCAGCGGGTATCGGTTCCGTAATCGCCCGCAGCGGTAAACCAGGCCTGATAGCCGCACATGAGCTTGCCGTTCAGCGTGCTGGAATCCACCGGCGTGAGAGTCACAGCGCCTGGGTTGAAAACGGTGATTCTTGTCCAGTCTGCGCCGTTCAGGGTAACGTCTGTACAGCTGAAATATGAGGAATCTGCCGCATTGGTTCCGTTAATCTGTACCTTCCCGGCCGAGACAGCTTTAGCGAGGTTGGTGCGCTGATTGAACCCGGCCAGATACACGGTGCAACCGGGGCCGTTAAAATTGAAATTTTTAGCAGTGCTTAACCCTCCGGCAAAAACCACCCCGCTGTCGCTGAGATTCAGCGGCTGCGGCACCGCAGTGCTGAATTTGAGTGTACCGGAGCCTGCCACCGTTATATTCGTGAAGACAGACGCAGTGCCGCCGAAAATCAACGTGCCCTCATTAACCGCCAGCCAGTTGTTTGTGCCGGTAACATTTTCCGTAACCATCATGGTGCCCGCACCTTGTTTGATTAAAACATTGGCGAGACATTCGGTGTTGGTTGCCTTCGTCATGGCCAGCACCCCGATTGTCAAATCATAGACGGCGGCGGGGCTGTCGCCGATGTCCATAATGTACGTGTCCGTGCCGGTCGTTTTATTGGGAGCCGTGCTCATGGGGGACATCGTGAACTTGGCTATGACGGCGCCGGAACCGTTGTCCGTGCCGTCAAACACGAGAGTCTGCACGGGATCGGTCAAACCGTCCGGACGAAAATAGAGGCCGCCGGTATTTGTGATGTTGAGCGATCCCGTGATCAGAGTTTTCATCGTTTCGGTATCGGGGGAAAAAAAGTACAAATTGCCGGCCCCTGTAACGGAGGCTCCCGTATCTAACTTCCCGTATTTGGTGGTTATCCCTTTGTCCAGTTGAAGCGTTCCGCCGTTTTGTACCGTGAGCAGACAGCCGGAAGGCAGCCCCAGATTGGCGTTGGTACCGCCGCTCAAGAGAGTGGCACCGTTTGCAACAATGATGTTCGTGGTGGCAGGCGCGGCGATTTTGACGTGAGCATATTCCAGTGTACCGGCTTTGATCAGCGTAGTTCCGGTGTAGCCGGAATTGGTGGTAAACGTCAACGTTCCCGGGCCGTCTTTAACCAGCCCTTCCGAGCCGAGCACTTTGACGTTGATTATTACGTTCGTGCCCGCGCCCAGCGCATTCACCGTGATCGCGGGGGTTCCGCCGGCGAGGGTCAGTGTACGGGTTGACGAAGAGCCGTAACCCAGAGTCCAGCCGGCTGCTGTATTGGTGTCGGTGTCGCCAAAGATGAGGTTGCCGACGGTCCATGCCGCAGAGAGTTGCACGGCCATATCGTTTGTAATGTTCACGGTGCTGAAGTCGGCCGTGTAAGTACTGCCGGTAGCGATGGTTCCGCCGGCCCAGTTGCCGGCTGTGCCCCAGTTCCAGTTCGTACCGCTGACGGAATTCGTCCAGGTGCCGTTCAGCGCCTGCGCTGCACCGCTCAACACCAGCATCGCCGACAGCACCGCCGCTGATTTTTTATTTGTCTTTCTCATACTGTGTTTTCAGCTTCCTTGCTTCAAGTTTTCGGGCTGACCGTGTCCATTAACATTCAGTTCAGAGCAACTATCGAATAAAAAACCGCAAGCGCTGCAGTGCCCTCACCGGGCGGGTTCCGCCGCGTGAAGGCACGCGGCCTGCAAATAAAACGGCGTCACTTCAAACGTTAACCCGCTTTGATAATATGACATTTTTCCTCAATCGCGGCGAGATCAAAAAAAAATCGGAATTAATCGGTTCTGTATCGCAGACTGTCCCTGCCCCGTCTTTGGGGAGGAGCCCGAAGGCGCAAGGCATAAAAGAAAAGAGCCGGAAAATTCATTCCGGCTCTTTAAGTTGGTAGCGGGGCTGGGATTTGAACCCAGGACCTTCAGGTTATGAGCCTGACGAGCTACCAGACTGCTCCACCCCGCAGTTATTTGCGAAGTCGAGAAGGTATCGTTTCCCGGCGCAGTTGCAAGGTGAAACACTCAGTTTCTTTGGCGCACGGCTTCATAGAGCAGAATCGCGGCGGAAACGGACACATTCAGCGAATCATTTTTCCCGCGCATTGGGATTTTTATATTCGAATCCGCCTGCCCTTTCCAATGACCGGAAAGCCCGGTGTCTTCCGCGCCGACAACAATCGCGACCGGATCCGTCAGATCGACTTCCGTGTAAACAGTTCCGGCATCCGGCACGGCAGAATAGATTTTGATGCCTCTGCCTTTGAGAAAAGCAATCGTTTCTTCTGATGTCGCCTCAGCAACCGGCAGATAAAACAGCGTACCGATACTTGCGCGGATTACATTGGGATTATTCAGGTCGGTCGCCGAGTCGCAAATAATCACCGCATCTGCACCGGCACCGTCGGCCGTGCGCAGCAGCGCACCAAGATTGCCCGGTTTTTCCAAACCTTCAGCAACCAGAATCAGGGGATTTTTTGACAGCTTCAGTTCAGCCAGCGTTTTGCCGACCAGAGGTCCGACCGCCAGCACGCCGTCCGGCCCTTCCCGGTATGAAATCTTCTCAAATACCGCGCGGGAACATTGAAAGCATTTTCCGGCTCCGGGTTTTTCGCCGCCGAGCTCAGGACAAAACCACAACTCGACCGGCTGCCAGCCGTTTTCTATTGCCCGCGAAACTTCGCGCGCACCTTCGATTACCGTCAGCCCCTCTGCATGGCGCTCAGAGGCTTTGCGCTGGAGCCTGATGATCCGCTTCACGCGCTCATTTTGAACACTGGTGATTTCAGCACTCATAATCGCAGACTGACCGCGCCGCCACGAGCGGTTTGACAAAGCCGACAACGGCCTGATGTTCGGGATGGTTCTGATACGCCATCAGATCGTCTTCGGAAGAAAATTCGGAATAGAGCGACATCGTTCCATTGCCGGCATCAATTCCGACTTCGATCATTCGGAGCTGAGGAATTTTTCCGGCGAGCGCTTCCAGCCGTTGCTTCATTTCCTGCTTCTGTCCGGCAGTCGTTTCCGGTTTCATAGTCCAAACTACAATGTGTTTTATCATTTTCGATTTCCGATTGATGATTTGCGATTTATTCCAACAATCCATTCTTCCAATATTCCATCATTCCGCAGCCGCAGGCTGCATAAAGGTCAGTTCCATGTTTTTCGCGGCGGCAACCTCGTCGAGACGGCCGACCGGCGTGGTGATGGGCGCGTTGTGCAGTGCACCGGGATCGGTCTTGGAGAGCTCGAAGATTTCAATCATGTCGGCACAGAACTGATCCAGCGTTTCGCGCGTTTCGGTTTCGGTCGGCTCGATCATGATGGCTTCCGGCACGTTGAGCGGGAAATAAATCGTCGGCGCATGGCAGCCGCGGTCGAGCAGTGCCTTGGCGAGGTCGAGCGTATGAACACCTTCGCCCAGCGTCTTGCCGCTGAACACGCATTCGTGCATACAATGTCCTTTGGTAACCGCCGCGAAGTACGGACGCAGCTTTTCCTGCACATAGTTGGCGTTCAGCACCGCACGGTCGCTGGTGGCGCGCAAGCCGTCGCGGCCGAGCATGAGCAGATAGGCGTAGGCGCGCACGAGAATGGCGAAGTTGCCGTAGAACGGCGCGATATAGCCGATGCTCTTCGGGAAATCATAGTCGAGCGTATAGGTTCCGTCCTTGGTTTTCGCTACACGCGAGATCGGCAGATACGGCCGCAGTTTTTCGCAGACGCCGACCGGACCGGTGCCGGGGCCGCCGCCGCCGTGCGGTGTGGAGAATGATTTGTGCAGGTTCAGATGGCAGAGATCAAAACCGAGCTCGCCGGGTTTGATGCGGCCCATGATGGCGTTGAAGTTGGCGCCGTCGTAATACATCAGGCCGTCCACCGCGTGAACCGCTTTGATGATTTCTTTCACCTTCGGATTAAAAACGCCGAGCGTGCTGGGCAGCGTCAGCATTACACCGGCAGTCTCGTCATTGAGCGCCGCCTTAAATTTGTCGATATCCATGTCGCCGCTGGCGTCCGACGGAATCGTCACCACGCCGTAGCCGCCGAGCGCCGCGCTGGCCGGATTGGTGCCGTGCGCCGAGTCGGGAATGATGATATGCGTCTTCTTATTGCCGCGGTCGCGGTGATAAGCAGCCATCATCATCACCGCAGTCAGCTCGCCGTGTGAACCGGCCATCGGCTGGAGCGTGAATTCGGCCAGACCGGTAATTTCCGAAAGCATCCGCTCCAGCGAATAAAGAATCTGAAGCGAGCCCTGCGTCAGTAGTCCGCCATGACGCAACTGCGGCCAGAGCGGATGAGTCTCGCACAGATCGGGCAGCGACGCGGCGGCTTCGCAGGCCCGCGGATTATGCTTCATCGTGCAGGAGCCAAGCGGATAAAAGTGCGTATCGACCGAATAGTTCAGGCGCGACAGTTTGGTGTAATGCCGTACCACTTCGCTCTCGGAAACTTCCGGCAGCTCGGCAGGCGCCGCGCGCAGCAGATTTTTGCTGATGATGTCGTGTTCAGAAATGCGGTCTTCCGGAATCCGCACTCCGCCGCGGCCTTTTGAACTTAATTCGTAAATCAATTTCATATATTTTTCTTTCTACCACAGAGGACACTGAGACACAGAGAACTCCTAAATGACATAGCGTTTCACGCCGTCTCTCAGTGTGGGTTTATTAAAATTAATCAGCAGACCGACTTTGCTGCCGGTAATTCTCATATAGGTCAAAAGCTGGGATTCATGAACAGGATCGAAATCTTTCACTGCTTTCAACTCAACAACAACCTTCCCTTCAACAATCAGATCCAACCTCAGATTCTCTCCGACATGAACACCTTTGTAGTCCAGAGGTAAATCAATCTGCTGTTTATATTTAATTCCGCAGAGTTCCAGTTCACGGGCGAGACTCTTTTCATAAACGCTCTCAATCAGCCCCGGCCCCCAGTATTTATGCACCTCAATGGCTGCCCCGATGATCTTTTCCGTCAGGTCTTTTTCCGGATATTCCATTACTTACCCTGTCTTCTCTGTGTCTCCGTGCACTCTGTGGTAAAAATTTCTAAAGCACCGCTTCAAGTTTCGCGGCCAGAATATCAATTTCCTTCTTCGTCCGTTTCTCTGTACAGGCGACGAGAAGTACGTTTTCCATGCCGGTGTAATAGCGTCCGGCGGGGAAACCGGCGGCGATGCCTTCGCTGATCAGGTCGCTGACCACTTCACCAGCGTCTTTCGGCAGTTTCAGTGCAAATTCGTTGAAGAAAGGACGGTCATACAGCGGCTCGACACCTTTGATCGCTTTGAGGCGCGTCCATGCATAACCGGCGCGATCCATACACTGGCGGGCGACATCGGCGAAGCCGTGTTTGCCGAGCAGTGAAAGATAGATGACCGAGCGAAGCGCGCAGAGCTGCATGTTGGTGCAGATGTTGGATGCGGCCTTTTCGCGGCGAATGTGCTGTTCCCGCGCCTGAAGCGTCAGCACAAAACCGCGCCGCCCCTGCCCGTCTTTGGTCGCGCCGACGATACGGCCCGGCATGTTGCGGACATATTTTTTCTTCGTCGCCATGAACCCGAGATACGGCCCGCCGAATGAAAGCGGCAGGCCGAGGCTCTGGCCGTCGCCGGTGACAATATCGGCATCCATTTCACCGGGCGTTTTAACGACGCCGAGCGAAACCGGATAAGCCGACACGACCGCAATCGCACCGGCGCTGTGCGCCTGTACAATCACATCGGTCAGATCGTCGAGACAGCCGAAAAAGTTGGGATTCTGCAACAGCACCGCGCCGACGGTGCTGTCGAGCTGTTTGGCGAAAGCGGCGCGGTCGGCGATACCGCCGGACATCGCCACTTCCCGGTATTCGATTTTAAGGTTGCGGGTGTAGCTGCGGAGCATGGTGCGGTAGATCGGGCTGACGCCCTCGTCCACCAGCACACGGTTGCGCTTCGTGATGCGCAGCGCCATCATCATCCCTTCGAACAGCGCGGTACCGCCGTCGTAGAGCGATGCGTTGGAAACTTCCATGTTCGTCAGGCGCGTGATGGCGGTCTGGTATTCAAACATTGCCTGTAAGGTTCCTTGCGCCGCTTCCGGCTGGTACGGCGTATAGGCGGTGAAAAACTCGCCGCGCGAAGTGAGCGAGCTGACGGCGGCAGGAATGAAGTGGTCATAAAAACCGGCACCGCAGAAGTTAGTGAGATCGGACGAGTTTTTGCGCGCTACAGCCCGGATCTGCTGCATCATCTCCATTTCGGAGAGGCCTTCAGCCAGCTTGAAATCGTCTGACTGAAATTCGGCAGGAATGTGGGCGAAAAGATCGTCGAACGTTTTTGCGCCGATGGATGCAAGCATCGCTTTCTCGTCGTCGGGACTGGTACAGGCAAACGGTGAAATTGACATAACAGACTGCTTTCTCCTGATTAGAAAACCAAAATAATTTCGACAGACTAAGCCTGCTCCAGTAGGGTGTCAATCGCGCATAAAGAAAGTGTCGCATGTCGGGTGTCGGGGGGAACATCCCTGCAATAGTGTCGCGTGGAATAAGGAAAACCATGAACCGGAACCGTGTTGAAGACTATGGGCCCTATCAGGATGCCCTGCAACTTTTCGACCAGGTCGTAGAAGACATGGCGATCCTGCAGAAAGATCCCCAATGCTACCGGCTGATCAGCCAGCAAATCGGTAGCGCCGACTCTATTGCTGCGAACATCGATGAGGGATTCGGGCGAATTAGCCGCACCGAATACATCCGGTTTCTCGACATTTCACGCGGGTCGGCCCGAGAGACACTCGGTCGCTACAAACGCCTGAAACACTGGCTCCCACAAGAGACCATTGATGCGCGGGTTGAGCTTGCCGATCGAATCATCGCGCGGCTGACAAAGACCATCCAAACATTGAAGGCAAATAATCCACTCGCGACACGCGCCTTCCTACACGCGACACCCGTCACCGGAGATCTGTCATGATTCAACAAGCAATCCGATCCCTGATAGAAGGCAAAACCCTCACCCGTGAAGAGGCTTACCAAACCATCATGGACATCATGAAGGGTGAAGCCGCGCCTGCCCAGATCGGCGGATTTATCACTGCTGTCCGGATGCACGGCGAAACGCCGGAGATCATCGCCGGAGCGGCACAGGCCATGCGCGAAAACATGGTCAAAATCCGTTGTGACGACCCGAACGCCGTGGATATCGTCGGTACCGGCGGCGATGGCGCGCATACGTTCAATATTTCCACCGCCGCCGCCTTCGTCACCGCCGGAGCGGGCGTCACCGTCGCCAAGCACGGCAGCTACGGTGTTTCCAGCAAGTGCGGCGCCGCCAACGTGCTGTCAGAACTCGGAATCAACCTCCAATACAGCCCGCAGAAAATGGAAGAGTGTCTGGAAAAAACCGGCATTGCCTTCCTGTTCGCACCTGCCCTGCATCCGGCGATGAAATATGCCGCCGGTCCGCGCAAAGAACTCGGCTTCTGGAGCCTCTTCAACATACTCGGTCCGCTCTGCAATCCGGCCGGCGTCAAAAACGGCGTGCTCGGCGTCTTTTCCAAAGAACTGGTTCCGGTGATCGCCGATGCCTGCGCCCAGCTCGGCGCGACCTATCTTTTTGTCGTCCACGGCAATGACGGGCTCGACGAAATCACGACCACCACCACCAGCCTCGTCACCGAAATCCGCCGCGGCAAACTGGAAACCTACGAAGTCCAGCCCGCCGGACTCGGACTCCCGACCGCCCGCACCGCCGATATCACCGGCGGCGAACCGGCAGAAAACGCCAAAATCGTCCGGGCGATTCTCGCCGGCAAAGAGAAAGGAGCGAAGCGCGACATCGTTCTGCTCAACGCCGCCTTTGCGATTATGGCGGGCGGCAAGGCCAAGACGCCGCCGGAAGGAATTAAACTGGCCGCCGAATCCATCGACTCCGGCGCCGCGCTCAAAAAACTCGAACAGCTTATCGAACTCTCTAACAAATAAATGCCTCGCAAAGCCGCGAAGGCGCAATGAAAACATCTTCTACTTGGCGACTTTGCGCCTTAGCGAGAAAACTCTTATGACAAACACAGATTTGATAATAATCGGCGGCGGCGCGGCGGGCTTTATGGCCGGCGTCAACGCGGGCGAACGTAAAATCCGCACGGTCATCCTTGAGCGCTGCCCGAAGCCGGGGCGCAAACTGCTCATGTGCGGCAATAACCGCTGCAACATCACCTCCGCCCTGCCCGTCAGAGAAATGCTGATCGACTTCGGCGATCCGGTCGCGCCGTTCCTTGAACCGGCGCTGACCGCCTTTCCGCCGTCCGCCCTGCGCGAGTGGTGCCATAAAAACGGACTGGTCACCAAAATGCAGCGCGACAAGCGGGTTTATCCAGCCAGCGAAAAAGCATCCGACGTCCACCACCTCTTCACCGACCTGCTGGCGAAATACAACATCGGCATCATGCTCAACAGCGCCGTGCATAAAATTATCCCGCTGCAAACCGGCGAATGGCTCGTCAAAACCGACAGCGTCGAACTCACCTCGCGCGCGCTCCTGCTCGCCACCGGCGGCGTCAGCTATCCGAAAACCGGCTCCGTAGGCGACGGACAGAAAATGGCCGCTGCGCTCGGACACAAAGTTACGCCTTATCGCCCCGGCCTCGCCGGATTCGATATGCCGCCCGCGTGGATCGCCGCCAACCCGATGCGCAGTATCCCGAATGTCGTTCTGAAAATCATGGTCGGCGGCAAAGCCGTCGCCACCACCGAAGGCTTTTTGGAAATCGAAAAATACGGCATCGGCGGACCGGCAGTCACCAACGCCAGCCGGATCATCGCGCGGCGCGACCTCAAAAACTACAGCTTCGAAGTGGATATGAACGGCAAGAAGTGGACACTCAATCCGCTCCGCGTCCGTCCGCTCAAAGAAGCGATGGTCACCGTCGGCGGTGTCGCACTCAACGAAGTGGACTCGCGCACCATGGAATCGAAAAAAGTTCCGGGGCTTTTCTTCGCCGGTGAAATTCTCGACATCGACGGCCCGAGCGGCGGTTATAATTTACAGGCCGCTTTCTCCACCGCCCGCCTCGCCATGGATGCCATCGCCAAACGGTTGAGATAGAGAATTAACCACAGAGGGCACAGAGGCACAGAGAATTCCAGCCAGGTGGAACGTGATCGCCGAGCACGTTCAAACGCGCCGGGATGGCGCGTTCCACCCAACAGCCGTGAATTGAAACACTGTGCCTTTGTCCCTTTGATTCTTTGTGCCCGGCACTTACGTGCCTTTGCACCTTTGTCCCTTTGCTTCGCGCCCCGCCCGTTTAACACCCGCCGTTCAGCGACTTGAACGGGGAATCTCTATTTCATTACATCCAGCAGGTTGCTGTAATCATCCATCCAGGGGCGGACATCGCGAACCGCCCGCGCTTTGAGTGAATCCGCCCGGGCAATCGCCGGCTGCTGCAGGAAATCCGGATCACGGCTGAGCAAAACCCATTGGGCATTCGCGCTGATTTTCATATCGCCGGGGGTGTCAATATAGGCCGCATACAGGTTGAAATGGTTGCGCACCTGCACCAGCACCGGGAGTAAATCGAGATTCCGGTTCGAAATATGGGCCGCAATAACACCGCCTTCCGCCAGATGCCGGAGATAGAGTTCAAAGGCTTCCAAAGTGAGCGTTTGAACCGGTATCCGGTCACCGCTGAAGGCGTCCAGCACCAGTACATCAAACCGGTTGGCGGATTCCTGCTCCAGCGAGATCCGCCCGTCGCCGGAGACAATCTCTATTTTTGCCTTGGAATCACGCAGATACGAAAACCACGGACTGTTTCGCGCCAGCTGAATAACCGCCGGGTCAATTTCGTAGAAGCGGAAAACATCCCCCGCACAACCATGGGCGGAAAGCACGCCGATGCCCATACCCAGCAATCCGACGCGCATGGGCCGGCCCGCCAGCCGTTTCGGATGGTTCAGGATGGCCAGTCCGCCGCCGCCTTTTTCCGTGTAGTAGGTGGTGGTTCTGTTAATAAATTTCGGATGATGTATCTGCATGCCGTGGTTGATTCTCCCGTGCAGCAGACTGTAGATCGGAATACCTTTGTTGCTTTCAAACGCGACCCGCACACAGCCGAAAAAATTGCGCTCCATATACACCGAGCTGCGTATTTCTTTCATAACGCCCGCACCGAGAAATACAGCGAACGCCGCCAGAAGCACCGGAAAAACATGGCGGACGGGCCGGAAAGTTTTCCGGGTCTCCGTATCGGTATAGATCAAAAAGACCGCCAGCGCCCCGGACAGGATGAGCATCAACTGATATTCCCAATAGCCCTTAAAGAGAAACGGAGCCGCCAGCACGGTAAACAGCCCGCCCAGCGCCCCGCCCAGTGAGATGCAGAGATAAAAGCCGGTCAGATATTCCGGATCGGGTTTTGTCCGGTAGAGCGCATTGTGGCAAAAGAGACAGACCGCCAGCAGGATAAAGCTGTAGGCCGCAATCTGCCGCCGGATTTCAATTTCCAGCCCCTGCTGCGACAGATACCCGGCCGCCGCGAATGCGCAGATCAGCAGAAAAATGTAACGGCTCTGCCAATTTTTCAGTTTATCCATAAACCCGATGATGTAACTCAGCAGGTAAATGGATAACGGCAGTATCCAAAGGAACGGCACAGGAGGAATGTCCTGCGTCATCTGATTGGTAATCGCCATCAGCGCCAGAACCCCGCAGAACGAAAACAGCGTCCATAGAAACAGCCGGCATCCGGAGTACGGAAGAGACGGCGCAACCGGCGCCGGTGCGGGAGTGCACGGGCCGGGAGAGTTCCGGACTTTGACGGCGCACCCGGCACACAGAAGCACATAAGCCAGAAAGCCGCCGCTCCATATCCATGCCTGCTGATGGAGTGTCAGATGCGGCTCAATAAAAAACGGATAGCTCAACAAGGCCAGCAAGGAGGCGGTATTGGAAACTGCGTAGAAAATATAGGGGGACCGTTCCGGTTTCAGCCGGTGGAACCAGGCCTGCAGAAGTGAAGCACCGGTGGACAGAAGAAAGTACGGAAGCCCGATGCTGACCAGCAGAAGCCGCAGAATGTGCATGGTTGGATATTCTGCGCCGCCGGGCCGCCAGGACGGATCCGGAAGAACCGGCGATCCCCATGCAAAAATCAGCAGACTCCCGGTTAGCAGTGCCGCAAGGAGCAGTCCGGTATGCAAAACAACCTGCCGGCCGGGCCGCAGCCGTTGCAGGAGGTGGGCATAGGTATAACCGCCGAGCAGCAGAAACTGGAAGAACATCAGACAGGTCAGCCAGACGGCCGGCACGCCGCCGAACCAGGGCAGGAAATATTTTCCAATGACCGGTTGTATCTGGAAAAGGAGAAATGCGCCGAGAAACACGGTGGAAGGAAACAGGCCGCGGAATTTCAGCATTTTCATGCAGAGAATCTAAACGGCCTGTGTGCCGACCTCAACATCTTTCCGGATAACAGGTGTGCGGCAGTAAAAACCGGAATTCATGCAAAAACAGGAGAATTTCTAAAAAATCTCAAATTTAATAAAAATAGAATTGCGTTTTTTCGGCTGTCCCCTTACACTGTTTGCATGAGTAAAAAGGAGTTCAGTCACATGAAAGCTATACGTTTAGTTGCTCTCGTTACAGTCGCCGCAGGCTGTATGGCACAAGCCGCTACCAACACAGTCTCTTCCGCCAATATCGTAGGATACGTTCAGCGCACTCTTCCGCCTAATAATAAGTACATTCTTGTCGGCGTCAATTTTACCGCCAATGGCGGCAACCCGACGCTGAAAGACATCTTCGGCACCAATCAACTCCGCGCTGCTGCCAACTACATACAAGCCGACCGCGTAGTGCTCTGGGACAAGCAGGCTGCCCGCTATCAGATGTATGCCATGTACACGGACAAGGAGTTCTATCCCTGCAACACTGCGGCACAGTGGAACACTGCTTCCGCCACCAATCCGGTTGTTCCGCTCGGTTCCGGTTTCTGGATTATTTCTGCCGGGGGAAGCACCACCACCAACACCTTGTATCTCTCCGGCGATGTGGTCATAGAACAATCCCTGCCGTTGAGTCTGAGCGCTGGCTACCAGCTTGTTTCATGGCCTTTCTCAGCCGATCAGTCTATCGCCACCATGACCACCACCAACCTGACAAAAGCCGCCAATTATATTTTGGCTGATCGTATCGTAGTCTGGACCGGAACCGCTTACCAGCAATACGGTCTTTACACGGATGGCAACTGGTATCCCTGTAATACGGCGACAGAATGGAATGATGCGCTCACGGAAACCGACCGCAAAATTTCGCTCGGCGAAGGCTTTTGGTTCATTGCCAAGACAGCGAAGACCGTAACCGAACAAAGTCCCTATTACAGCAATCTGCAATAATTTTAAAACAAACCCGAAAGGATAATCACAATGAAAGCAAAATGGATCATAATGGTAGTGCTGGCTGGTCTGGCATTTAATTCAATGGCTGGTACCATTACTTGGGCCAGCTTGGATCTTGGCAGTGGTTATACAGCCGGCTGGCTGGTTGCTCTTTATGAAGATGTCAGCAAAGACGGTTGGGATGCCAGCATGATCAATGTGGCCAATGGCGCTACAGACAGCGATGATGCGTACATTGGAGTCACCTCATCGTTGGTCGTCGGTAAAGCTGGCACAATTTGGGGAGATATTTTTAGTGCTCCGTCAGGTTCGTTGATAACAAACGATAGAGTTTATAGCGTGCTCTTTAATGCTCCGACAATGGCGGCTGCGACGCAGTACAAAGTCTCCACTATGACCTCGCAGGGCAACAGTTGGTTCCAGCTTCCGGCTGCGGATGGCGATGACACCTATCAGGTAAACACAATGGGCAGTTTTCAGGCCGTTCCTGAACCGGCGACGTTCCTGCTCTTCGGAATGGGCGGATTCGGTGCCTGGCTGATTCGCCGCAAACAGAGAGTTAAAGCAGAATAAGACCAGCTCTGTTACTCAAAAAAACCCCGGTTTCCACCGGGGTTTTTTTATTGTCATCCCCTGCGGAGCAGACACTCCTGTCTGCTCATTCTGTGTGGAATAAACCAATCATGCCACGTGCGCATGGTATGGAGTGCGTCGGCTTGACGACGCTTTTTCTGTAATACCAGTTCCGTACAGGATTCGTTATTTATTCGATTGGGTAGGGACGGATCGCCGAGCCGTCCGCTCTCTGGACCGGCGGCGTGCCCGGCGGTCGCGCACAGCCCGCACCGCGTGAATATCACCTTCCTGCCGAAAGGACTGCACGACCTGCCGCCCGGTCAGATGCCGGTCAAAATGCAGGACGCCATCGCCAAACGGCTCCGGTAAGATTTTTACCACAGAGGACACGGAGATACAGAGGTGTTCAAAGTTCGGGGAACGGAATGCTTGAATGCGAGAACCCTATCCCCGCTATTGTTTCTGGCTCTGAACAAAGGTCTTCCGGTCGCGGGCCTGCCGGACGGTGCGGACAGAGTCGCCGAGGTCGCAACCTTCCTTGAGCAGGTTGTAACGCACGGCAATGATGTCGTCAAATTCCAGCCAGGCATCGGTTCGCGAGTCGTACGCGGGCCAGTTGACCAGGCCTTCGCCGTTTGGATTGCCTGTTCTGGCAAAACAAGTCCAGGCCGACAACATCGCTTGCGAAACAGCACGATCTGCCGCAGACGCTCCGCGTATCGGTGTAAAGGTTTCAGGTGTACCGAAGACGTACGGGATTTCGGAGCTGTGGAAGGCTCCCAGACTCGTCGCGGCAGGCAAGAGAGGAACCCGGCTGAAGTAATAAAGATAGACCTTGGATCGGCCGGCACGGGAAAGCTCCCGGGCAAGGTGGCGGGCCTCGGAGACAAAGCCGGTGACGCCCGTCATATCGTTAAAAGCAGCGAGGCAGTCGCCATTGCAAACCGGAAACAGCCGTAACGCTTCAGCGGCCCGATCACCGAAAACCTTTTCCAAAAGAAACCGATAATCCGTCTCACTGCGGATCGGTACCTTGCTGGTGAAAACAGTGGCCTCGTCGGCGTTGACCCCGATGATGACCGGCACATCGTCAGCCTGACCGCGCTCGACCATCAATTCGGGATCGGTCGGCAGCAGCCAGCCGTCAACGACAGGGGAAAAGCTGACGCCCGAGCCTTCCCGGAACAGACCCACGGTTGGCGAGGCGGCGAGGAGCACGTCCTGAGCCGACTTCGCCCGCAGGGCGTCCAGTATGTCCACAGGTTTATCCGGCAGCAGTTTCGCGGCGATCTCCTCACCGACCTGCTCTGCCGGCTTGGCCTGATACCACGGCTCGCGAAGGTGCCGACCAAAGCCGGCCAATCCTCCGCTCTCAATAATGGCACGGTGAAACAGTCCCTTGGCTTGCGGAACCACCAGCAGGCGGGCAACAGAACCCGCTCCGGCCGATTCACCGAAGACCGTTACGCAATCCGGATTACCCCCAAAAGCCGCGATGTTCCGGTGCACCCAGCGCAGGGCCTCGATCTGGTCGAGCATCCCGTAGTTGCCCGAGGTCTTGCTGTCCGCTTCCGCCGACAGCAGCGGGTGAGCAAAAAAGCCGAATGGACCCAGGCGATAGTTGATGGTAACCACCACCACGCCGGCCTCAGCGAGGCGGTCTCCGCGATAACCCCGCTGTGAGCCGGAACCGGTCGTCCACCCGCCCCCGTGAATCCATACCATCACCGGCAGGCGGTCATCCGGGCTTTTAGCCGGAGTCCAGACGTTCAGATAGAGGCAGTCTTCGCTTTGCGATCCGGTTTCCTTTCCGATGACCGGCGGCGGCTGCGGACACCAGGAACCGAACTCCGTGCAGGGGCGGACGCCATCCCAGGGCTGTACCGGTTGGGGCGGTTTCCAACGAAGCGGCCCCACCGGCGGAGCGGCGAAGGGAATGCCCTTAAAAACCCGGAGATTGCCCCCGGTGCCGGTCTGGCCGGAAATCAGCCCTGAATCAATCCTGACCGTGTTGGCCGGATCGGCCTCAGGAATCTTCCCGGCGGCAACCGCCTGAACCGCGACGCTCAGAAGCCCCCAGATCAGCAAGCCCGACCGGATGGTTTTTGGATGCGCAATTCTCATCAACTCCTCCTCTCGTCTTCTAACGCCTTATCGTAAGCTTTGCTCTCTCCCAATGACAAGGTTTCCCAACATCCCTCTTCTCCGGTGCGTCAGAGGCTCGAAGCACTCCACAGACCATGAGTGGAGCCGGTGCCGTGTCGGCAGTTGCAGGCGGCGGCGCGGAGAGCTTCTCCATGGATACCATCGCCAAACGGCTTCGACACTAAAATCGCCACGAAAAACACAAGAAGTCACAAAAAGGAATCAATGGGATTTCTGTTTTCGTGCGTTTTCGTGTTTTTTGCGGCCAATCCTCCCGAATTTTGATTCGTGCAAATTCGTGTCGTTCGTGGGTAAATCATGCGCCATGAATCTGAAACTGATCAGTTGCGAAATTTTTTACCGTGAAATGTGCGCGGCGGTCGCGCACAGCCCGCACCGCGTGGATATCACCTTCCTGCCGAAAGGACTGCACGACCTGCCGCCCGGTCAGATGCCGGTCAAAATGCAGGAAGCTATTGATGCGGTTGACGGAACCTATGACGCCATTCTGCTCGGCTACGGCCTTTGCAACAACGGACTGGCCGGCGTCCGCGCCCGCAACTGTCCGCTGATTCTGCCGCGGGCGCACGACTGCATCACCCTGTTCCTCGGCGGACGCGACCGCTACCGCGAATATTTCGACACGCATCCCGGCACCTACTTTCTCACCAGCGGATGGCTTGAGCGCGGCGAAACCTCCGGCGATCTGGCTGAACTTTCCGTGCAGGCGCAGCTCGGCATGAATCTGACGTTGCAGGAAATGGTCGAACAATACGGCGAAGACAACGCGGAATATCTGTACGAAACGCTCTGTCAGGGAACCCGCAACTACAGTCACTTCGCCTGGATTCCGATGGGCGTCGAACCGCCGGGCATGGAGCAGACCGCGCGGCAGAAAGCCGGTGAACGCGGCTGGAGTTTTGAAACCGTCCCCGGCGATATGACCCTCATCCGCAAACTGGTCAACGGCGGCTGGAACGAAAAGGAATTCCTGACCGTTCCGCCCGGCTCTGCCGTCAAAGCCGCCTACGACGGCTCCATCGTCGCCGGCATTCAGTAAAAGATTCCGCACCGGCCGCAAAGGCGGACGGTTGCGCCCTGCCTTTGGAATGTCACCATTTTACCGATTATCACGCGTATTCGGTATTAGACCGGATAACGATTGAAACGTCGTGACGGACGACGGCCGCAACCGTTTTCAGGTGCACGCGCCGAACAAATTGCCCGGATTGAGACGCTGTTCCGGATCGAAGACCTGCCTGAGCGCGCGCATTTCACCGATGCCGCGCGGGCCGAACATGATTTCCAGCATCGGCGCTTTGAGTTTGCCGATGCCGTGTTCGGCGGAAACGGTTCCGCCAAGCCGCACGGCGGTGCGCGCCCACTCCAGATACAGTTCACAGCCCTTCCGGCAGTCCGCCGTACTGGACGGCAGAATATTGACGTGCAGGTGATTGCTGCCGATATGTCCGAAAATCACATAATCCAAACCGGCCGCTTTCAGGTCGCGCCGGTAGCGCTCCAGCATTACGGCAAGGTGTGCATCCGGCACGGCCATATCGGTACCGAGCTTGGTCAGCGCCGGTTCATTTTTGCGGCGCTCATCAATCAGCCGGTTAACCGCTTCCGGTAATGCGTGGCGGAACGCTTTGAATTTATCCATATCGCGTTCCGTCGTCGCCAGCCAGGATTGTTTCTCGGCGGCGCCGCAGTCCGATAGTTTCTCCGCCGCAGCGGCGGCCGCGTCGTCATCCGGCGCGTGCAGTTCGGCATAGACCGCCGTGTGAAAATGCGGCGGCAGTTCCGGCAGAGCTGAAATTGCGGCAATGTTTGACCGCTCGCGGCGCAGCAGATTCAGTGCATGACTGTCAAAAAACTCCAGCGCCGCCAGCCGAGTGCCGCCCGTCGCACGTGCGGCGATTACCCACTGCACTGCGGCAGCCTGATCCGGGAAGAAAAACATCAAACCCCAGCGCACAGCCGGTTCCGGCTGTAACTGAAGTTCGAGTCCGGAGAAAATTCCCAGCGTGCCTTCCGAGCCGATAAACAAATCCACCAAATCCATATTATCGGCGGCAAAGTAGCCGGCGGCATTTTTCGTGTCCGGCATGGTATAGTCCGGCAACCGTCCGGCCAGCCGACGGTGTCCTTCAGTTTCCAGCATAAAGGCGCGGCCTTGCGCCCGCACTGCGCCGCGCCGTAACGCAACCACATCGCCGTCCGGAAGCATCAGACGCAGTCCGGCGATGTGCTGCCGCATCGCGCCGTACCGGAAGGTGCAGGCACCGGAGGCATTACACGCCGCCATGCCGCCGAGCGTGGCGGTAGTCTCCGTGGGGTCGGGCGGAAAAAACTGCGGCGGCGCGGCGCGCAAGGCCGCAAGCGCCGTGAGCGATTCCATACTCCAGCCGGTGGTATCGAATTCGCGTGCGGTCAGCATCCGGCGCAGATCCTGCAGGATAACACCCGGCTGCACTGTGACGGTAAACCGGCCGTCACCGGTCTGCCGCATGCCCGAAACGCGGTTCATACGGCTCAAATTAATGATCAGTCCGCCGTCCGGCACGGCGCCGCCGGTGAGGCCGGTGCGCCCGCCCTGCACCGTTACGGCCCAGCCGCGTTCGCGCGCAACATCCAGTGCTGCAACAATTTCCGACCCGGTATGCGGCAGCGCCAGCGCCGCCGCGCTGCCGGTACGGCGCGATTCGTCACGCAAAAAATCAGAATGTGTGCAGGCAACGTCTTCAAAAATGCAGTCGCTGGACATGGCAGAAATATGCTCCAAGACCCGCGCGGAGTCGATGTAACTTCCGGCGAGTCTTCTAATGGCCGGAACTGTTGCAAAAAAAAGTTTCAATGTCTGGATTTTTTGAAGCAAATCAATATGCTGGTGCGGCTTAAAAAACAAACCGGACGGGAAAGTCCGGCACGCTGAAAATCAAAAGGAACGACCATGAATAAGATTCCCGCCATTCAAAATGCTGTCCAGCTGATCGGCCCAGACAAGCTGATTCTCAATGCCGCCAAAGCGGTTCACCAGCCCAACGATTATCAGATGCTCTGCAAAGTCATTGTCGTGGGTCTCTGCTTTTCCGACCTGAAACTGCTCAAACAGTTTTCCGGACATGTCCGTAAATCGGAAGTACTCAGCGGCATTGATCCGCAGGTTCTCAAAGAAAACCCGGCCTACGTTCCCGGCGAACTGCCGACCGTCCCCGGTCACGAGCCGGTGGTCGAAATCGTCAGGACCGGCGCCAAAGTCAAAAAATTTAAAGCCGGCGAACGGTACATGATTCAGGCCGACTGGCGCTGGCTGGCCACAGCCAACTCCAACGGCGCGTTCGGCTATAACTTTGAAGGCGCACTGCAGGAATATGTCCTGCTCGATGAACGGATTGTTATCTCTCCCGCCGGCATTTCCATGCTGCTGCCCGCCCCGGCAGGCCAGCGCTCCGCCTCAGCCTTCGCGCTTTCAGAACCGTGGGCCTGCGGCGAAGACGCCTATCAGGAAGTTCAGCGGCAGGGACTGAAAAAAGGCGGACGCCTGCTGATCGTCTCCAATACCTGCGGCGATAAAGAAGCCGGGCGGAAGTTTTTTGCCTCACAGGAAAAACCCGCTGAAACCGTCAAAGTCGGTCTGGCCGGGGGCTGCAAGTGCGAAGGGGCTCTGTCGAGTCTCGACGAAGTCGCCGACAACTCGTTCGACGACATTATGTACTTCGGCGCGGATGCCGCCGTGGTTGAAAAAATCTTCGCCAAAGGGAAAAAAGGCGCATTGTTCATTCTCTGCCAGTGCGGCCAAAAATTCGGCAGGCCGGTCATGACTGCGGTCGGCGGCGTGCATTACCGCGGCTTCCGCATCATCGGTACCGCCGGCAATAACCCCGCCGATGCTGTCGCGGCCATTCCCCTGCGCTGTGAAATGCGCAAAGGTGGCAAAGTCAATGTCATCGGAGCCGCCGGTCCGATGGGCGTAACCCATGTCATCCGCGACCTCTGCGTCGGCGACGGCGTCACGGTTTACGCAGCCGACCTCAGCGACGAACGTCTCGCCGCGCTTGCGAAAATCGCTGAGCCGACCGCCAAAATCAACGGAAACACCTACGTGGGATACAACCCGAAAGTCACCCAGCCGGACGTGCTTTTTGATATGCAGGTAGTCATGGCGCCGGTTCCGGCGCTGGTTGCCGCCGCCATCAAAACCACCGCGCCGAAAGGCGTCATTGATATTTTCGCCGGCATTCCGGCCGACAAGTACGGCGAAATTGATCTCGATGCCTACTGCGAAAAACAGCTCTATTTCATCGGCACGTCCGGCTCGACCATGGACGACATTCAGATCGTTCTGAATCATGTCGCGGAAGGCCGCATCGACACCAACGTTTCGGTTGCCGCCGTCAGCGGTCTCGACGAGGCTGTGCTCGGCATCCGCAAGGTGGAGAAACAGGAAGTCCCCGGCAAGATCATGGTCTACCCTTCCTGCAAAGGACTCAAACTGACCCTGCTTTCAGACCTCGCCGGCGTCCTGCCCGGCGTTGCCGCCAAGCTGAAAAACGGTGTATGGACCAAAGAGGCGGAAGAAGCCCTGCTCGCTCATTACGCACAGGCGTAATGAATTTTCGAAACCCGAATTCCGAAGCACGAAAAAAATAAAATCAATATATAGAAAACACACTGTTTCAGATTTCGATATTCGTGCTTTGAATTTAAAATCAGGAGTTAACCCATGATGCTCAACAATAAAATTGCTGTTGTAACCGGCGCGGCCCAGGGTCTGGGCGAAGCCCTCTGCCTGCGCCTTGCCAAAGAAGGCTGCCACGTCGTCATCGGCGACATGAATGAAAAAGGCGCCGCCGAAACCGCCGTGAAAGCCGGCCGGACCGGACGCAAAGCTTTTTCCATGAAAGTGGACGTCTCCAAAGAAGATGACGTCGCCGCCCTCTTTAAAAAAGCAATGGATGAATTCGGGCGCGTTGATATCGTCATCGCCAATGCCGCCATTCTGATCGCCGAGCCGATTGCCGAGGCCAACGCCGCCAAATGGCAGGCCGTCATGAACGTAAACCTTTTCGGCTGTTTCCTGACGTTCAAGCACGCCGCCAAAATCATGAAAGCGCAGAAGAGCGGCGTGATGATTCAGATCAACTCCAAGTCGGGCAAAAAAGGCAGCGCGGCCAACTCCGCGTATGCCGCCAGCAAATTCGGCGGCATCGGCCTCGTCCAGAGCGTCGCACTCGAACTGGCTCCCTTCGGTATCCGCTGCAACGCCGTCTGCCCCGGCAACCTGCTCAACGGCACGCTCTGGATGGATCCGGAAAAAGGACTTTTCAAACAGTACTTCGAGGCCGGGAAAGTTCCGGGCGCGAAAAGCATCGAAGACGTCAAACAGTTCTACATGAACCAGGTTCCGATGCGCCGCGGCTGCGAATATGAAGATGTCGAAAACGTCGTGGTATTCCTCGCCTCCGACCTGGCTTCCTACATGACCGGCCAGGCGATCAACGTCACCGGCGGTCAGGAAATGAAGTAGCTGGCGCAGCCGACACGAATTTTCAGCCGCCAACCCGCCCCGGCCTGCGGCCACCCCTCCCATGGAGGGGAATGAAAAAGCCCGCCACAAAATCCCCTCCGCCGGAGGGGTGCCGGGACGGCGGGGTGGGTCGTTTTTTGTATAACTGCATGATAGAGAAAACGCTTCGTATTGACCGTCTGTTCATTTCGCATACAGTTCCGCCTGTTGGTTCGCTTTATGAAAACGCATAAACCGAGGTTAAAGTTCGTTCAATAATACAGTCCGGTGAGAGAAGAAGGATAGATGAAGAAGCTAATAGCAGTAGTGGCGTGTGCAATGTGTGTGGCAACGGAGTGTGTCTGGGCGCAAGAGGCATCCGTGACCAGCCTTTCTCCATCCGTGGTGAAGACTGTTCCAGAATCGGGAACCACGAACATTGACGCACAAGCAACAACGCAGATCAAAGTGACGTTCAGCAAGGAAATGCTGGATGGCAGTTGGTCGTGGGGGCAGATGTCCAAGGAGACATTCCCGGAAATGGTGGGCAATCCGAAGTATCTCGAAGACAAGAAGACCTGCGTGATCGACGTCAAGCTTCAGCCGAAGACGACTTATGTGATTTGGCTGAACACTGAGAAGCTCCACGGATTCAAGGACACGAACAAGAAATCGTCTGCTCCGTATCTCCTTGTTTTTCAAACCGAGTAGGATGGGAGAAGATCATCGAACCAGAAACTCCAGACTATCTCGCGCCGCTCGGAGTCTGAGTTTCGCCGTTGACTGTGTCTCCGTCCGGCCGGTTTAAAGGTTTAGAAAATCAGCGGATTTCGTCGTCGATAATGGCGGCAACGCGACCGGCGGGACGCCCGGCTCCAAGCAGTTTTTCCAGAGCCTGGAAATTTCCGATCATCGCCGTGCGCAAGGGCGTATCGTTCATCAGCGGATCAATGGCGGCGGCCAGCCGGATAGGCGTCATATGGTGCTGGATCCGCTCGGGCATGATTTCCCGGCCTGAAACAATATTGGCGATACCGAGCCACGGGATACGGATGAGCGCACGGCCGAGCAGGTAATTGGGCCAGCTGGCGCGGTAAACCAATACCGTCGGGCAGCGCAGCAGCGCGGCCTCCAGCGTCGCCGTGCCGGAGGCGACAAAAGCGGCATCGGCCTGTTTGAGCACTTCGCGCGCTTTGCCGGTCACAATCGAAATAGTACGCGGCGCTTTGCCCGTTTTCTGCAGAATAGATTCAACCAGCGCCAGACGGCGCTCCGGAACCGGGATCAGAAAAGAGAGGTCAGGGCGCGACTGTTCGAGCAGTTGCGCCGCTTCGAGCAGGCCGGGCAGAATATAGACGATTTCCTGTTTGCGGCTGCCGGGCAGCAGCGCGATTTTCTTTTTGCCGTTCCACGGCAGCGGCACCGGCTCTTCCGCGCGGAATTCGCGCAACTCGTCCACCATTGGATGGCCGACAAAATCAACCTTAAGGGCAACGTCTTTGAAGACCTCGACCTCGAACGGGAAAATCACCATCAGCCGGTCGATAATTTCAGCCATCTTCGGAATGCGTCCGCGGTTCCACGCCCAGACCTGCGGGCAGACATAATAGAGCACTTTGATGCCGCGCTTTTTGAGTTCGCGGGCGAGGCGCAGATTGAAGCCGGGATAATCCACCAGCAGTGCAGCGTCCGGTCTGCGTTTATCCGCTTCCGCCAGCAATTCATTGAACGTTTTTTTGAAAAACGGATAGCGTTTGAGCACTTCAACAAAGCCGAGCACATCCATCTCTTTGGTATCGTGCAGCAATTCCATTCCTTCAGCGCGGAGCCTGCCGCCGCCGATTCCCCAGAACGTCAGATCCGGACGCTTTGTTTTCAGTTCGCGGATCACATCCGCCGCGTGCATATCGCCGGAATCTTCGCCTGCTATGACCAGAAGTGATTTCATGAATTAATTCTGCGCCTCAAGAACCGTAACGGCAAGACCCATGGCGTCGGCCTGAGCAACGAGTTCTTCTTTGTGAAGCAGAATGGCACCGCCTGCTTCGATGGCGAGGCAGGAAGCTTTGGATTTTTTGAGCGACCTGAGCGTCCACTTTCCAATGACCGGAATATCAAAGCGCATATCGTGTCCATGCTTTGGAACTTTAACGACGACCGCTCCGCGTCCGCCGAGTTTTCCGCCGCGCCGGATGGCTTTATCCGTGCCTTCAAACGCTTCGACGGCGAGAATCATGCCCTCTTTGACAACGACCGTCTGGCCGATGTCGAGGTGGCTGGTCTCTTTGATAACACGGCGTCCGATGGCGATGTCATTGAGTTCGCGTGCATCCGGTGCGCGGGCGGTGAGGAGTCCGGCGGCAGGCATGTAATCCTGCATAAAAGAGCTGGCGGGCAGCAGTTTCACGCCGGTTTTTTCGATTTCCGCCGTGATGCCTCCGAAAATGGTGTGGGCATTTTTGACCGGCAGGCTTTTAAGCAGATCGAGCAGTACCTTATCCATCCGGACACAGAACAGGTTTTTCGGGTTGATCTGTCCGGCCATGACCGCATGCTTTGCCCCGTTCTTTTTTAGCGTGTTAAGCAATGCACCCAGACTGCCGACATGCAGCCAGACAACTTCGTCGGCAACCTGCGCGATTTCGCGGCGGGTTTCGCCTTTGAAGGCGACTGCGAAAATGCGCTTTACGCCGTGCGCACGGGCGGCGCGGGCGAGCAGCAAAGGATAGTCGGCCCGCCCGGCAATCAAAGCAAGTGTTTCGGGAGTTTCGTTCATGGCATGGAAAATGGCAGAAGTTTACACTCCTTGGAACTTTTTTCTCCAAGGTTTGATAACCTCCGGCTTGTTGCAACCGCGCCAATCTCTATAATGCGCCGCCTATGAGTTATTCACCTGAAATCAAACGGGTTTTGCGCAACATCACGATCGGACAGTGCGCCGGGCTGCTCGGCCCGCTTCTTTTCGGCAACGGTTTTATGCTGGCCTATGTGCTGCGGCTGGGCATTCCCTCCCACCGTATTCTGTTTCTTTTCGCGCTGCTTCCGCTGATCAGCATGGCGCTGACTCTGCCGTTCGCCTGGCGCGCCGACTGTTCCGGAAAAAAGAAACTCGGCGGCACAGGTATGGCCGTTTCAATTGCCGGATTTTTTTTACTGCCGCTGGCCGCTTTTATTCCACATGATGCGATGTGGTGGCTGACGGCGGGCATCCTGATTTTTGCCATCGGCAACACAGCAAACAACGCCAGCTGGTTTGCGCTGCTGAGTCCGATCATCCCTGAAGAAATCCGCGGGCGCTGGTTCGGGCAGATGCGCACCTCATGGCAGACGATATCGATTATTTTTTCACTGGGACTGACCGTTCTGCTGCATCGTCACCCCGAAATGTACATTTTCCAGCTTCTGCTGGCGGCAACGGGTCTGCTGATGATTGTACGGCTGATGTTTTATATGCAGATTCCTGAACTGGATCCGGTCACCCCGCCCCGCGATGGTTTTTTCCGCACACTGGGTGCTGTGCTGAGAATACCGGGCTATCTGCGGTTCGGCATTTATTTATTCCTGCTGTCATTCATCAGTGCAGGTGCGGGACTCTTCGGCCTGCTGGAAAAAGAAACACTCGGCTTCAGCGACAGTCAGCTGGTGATGATGGGCAACCTGCTGTCCATCGGGACAATTGCCGGTTTTTTCATCGGCGGAAAAATGGTGGATCATCTTGGAGCAAAGCCGGTCTTTCTGGCTGGTCACACCGTTTTTTCACTCGTGCTGGCGGGTTTCCTGCTCCGCGGATTTTCGCCTCTGTCGCTGATTGCAACCGTCGGACTGCTCTCATTTTTCTGCGGTGCCATGCAAGGTGCCACCGGCATTGCCAGCACTTCCGAACTGCTGGCACTGATCCCGCCGGAAAACAAATCGCTTTCGACCGGGTTCAACCTGACGCTGGCGGCGGCAGGCACATCGCTGGCAGGTCTTTTGAGCGGCCAGCTTTTAAAAATGCAGGTGTTCCCGGCGCAGTGGATGTTTTGCGGAAAGATGCTGAGTGCCTACGATATGCTGCTCGCCGGTTTTATGGTGCTGACGGTGCTGATGGCGGTGTCGCTGGGACTGGTGCCGACTGTCCGCAACCTCCGCAGCCAGTGGCTGCCGCAGAACAGATAGACCGGCGGACGCCGTCAGAGCGCGAGTCCGCCGGGTCCGTCTGGCTGCGCCGCCGGAGTGCCGAACGGCAGCCGGAATCCTGCGGCAGAGGGTAGCGCCGGAACGAGCGCCTGAAAGCGGGGATCAGTCCACAGGGGCTGGAAGCGCATATCTTTGCGCAGCACGGCACGAATCGGTTCGCCGCCTTTTTCAACCGCACCTTTGAGGGTTTCCAGCGCCGGACCGGCCCGGCCCTGCCCAACGCGCACGGCGGCCAGTTCAATCTGAATGCGCAGGTCATCGGGTCTGGCCGCCAGATATTTGACAAAGACCGGTTCGACCATATCAAAACGCTTCATCTGAACCAGCAGTTGCGCAAGTTGCAGATGGATTTCCGGCGGCATACCGGAGCGCAGCATCTCGCTGATGATCTGCTGCATAGGCCCCTGTTCCTGCATCGCGCTGTAAATCTGAATGAGTTCAAAAGCCACGCTGACATCCACACCCCGCCCGCCGCCGCGCAACTGGTTTTCGAGCTCTGCTTTGCGGGCAATCATCTGTTTGGCCTGATTAATCTGTTTGAGGAATCCATGGGCACTGTCGTTGTGAACGTCCTGTTTGACAAAGTCCGAAATCACCTTATGGGCGTCATCGAACCGGCGCGTGCGCATATAAAGATCAGTCAGACGGAAAACAGCCTCGGGGCTTACCGGATAAAGTTCAACGGACTGTTTGAAGGCGTATTCAGCTTCGGATTGATTGCCTCGCGCGGCATAGAGCCCGGCAATGGCGCTGCGCAGTTTCGAAAAAGTTTTACGGGCCACTATGTCACGGAGAAATTTCTGATCGTTCACCAGCCGGGCAACATACCAGTCCCAAAACTCATGGTCATTTTTAACCATTTCAGGGGTGATTGCAGTCGGCTCGTTATTGATTTTCATGATGAGACCGTGCGGCGTCAGGTAAGGGTACATCCATGCAATGACGTAGCTCTCTTCAACATAAAAATCGCGTTTGCGGAGTTTTCCGGTCTGCGGGTCAACCGGGTCAAACGGAACAACTGCCGAGCCGGACTCCCGGGTGGCTTCATCGGTTTTCACTTCCGTGACATACTGGTTGTGGTCGAAAATCTGTTTACAAAGTATCCCGTTGATCTGCATGACGCCGCCGACGCCCTGTACCTGCACCTTTCCGCCATCCATTTTAACATCGGCACCCGGATCGATCTTCCCGCTTTGAATATCCTGAATGTATTCCTGAAAGGCGCGGTTGCTGTCATTTTGCGACGGAATCCAGAGTTGATCGCCATAAAGATCGCGGGTTACCGCCATGAAAGTATTGTCGGCCAGCGCATTCTGGGTGATGAGGTAAACATCGGGCCGTACCTGCGGACAGTAGATCATATAGGTCGGCACGAAGCGTCCCGGATCGGTTCCGCCGAAGAAGAGCGCGTTGGTGCCCATCGGCGGCGGATAG
>CAIKGD010000013.1 GCA_903826865.1 uncultured Verrucomicrobiota bacterium
AGCTTGCTGACGCGCAGACGATCCAGACGGGGCAGAGCCGTGTAGGCGGTATGGGTCGGCCGGGGCAGCGCGCTGCGATGGTAGCGGGCCGTCAGTGCGACGAGAGTCAGATCCTGTTTGCTCAGTCCGAAAATATCACTGTTTTCAATCAGGTACTGGCTGTGTTTGTGATGGCTGCGGGTGTTGATAAAGGTTCCGGTGTCATGCAGCAGTGCAGCGACGGTCAGGATGGTCTCGTAACGCAGAAGCATCTTGTGTTCGCTCTGCATGATCCTGAAAATATCCCGTGCATGGGCGGCGACGTTTTCGGCGTGCTTCCGGTCGAAATGATAATGCCGCCCGATTTCCAGCGCGGAATTAATAATCTGTTTGGTAAACCGCTCATCCCACGAACCGCCTGCGGCCATTTCGCCGAGCAGTCCATCACGCATGGACGGCACTCCGATGTAAACCGTTTTGCAGTTGAGCAGTTGCGGAACCGTCTTCATCACCAGCAGCGCAGGACCCAGCGATTCGGCGGCAGCAAACGGCAGATTATATTCTCTGACCAGCTCTTCGACCGGAACCCCCAGAACCTGATCGGTGAAACGCGCCAGCGCTGAAATCCGCAGGGAAACCGCCGGACGGGAATTCCATCCCGGCTTGATTTGATCCGCAGCAAGGCGGGCGTCGCTGCCGAGAATCAGAATTTTGACCTCTTTTTCGTCCGCAAAATTCTGGATGATCGGGCGCACTCCGGAGCGGATTTCGCCTTCGATCAAGTCGCGGAAACGGGCGGCAGGCAGATGGACATCCTCCAGCATCTCGCGTGTCCGGAACGAGCCGAACCGGTACGTGTGGGCGAACAGCACGGCTCCATCCCGCAGTCCGAGCGCCGTGGTGTTGCCGCCGCCGACTTCGATGGCCAGCAGATTTCCCTGGCAGAACGACTGTTCTTTTTGCAGCAGCGGCAGAATGCTGAAATAGGTCAGACGGTTTATTTCTGCGCTATCAAGGATATCCACACTGATACTGGTGGCCATGAAAATCCGGTCAATCAGCACATCGCTGTTGGAGGCTTCAGCCACGGCGCTGGTCGCCACGGCGCGGATACAAGCCGGATCGGTAATCTGATATTCGCGCAGCAGTTCGCTGAAATCGCGGCAGACCTGCACGCAGGCTTCAATCGTTTCCAGACTGATTTTTCCGGTACTGAAGGTGTCGCGTCCCAGATCCACGCTCTGCTCCAGCGATTCCACAGGCCGGACGGAAAGGTTTTTCCCGATCTCCGCAATCATCATGCGTATAGCGGTGGCACCGATGTCTATGACGGCTTTAACCGCAGGCTTTTCAACGGGAGCGGTACTCAAGGAAGCCAACGATGATTTGTTTTTCATAACTGTTTTTACCATACAACACACTGCCGGACTCCGCCGAATAAGATTCGGTTAGTTTATTATGAGCGGCAAATCCGGCAGCCGGTTCCGGGTAAACCGATTTTTAACCTGCCGCTTATCAAACTGTAACACTGTTATTATTGAATATCTGCTGAATAATTGACTTCGGAGGCAGTGGTGGCCAAGACGAACATACTGATAATAGAGGACGAAGAGGATATTCGCGAACTGGTTAAATACAACTTGCAGCGCGAAAATTTCGGCGCACTGGAAGCGGAGTCCGGCGAAGACGGGTTGAAACTGGCGGAGCGTGCGGCACCCGATCTGATCCTGCTGGATTTAATGCTGCCCGGCAAAGACGGGCTGGAAATCTGCCGTACACTCAAGCGCAACGAACGCACACAGCATATCCCGGTGATTATGATGACCGCGCGCGGTGAAGAGAGCGATATTGTGACCGGGCTCGAACTGGGTGCGGAGGATTACATTGTGAAGCCGTTCAGCCCGAAGGTGCTGGTTGCCCGTGTGAAAGCGGTGCTGCGCCGCAAGGCTTCAACGCCGGAGCTCGCGCCGGATGATGTTATAAAAATTTACGATCTGGTGATCCATCCCGGCCGTCACGAAGTGCTGGTCAAGGACAAGCCGGCGGATCTGTCGGCGACTGAATTCCGTCTGCTTCACTTTCTGGCCCGCCGTCCGGGCTGGGTATTTACGCGGTACCAGATTGTGGATGCGGTGCATGGTGAGGACTATCCGGTCACGGAACGCTCGGTGGATGTGCAGATCGTGGGCTTGCGCCGCAAATTGAAGCGCGCCGGGATTTATATCGAAACGGTGCGGGGCATCGGCTATCGCTTCAGCGACAAGTGAAGCAGAGAAGGCTTCAGGCTGTAGACTTCAGGCTTTTCCGGAGGTTCTTTTTTTGAAACCTGAAAAACAAAAAGCTTTGTATGAGAGTCTGTCTTTTATCAATCATGCTCGCCTTATCGGTTCCGGTCTCTGCTCTTGAGCTGCCGGAAACAGCAGCACTGGTTACGGACGGCCTTTCCCGTGCGCTGCTGGAGAAGAAATTCATCTTTGCAGAAACGGGTGGAACGGTTCCGGTCAGCATCCAGTCAGCGGTATCAATCCTTGAGCAGCCCGCCTTTCTGACCCGCGTGCAGGAGGAGTACGAAAGGCTGCTGCCGCCCGGAAAGCGTCCCGAGTTCACGGTTCGGCAAAGTGCGACGAACGCCTGGTTTTACATCAATAAAAAACAGGAACGTACAGATATTACGGAAGTGCTCGTCCGCAGGAACGGGGTCGATACATTTGATCTGGTTTACTATACGCACGGCTGCCGTTTTTTCGGGTCTTATCAGGCCTTGATCCATATCAGGCTTACCGGAGACGGGAATGCGACAGGCTATACAGTCGCCGTGTATGCCTATCCCGAAAATGATTTCAGCCGGTTTTTTGCCCGGCACCTGCAGCTGGTTGAGCGGTATTTCCGCAGTAAAACCGGCGAAATTTCTGAGGTTGCGGTGCAGATCAGCCTGCGGCTTTGCCGCGAAGGAGATCTTTTTCCGGATCAGGATCTGGCTGCGGCGGGCCGCAGTTCCGCGCCTCTCTGACTTGTGCTGTTTCGCGCAAGCGGGTTTGCGCATTTCCAAGGATCGGAACGCTCAAACTTCCGGGTCTCCGGATTCTCTCACTAAGAAAGCACCGATTAATCACGGCCGGATAATTGTTGCTTAATAAAGTCAGTCCTTAATACATGCGACCATGGGGAGATTAAGGAAATGAGACGGTTTAAGATGACGATAAAAACCTGCCCGCTCTGCGGCAGTGCCGAACGGTGCCGGACGGCGCGACCCCGGAAATGGAAACTGCTGCTTTTCGCGTGCAGCTATTCCTGCCGGATATGCCACTCGCATTATATCGTGCTGTTCAGACGTTTTTCTCTGCTGGTCGAGCGGGGTTTTAAACCGTTTTACATTCCAGAGTCGAAAAGCGAGTCGGAAATGTATTCGTGATGACAGGACAACCCGTTCCGCCTGTCCTTAAAATTTCCGGCCGCAGTAACGGTTCCCTCCCCGCCGTGATCGTACAGGCGGTTGAATTCCCCCTAATTTGCAGGGATTTTATGCAGTTCAAGAGCCGCACACAAAACACACGGGAATCAAAAAAACGGCTCACAAAACACAAACACAGTTTCCGTAGGGTACCGGGCGAGTGGAAGAGGACAGGCTGCAGACCGTAGGCTTTGGACTTTAGGACAGGAGAAACGGGATTGATGACGGATGGCTGAAGGCGGGGGGCGGACAACCCGATAACACTTAACTGGCAACTGATAACTGCGCCGCAAAGCGGAGACGATTTAACTGAATAAACAAAAATAACACATCAAACCCGAACAGAGTTTTTTTAGATTTTTTAACGAAACAGGCGGGGTCTGCCGGAGACCGGTTCAGTAAGGGAGAGGGAGCGGTCTCCGGAAGATCTCAAGAGGATAAGAGGCAGGAAAACAGGAGGAAGAATAAAAATGAAAGCAAGTGCGATAACAGCAGCAGCGCTGCTGGCATTGGCCGCTCAGGCGGCAAATGCAGCGGATGCGGTCGGTTACAATACCGTCACCGTGCCCACAAATTCGGACGTGCTGGTCTCAGTGCCCTTCACCAAAGATGCCGCAGGAAGTTTCACGGTCAGTTCCGTGGTGTCCAGCGGCGTAACGGTGACGAATACACTGACAGCCAATGCGTATACGAATGGTTATTATGTACGGTTCACCAGCGGTGGCGGTGCAGGGCTCTGGAGCACGATCAGTGCAAACGGAACCGGCGGCTTCACGCTCGCGGACACGAATGCGCTGACAGGCGTTCAGGCGGGAAATACCTTTAAGGTTTATCCCCACCAGACGCTGGCCACCGTGTTCCCGGATGGTATGGAAGGGGTCTCGTTTAAGAAATCGGCCAGCGCGGCGGTTCACTCTACCGAGATTCTTTTCCCGAACACCAGTTCGGTAGGAGTTAATAAATCGGCAGCGGCAACATACTATTTTTATAATAGTGCCTGGCGCAAAGCGGGGTCTGCGGCAACGATCAGTTTCGATAATACCGTGGTTTCCCCGCAGGAGTATTTTGTGCTTCGCAATAAAAGCACGAATACACTGACCTATGTTGCTTCCGGCAATGTGGAGGCGCTGGCGGCAGGTCGCTATGTTTCGACGCAAACCGCAAAAGATGACATTGCGGCAGTTTCCGGACGTCCAGTTGCCATGACGCTGGCCGGGCTTAAGCTGGGCGGGACATCAGCGTTTGTAACGACCACCAGCGTCGCAGTCCATAAAGATGAGTTGCTGATGTTCAACAACAGCGCGACAGGAATCAACAAATCCGCAGCGGCAACGTATTTTTACTACAACGGTGCATGGCGCAAAGGCGGAGCCAGCGCATCGACCAGTTTTGATAATGAACCAGTGCCCGCCGGTGCGGCGCTGATCATTCGTAAGGCTTCGGGTGTTTCCGGAGCGGCTCAATGGAATCAATCAGCGCCTTTCTAATCTAAATTGAGGGCGGATTAACAAAAAGTAAAAGGAGAACATGAAGATGAAGAAGATGGTAATTATGGCGGCCTTGGCGTTCAGCGCGTTGCTTACACAGGCGAGCATCACGTTTAACTTTGCCGAAGGCTATTTGTACAAACATGACGGTAGCACGGTGTTGCCCGAAAACAGCACCATCGTGTTGCTGCTCGATGCGAATAACAACGGATCATTCGGAGACCTGACTCAGGCGACGACTTCATGGACCGCGGATGCCGGTGATGTTGTCTTGGATCGGTGGGCCTTCAACTATAACTATGATACAGGATTCGGGAGCGACTCGCCTTCTTATACATACGGGGGAGACGTCATCGCCGGTAAACAGTTGAAGCTGGTATGGTACGACAAAACGTACAGCGCCGGTGATGCCGGTCCGGGCGAAGGCGTGGACTTCGGCATGTTCCGTACGGACAGCGCGCTCACCGGTTCGGACACCGGCTGGTTCGTTCCGGCTGACGGCAACACAATTGCCCTGAGCTTCTTGACGGCTAATGCCGGCGGTGATTCTCTGGAATCTGCCGGTACCGCCAATTTCCAGACCATTCCTGAACCGGCCTCGGCCGTTCTGGCACTGCTGGGTGCGGGCATGGTGTATGTCGTACGCCGCAATACGCGCCGTTCTATCTATCAAGATTAAACAAAACCAAAAAACAGGAGTTATAAATATCATGAATAAAAAAGCAATTATCGCCCTGATGGGCATGGCGGCGGCAGGAATCGCCGGTGCTGCAAATGTCGATATTTCCAGTGATATCACCACGTCCACGACGTGGAGTTCGAACAACGTATACAATCTAACCAAGCAGATATTTGTCCGTCCCGGTGCGACGCTGACCATTCCGGCCGGTACGCTGGTTAAAAGCACGGCCAACGCGGGGGGCAGTCTTGCGGTCAGCCGCGGCGCTAAAATCTACGTCAACGGTACCGCTTCCGCTCCGGTCATCATGACTTCGTCTCTTGACACGATGATGGCCTGGCATCAGGGCGCCAACGAGTGGGGCAATCTGACGATCATGGGTAAAGGGCTGATTTCCGCATCGAGCGACAGTCTGCGCACCCGGACCGGCAACACGAAGACTCCGACAGGCCTGAATACGGTGCAGATGGAAGGACTGGTTGCGGACGGTATTAATGATGTCATTTACGGCGGAAACGATGACAATGATGACAGCGGTTCGATTCACTATCTGTCGTTGCGGTACGGCGGCAAGGTTATCGGTCTGGCCAACGAGCTGAACGGTCTATCGCTCGGCGCTATCGGACGTGCAACGGATATCGATCACGTCGAAATCATGAACAATGTGGACGACGGGATTGAAATCTGGGGCGGTACGGTCAATCTGAAGTATGTCAACATCTGGAATATCGGTGACGACAGCCTGGATATCGATCAGGGCTGGCGCGGCAAAGCCCAGTTCGGTCTGATCGTTCAGGGTTACAGCGCTGATGCAGCCCAAGGCTCCGGCGTAGGGGACAACTGTTTCGAAATGGACGGCGCTGAAGATTCTGACGCCCAGCCGGTAACCACCGCAGCCATCTACAACTTCACCGTTGTCGGCCAGCCGATTGACGGTGACCAAGGTACCGCCTGGCGTGATAATGCCCGGGTACAGTTCCGCAACTGTATCTTCATGAATCTTGGCGAGAAACTCGTTTCGATTGACAACGTAGATACCGATGGAGCGCAAGGTTACGGCTTCAACGGCACACTCTCGTGGGCGGACACCTGGATCACTCCTTCCACCAGCTACTCGACGGTCAATGCCGGCAGCTGGACTCCGGGCGCCTTCAACGACCCGGCGGTCATGTACACCGCTCAGAGCGCAGGAAAACTGGCGGAAATCAAAGACAGCGTGTTCTATAACAATCTGTTTGCCTCTGCTTACACAGAATCCACCGCTCGCGGTGTACATGCGGCAGCAAACAGTAACGTAACAGCTTCCGCCGCCCCGATCCAAGGACTTGGTTTTGGCTCTCCGGTGACCAAAGGCGGGAAGACCATGCTGCCGGTTACCAACATTAATCCCTGCGCTGCCAACGATGCAGTGACCAGCGTTGCGACTGCTCCGAACGACGGGTTCTTCACTCCGGCTCCGTTCCGCGGCGGTTTCAGCGCCAACAACAACTGGCTCAAGGGCTGGACTGCAGTGGATGCCTACAGCATGACTTCGGGGTCGGCTGGTGTTAACCCGGCTGCCACAATCCAGATGACCGCTTCGACCTTCTTCCAGACGACCGCCGGTGTGGTCTATACGGTTGAAGAATCAAGCGATATGGTGAACTGGACTCCGGTTGCAACCCTGACCGGCGATGGTTCAATCAAGTCGGCAACCGACCTGTCTGCCTTTGATTCCGCGAAGTTCTATCGCGCAATCGTCCTGTAAGTTCAGAACCGCAAAGTTCGATCTGATGGCAGCGGCTGTCCGCCCTGCCATCAGGTTTTTGATAACTAAAATTGTGAGCAACCTATGAGAGCATCGTTAAGACCTTTTTTCGACAAAGCAGGATGGTACTCATTTGGAGTGCGGCGGCTTGACGCCGCTTTTTCCTGTAATCCGTTGGC
>CAIKGD010000014.1 GCA_903826865.1 uncultured Verrucomicrobiota bacterium
ACAGTACTTCATACCGCTCATCTGTTCGAGCTGGCGGAAGATCGGCGTGAAGACGTCGGTTTCATAGTTGGAGATGACGCCGGAGAAATCCTTGAAGCCTTTGGTGCACTGGATGACGGAGCAGGCGCGCTCGAAGCCCATACCGGTATCGACGTGTTTGGCCGGGAGCGGCGTGAAGGTGCCGTCGGGATTGGCGTTGAACTGAATGAAGACGAGGTTCCAGATTTCGATGCACTGCGCCGTACCGGAGTTAACCAGCTTCGCGCCGCCGTCGCCTTTCGGCGTCAGATCAACGTGCAGTTCGGAACACGGGCCGCAAGGGCCGGTATCGCCCATCATCCAGAAGTTGTCTTTGCGGTTGCCGGGGACGACGTGGTCGGCGGGCAGATATTTGAGCCAGAGGTTCTGCGCTTCGGTGTCGGCGGGCATTTTGTCGTCGCCGCCGAAGTAGGTGGCGTAGAGGCGTTCTTTCGGGAAGCCCCAGACTTTGGTGATGAGTTCCCACGCCCAGTCGATAGATTCAGTTTTGAAGTAGTCGCCGAAGGACCAGTTACCGAGCATTTCGAAAAAGGTGTGGTGGTAGGTGTCGAGGCCGACGTCTTCAAGGTCGTTGTGCTTGCCGCCGGCGCGGATGCACTTCTGGGTGTCGGCGGCGCGGCCCGGCGAGTAGGGGCAGTTGGACTGGCCGAGAAAGACCGGGACAAACTGGTTCATACCCGCGTTGGTGAAGAGCAGGTTCGGAGAGTCGGGAAGCAGGCTGCTCGACGGGACGATGGTGTGCTGTTTCGATTTGAAGAAATCGAGGAACGACTGGCGGATTTCAGTAGAAGTCATCATGAAAGATTCCTGTTATTGGTTATTGGTTATTGGTTATTGGGGAGCCGAATAGCGAATCTCCAATATCGAATAACACTTCCTGCTTTGCAGGAAGTTCAGGAATTTAGCATGACCGGCCCCGATTTCACGGATTTTTTCCATTTTTCCAATGGTCGGGAAAAGCGGTTGGCAGTTTCCGTTTGACCGGAGCGGAACCGGATGCAAGGATGTGCGCTCAATCTTATCCGGAACCAAGGAGTGTATGGGATATGAGTGACTTCATCGGCCATGAATGCGGCATTGCCGCCATCCGGCTTCTCAAGCCGTTCGAATATTACGTCGAAAAGTACGGGTCACCCGCTTTTGCGATCAACCGTCTCTATCTGCTGATGGAAAAGCAGCATAACCGCGGGCAGGACGGTGCCGGCGCGGCGGTTATCAAACTCAACGCGGAACCGGGCAAGCCGTTTATCTTCCGCTCCCGTTCAGCAGATAAAGACCCGATTGCGAAGGTGCATCAGGAAATGCTGACTTCGCTGGCGGAGTCGCAGGCCGAAAATCCGGAGTATGCAAATGATCCGGTCTGGCTGAAGCAGAATGCCAAGTTTGCCGGCGAACTGCTGCTGGGCCATTTGCGCTACGGCACGCGCGGCCGCGGCGGCATTGATTTCTGCCATCCGTTTCTGCGTCCGAGCAACTGGAAGAGCCGCAATCTGGTGCTGGCGGGCAATTTCAACCTCACCAACAACGATGAGCTTTTTGACGCGCTGGTTGAGCTGGGTCAGCACCCGATTGATGAAACTGATACAGTGATGGTGCTGGAGAAGATCGGCCATTTTCTCGATGAAGAAAACGACCGCCTTTTCCGCGAGTTCCGCCGGGAAGGTCTGGACCGTGCGAAGATTTCAGAAGAAATCGCGGATCATCTCGATCTGGTGACCGTGCTGAAGCGCGCGGTGAAGAATTTCGACGGCGGCTATACCATGGCAGGCATCATCGGCAACGGCGACCTGTTTGTTATGCGCGACGCCTGCGGCATCCGTCCCGGCTTTTTCTACCGCGACGACGAGTTCGTGGTGGTGGCCTCCGAGCGGCCGGCGATCCAGACGGCGTTTGATGTGCCGATTGATGCGGTGCAGGAAATCAAACCAGGGCACGCGCTGATTGTCCGCCGGAACGGCGAGGTGCAGCATGAGCCGATTTCGGATACGCAGGAAATCCGTCAATGCTCGTTCGAGCGGATCTATTTTTCGCGCGGCACGGATCGCGACATCTACGGCGAGCGCAAGCAGCTGGGCCGCCAGCTCACCGAACCGGTGCTGAAGGCGGTGGACTATGATCTCGACAACACCGTTTTCTCCTACATCCCGAACACGGCGGACGCCGCGTTTTACGGGTTGATGGAAGGCGCGAAAGCCTATGTGGCGGACCGGGCGAAGTATCATATCCTGCATGAGCGCAATCTGACGGCGGACCGGATTGCCGAGCTGGTCAATTACCAGCCGCGCATGGAAAAGATTATGACAAAGGACGCCAAGCTGCGCACCTTCATCACCGCCGATTCCGACCGGCGCGAACTGGTTTCGCTGGTTTACGACACGACCTACGGCGTAGTCAAAAAAACCGACACGCTGGTGATTCTCGATGACTCCATCGTGCGCGGCACCACGCTGCGCGAGAGCATTCTGCGGATTCTGGACCGGCTGAATCCGAAAAAAATCGTCATTGTTTCCTCGGCGCCCGAAATCCGCTATCCGGACTGCTACGGCATCGACATGTCCAAGCTCAAGGATTTCGTCGCCTTTCAGGCCGCCGTTGCGCTGGTAAAACAGATCGGGCGCGAAGCGGTGCTTAAGCAGATTTATGACGCCTGTAAAGCGAGCCTCGAACTGCCGCGCGATCAGGTGAAGAACGAAGTCAAAGCGCTCTACAAACTCTTCAAGCTGCACGAAGTGGAAAATAAAATCGCGCAGATTCTGCGGCCCGCCGATCTCAAGGCGGAGTTTCAGGTGATTTACCAGAGCATTGACGGACTGCACGCCGCCTGCCCGAACCATAAAGGCGACTGGTACTTTACCGGCGACTATCCCACACCCGGCGGCAACCGCGTCGTGAACCGCTCCTTCATCAACTTCATGGAAAACAGCGACGCGAGGGCTTACTGAGTATGGAAGCAAGACCGAAACTGACGGACTTCGACCTGTTCCTGTACGGCAAAGGGACGCATTACCGCACCTATGAAAAGCTCGGCGCGCACCTGCTGGAAGAGGACGGGAAAAAGGGCGTTTATTTCGCGGTCTGGGCTCCGAACGCACAGCACGTCAGCGTGATCGGTTCGTTCAATAACTGGGAAGCATGGATTCATCCGATGCGCGAAATCGGCAGTTCCGGTGTCTGGGAGCTGTTCATTCCCGGTGTCAAAGAGGGCGATCAGTATAAATTTGAGATCAAGGGAGCGCACGGTTTCTGGGCGCAGAAAGCCGACCCGTACGCGTTCGCCGCCGAAGTGCGCCCGCGCACGGCGTCGGTGGTTTGCGACCTCAGCGGTTATCAGTGGAACGATGCTGCGTGGCTCAAACAGCGCGCTCAAACCAAATGGCACGAAAAGCCGGTCAGCGTTTACGAAGTCCATCTCGGTTCGTGGAAGCGCAAAATGGAGGAAGGCAACCGCTGGCTGACGTACCGGGAACTTGCCGAACAGTTGATCCCGTACGTCAAAGAAATGGGGTATACGCACATCGAACTGATGCCGATTGCCGAACATCCGTTCGACGGTTCATGGGGCTATCAGACCGGCGGCTACTATGCGCCGACGTCGCGGTTCGGTTCGCCCGCCGACTTCCGCCATTTTGTCGACCGCTGCCATCAGGAAGGTATCGGCGTAATTCTCGACTGGGTGCCCGCGCATTTTCCCAAAGACGCGCACGGCCTCGGCTACTTTGACGGCACGCACCTTTATGAACACTCCGACCCGCGCCAGGGCGAGCACATGGACTGGGGTACGCTGATTTTCAACTACGGCCGCAACGAAGTGAGCGGCTTCCTGCTTTCCAACGCCGTCTTCTGGGCACATGAATATCACATTGACGGCCTGCGCGTGGATGCCGTCGCCAGCATGCTCTATCTCGACTATTCGCGCGAAGCCGGGCAGTGGATTCCGAATAAGTACGGCGGACGCGAAAATCTCGAAGCGATTGAATTTCTCAAGCATTTCAACAGCATGGTGCATGCGGAGTGTCCCGGGTTCCTCACCTTTGCCGAAGAATCCACCGCCTTCCCGCAGGTCTCGCATCCCGTTGACTTCGGCGGGCTCGGCTTCGACTTCAAGTGGAACATGGGCTGGATGAACGACACGCTCAAATATTTCAGCAAAGACCCGGTTCACCGGAAATACCATCAGGGAGACCTGACGTTTTCGATGATTTATGCCTTCACCGAAAATTTCATCCTGCCGTTTTCTCACGATGAGGTCGTCCACGGCAAAGCCTCGCTGCTCGACAAAATGCCCGGCGACTTCTGGCAGAAATTCGCCAACATGCGCCTGCTCTTTGCCTACATGTTTGCGCATCCCGGCAAAAAACTGCTCTTCATGGGGTGTGAAATCGGCCAGTGGCGCGAATGGGACGCCACGAACAGCCTCGACTGGAACCTGCTCGCCTATGAGCCGCACCGGAAACTCAAAACACTCGTGCAGCGGCTGAACGGTCTCTACACCGGCGAAGCCGCGCTCTACGACATCGAATCGTCATGGGAAGGCTTCGACTGGATTGATTTCCACGATGCTGAAAGCTCCGTGATTTCCTTTCTGCGTAAAGGGCACGACCCGCAGGAAATTATTTTTTGTGCGCTCAATCTCACGCCGACGCCGCGCAACGGCTACCGCATCGGCCTGCCGCAGGCCGGAAGCTGGAAAGTCATTCTCAACACCGATGCCGCAACGTACGGCGGAAGCAATGCCGGCCCGAAAGAGGGCGATGTCTATGACGCGCACCACCTGCCGTGGCACGGTAAAGGTTTCTCCATCCAGCTCGACCTGCCGCCGCTCGGTGCGCTTATGCTCAAGTTTCAGCGCGGATAAAAAATTTCGCGGCGCGCGCTTATTTGCCGCCGCTTGTCTCGTCACGATCCGCCCATATTACAATATACGTGCCGCGCCAATATGCAGAGCGGGAACCTTAAGGTGGCGCAGGGGAGTTTGCCGTCCCGTCGGCATTGGCTTACCAAAGGGGAGTGTGTTCGCCTGCCCTGAGCTTAGGCGAAAAGCCGTACACGATTGCTTATAGCGTTTCACGAATAAGCTGCCGTGTGATCGTTCTGTAGACGCGGTGTCCTCACCGCGTTTTCCGTTCTGAAATGAACGCGGTGAGGACACCGCGTCTACGATACTTCAACCGTGAAATGCTCTAAACGCGCCGGGACGGCGCGTCAGAGTGTTGATAAACCGATCCGTATCCAAAATTTCCTCTTCGACTGGAGCAGTTTGGAGTGCGGCGGCTTGACGCCGCTTTTTTCTGCAAGCTGGTAATAGTGAAAGCGTCGTCAAGCCGACGCACTCCATATTTTTAAACGCAGCACCTTTTACCAATGTTGACGATTTCTGTGGATAGATACTTTTTCAACAATCTGACGCGCCCGGCGGTCGCGTTCCACCTGCGGCATGAAGGGCTGTTGAATTGCGGCGCGGCAAGATATTCGGAAACTGCGGGATGAAATCTTCCGGGATCTGGGATGGGATTACCGGAAATGTTCGGGGCTGCCGACGGGGATAATCTGTCCGGGTTGAATTTTTTCGATAGCGTTCATTATATCCGGAACCAGAATCTGAAGTGTTTCATAACGGCTGTTGAAGGCACGGAGAACAATGATACGCAGAGCGGATAGTTTCAGGTTTTGCTGAAAAACAAGGTTGCTGTCCATGGTTATCAGGATATCAAACTCTGCATCGGCGAGCTTGAGCAGTTCAGTATCTGCGACACCCGACCAGCCCTGCCGGGAAACTGTGGTGACGCTGTAGCGGTTAAGATCGCGGATCAAACGGCGGGGCAGGCATTCATCAAGAAGGATTTTCATCTCAAGCCGTTGCGAGCAGCGTTTCTTTCGTCATCTCAAGAAAGGCCACGATCTGGCTCCGTTTGACGGACGGGAAATCGGAAAGAAACAGATCAATCGAATCTCCGGCTTCCAGTGAGTCAATCAGCGTTTTTACCGGCACGCGCGTTCCAGAAAAAACCGGCGTTCCGCTCAGAATCGCGGGGTCAGATGAAATGGCAACATTCGGTTTCATGGCCGGAATAATGGCCTGTCATGCCCGAAATGGCAAGAGTGGCTTTTTGCCTTCAAGGCCAAGCGGCCGGCGGTGAGTATTGCCGAGTCGGGCGCTTGCGGTACGTCGCAACCGTCCGGTTGCCCTATGACAGCAAGCCAGAATGAACAGGCAGGAGTGCCTGTTCCACATGTGAGACAGACACTCTTGTCTGTCTGTTGGCAAACAGCAAGCAGGGATGCTTGCAGTACGTCGCCTGTCTCGCCATAGCCTTCGGCGACAGCGGACGGCCTTGGCTTAACAGAAACAGGCGCGGATGAATTGCGGTGTGACAAGATGTTCGGAAACTTCAGAATGAAATTTTTCGGAGTTTGGAATGGAACCATTAATTTGCAGGAGCACTTTTTTCAAAGCCTATTATTTCCTCGATTTATCATATTCACTGTTTTAGAAACTCGCAGACTTCGTTAATCAAAAAGGAGGTTTATGAAACATCCGACCTACGTGATTGGTGCTCTGTGCTGTGCCCTTCTGTTAACTACGGGTTGCGCCAGCATCATCAACGGTTCAAAACAAAGTATTACGATCCGTTCTGAGCCTTCCGGTGCCACAGTAAAAGCTGAAGGGTCAACAATATGCACCCCCGGTTCAGTGGAGTTAGGACGAAAGAAGATACCAACCATTTTTATCTCCAAAGAAGGGTACAGGACTGAAAAAGTTATTTTCCAGCGCAGATACAGCGGCTGGTGGTGGGGTAATCTTCCTTTGGGATTGATTCTATTTTCTCCAATTGGCCTCGCTGTTGACGAAGTCGGAACCGGCGGAGCCTTTGTGCTGGAGCCGGAACAGGTCAGCGTGAAACTTGAGCCACTGCCGCCGGGCACAACCATGGCTGAAATTATTGCCGCCGGCCCTCATCCGCTTCCGGCGGTCTCAAAAGCCGACCTCTTTCGCCCTATGACCAGCATGAACCGGGTCAGGATTTGTGTTCTACGTCCGGGGATCATCGGCGGTAACGTGATGAAGATGATGGTGATCGATGGTAAAAAAGATCCAATTGGCCGGACCTCAGCGAAAACCTATCTGTGCTGGGAAAGAAATCCAGGGCCGGTGGCCGTTACCACAACTGAAGGTGATTTGCGGGACACCGTCAATTTGCAAACGGTCAGCGGACACACCTACTTCCTGCTCGAAAAAATGGCGTTTGGACGGGCTTCGGTCAGTCTTGAGCTGATCAATGAAGTGCAGGCGAAACAGCTTCTGGAAGAGTGTAAAGCAATTGATTCCGGTGATTACTTACCGGTGGAATAACTCGCATGGGAAATTCCGGATGGATATGAAACATATAAAAAAGAGTGCCGCCGGATGCCTCCTGAGTCTGACACTCTGCGGTTGCGGAACAGTGGTTCACGGTGGACGACAGAAGATTACGATTCAATCGGAACCAAGCGGCGCAATTGTCAGGACGGAAACTTCTTCGGTAAGAACTCCCGGCTCACTGGAGTTGAGTCGCCGCACAGACCATACGCTGATCATTTCGAAAGAAGGGTTTCAACCCTGCGAGGTCGAAATCAACCGTCGCACCAGTTCGTGGCTGTGGGGCAACATACTCCTTCTGCCCTTTGCCGTCGTCGGAGTAATCACCGATTACTACACGGGCGGCTACTATGAACTGGAGCCTTCACAAGTGACCGTGCAACTCCAACGGAATGCGGCCTCGGTACCCAACCTGTCTTTTCAAAAACCATAACAAGGGAGTAGCCATGCAACATTTGAAAATGATTCTGCCAGCTCTGGCCTTTCTGATCACTGGCTGTGTCTCAACGAAGCAAATCATTCCGGTTCCAACGGCGCCAACGATCCATGAGCAGCAGGTGCGCATTATACTAAACGGAAATAATAACGCCCGCCCGCCTATGACAGTCAAAGACGGGACAACTGAAGTCGGTGCAATTGGATGCAGCGGTTCGCTGGTCTGGGATCGCCCCGCTGGGCGCACCTATATTACTATTTCAACCGCCGACGATGCTTCGATCGGGCCGAAGTCAGCGCTGCTGTATGTATTCATGGCGGACTTGAAAGGCGGACGGCAATACACTTTCGATTTTGCAAAAAATAAAGGATTGGTTTCCTTCCAGCCTGCTCCAGGTACGGCATCAGAAGTGACACCGATCGGTATTCCTGTCTGCATTCTTCCGGTCGTCGACGCCACAAGCGGCAAGGGCATAAACCTCAGCAGGTATGCCAAGGCCTACAAACTGCCCGGGGTCAAAAGCGGATCGTATTTCCCAGCCAATTGGGCGGCTGAAGAAATGACCGCGTGGAACTATACAAAACCGTCCTATGGCGGAGAAAACGCAGATGCTCCGGCAATTTATGAATCGGCAAAGCGGGGAACTGTTGCAGCTCAATTGCTGCCGAACGATAAACAGCCTGCGTACTACATGCTTATAGCCGTAAAGCAGTTTGAAGATTTTTTTCGTATCATATGGCTCGCGGAAAGCACGGTTGAGTGTTACGTGATCCGGGCGGCGGACGGCAAGGTCGTTTATCAAGGAACGGGGCAGGGCAAGGGACGAGGTCGTACGTTGGACATCGACAAAAAGACGATCATCTTCACATACCCTGAAAATTCTGACATGAACGGGGATGCATGGCAGCAGGCCATTTGCGAAGCGACCGTTAATGCGATGAAAAACATGCCGATTCTGACGCCATAAAACGGAATCGGTGGTCAAGCTTTCCTGCCTGCCTATGCACAGGCCGGAAAGCCTGTCCCAAAGTTTTGCGATACGTACCGCCGCCGGGACGGCGCGTTCTACCTGTGGCATGAAGTGCTGTTGAATTGCGGCGCGACAAGATGTTCGGAAACTTCGGGATGAAATCTTTCGGGGTATATTTATTGGTCGCGTTATGGACTCTTTAAATCATCAAGCCTAAGCTTCGTGCAACAAACTATTGGGATCCAATCAAATGAAAAAAGGGCACATTAGCGAACAAATCAAAACCAGCATCTCTAAGCAAGAAAAGAGGGAGTTTGTTGCATTAGCATCCCCGAAGAATAGATTTCTTTTTTATTATTCGACGTCTTTTTAACTATTGGGAAATCAAAAAGGCACAAAGCGGAAAACGTCTTGTGCCTTTGTTTTTAGCGTGTCTCTGCGCTTTCTTAAAACCGGACGCGCTCTTCGACGATGCGTTCGAGTTCGTCAATGCTGACGCGGATCTGCTGCATGGTGTCGCGGTCGCGCAGGGTGACGGTGTTGTCTTCCAAGGTTTGGAAGTCGATGGTGACGCCGCACGGCGTGCCGATTTCGTCCTGACGGCGGTAGCGGCGGCCGATGGCGCCGGCGTGGTCGTAGAAACAGTTCCAGCGGCTGTTGAGTTTTTCAAAAACTTCGCGCGCTTTACCGACGAGTTCGTCTTTGTTTTTAAGCAGCGGGAAGACGGCGACTTTGTACGGTGCGATGCACGGCGCGAAGCGCAGGACAGTGCGGGCTTCGTAACCTTCCGGAGCCTGCTTGCCAGGTTCGGCGGTGAGGACAGGACCTTCTTTGGGAATCCATTCTTCGCGGTAGGCTTCGCAGAGCAGGGCGAGGGCGATACGGTCGACACCGGCGGACGGCTCGACAACGTGCGGCAGGAATTTTTCCTTGGTTTCTTCGTCGAAGTATTCGAGCGATTTGCCGCTGGCGTTCTGGTGCTGGGTGAGGTCGAAGTTGCCGCGCGCGGCGATGCCTTCGAGTTCCTGCGTGCCGAAGGGGAAGTCGTAGAGAATGTCGGTGCAGGCGCTGGCGTAGTGGGCCAGTTTTTCCTGGCTGTGGACGTCGCGGTGCATGCGGCCTTCAGGC
>CAIKGD010000015.1 GCA_903826865.1 uncultured Verrucomicrobiota bacterium
ATGTGTCCCTGTGTGGGCTACCTTTCGGCCCAGGGATCACTGGGATATTCGGCAAGGAATTGGAAATGGTGTTCAGCGAGAACCGTACGCAGTTTATCGTGATACTGTTTAATAATCTCCCGGTAGGCTTTGTCTTCAAACAGATTGTTTTCTTCGCAGGGGTCGTTTTTGAGATCAATAAACCGCGGGCCGCAGTATCTCTTGTTCTTGGCCTGATTATTAAACCTCGTATGGATGTACTTATAGCGCCCGTCTTCCAGCCCCATAGCATAGTAGCAATCAGCCGGATTCTTAATCGAATGATCCGGGTTCCTTTGCGTGTTCATGAATTTTTCAAGCAGGTGATAATCCCGCCATTCGACGGGCGTCCCCTCCATGAGCGGGCGCATCGATTTCCCGTCGATTGTGTCCGTGAGTTTTATCCCGGCATAATCCAGCAACGTTGGCTTAAAGTCTGTATGCATTACCGGCTTGTCGACAACCTGCCCGCCTTTGATTTTTGCAGGGTACCGGATAATGCACGGCGTGTGGTACAACCGGTTATAAAGATTATGGTTTATTTTTCCGACATTTCCATGCAGGCCGTACATGTCACCATGATCCGAAGTAAAAACAACCAGCGTATTGTCGGTCAAATTGTTCTTGTCCAGTGTATCCAAAACCCGGCCGATAAAATCATCCATCATCACAACCAGTGCTGTGTAAATGGCCATATAATCTTTAATCGCCTGATCGTCAACCATCTGCCCCACACGCCAGGAAAGACTGCTCCGCTGATCTGTTGCGTTGCGGTTGCCCTCTATTTTCATTTTCTCCATCAGCGGTTTCGCAATCCGGGAAAAATAAGGTTCCGGCACACTCCAGGGGTTATGAGGCGGACTCAATGACAGTGTTGCCATCCAAGGCTCATTTTTGTGGCTTTCAATAAAATTGATCGTATCGTCCACCATGCAGTATTCCATCGTTTCCTCTGGCGGAGCCAGCAGTTCTCCGGCGATCGCCCAGTACGGCATCCCCTTGAGACCAAAGACCTTCTGCCAGCTCGGCGTCAGCCTCGTCGGCACCATGTTGCCGTCTTGAACATAACCGCCTTTGCCGGTTTTGGTTTGCTGATCCCAAGGATATTCCTGCCTGATTTTTTCTTCATAGCGCGAGCTCCAAAGCGGACTGTACCGTTCGGAATAACCCGTATCCGCCGTAAAACATTTTCCCCAGTCCGCTTTTGTGCCCACATGCCATTTACCACGGTGCCCTACAGCATATCCGGCATCGTACAGATATTGTTCCGTAATCTTATACCCATCCATGGGTTTTAAACCTTCAAGCCCCCATTCCGGATGCGTGTTATCATAGAGACGGTGGTTGAACTGAAAAGCTCCGGTTATAACGGTCGCACGGGACGGAGAACAGCCCGGATAAGTACAAAAAGAATTATTAAACAGAACACCTTCCCGGGCAAGCCGGTCCAGATTCGGGGTTTGTATATCTTTATTGCCCTCACAGCTCAGCATCCCGAAAATCTGCTCGTCGGTCCATATGAACAGAATATTGGGTTTCATTTCTTTTGCATCGGACGCCATTGACAGGTGGGGCAGCGCAGACAACACGGCAGCACCGGCCAGACTCTGCAAAAAATCCAGTCGTTTAAAATCTCTCATCTTTTATTTTCCTTTCCGGG
>CAIKGD010000016.1 GCA_903826865.1 uncultured Verrucomicrobiota bacterium
CACAGCTCGCTTAACGTTTCGCAAACCACACCGCCCAACCCGCCGATAATACTCTGGTTTTCAACCGTCACCACCGCGCTGGTCTTTTTAGCAGAGTTCACCAGTGCCTGTGTATCAAACGGTTTTACCGATCCGCAATGCAGCACCTCGACCGACACACCTTCTCCTTTGAGCTGATCGGCTACTGCGACGGCAAATTGCGTCATATAGCCGGTTGAAACCAGGGTCACATCTTTTCCTTCACGTAACACAACCGCCTTCCCCGGCTCAAAGGTACAGTTTTCGTCGAACACTTTACCGACCTGGCCGCGAACCAGCTGCATGTAAGTCGGCTGTTTCAGTCCGGCCATATGACGCATCACAGCCCGCAACTCATAGACATCGCACGGACTGTAAACATGCATATTGGGCATCACACGCATGATAGCCAGATCCTGGAAATCCATGTGCGTTCCGCCATTCGGCCCCTGCGTGATCCCTGTGCCGGTTCCGACAATTTTTACATTGGTGTTGGCATACGCCACACTCAGATAAATCTGGTCGTACACCCGGCGCGAGGCAAAGCAGGAAAAGCTGGCGCAGAAGGGAATCTTCCCTTCAATCGCCAGCCCGGCCCCGATACCGATCATGTTCGCCTCGGCCACGCCGGCGTTCACAAAATTTCCCGGATGGGCTGCAATAACCGCCGGATTAGTGCCGGACGCTTTGCTCAAGTCGGCCTCCAGACACATCACATTGGGGTTTTTATCCATCAATTCATTCAACACCGCTGCGTACACCGCCCGCATTTCCATTTTATGCAAATCGCTCATTTTTTTCTCCGTACAATTTCTTTGTTAATAAGGAAGTTTGACATCCTGCACCGCAAGGGAACCCAGATAGCGATCATACGAGGCGCGGTCAGGGATCCGGATATTATGGCTTCCGGCCGTGTTCTCAACCACCGGACACCCTTTTGCTTTGATCGTGTGGGCAATTACCATAGCCGGCTTGCCTTTCACGGCTTTGGCTTTGGAAAGTGTGGTGTAAATGTCGGCCCAGTCATGGCCGTTCATCTCAAACACTTCCCACCCGAAGGCGCGCCACTTATCCGTCAGCGGTTCAAGGCTGAGCACTTCATCGGTGGAACCGTCGATCTGGAATTTGTTGTAGTCGGTGATGGCCACCAGATTATCGAGTTTGTTATGGGCGGCAAACATCGCCGCTTCCCAGTTCTGGCCTTCATTACTTTCACCGTCACCGATAATGCAAAACACGCTGTTCGCCGCTCCGTTAATTTTAGCAGCCTTCGCCATTCCGCAGGCGACCGAAAGCCCCTGCCCCAGCGAACCGGTTGTTGCGTCAATGCCGGGAACGCTGCGCGCATCGGCATGACTCGGCAGTTTGGTTCCGTCCGCATTCAGCGTTCCCAGCCAGGCCGCCGGGAAGAACCCTTTGTACGCCAGCGCCACATACAGCACCGGTGCCGCATGCCCTTTAGAAAGAACCAGCCGGTCGCGTCCGGCCCAGGCCGGATTCTCCGGATCCGTGTTCATGATCCGGTAATACAGGGTATGCAGAATCTCCACGATACTGAGCGCCCCGCCGATATGCCCTGATCCCGCCCGGCAGATCATATCGGTAATAATATACCGCCACTCCGCCGCCATCCGTTCCGCTTCACATTGATCAAACTTTACACTCACTTGCTTCTCCTCCTTTATGTTTCACGAACCTTGCAGAATTTTTATTTCAAAAATTCTCACCACTTCACAATTCCTGTCAGTTTCCCCACCACAGCAATGGACACCGTTACACAAACCGACGATGCCAAGGTCATCCATATCCCGGCTTTGGCCATGTCTTTAATAGTAAAGTACCCGGCGGAATAAGGAATGACATTGGTCGGTGATGATGTCACCAGTAAAAACGCCAGCGCCGAGGTAAGCCCGGCCGGAATGGCCAGCAACACCGGATCAAGTCCTAATGTTTTCGCCAAAGCGATAAGCAAAGGAACAATAATGATGCCGGTTACGGTATTGCTGGAAAACATCACTTTTATCAAGGACACGCCCAGTACTACGGCAAACACCCTCGCTACAGGATGAAGTGCACCGATCTTACTGAACATCACCCATGCCAGCCATTCGGCTCCGCCGGTTTTGTAAAGTGCCATCCCCAGCGCCAGTCCCGTCACGATCAAAATCACCCCGCCCCACGATACCGAACTTTCTGCTTTTTTCCAGGTCATGACTTCAATGCCGGGCAGAAACAGCAGACAGGAACAGGCTACAGCGACAAACGAAATATCAAGATAATCGATGCTTCCGCCGCTCCATTTCGTGATCCATGGTGCCGCAATCCACAGAAACATCGTGAAGGCAAAAATAACCACCGTAAAAATTTCTTTCCAGCACAGAGGTCCCATCTGGCGAAACCGTTCATGCAGATCTTCTTCCGCAATTTTCAAGTTCACCTCTTCAATGGGAAACGTTTTGATAAGAATCAGCCATGCAAACGGCAGCATCATAATAGCGGCTGGATATCCCAGCGCCATCCAGTTGAGGAATGAAAAATCCACTCCTGCCAGATCATGCATAAAACCGATGGTCAGCGGATTAGTCCCGGAACCCACCGGGGTGCATATCCCGCCGGTAACCGGCCCCCAGGCACAGGCAATCATAATCGCCCGTCCGAAATTGCTCTTGAGCGGCTCAAGTTTGGCGTCTTTGAGAATGGATAGCCCGATCGGCAGCATAATGGCGGCTACCGCCATTTCCACGATCCCGCCGGCCAGCAGCATACCGATCGTCAAAATCGCCAGCACCATCAGCTTCGGCCTGTGTCCCATATGGTACAGCATCAGAGTCGTCAGGCGCCGAAGTATATTGGTTTCGGAAAAAGCGGCGGAAAAAATCAAAACCCCGATAAAAAACAGAGTGATTGGATTGCCGAAACTATCTTGAGCCGCCTGCTTGAAGGTGACAACTTTTGTCATGACAAGAATCACCAGCGCGAGCAAACCCGTTACGGGGAAAGGAACCGCCTCACTGATCCAAAGTATGACCGCAAGTGCAAGAGTCGCCAGAACGGCTTTTGCTCCGAAAGTCAGCGCGATGGTCTGGTCGTTTACATGGATAGACCCCGGCAAAGGAGCATAATAAATTGCAAAAAAAACGACAAGTGCCACAGCAAACAACAGAATTTTTGCTGGAGTTGATTTCATGTTCATTGTCTGTATTCCAGGGAATGTTTACTTTTTAATGGGAAAGACGGTTTCAAATAACGCCCCGATCTGACTGGGCTTATCAGCCACCAATGCGCCCGCCGCACGCAATGCCGCCGCTTTACCCTTCACGGTACCTTTCCCGCCGGAAACAATAGCGCCGGCATGGCCCATTTTTTTCCCCTCAGGCGCATTGCGCCCCGCAACGAATGCCACCAACGGCTTAGTGAAAATTCCAGCCTCAAGAGCTTCCGCGACTTCCTCTTCCATCGTTCCGCCAAGTTCACCGATCAGAAGAACCGCATCAGTGGCCGGATCCGCCTGAAACAACGGAAGCATCTCAGCAAAACGCGTCAACGGAACAGCATCTCCGCCGATTCCAATCAGCGAAGACACCCCGTATCCGGCGGCAACCATCATGGCGGTAGCCTCATTGGTCAGCGATCCGCTGCGCGTCATAACGCCTACCCGGCCCGGCTTATAAACCCGGTCAATCCAGTACGGTAAAAAACCCATCATCGCAACGCCAGGTGTGATCACGCCGGTCGTATTCCCGCCGATCACCTTAGCGTCTAAAGCCAAAGCAGCCGCGCGGATTTCCATGGCGTCGTGAACAGGGATTCCGTCTGCCGTAACCACCACCTTTCGAATACCTGCATCCAGCGCTTCAAAGATGGCATCACGGGCGAAACGGGGTGGAACAAACAAAACCGAAGCCTCTGCGCCGGTCTCAATGACCGCCTGTTTCACGGTGTCATACACACGGATTCCTTCAACCGATTGTCCGTTTTTCCCCGGCGTTACACCGGCGACCACAGCGGTGCCCAGATCTTTCATGTGCTTCGTCCAGAACGCCCCTTCACTGCCGGTGATCCCCTGCACCAAAACACAGGTTTTTGCATCAATAAAAATACTCATAACGGCCTTCCTGCTTTATTAAATTATTTGCACAACGCAATCGCAGCCTGAACGGCCTCTTCGGTATTGCACAACGGATTGAGCCCGATTTTCCGAAGGATCACGGCGGCCTCTTCTTCGTTGGTGCCGCGGATCGCGGTTATAATCGGAACCTTCGGCTTCAGCTTTTCAATTGCTTCGGCCAAGCCTTGCGCCATCACGTCGGCCCGGGCAATTGTACCGAACGTAACAATCAGAATTACCTTCGGGTTACCGCGCAACGTGAACTGCATTGCCTCCACAGCGCGACGGTAATTCGGTCCGCCGAACTCAAGATAGTTGGCAACGGTTCCGCCGTAGTCAGCGATCAGGTCATAGACCGTATTGGTCAGACCGGCCCCGGCGCACATCAGCCCGATATCCCCGTTGAATTTCAAATAAGGAAATCCGGCTTCCGCCGCCTCAAATTCCAGATCACTGTCAAAGTGCGCACGGGTACGCTTCAGCCCCTCCTGCCGGAAAGAAGCATTATCATCGATGCTGAATTTTCCGTCAGCGGCAATCATCTGTCCGTCGCCGGTCAGCACCAGAGGATTAATCTCGGCCAGTTCGGCATCTTTGCGGCAGAACGCCTGAAAGAGCGATTCCAGACATTTCATACCCTGCTTGAAGCTTTCGCCGGAAAGCCCCAGCCCGAACATCATATTCCGGAGCTGGTAGGGCAGAATCCCCTGTGTAATATCAACTTTCTGTCTGATTATTTTTTCCGGAGCACTGACCGCCAGATGCTCGATTTCGACTCCGCCTTCTGCGGAACCCATAATCAGAGCTTTTCCGCTCATCGGATCCACGGTGATCGCCAGATAAAGCTCCTTTTTAATGTCCAGAGCCTGCTCTACCAGAATTTTGTACACTCCGTGCGGACTGTCAAAAAGCTGCTGCGTTTTCTGGCGGGCTTCTTCCGCCGTTTTGGCGAATTGAATCAGCCCCGCTTTACCGCGCCCGCCGCGCAGCACCTGAGACTTCAATACGCAAGGCAGCCCGGAAACCTCCAGCGCCCCGGCAAGCTCATCAACGTTTTCGATCACTTTCCCTGCCGGAACCGGGATGCCGGTTTCTGCAAAAATCTGCTTGGCCTGATATTCAAATAATTTCATCGGTTCTCTTTCCGTCTAATTTTTCATCGGAGAATGTTCCGGTTCAGCGCCCGTATTTCTTCCAGAACGAGCCCCATACTTCGTCATCAGCCGGACGAACCGGTTTAAAAGGTTCAGAAACCCACGTCACATTGATGAAATGTTTCCAGTGAATATTCTCGGTTGTGCTGTTCCCGGCCCAGGTGCCGCACCCCAGTGAAGTGGTCGAGGGCATGCCGTTAAAAAAGTTGCCGCCGTTACCCGGAGCCATCGGCTGGCGCACCATGATGCGGCTGCTCTTCTGTGCCAAAGCCAGTTTTTCGATGTACCCGGCATTAAAGGTGTGAATACCGGAGGAATGTCCCGTTCCGGCATAATCAGTCAGCGTTTTGAGAATATCCAGCGCCTGATCGAAGCCGGAATAGCGCCATACCGTTAGAACCGGGGAAAGTTTTTCTCCGCGCCAGCGGGAATTTGCGCGGGCATCAGCGCATTCCACCGCCAGCATGCGGGTTCCTGCCGGGATCTGGAACCCGGCCATGCCGGCAATTTTTTCCGCCGACAGGGCAACCACTTTACCGTTAATGCCGAAGACCCCTTCTTTGTTCGCAACCCAGATCACCTTTTCCAGCGCGTCTTTTTCCGCCGCCGTGCAGACATAGGCTCCCTCGGCGCGCAGTGCGTCGAGCAGCGCGCTGTAAATACCATCCTGAACGACAATGGAATTCTCCGAAGAACAGGAGGTGGCATTATCAAACACCTTGCTCAGATGAATCTTTTTAGCGGCATCCTTGATGTCCGTATCTTCCGCCACAATCGCTACCGCGTTGCCGGCCCCGACCCCGTAGGCCGGCTTCCCGCTCGAATAAGCGGCTTTCACCACTCCCGGACCGCCGGTTGCCAGCACCAGATCCACCTGACGCATCAGCTCCTGACTGAGCTCCAGTGTGGGTTCTGCAATAAACTGCACCAGATCTTCCGGAGCGCCCACCGTCTTCAGCCCGGCCCGCATAAAATCGCAAACTACTTTCGCCGACCGTTTGGCCTTCGGGTGCGGAGCAAGAATCACCGCATTGCGTCCCTTGAGGATCGCGATGGCATTACTGGCCGGGGTCGCGGTCGGATTGGTCACCGGCGCCAGTGCGCCGATCACCCCGACCGGCTTGGCGTATTTACGGATGCCGAGTTCAACGTTTTCCTCAATCAGACCGACTGTTTTGCCTTTGAGCGACTCAATCAGCGAGCCCAGCACTTTGACTTTGTGCTTTGTGATCTTATCGGCAACATTGCCCATGCCGGTTTCTTCCACGGCCGTTTCAGCACAAATTTTAATATTGGCATCACAGTAGGTCTGCCAGGCCACCGCCCGGCAGACATCGTCAATCTGCTCCTGCGTGTAATCAGCCACTTGAGCCTGCGCAATGCGCGCACGGCTGACTATTTCAAATATGATTTGTTCATCGTTAGACATACCCGTTCTCCCTGATAGTATTATTTTAAAAAAGCGGCCAGCCTTCCCTTATTAAAATTTAAAAGTCACCATCGAACCTAAAATCTGATTGGCCGACCAGTCCTGCGCACTTTTTCTGTGCTGCACCATATAGAACAGCTGCAAATCGGCGGCATCGCACAGTTTCAGATTCAGACCAAAAGGGATCGTCCGCTGTTCTAAATGGTCATTGTCAGTGAAATCATAAAAAAGTTCAGTGTCGGCAAACATTGACCGAACCCGCCAGATGTTTTTGACCGGAACGGTCATCCGCACACGGCCGCGATAACGGGTATTGTCCGATCCTTTATCTTCGATGCTGCGGAATTCCACCCGGTTCCTGAAATAAACCTCCAGCCCGTTGCCGAACGTGAAATGAGGATTAATTTCTGGCTCTAACCGTACATGATAGGTGAAATTCTTCTGGGTATTGTTGCGGGTTTCCAGATAGGTGCAATTCAACTGAAGATCGAGATTCTTATGCACGGCATACCGGACCTGCGGTGTAAACTGGTAATAGCCGAGACGCCCGAAATCATCGGTCAGCCGCCCTTCCGAATAAAAACTAACAGATACCTTCTCTTTACTGTACACCTTGAAAAGATACTGCGACCAGTATTGCAGATCATCTTCGGCACTCGCGCCCGGCGGAACAACGAGACATATTCCAAAAATAATATACGTACAAAAAACAACCGTCTTCTTTATGCTTTTTAGCTTGTCCATGACGCTCCTTTCAATAACAACCCTTCTGCAATTGGCAAAATCAATCAGATCTTTGGCTCTACACCGGTAAAGCCATGCGGCGTCTGATTCTGTTTTTCATCCCTGTATTACCCCTCATTCATAATATAGATTCCATATTGTTCTTATCTGATCAGCCCTTCTGGTTTTGCTAGACCGCTGCATTATTTCGGCCCGCATACAAAGGGTGACCCGCATTTTGACCGGAAGCTTAAAATCCTACAGTTTTCCCGTCTGGTGCCGCTCTTATTTTAAAAATTGAATTAATGCCCTTTAAAATCCTTCCGGTCAATTTTTTTTTGAATTAATCTGCTGCGAGACGCGGCTCTTGTGCGACAGAAGCAGGGGGCTCCGGCTGGTCGGGGCTCGCCCTTTTGAGCCCCTTCAGTATCTATTAGATTTTAAAGTAATCGTTGGCTTGCCGCTCCCTCTCGTCTGCCAATCGTTTCCTCCGCCGCTGTACTGGATCAGAAGAAGCTGCAAATCCGTTTATCGGCGGGGAGTGCTCCAAAATATCACAAAAAAATCTGTGCCTGTAAAAATACCGCGCCCTGCGGCAGGCCGCAAGGCAGTTTGAAACAGCGACTCTTATGTGCCCCGTTTGCTTGTTTATTTTCTATCCTTTTGCATTAAATAACTCGATTCCTTTAAAGGCCTCTGATTAGATCAAGTATATGAAACAAGCGGTAATCGAAAAAAGACATTTTATTGTTGATTATATCCGGAAATTCCAGCCCGTTCCTCGACATGTCATTTCGGATCAATTCAAAATGAACCGCGCTACGGTCGGAAACATCGTTGAGGCTCTGATTAAAAACGGGGTTGTAATGGAGCTGCCCGTTCTGCAAATGAATGCACGGCCTGCCGGGCGGCCGCCTATTGGACTTAAACTGAATCCCGCCGCCGGATGCTTTATCGGAGTAGATATGTATGACTGCCGGTTAACGGCTGTACTGACAGATTTTGAATGTCATCCGGTCGTTGAACATCTGGCTTCTTTCCGCCGAAACGCTTCCGCCAACGTCATACTAAAAACCGTTCAGCAGGCCGTCTGCGCACTGCTTGAACAGTCCGGTAAGCACAAAAAAAAACTCGGAGGAATCGGTCTGAGTCTTCCCGGTCGGATTAATCTTAAAACAGGAGTCACGGTGGAGTATTACCGCATCCCTCACTGGCAGAACATTCCCTTTGCCGAGTCGCTCAGCACCACTTTTAAAACGCCGGTTTTTGTTGAGCATAACAGCAGCACGGTCGCACTGGCCGAGGCTTGGAATAATCATCCGCAAGCTTCGGGAGTGGTCGCTTCTATTCTCATCCGAACCGGCGTATCCTTTGGCATTGTCCAAAACCGCGAAATTATTAACAGCGGCACTTACAGCGCGGGTGAACTGGGTCATACCGTCATCAATTTTCAAGGCCCTCTTTGTAGATGCGGCCGCAAAGGTTGTCTGGAAACCTATGTGTCTGGAGCCGCTCTTGCGCGAATTACCGAAGAAAAAGCTAGTGAAAATCCCGGCTGGCCGGGTGCAAAAGCGTTACAAAACAGCTTTGATGCCGATCTGATTTGCGGGCTGGCAGAATCAGGAGACCCGATTAGCCGGGACATACTCCGCACCATGTTCAGGCACCTTTGTATCGGTCTCGACACTATCATGTGTCTCTATGCGCCGGACATTATTACGATTGATGGAATATTCAACAAAGCCGCCCATCTGCTGCATGAAGCCATCGAAATGCACTGTATGCCCTCTCTCCTGATCAACACAAAAATCTGCATTGCTCACTATGACAATAAGACCGGTGCTGTTGGAGCGGCTCTGCTGGCCGCATCCCGTGTCTGCAATCCGCTGCATCATCTTTTACAATGATGCGCAGGATAGCGTCGTGCGTGCGCGGAAAGCGCCAGAACAGGGTTTTAGGAATTCATAAAACTTTTCCGGACACATACTCCGGCTCGACCTGCTGAAAATACGATCAATTCGGTCGATCAAATGCGGACAGCGCTCACTGTTTGCCGAAGCCGGAGAGAAACAGAGCGTGGTCTTATCGCACCACGGCTGTTACAAAAAATCCGCTATTTGTAAAAAACCGCAAGCCAAACGGTTCGTCCGTTTCCGGCGGTTTTTTCAACGCGATGTCGTGTTCCCGCCGGAATGTTCAGATAATCGCCGACAGTCATATCCTCCAGCCGGTCGTTCAGTCGAATTCGCGCAAAGCCTTCCAGTAACAGCACCCACTCGTTTTCCGGCTGATTATACCAGAACCCCGCCGGCGAAGCCTGTCCAAACGAAACAATCCGTTCGATACGAACATTCGTTGCTGATAATAATTCCGCGAAAATCTCTTGCGGCATATTCTTTGGAATTTGCCCGAACAGGTTATTTTTCATTTGCCCGCTAATGTACACGAACCGGCATGAATAAAAATTCATTTATCCGGGGCGAGTGTTTCTGAAAAATCGTGTGCTTTGCGGACGCTTTCTTTCTTCCGTTTTCAGACCTTCCCCGGCATCATTCTCCGCTTAATGAACCACCATAATTCTTATGACGTCATTGTCGTCGGGGGCGGACACGCCGGTTGCGAAGCCGCGTTGGCAGCAGCGCGACTGGGGGCCAACACTGTTATTTTAAGTATAGATAAGAAATTTATCGGTCGCATGTCGTGCAACCCTTCAATTGGAGGAATTGCTAAGTCACACATTACATGCGAGTTAGATGCTTTAGGCGGCGAACAGGCGCGCAACACCGACTATACTGGGATTCAGTTCCGCACTCTTAACACTCGCAAAGGACCGGCGGTTCAGGCCTTCCGCGCGCAGTGCGATAAAGATCGCTACCCTGCCCGGTTGCAAGCCATTCTGGGTCTTCAAAAAAACCTCGCAGTATATGAAGCCGTTGTCACAGGAATTTGGACGGAGGCTGGACAGGTACGCGGAATAGTTCTGGAATCCGGTGAAAAAATTGCAGGCAAAGCGGTCGTGCTGACCTCTGGAACGTTTATGTGCGGTCGTGTAATGATAGGTCAAACCGTAATTCATGAAGGCCGCTGGGGCGAACGGTCTGTTGATGCTATTTCGATATCCCTAAAAAATATGGGGTTTGAATTGGGCCGGATGAAAACCGGCACGCCGCCAAGGCTTCACAAAGACAGTATAGATTATTCGAAAATGGCGATCCAGCCCGGCGACAATCCGCCTCCGTTTTTCTCGCGCTCTGCGCGAAATGCGGCGAAGGAGCAACGATTAGGAACCGGCCATCCGCCCTCAGCAAAAACAGCTGTTCTACGTGGAACTCAAGATTGGGAGTTTTCGACCGCGATCTACCACTCTTTGCCCGCCAAAAAAAGTTCCATGTGGAACATTCGGGAAATTGACCGGCGCAACCTTGTTTCTGATAACCTGTCTCAGTTGCCGTGCTGGTTGACTCATACGACAGAAAAAACCCATCAGATAATCGCTGATAATCTCGAAAAGAGTTCCTTATACGGCGGGTTGGTGGAAGGCACTGGAGTCCGGTACTGTCCATCTATTGAAGATAAGGTCGTAAAATTCCCGCAGAGAGCCTCGCATCATGTTTTTATCGAGCCGGAAGGTCGCAATAATATCCGAATTTATCCAAACGGAACATCTAACAGTCTACCGGAGGATGTGCAAATTGAAATGATACATTCTATTCCTGGTCTGGAAAAAGCGATTTTTATCCGGCCTGCTTACGCTATAGAATACGATTATGCACCGCCAACACAACTTTCAAAAACGCTAGAAACCAAGCAGGTGGAAAATCTCTATTTTGCGGGTCAAATCAATGGTACAACCGGTTATGAAGAGGCCGCCGGACAAGGATTTGTAGCCGGTGTCAACGCAGCGCGTAAAATTTTAGGACTTCCTGCATTTATTCTTGGTCGCGACGAAGCCTATATCGGGGTGCTGATCGATGACTTGGTTCTGAAAGGAACCGATGAGCCGTACCGAATGTTTACGTCGCGTGCAGAACACCGGCTAACGCTTCGACAAGACAATGCCTGGTTCCGGCTTCATGCTCACGCCAAAGAGCTTGGTATTGTTTCGAACGAAGATCTGGAAAAAACGGCGCAGATGCAGTTGCAAACAGATCAGGAAATTGGACGGCTTAAGAAAAAATTTCACTCGGGTGCCTCGCTTGCGCAAATTCTAAGCCGTCCGGATTGCCATTATGCCGAATTGCCGGGCAGCCAGCCGGAGCTTCCTGTAGAAGTAATTGAACAGGTTGAAATCGCTATCAAGTACGAAGGCTATATCAAGCGGGAAAAGGGTCGCATAATGTCTTTCCAAACGCTGGAAAGGCAGCGGCTCCCGGTCGATTTTGATTATGATATCATTACCGCCCTGCGGTTTGAATCCCGCGAAAAGTTGAAAAAAATACGTCCCGAAACCCTCGGGCAAGCCTCGCGCATATCGGGCGTCAATCCGGCTGATATTTCGATCCTGTCGGTGTGGCTTAAGGCCAAGCATAATATATGATTAATTATACGTAATAATATTATAATAAACCATTTATAGCTTTATATTAGGCCGCCCCTTATTTATAAGACCGGTTCACTTCCTGCAGCAGAGATGCTTCACGGCAACGCGGCGGATGGTTGATGGTCACTTCTTCGCTTTCCGCTTCTTCTCTTCGATATCCGGACGTGATCGCGCAACAAACTTGAGATCAACCGGTGCACCTTCGAGGCCGAAAGCCTTACGGATTACGTGATCAAGATAACGCTTATAGGACGATGTGGCGCGCAAGATGTTGTTAACAAAGAGCTTAACGCGAACAGGTTTTATGCCGGCCTGTGTAGCGTAATAAATTTTAAGCGGTCGGCCGTTTACACTGGGCGGCGGATTTTTCTGAACCGCATCCTGAAGAATCCGGTTTAGCACACCGGTGGAAAGCTTGAGTTGCACCTGATCGGCAATGTAGTCGATCATTTCTACCGTGCGGCGTATGTTGTAACCGGACTTTGCTGAAAGAAAGAGCAGGGGAGCAAAGTCGAGAAACGGCATTTCTTTGCGCAACGCCGGTTCGTATTTTGTTTGTGTAACCTCTTCTTCTTCAGCGAGATCCCATTTGTTTACGGCCAGAATACAGCCTTTTTGCGCTTCGATGATTTTTGAGGCCAGTTTTTTATCCTGAAGTTTCGGCCCCTCGGTGGCATCCATCAGCAAAATAACCACATCCGCACTTTCGATGCTCTCCTCGGCCCGCAAATTACTGTAGTGCTCGACCGCGCCCGAAAGCCGGGTGCGCCGGTTTATACCTGCCGTGTCAATCAGCAGATAATGCCGGGCATGCGGGCCGCTACCAATGGTGAAAGGAATTTCAATGCTGTCACGCGTAGTACCTGGAATTTCAGAGACAATCACTCGTTCGCTATTTAATAACCTGTTGATATAAGATGACTTACCGGAATTAGGCCGCCCGACCACGGCCACGCGAAGCGGGATGCTGCTTTCTCGCGGCAACGCGGCAGGAAGTTTTTCCAGAGCCGCCTGCAACAGCGGATCTATGCCCCGGTTATGGAGCGCAGAAACCGGGAAAACCGGAAAACCAAGCTTTTCAAACTCAAGCGCCTGTTCATCGCGGGCGGGCGTGTCGGTTTTATTCGCGGCAATAAATACCGGACGGTTTGCGCGGTGAAGCAGCCGGGCGACCTCTTCATCCATAGGAACGAGCCCCGTGGTGATATCCACGACAAAAATTATGGCCGCCGCATCTTCAATGGCCACCGCGACCTGTTTGTGCGTGCTATCCATAATAATGTCGTGCGCCGAACCGGAATCCATTGTTCCCAGCCCGCCTGTGTCGATTAAATCAAAATACTGTTCGTTCCAAACCGCTTCGCAAACCACACGGTCACGTGTTACGCCGCATTCTTCGTGCACAATCGAGACGCGCCGGCCGACAATCCGGTTAAAAAGGGCCGATTTCCCTATGTTTGGGCGGCCGACGATGGCTATGGTTCGCGTTTGGGCGGATGTGCTCATTTAAAAATTTCCCGATCAGGCGCACATTGAACGGGTTGCGGCTTGCAAAAGCAACCCTCTTCGTATAAATCAATATCAAGATTCAGTCTAAATAAAGGAGGACGCCATGGCTCAAATTACCTTTAAAGGCTCGCCGATAAAAACATCAGGAACCCTGCCTGCCAAAGGAAGCGCCGCACCGGACTTCACGCTTACTAAGCAGGATCTCTCGGAGACGGTGCTGGCCGATTATAAAGGCAAGCGGCTTATACTGAATATTTTTCCAAGTATTGATACCGGTGTCTGTGCTATGTCGGTTCGGAAATTCAACGAAAAAGCCGCAGCGCTGAAAAATACGGTTGTGCTCTGTGTTTCCATGGACCTGCCGTTCGCTCAGGGCCGGTTCTGCGGTGCAGAAGGAATAAAAAACGCGATTACCGCTTCGGCGTTCCGCTCTGCGTTTGGAGATCATTACGGTGTAATCATTGCCGAAGGTCCGCTGGCCGGACTGCTTTCGCGCGCTGTAGCAGTTATAAACGAAAACGGCAAAGTGATCTACACCGAGCAGGTTCCGGAAATAACGCAGGAGCCGGATTACGACGCTGCATTAGCCGCTCTTAAATAAGGAGCCGGGCATGAAATCTGTTTTGTCTGCGCTTGCCGGCTTTTTTGTGACTGCCGGATCTGTTCTTGCTGCGGATTCTGTCTATGATTTCACCCCGGACTCTATTAGCGGAAAGCCGCAGGCCTTATCGAATTATAAAGGGCAGGTGTTGCTGATCGTCAATACGGCCAGCAAATGCGGTTTTACCAAGCAATACACCGGGCTTCAGCTTCTATACGAAAAGTATGAAGTCGGAGGTTTTGCGGTACTTGGCTTTCCCGCCAACAACTTTATGGGGCAGGAGCCCGGCACCAACGAAGAAATCCAGCAGTTCTGTACTGCGCGGTTCAACGTCACCTTTCCGATGTTTGCAAAAATCTCTGTGAAAGGCGGCGACATTCATCCGCTCTATGCCTGGCTGACGTCGCACCCGAACGGCGCGCCGGTTTCGTGGAACTTCAATAAATTCCTAATCGGCCGGGACGGTAATCTCATCGCACACTTCGGCAGCCGCACAGCACCGGGATCCGAAGAATTAACTGCAGCAATTGAAAAGGCCCTGAACCAGTCGGCCCCCTGAAGGTCTAAATCGGATATGAAACTTTTTTTGTTCAACATCCTGATCGTTGCAGTTGCCGGATGCGCTCTGGCAGAAGGAGGCGCTATGAAAACTGAAAAGGCAACTTTTGCAGCCGGATGCTTCTGGGGCGTCGAATCTGCGTTCCGGCAAGTGGACGGTGTGGTCGACACACAGGTCGGCTATACAGGCGGCCGAACGCTCGATCCCACCTACAAAGAAGTTTGTACGGACACCACCGGCCATGCTGAGGCGATAGAAATCACCTTCGATCATTCGAAAGTTTCCTACGAAAAGCTTCTGGAGCTGTTCTGGCGAATGCACGATCCGACGCAAGTGAACCGTCAGGGACCGGATGTCGGTACGCAATACCGCTCTGCCATCTTTTATCATTCGCCGGAACAAAACGTCTCTGCAGAGGCCTCCATATCCGCGCTCAACAAGAGCGGAAAATATAAAAAGCCGGTTGCCACACAAATTCTGCCGGCCACTTCGTTCTACCGCGCCGAGGAATATCACCAGCGCTACTTCGAAAAAAACGGCGGGCCTGCCTGCCATGTTTTTAAGTAACACCGAATACGAAACGTAAGTTGTTTGGCGTGTTCCGTTTCGGCCGTTTGACCAATCCATTATTACGCCAACTCGATTCCCCGCGCTTCCAGGTTGCTTTTTCCCGGCAGGTGCGTAGATTGTCCGCCCTTATGTCCGGAGCCCCTATGAAGAACGAGAAAATCCGCAATGTCGCGATCATCGCGCACGTCGACCACGGCAAAACCACGCTGGTCGATCAAATCATCAAACAAGCGCATATTCTGCGCGACAACGAAGCTTTTCAGGAATGTCTGCTCGACAGCAACGACCTCGAGCGCGAGCGCGGCATTACGATTCTCTCGAAAAACATCAGCATTGTTTATAACGGCGTGAAGATCAACATCATCGACACCCCCGGCCACAGCGACTTCGGCGGACAGGTTGAGCGCGTGCTCAACCTCGCCGACGGGGTGCTTCTGCTGGTGGATGCCGCCGAAGGTCCGATGCCGCAAACGCGTTTCGTGCTCGATAAGGCGCTGGAACTGAATTTAAAACCGGTTGTGGTTATCAATAAAGTGGACAAGCCGGATGCGCGCTGTGACGAAGTTCACAACATGATTTTCGATCTGTTCGCCGAACTCGAAGCCAATAATGACCAGCTCGACTTCCCGATGATTTACGCCAGCGGACGTGATGGCTGGGCCGTTACCGACCTGAACGATCCGCGTGACTCCATCAAACCACTGATGGATGCTATTGTGAAATATATTCCCGGCCCTCCAGTTAAAGAGGGGCCCGTTCAGATGCAGGCGACGACGCTCGACTATTCCGATTATGTCGGCCGCATCGGCATCGGTCGCGTCTATCGCGGCACGCTGGATCTGAAAACTCCTGTTTGCATCATTAAGCGCGACGGCTCTGTGCGGCCAGTTCAGCTCAAAGAACTGCAAACCTTCGAGGGGCTCGGCCGGGTTAAAACCCAAAGCATCCCATGCGGCGACCTTTGCGCCATTTCCGGTATTGTGGACATCGACATCGGCGACACCATTGCACACATCGACCATCCCGAAGCGCTGCCGATGATCGCACTCGACGAACCGACGCTCTCCATGACTTTCCGTGTTAACGACTCGCCGTTTTTCGGGCAGGACGGCAAATATGTTACCAGCCGCCACATCCGCGAACGTCTGCTTAAAGAAACCGAACGCGATGTGGCGCTGCGCGTTGAAGAAAGTAGCGGCGACTCCTTTGTTGTCAGCGGCCGCGGCGTCCTTCACCTTTCCATTCTCATCGAAACCATGCGCCGGGAAGGCTTCGAACTGACAGTGGCCCAGCCGCGCGTGATCATGCATACCCATCACGGCAAAAAAGAGGAGCCGATCGAAATTCTCACGGTGGACGTTCCGGACGAATACGCCGGCAAGGCCATCGAACTGGTCGGCCAGCGGCGCGGTGAAATGCTCCGGATGGATCAGCACGGCCTTCGCAAAAACATGTCGTTCCATATCCCCACTCGCGGACTGATCGGCCTGCGCAGTAAAATGATGACTGCCACAGCGGGTGAGGCCGTCATTTCACACCGCTTCATTCACTACGGCCCGTACGCCGGGGAAATCAACCAGCGCAATAACGGCGTCATGATCAGTATGGCCAACGGAAAGTCCGTGGCGTTTGCCATCGACGCCCTGCAGCTGCGCGGCATCTTTTTCATTGATCCGGGTGAAGAGTGTTACGAAGGCATGATCGTCGGCGAACACTGCCTCGACAAAGATCTGCTCGTCAACGCACAGAAAGCCAAACAGCTTACCAACATGCGCGCGTCCGGTTCCGACCGCGCCATGAAAATCGCGCCGGCGCAGAAACTAAGCCTGGAAGAGGCGCTTGAATATATCAAAGAAGACGAACTGGTTGAAGTGACGCCCCGCCACGTGCGCCTGCGCAAACGCTATCTCACCGATAATGAGCGCAAACGGATGAAACGCTCTGCGGCTGAAGAAGAGTGAGTTTTCCGCTGCGGCTCAATGCATCAGCCAATAGACGATAAAAACCAGACCGACCACGATCAGCAGGCCAACGGCCAGCGCAATCAGCAGGCACCCGGCGGTTCGGGTATCGACCTTATACCCGATTTCCTGACTTAACGTATCGCGGTACGGATTGGGAACCGGACGGTCGCGTCGCCAAGGTCGTTTTTTTGATGGCTGTTCGATCATGATTCACCCGGGCTCACAATGTAAGGAAACCCCTGATAGAAATCAACGGCTTTTGAAGGCCGCTTGCGCCAAAGCTAAGACCTCTTTCAGCGGCGCACCGGTCGCTTCAGCCAATTTTCGGCAGTCATCATATTCCGGCGTCACCGAACAGGCTCTGCCGTTAATAGAACTTATTTTAACCCGCACAGAGCCCTGCGGCGTGTTCACTGTTTTTTCGCAGCGCTGTGCCGCGGTGCGTTCTACCGGGTAGCGGCGAATGCCGATAGTCGTGGTCTCGGAAAATATAATTTCTTCTACGTTCTCTTGAAGCGCAGCGGGCGCAAGAACGGAAAGCGTAACTGCGGGGCGGTTCTTTTTCATCTGAACCGGCGTCAGCCAGACATCGAGCGCGCCAGCTTTGAAAAGCCGTTCCATCACATAATCAAAAATCTGCGGACTGCTGTCATCGATGTTGGTTTCAAAAACCAGCAGTTCCGGGTTCTCCGGTGTTTGGAGAAATCCGGTCTCTACGCGCAACACGTTTGGAATATCGAGATCCCAGCCGCCCGCGCCGTACGCTGTTTTTTCAGAAACAAAACCTGCCGGACGCTCACCAAAGCCGTCGCAAAGCACCGCGAGCAGTGCAGCGCCGGTCGGCGTAAGCAGTTCTTTTTCGATACTGCCGTGCGTATACGGAATGCCGGTCAAAAGTTCCGTTGTCGCGGGCGCGGGAATCGGCAGAACACCGTGCGCGCATTTTATAAACCCGCAGCCGGTTCGCAACGAACCGGCAAAAACTTTTTCAACGCCAAGAGATTCGAGCCCGGACACCGTTCCGACAATATCAATAATGGCGTCTATGCCGCCGACTTCATGAAAATGGATTTTTTCCACCTTTGTGCCGTGAACCTTCGCCTCCGCTTCCGCCAGCTTTTCGAAAACGGCGATACTGCGCGCCTTTACCGTTGCGCTGAGCCCGGTGGATTCAATAATTTTGACGATGTCGGCGAGATGCCGGTGCGGCTGATGTTCTGCCGGATCAAGCTCTACATCAAAATGCGTTGCGCTGATTCCGTGCTTCATCACTTTGTTAATTTTGAGTTGATAGCCCGAAACGGGCAGGGCGCTCACCGTTTCCCGAAACGTTTTTTCTAGTAGACCCGCATCCAGCAGCGCGCCGACAAACATATTGCCGCTGACTCCGGAAAATCCACTCAGATACATCGCCTTCATAAAATCACCTCATTGCGTTGATCATTCCAGCGAGGCGGCCCGCACCGAAACCGTTATCAATATTCACCACGGCCACGCCGGCGGCGCAGCTGTTGAGCATGCCGAGCAGCGCTGCCAGCCCTTCAAAGCTCGCGCCGTAACCGATGCTGGTCGGCAGGGCGATCACCGGCTTTGAAACCAGTCCGCCGACCACGCTGGCCAGCGCGCCTTCCATTCCGGCGGCAACTACGATCACATTGGCGGTGCTTATTTTTTCCTGCTGAGCAAAAAGACGGTGAATGCCCGCGACGCCGACATCAAACACGCGCTCAACGCGGTGACCCATCAGTTCCGCTGTCAGCGCGGCCTCTTCGGCAACGGGAATGTCACTGGTTCCCGCCGTCATTACGAGTATGAATCGGTCCGGATCGGACACGAGTTCTTCTTTACGCACGATGATCAGCCGCGCCTGTTCATGATACTCCGCTTCCGGCACAAGTTTTTTTACCGCAGCGAACATTTCGGCGTTCGCGCGGGTGGCGAGGATATTGTGCGTACCCTGATTCATCCGTTCGACGATCTGCGCCACCTGCTCCGGCGTTTTGCCTTCGCAGAAAACCGCTTCGGGCGAACCGCAGCGCCCGGCGCGATGATGATCTATCTTCGCGAAGCCCATTTCTTCGAACAGTTTTTTTCCGGGTTTCATTTTTTTTCTAAATCCTGATTCAAACTTCCCATCCGGTAGCCGGAAAGATCCAGCGCAACATGATGGAAGCCGAGCTCCTTCAGTTTTTTTGCAATTTTACGCGCTGTTTCCGGTTCTGCCAGCTTCGAAATCCATTCCCGTTCGACTTCGATGCGCGCCAGCGTGCCGTGATGCCGCACGCGAAGCTGCCCCTTGCAAAGCGGACGGATAAATTTTTCGGCCAGTTCAGCCTGTTTAAGCCGTTCGGGCGTCAGCGGCATTCCGTATTCTATGCGCGAGGCGAGGCAGGCGGCGCTCGGCTTTTCCCACGTCGGCAGGTTCCGCTGTTTGGAAACCTCGCGGATTTCCGCCTTGGTCAGGCCGGCCTCTTTAAGCGGACTGCGCACCTCCGCCTGCTCCGCGACGGCGCGGAGGCCGGGCCGGTAATCGCGGTCGTCATCCACGTTGCTGCCTTCAACAACCCATGGGTACCCGTGCGCGGAGGCCCAGGCCACGAGTCGCTGATAGCGGATTTTTTTGCAGAAGTAGCAGCGCTCGGCAGAATTAGCGGTATAGAGCGTGTCGTTCATCTCATCCGTCTCGAGCATAACGTGCCGGATACCGATTTTTTCCGCCAGTTTTACTGCCTCGATCCGTTCATCCTCGGCGAGCGTGGCGGAAACCGCCGTAACCGCCAGTGCGTTATCGCCCAGCGTACGTTTTGCCGCGGCGGCCAGAAAGGTGCTGTCCACGCCGCCGGAGAAGGCGACTGCGGTTTTTCCCAATGTCTGGAAAATTTCATCCAGTTTCCGGAGTTTGGCTTCCGTATTCATATAGTTATTCACTCACCGGGCGGCGCAGCGCCTTTTTATCGGACTGTTTGTGTTTACCTTCGAGCATTTTATTTTTTGCGCGGCGCGAGCGGCGGCGCTTCTGGCGGCGGATTTTTTCCTGCTCCTGCTGCCGCCTGCTTTGCACGCCGAGTTTTTGTTCTTCCAGCTTATCGCAGAGATCGCGCCGCGCGAAAAACCGGTTGGTGCCTTGCAGTCGCGAGGCCTGACACTTGATTTCGATGCCCGACGGAGCGTGGCGCAACTGTACGCAGGAAGAGGTTTTATTGATTTTCTGCCCGCCCGAGCCGGAGCCGCGGATAAAGTTTTCCGTCAGATCCTCCTCGCGGATATGCAGAGCCGTCATCCGTTCGTACAGTTTTTCCCATTTTTCCTGCGTAATCATAAACTAAGCAAATCATGGACCGGCCGGTGTGCGCAATGGAAAGCGCGGCATTTATTAAAATTCCGGCTTGCAAAGGATTTCCTTATTCGCATACTAGCCACCCTTTCTATCGCGGGTGTAGCTCAGTTGGTAGAGCATCACGTTGCCAACGTGATTGTCGACGGTTCGAATCCGTTCACCCGCTCCACTTTCTCCCTACTGCGCAATGGGTTCCACGGTTTCTACGCGCAGGCTGGTTCGCCCTTTTTCCGAAGGCCGGATAATATCGAGGTCTTTCACCATCCAGAGCTTGTCGAATTCTTTGACGCTGACCACTTTGAGCTCCTTGACCTGTTCCCCGGCAGCATTCTCTTCTTTTGCACCGAACACCCGTCCGGTTTCCTTCTCAATCCAAAGCAGCAGCCTGTTAGTGCCGCGTGGAACCGAAATTACAAAACAATCCTTGCCCAGTTTTTTATCGGTCTTCACCGTTTCGGCGTCGCGGCTCCAGAGGAAAGAAAAGCTCAGGTCGGCCCACGTTACGCCGAGTCCGGCGATTTCTGTATTCGGGTTGAAGTCCGGAACGTCTTTGTTGTTTTCCGAATACTGGAAGTCCGATCCGCCGGGCAGCCACTGGATTTCCAGAATTTGGAACAGATCCGTCTTTTCGTCGCGGATCCGGTAGGTCGCGCTTGCCGGGGCGGCTCCCCAGTTAAGGTCCATTTCGACGGTCAGCTCTTTTTTGACAAATCCGTTTTCCGCGCGCTCTTTCAGTGCGCCGTTCATCCGGATCGGCTGCTTCGGGAGCTGGGCGCGGGCGAAGGCCAGAATATCCTGCGCCGGAGGAAGTTCTTCGGCACGGAGCATTGCGGCGCAAATGAAAAACCAGATCAGAGCCATTCGTTTCATGCCGCACAGTCTACCCGATTTTCCAAACCTTGGAACTTCTCAGTTCATTTTTTCCATGCCGTGGAAAAGTTGTATCAAAAAGTTCCCAACTTCGGAAAAAGTGGATACTGTCTGCGCCATGGCAAAATTCATTATCAACGGCGGCAATATCATCGGCGGGAAATTCTCTCCGCGCGGCAACAAAAATGCAGTTCTGCCCATGCTGGCGGCCTGTACCCTGACCGATCAACCGATCCGGCTCTGTAACGTCCCGGATATCGCCGATGTCCGCGTCATGCTCGACCTGCTGATGTCGCTCGGCGTGTCGGTCGAAAAATCCGGCGGCTGTGTAACGCTTTGCGCCAAAGGCCTGATCGCCACCGAACTCGACGAAGAATTTTGCCGGAAAGTGCGCACCTCGATTCTGCTGGCCGGACCGCTCACCGCCCGGCACGGGGCGGCGCTGATCCATTCGCCCGGCGGCGATGTCATCGGCCGCCGCCGCCTCGACACCCATTTTTACGGACTGCGCGCGCTCGGCATCGAAGTCAATGACACTGCGCCTTACCATTTTAAGCGCAAAAAACTTGCCGGCGCCGATCTGGTTCTCGACGAAGCCAGCGTCACGGCCACGGAAAACATTCTGATGGCCGCCGTGCTTGCCGAAGGCGAAACCTCCATCTTCAACGCCGCCTGCGAACCGCACGTACAGGATCTGGCGCACCTGCTGGTTAAAATGGGCGCGGATATCGCCGGAATCGGCACCAACCGCCTCCATGTACGCGGCGTCAAACTGCTCGCCGGCGCGGAACATACGATTCAGCCCGACTACATCGAAACCGGCAGCTTCCTCACCGCCGCCGCCGTCACCGGCGGCGCGCTTGAAATAGACGCGCCGGGCGATGCCGTCACGATCAACGTCCTCGAAAAAGGATTTTCAAAACTCGGCGTCAAATGGACGCTCAAAAACGGCGCGCTTTCTCAGGCCGCGCAAAAAGAGCGGCAGATTGTTCCCGACCTCGGAAATTTTACGCCGAAAATCGAAAACGGCATCTGGCCGGCGTTCCCGTCAGACCTGATGAGCGTACTGATCGTGCTGGCGACGCAAACGCAGGGACAGATGCTCTTTTTCGAAAAACTCTTCGAGAGCCGCATGTATTTCGTGGATCACCTGATGGCGATGGGCGCCAATATTATCCAGTGCGACCCGCACCGCGTCGTCGTCAGCGGCCGGTCGCAACTGCACGGCGCGCGGCTGACCAGTCCGGACATCCGCGCCGGTATGGCCATGCTGATCGCCGCCTGTTGCGCCGAAGGGCTTAGCACCATTGACAACGCGCAAATGATCGACCGCGGTTACGAAGCCATCGACGAACGTCTCCGCGCTCTCGGCGCCGATATCGAGCGAGCTTAGGGTTTATCAGAAAGAAAGGTGCCGATGAAAATGCAAAAAACAGATGTGTCGAGAAAACACCCTATCGCCAAAAGCACTGTCCTTGCTTTGTGTTTTCTGTTGGCAGTTGTAGCTGGGTGCGCTACGACCGTAGAAACTGTGGCCTATACAACCGACCAGACCCTGCTGGAAAAAATTGCCACCTCAGACAGGAATTCGATCGTCCGCCGCGCCGCAGTCGAAAAACTCACCAATCAGACTCTGCTGGCGGAAATCATTAGGAAGTACGAAACTTCGGAGATCCGTCAAGCTGCGGTCGAAACACTCACCGATCAAACTCTGCTGGCGGAATTCGCCAGTGGGGCCAGCGATAAGAATATCCGCCTTGCCGCTCTCAAGAAGCTTACGGATCAAGCTTCGCTGGCGAAAATCGCCACTTTCGATCTGTACGGGAATGAGGCGGCTGTCGCTTTGGCGAAACTTACAGACCAGTCGTTGCTGGAAAAACTGGCTACGTCTGGCACAGGCAAAGCAGGCAGAGACTTCCGCCTTGCCGCCCTCGAGAAAATCTCTGACCAATCCCTGCTGGCAAAAATTGCAATGGAGAGTAGGGATGATCTAGAAATCCGTCGCGGCGCCTTCGAGAAACTCTCCGACCAAGCCTTGCTGGTCAAAATCGCCATGGAGAGCAAGAATCCAGATATCCGTCGTGCTGCCTTCGAGAAACTTTCCGACCAAGCCTTGCTGGCCAAAATCGCCATGGAGGACAGGGATTGGACTGTCCGCCGTGCCGCCGTTGAAAAACTCGCCGACCAAGCCTTGCTGGCCAAAATCGCCATGGAGAACAAGGAGTCGTTTGTCCGCATAGCCGCTGTCAAGAAACTCTCTGACCAGGCCTTACTGTCGCAGATCGCCGTGGAGGACAAGGAGTGTCGCGCAGCGGCCGTCAGCCAACTTACCGACCAGGCCTTGCTGGAAGAAATTGCCACCTCAGACAGGAATTGGACCGTCCGCGCGGCAGCCGTCAGCCAACTTACCGACCAGGCCTTACTCGCAAAGATAGCTTTGAAGGACGCAGACGATAACCTCGCTCGGCGCGCTGCTGTCAAAAGGCTTACCAACGAGGTGCTATTGGCCAAGGTCGCAACGGAGGCCGGAGAGTATCTTCCCCTTTCAGACGATGACCACTCTCAGGAGATCCGCGAAGCCGCCTTTGGTAAATTAACCAATCAAATCTTACTGGCAGAAACGGGAATGTGGGTGAAACCTGAGTGTACCAGACAGCAGACAGACCAGTCGTTGCTTGCCAAAATTGCCACGACAGCAAAAGATAATACCGTGAGACTCCAAGCTGCGGCTTCGATGACAGACCGCGCGGCTCTAAATAAGTTAGCCAAAAGCGCCGATGGCCATATCAGCGAAATAGCCCGTATTCGTCTTTTCCTGACGGATCCCTTGATCGCAGATCATTTTGAAATTCCACAGGTCGTCGTCAAAAGGTTTTTTATTGGCCGACCATATGACGATGGCGTCGGCCTGAAAGGAGAATATATTGAGCTTTCGGTGCGCGGGGAGAAAACCGAATGGGCGTCCGTTTTCCCCACATCCAAAAGAAAGAACGATAGAACATTCGTTCCTGCAAAGATGAATATCGCTGACCTGATAGAAAAACTCCTAAAAGGAGTCCCCGAGAATTTACTCGAAAAGCTGGCGACGGAACATAACGATCCGGAGGTTCGTGAAGCTGCCCGCAGGCGGCTTATCCACTAATTCCCGCCTTTGCGGTCTAAAACTCTATTTGCACCCCGCCTGGGATAGAAGCGAACATTTGGAATCCGGTTTTGGTGACGGCGACGGTGTCTTCTATGCGAACGCCGCCGATGTGCGGATAATAAAGACCCGGTTCGATAGTGATAATGTTTCCGGCGCGCAGTTTTTTATGTACCGCTGATGAAACGCGCGGTGCTTCGTGGATGTCGAGTCCGACGCCATGTCCGGTTCCATGGATAAACCCCTGCGGCACGCCGTCGATGGTTTCTGTTTTGAATCCGCGCCGATCCAGTTCTCCGGCCGCAGCGGCGTGTACGTCGTCGGTCCACGCTCCGGCTTTCACCGCTTTAAGGGCAGCGGTGTGCGCGACTTTTACGGCGGTATACATTTTTTTCAGTTCCGCCGGAGCCGGGCCGCGGCAGACGGTACGGGTGAGGTCGCCCCAGTAACCGGTTATGGTTGAACGCGGAAAGATATCGAGGACGATCGGCTGTCCGGCGCGGAGAGGGCCGGTGCCGCGTTCGTGCGGGTCGGCGGAGTGCGGTCCGCAGGCAACAATGGTTTCGGTTGCGACGCAATCATGGTCGAGCAGGGTGTGGCAAATGGTCGCGCGAACCATTTCAGACGTAAGAATGATTTTGCCGCAACGGAGAAGTCCGTCTTTGCCGATTTTTGCCGAAGCAATCTGTTTGATCGCGGCATTCATGGCGTCAACAGCGGTGCACTGGGCATTTTTTACAGCGGAAATTTCGTCAGCGGTTTTTATTTCGCGCTGCGGACAGATCGCTTCGCCGGAAATTTTGATTTGGTGTCCGGTGCGCCGCAGTTTTTCTGCAAGGCCGAGCGGAAAGTCCGCGCCGACGGATAAATTTTTTTGGTCGGCGCATTTTTTTATCCAGTCTGCCGGGCCTTTTTTCCAGGCAGAGCCGAACAGCGCGGGATGCAGAACGGTGATGCCGCGTTTGACGGAACGGCGCAGGCGGTTGTACTCCATTTCAGAAACGATGAGTGTTCCACGGCCGCCGGTTTGGATAAGCACCGCATTTTCAGGCGGTTCCGCGCCGCACAAATAACGGATGTCGGCGGCGGTTTTGGTGCTGCTGATAAGTATGTGGACAGATTTTGATTTTTTCATATTCGTAAAGGTTCTGTGAGCCGCCTGTTTACAAAAAAAAGATGCATTTTATGAGTTTTCTTTTTTCCAAACTTTGAACGGTATTTTGTGGGTCTTCTTATTTTTATACCTACATGTTGTGTACTGCGTGATTTTTCCTGCCGCGTCCGGCTTTGCCCTTGGGCTTTTGTATCGGGTTTATTAGCTTGTTCTCGTCGCGAAAGCGCAGGGGAGATTCGCTTGTTAACAACCTGTCGATATCTCCCCTCGAATTGTTAATTGTTTTCTAACTGTGCCGATTTGGAGCCCTATGCGCAAAGATAAAGATACGCTTTGGAAAGAGGCCTGTCACCATTTGGAGGCCACTCTGCCAAAGGATATTTTCGAAAAGTGGATTGCTGTCATCCAGTGCCGCAGTATCGAAGAGAACACGGTTATCCTTGTGGTCGGCAATGATTTTTATCAGTCGTGGCTTGAAGAACATTACATTCCGCTTATCCGGACGGCACTGGCCGTGGTCTCCGGCCGTGAGATGCGGATTGATTTGACGGTGGACTATTCATTGATTGCCGAGCTGCCGGAAGAAAAGAAGGAGAAGGCGCCTTCTTCCCCGGCGACGAAGAAACCGGCAGAAACGAATCTGAATAAAAACTACACGTTCGATGCCTTTGTGGTCGGCCCGTCAAACCAGTTTGCACACGCAGCCTCGATTGCGGCGGCACAAGCACCGGCGCGTACATACAACCCGCTCTTTATCCACGGCGATGTCGGTTTGGGCAAAACCCACCTGATGCAGGCCATTGGAAATTTTATGCATTCCAAAAGCTCACGCGGCAGCGTTTGCTGCACGAACTGCGAAAGTTTCGTTAATGAGTATATTGAAGCGCTTACAACCCGCTCGCTGTCCAAATTCCGGAAAAAATACCGGACCGTGGATGCCCTGCTGATCGATGACATTCATTTTCTCGCGGGCAAAGATCAGATGCAGGAGGAATTTTTCCATACCTTCAATGCCATTTTTGAAAATCATAAGCAGATCGTGATGACGTCCGACCGGCCGGCCGGTGAATTGGCGGGTCTGGCTCCGCGTCTGGTGTCACGCTTCGAGTGGGGCCTGGTGGTCGAGCTCGAAAGCCCGGATGTCGAAACCCGCGTGGCGATTCTGCGCAAAAAGTGTGAGCAATTGAATCTTACGATCGAACAAAGCCTTCTTTTCTATATTGCGGAACGGATTTCATCCAATATCCGCCGGCTGGAAGGCGCGCTGATCCGCGTAGCTTCTTATGTTTCGTTAACGGGGCTGAAAATGGATCGCACGAAACTGGAGTATCTGCTGCGCGACACGCTGGATCAGGAGCGTAAACACGCCATCAGCATAGAAGGAATCCAGAAAGCCGTTGCAGAACATTTTGAAATACGGCTGGGAGACCTGGTTGGGCCGAAACGCCCTCAAAATATTGCCTGGCCGAGACAAATTGCCATGTATTTGTCCCGTACCATGACCGGGCAGTCTTTCCCGGTCATAGGCGATGCTTTCAGCCGGAACCATGCCACGATTGTCCACGCCTGTCAGTTGGTGGAGCGGCGGCAAAATGAGGATATGAAGCTGAAACATACGCTCTCCTTGCTTCGTCAGCGCGTCAGCCATAACTCCCAAAAGGCCGGACAGGAGCAGTGAATAAACTTCTTATAACCCTGTGGATAAACTGGGTACAGAAACAATAACTTCAGGTTACTGAAACCAATCCGGATTTGTACCTGTTTTTTTAACAAAGATGTTCACAGGGGTAAGTAAGGCAACCAAACAGGGTTGAGAGAAAAAAGAGGCTGACTACGCGATCTATTTACAGTACTAATAATAATACGGGTTATATAAATTATAATCCTATTAAATAAAGAGGGGTGTTGATGAAACTCACAATAGAAAAAGATGTTCTGCTCGAAGCTCTCCAAAAAGTTCAGTCCATCGTCGGACAACGCAGCACGCTTCCCATCCTTTCAAATGTTCTTTTGAAAACGGAAGGGGAAACCGTTTCATTAACCACTACCGATATGGAGGTTTGTGTAAAAACAAGCGCGGCGGCTGAAATTGCTGAACAAGGCGGAACCACGCTGCCCGCCCGCCGGTTTTTTAATATCTGCCGTGAACTGCCCGCCGGTCAGGTAGAAATAGAAGTGGATGTTAAAGATGTAGCCACGATCCGGTGCGGCCCATCATTTTTTAAACTGGTCGGGTTGACGGAAGAGGATTTCCCGCCGCTTCCTGAATTTGAAGAAAGCGCGGTTTACACCATTGATCAGAATGTTTTTAAAGAAATGCTTCAAAAGGTTTCGTATGCTTCTTCTACGGATGAAACCCGTTATATTCTTAATGGCTCACTGCTTAGTTTTAAGGATGAAAAGCTTACGGTTGTAGCTACGGACGGGCGGAGGCTCGCACTGGTCGAACAGGAAGTAGAGTTTTCAGAAGATGCACAGGCCAGTCTGGTTGTTCCCACTAAAACACTGAATGAATTGATAAAAACGCTTGGTGAAGAAGGACTTTTAAGAATACGAGTGTCAGCGGCGCAAGTGGCATTTGATTTTGACCGGATTCTTATCATTTCAAAACTGATCGAAGGAACCTACCCGAACTTTCAACAGGTAATTCCGGCGCAATGTGAGGAGCGAATCGCCATTGATCGTGAAACCTTATTGAATGCCGTGCGCCGAGTATCATTACTTACCGATGACCAAACCGCTTCCATCCGGCTTACTTTTGGAAAAAACAAGCTCGAACTGGTCACGAACAGTCCGGAAATCGGAGAAGCGCGCGAAACCATACCTGTTAAATACGAAGGAAAAGAAATTTCCATCGCGTTCAATCCAGGGTTTTTAATGGCGCCGCTTCGTCACTTAGACTCCGACGAAATATTTTTTGAACTGTCGGACGAGTTGAGCCCGGGTGTGATAAAGACCGGTGTACCGTTCCTGTATGTGCTGATGCCGATACGGGTATCGTAAGGGAAAAATGGTTGCCCGACTAGGATTTGAACCTAGACAAGCAGATTCAGAGTCTGCTGTGCTACCATTACACCATCGGGCAGAAGAACGGAAAATAAGCCAGAGATTACCGCAGAGTGCAAGAGGGAACAGATAAAAAGAGATGAGTGAGACCGGACAGAGCCGGGTTATTGGACTGCTCGGCGTCGGATTTGACAACGAAGACGGGCATATCCGAATCACACAAGCGGATACTTACCACGTACTCATGGGCACTGGAAAAACCCATGAAGAACTGAAAAAAATATGTCACCGGATCGATGAATCCCTGAAAGCCGCCGGGCGGAAGCTGAACGACTGTTCCCCTGAAGAATTCATGACGATAGTGCAGGATTTGTTCTGAAACAGGCACCGGCATGAAAATACTTTTTCTTACCAATAAACTTCCTCACGCCGAAGTGGCTGGCGGACACCGAATCATTTATGAGCGCATCCGGTGCTTGTCTGAGCACGGACACCAGGTCGGGCTGTTAACTTTTATTCAGGACGAAAAAAAGGAACAAATAGAGTCGCTGAGGCCGCTGTTGATCGAACTTCGCACGCTGCCTCACCCGCGCCGCAATATTCTTGTCCGCGCCTTTCACGATTACTTGTCTTTAAGCCGTCCGGCGGTCTTCTGGAAGAGCTATTCTGCTGACATGATGAAAAAAGCCGGCGAAGCGGCGGAACAGGGGAAATACGATCTGGTGGTGGCCGAGTTTTCTGAAATGGGACAATACCTGCATAAAAATTCCTATCTCTCGGCCGTACACACAGTAATTTCCTGTCACCGGTGTGTAACGGACTCCTATGAGAAATACACCGAACTCGGTGAAGTAAAATGGAGACTTCACCTCAAAAGCATCCCTCAGTTGCGCGGACTTCAAAAATACGAGTTCAACATGTATCGCAGCGCCGACCGGATTCTGGTGCTCACGCCGCAGGATCGCTTCACCATGCAATATTATGCGCAGGATCTCGCGATTTCCGTTGTGCCGGCCGGCGTGGATGTCCGGTATCTGCAGGCGCATCCTCCCGTACCCAAAGAACCGATTGTCCTGCTGACCGGCTTCATGAGCGACCCTGCGAACGAAGACGGTGTCGAATGGTTCTGTCATCATGTCTGGCCGCGCCTCAGCGAACGGCACCCCGAAGTTAAATTTTACATTGTCGGCGCCTCGCCGGGGCGCCGTATCCGGCGGCTCGCGCAGAAAGACAGCCGCATCATCGTTACCGGCAGCGTTAAAGACCTGCGCCCGTACCGCAACCGTGCGCGCGTCTTCGTTTCTCCGGTCCGGCTGGGTTCCGGTATGCGCACCAAAGTGCTCGAAGCCATGGCGGGCGGCCTGCCGGTCGTATCCACCTCGCTCGGCATGGCCGGTATCGAAGCGCAGACCGGCGTAAACTGCCTGGTCGCCGATACCCCGGAGCTTTTCACGCAGAGCGTCGAATGGCTGCTCACCGACCGCGCGCTGGCCGCCAGAATGGCCCGCAGCGCCCGCGAGCTGGTCGAAGAGAAACACTCGCTGGAAAGCGGCCTGCGCCGCTTTGAAAACATCCTCAACGCCATCGTGGAAGGATGACGGGCCGAACCTGCAAACAGTTTTGAATCATGAACAACACGTACTTCAACAGCAGAGCCGCAGCCTGGGATGACAATCCGGTGCGTATAGAAAACGCCCGGCGGATTGCCGCAGCCATCAGGGCGCAGCTTCCATTTTCACAAACCTGGACAGCGCTGGAGTTCGGATGCGGAACCGGACTCATCAGCCGCGAACTGCTTCCCGGTCTGGGAAGTATTCTGGCTGTTGATCTTTCTTCCGGCATGATCGAACAGCTTCAAAAACGGATCGAAGAAGACGGCATGAAAAATATAAAGGCGCGTTGTCTGAATATCCTGACCCATCCGCCGACCGGCACAGTTGATCTGATTTTCAGTTCCATGGCGCTTCATCATGTGCCCGAAACGGGGCTGCTGCTGGACGCGCTTACCGCACAGCTGAATCCCGGCGGCTTCATCGCGCTCGCCGACCTCGACAGCGAAGACGGAAAATTTCACGACGAAGAGGCCGGACCGGTTCATCATGGATTCAACCGCGCCGAACTGATGCAGCGGCTGCGCGACCGGGGCTGCGAAGCCGTCGCCGCTGTTACGGCCAATACCATCCGCAAAAACGGCCGGGACTATCCGGTATTCCTTATCACCGCCCGCAAAGCGGCCTGATAATTTTCCGTCCTCTGGAAGAATCAGCTCGCTATTTTTCTCTGTTTGGAAAGAATGGGTTGCATTTTTCCCGCCTGTTAAGCCAGGTGCTGCGAGAGAGGCAAAACAGAGAATGGCGCTACCGTTTACACAGAAAATTCTGCAAGACTGGGCCGGCTGGAAGGCGTTCCGGGACGGCAAACTGCTGTTCGAGCGCGGAGTTGTCGAGAAAGTCGAATACAACCACCCGTTTATTTCCGGCGAACTCGCCGTCGGTATCCGCGGGATGCGCACCAAGTTCGAGCTTCTGCCGGACGGTTTCGTAGACAATCACTGCCCGTGCCGCGAAAACCGGGAAAAAGGACTCATTTGCGCGCATCTTGTCGCGCTCGGACTCGAAGCCGTCAAACAGTACAGCGATCCGTTGCGGCAGGAAAAAGCGCTCAAAGAAAAACGCCGCGCCGAGCGGCTGCAGCAGCACGACGAAACCAAATACATCACCCGCGTTCCTGCCAATCATCCCAAAGCGGTTTCGGCGGTGCTGCGCATCACACTCGAACAGAACTGGCGCGAGCAGGCGCGCGGCGGGCGCTTCCCGCTGCGCTGTTTTGCCAATTACAACGGGAGGAACATTCCGCTCAACGATGTACCGGCGGATATTCCGCTTTCGTTTACGCCGCGCGACGAAAACCTTCTTTTTGTCCTCGAAGATATTTCTGAGGGGCCCGCTAAAGGACGGCTGGTTGCACGCGAGGCGGATTTCATCAATCTGCTGCAGCTCTTCAGCAACAAGCCGCTCTACGAAGAGAACGCGGAAACGCCGCTCGCCGTTCTGCCTGAAACCGCCGGTACGCGCCTGCGCATGGAACTTGACGAAGCGAGCGGCGAACTCAACCTTTCGATGATCGCCGACCTGCCGGTGCAAAACGAAAAACCGCTTTTCATCATAGGCGCCCGCGAAGGATGGATTTTTGCGCAGAACACGTTCAGAAAACTGAACGAACTGCTGCCCGGCCCGCTGCGCAGCATCTACCACAACCCGACACGCATTGCCCGGCCCGCTGTGCCGCATTTCCTGAACCACGAACTTCCGACCCTCGGAAGTCTCATTCCGGTTGATACGGAGGTGTCGCCTGATCTCTTCACGCTGAAGCCCGCCGAACCGCACTTCCGCCTCGTGGTCAGCGGCAGCCCGGCTTCGCTGGCCGCCAAGTTTTTTGCCGAATACGAAGACAACATTCTCATTGCCTGCCGGGACGAAGCCGCCGGCAATTTTGCCATTCCTTCACCCGGCGACATTCTCGAATACGGCGTACGCAACCCCGACGCAGAAAAACAGGCGCTCGAAAAGCTGGCCTTTTCCGGCTTCCGCGGAAACCGCGGCGATCTGCTCACCGCCATTGTCGGCCCGCGCGAAGTATTGAATTTTCTCGGCGGGGCCGTTCCGCGGCTGCGCCGCTACGGCTGGCGCGTCGAACTCGAAGGCCGCGTCGCGCCGTTCATGGAGGAAGCGGAATTCACCACGCCCGTTATCCGCATCCATGAAGCGCCGGCCAACGGATTTTTCGATGTCGGCTACGCCTACGAAAACAGCGGCGGGCAGAGCCTGACGGAAAGCGAAATCCAGCGCGCACTCAACATGGGCGAGGCGTTTGTCGAAAAGAACGGCCGCACCATTCTGCTCGACATCGACGCCATTGAAACCGCCCGCGAAGTGTTCAGCGACTGCGCGTTCGGCGCGGGCGGCGCGGCGGGCACTTTCCGCATGAACGATATTTATGCCGCCTACGTTCAGGCTTCGCTCCACTCTCTTGACGGCGTGGATGTCGAAGCATCGCCCGACTGGATGAAAATGGCGCAGACGCAGAACCGCGTGCAGAAAATAGAACCTGAACCGCTCGGCGCAAAACTCGAAAACACCCTGCGCTTCTATCAGAAAGAAGGCGTCTACTGGCTGCGTTTTCTCGAACGCAGCGGGTTCTGCGGACTTCTGGCCGACGAAATGGGACTTGGCAAAACACTGCAGGCGCTCGTCTGGCTTCAGCTGGAGAGGCATAATGAAAAGGCGCGCGGCAAACCGGCGCTCATCGTCTGCCCGACCAGTCTGGTGGACAACTGGGCCGAGGAAGCCGAGAAATTCACGCCGGAGCTCCGTGTACTGAAACTGCACGGCACGGAGCGCCACGACCTCTGGGGAAAAGTCGGCGAAAGCGATCTGGTCATCACGTCCTACGCGCTGCTCCGCCGCGACATCGAAAAATATCTGGAGTATGACTTCGCCGTTGCCGTGCTCGACGAGGCGCAGCACATCAAAAACCGCTCTACGCAGAACGCCGTCGCCGCCAAAAAAATCCGCGCGGTGCACAAACTCGTGCTCACCGGTACGCCGATTGAAAACAGCGTCGCCGATCTCTGGTCCATCATGGACTTTCTGATGCCCGGCTACCTCAGCAACCACAAAGCCTTCCGCGAAAACTACGAACTGCCGATCAGCCGCGGCGGCCCCGACGGCGAACTCGCGCAGCTGAAACTGCGCCGCAAACTGCATCCGTTCCTGCTGCGCCGCCTCAAACGCGAAGTAGCCAAAGACCTGCCCGAAAAAATCCAGCGTGTCGCGCACAGCACGCTCAGCAAGGATCAGTATCTGGTCTATAAAGAACTGCTCGAAAGTTCGAAACGCAAAATCAGCGACATGGTCGCTGCACAAGGATTCAACCGTTCGCGCATGCAGATTTTCAAAACACTGCTGCGCCTGCGCCAGACCTGCTGCCATCTCGATCTGCTCAAGCTGCCGAATCTCAAGAGCGAATTCCCGTCCGCCAAAATGGAACTTTTCTTCGAACTGGTGGACGAAGCGCTCGATGCGCGCCACCGCATTCTGGTCTTCAGCCAGTTTACCTCGATGCTCGCCATTCTGCGGCGCGAGCTGGAAACGCGGGAACTGAAATACTGCTATCTCGACGGCTCCACCAAAGAGCGGCAGAGCATCGTGCGGCAGTTCAACACCGACCGCTCCATACCGGTTTTCCTTATCAGCCTGAAAGCGGGCGGAAGCGGACTCAACCTTACCGGCGCCGACATGGTTATCCACTACGACCCGTGGTGGAACCCGGCGGTGGAAGATCAGGCCACCGACCGCGCCCACCGCATCGGACAGAAAAACACTGTTTACAGCGTCAAGCTCATCACCAAAGACACCGTCGAAGAAAAGGTTCTGCAGATGCAGCAGCGCAAGCAGGGCGTCATCAATGCCACGCTCGAAAAAGAAGGTGCCTTCATGCAGGCGCTCACCTGGAACGATGTCCAGGAACTGCTGTCGCTCTAAAAGGTCCGGCAGATGACAGCCAAAAAACAAATCGGTCTGGATGAAATGTCTCGGTGGCAGCTGCTGTTCCGGGCGCTGCAACACCGGAATTTCCGTCTGTTTTTTCTGGGGCAGACAGTTTCGCTGCTCGGCACCTGGATGCAGATGACGGCCGTGGCCTGGCTGGTCTGGCGGCTGGAACACAATGCGTTTCTGCTGGGGTTCACCGGGTTTGCGGCGCGGATCCCTGCGTTCATCATGGCTCCGCTGGCCGGCGTACTGGTGGATCGCTGGAACCGCCACCGGCTGGTGATCATCACGCAGACGCTCTCGATGGTTCAGGCGCTGCTGCTGGCGGGGCTGATGTTTTCGGGACACATTGCCATCTGGCAGATTATCCTGCTGTCACTGCTGCTCGGCTTCGTTGATGCACTGGACATGCCGGCGCGCCAGTCTTTCATGATCCAGATGCTGGACCGGCGGGAAGATCTGACCAGCGCGATTGCGCTGAATTCATCCATGGTGAACGGCGCGCGCCTGCTGGGTCCGGTGATTGCGGGTCTTATCATTGCGGCCTCCGGCGAAGGATTCTGTTTTCTGATCAACGGCCTCAGCTACATAGCCGTTATCGCGGGGCTTCTGATGATGCGGGTGCCGCTGCACCGCCGCGCCGCGTCGAAACCGGCGGTTTTCCAGCATTTGAAAGAAGGCTTCGTTTACGCTTTCGGGTTCCCGCCGATCCGGTCGCTGCTGCTGCTGCTGGCGCTGGTCAGTCTGACCGGCGCATCGTATGCCCAGCTGTTGCCGGTTTTTGCGCAGCAGATTCTGCACGGCGGCGCACGGACGCAGGGACTGCTGGCCTCTGCGGCGGGGCTCGGTGCGCTGGCCGGCGCCATGCTGCTTGCCATGCGCCGCAGCGTCCGCGGGCTGGGGGTATGGATTGCGTGGGCACCGGCGGTTTTCGGCGCAGGACTGATCGGTATGGGGCTGTCTTCCGCGCTCTGGCTAACGCTGACGGTGATGACGGTGATCGGATTCGGCTTTCTCGTGTTAATGGCCGCAACCAATACCATTCTTCAAATGATCGTGGATGATGACAAAAGAGGCCGGGTGATGAGTTTTTATACCATGTCGTTTATGGGAACTGTTCCGCTGGGCAGTCTGCTGGCCGGATCGCTCGTCCATCTCATTGGCGCGCCGGCAACCGTTATTTCCGGCGGCGTCTGCTGTATAGCCGGAGCGCTTGTTTTCGCCGCCCGGTTGAAGAACCTGCGGCGACTGCTCCGCCCGATCTATATCCGGAAAGGAATTATTCCGGAAGTGGCCGCCGGGCTTCAATCCGCTTGCGGCGAAACACCGCCGTAGAATTTAGAGCGTTTTAGGAAAAGCTGTAGCCGTTCGCCTGAGGCGAACGAAGTCGCCCGCAGGGCGACTGCTACAAGCGAAACTCCCCGTGGCAAGCCACGGGGCATCTTTAGCGCAAGCACGCTTGCGCAGCCCGCCCACCATGCGGGCTTGTCGGGAAAGGGGGACGCTCCTCTTCCCCTTACAGCCCTCTTGCTATCGGACTCAGTCATCTCCGCGACAAGTCGCGGGGTATTCTGCGACGGGTTTGATAAATCTTGATTTTGATAGAACCGCAACTTAGATTGACTTGAAATTATGATGCCCCTGCGGCTCGGAAAGGACTTTAATGAATCGAATAAAGGGGTTAAACGCCGGTCTGCCGAAGTTGTTTATCTTATTGCTGGTTCTCTTGAGTTGCGGGTGTGCAACGCGTGTTGCCGTGCGCCCTGGGTTTTGGTTCGTTAAGGAAAGTACTGCTCCCAATGGCTCCTCGGCAGTTACTATAAAGAAAGTTCATCCGGCGTCGATTGTAGGAAAAAGTACAAGCTTTACAACCGATTTCGAAACTCATATCAGAGGGTATGCTCATGACTTTGATCATTCTGGTGGCAGTGCCACGCCCTTCATTCCAATCTATACGCCTAAGAGTGTTGATTTCTATACTTCTGGCACGACGGCCACGACAACATACGACGCCGAACACATAAGGCAACGCTCTGGGGTCATCCTTGTTCGAAAATTTAAAGATGTTCGCGAGGCAGATCATAATTGTATCGGGGTAAAGCGTAATGTATTTAATATGCCAATAGCGGATATTTGTTTAAAGAATGCTGCGTCACTCGACTCAGTTGTTACAGAGTGTATTGCTGAGGCATTGAGACATGTCGGATACACTGTTATTATGGAGGGGTCGTCAGGCGCTATCGATCTGAAGCCGAATGCTGTTGTGGACGGCCAAATTCAAGACTTCTGGTCAAACATGAATGCCATACTCCGGCATAATATAACCCTGAAAATGTCGTTGCTAGATGATGATGGTCAGATTGTGTGGAAGAACACAGTAGGAGGAGATGCTTCGGCGCTCATTTTTGTCACGCACAGGGAATATGAAGCCGTCATTGATCGCGCGATGGAAATTGCGTTGGAAAAAGCAATGCGGAGCTTTTCTTCAGATGAGTTCGCGCTCAAAGTGAAAAAGTGATGGGGGAGAATCGGGCTCTATTCCGTCCATCTACCCCGCTGAGCCAAATCCTTCAAACGGAATAGCGGTAAGCGTTACGGTGTTTCGGAAACCGAAGGAGTTTCAAGAGCGTTCATCCGAGCGCGACATCGAGCATCATCATCACCGCGAAGCCGAGCATGGCACCCATGGTGGCAATATCGGTGTTTTTATTCGACTGCGATTCGGGAATCAGCTCTTCGACGACCACAAAAATCATTGCCCCGGCGGCGAAAGAAAGCGCGTACGGCAGAATCGGGCGCATCAGCAGGACGGCGGCCGCACCGATCACCCCGGCGACCGGCTCAACAAAACCCGAAAGCTGTCCGTACCAGAAACATTTGCGGCGCGACAGGCCTTCGCGGCGCAGCGGCACAGAAACCGCAGCGCCTTCCGGAAAATTCTGAATGCCGATACCAATGGCCAGCGCGATCGCTCCGGCCAGCGAAGCGGACGGCAGGTTATACGCCACCGCGCCGAAAGCGACGCCGACCGCGAGGCCCTCGGGAATGTTGTGCAGCGTAATCGCCAGCACCAGCAGAATACTGCGCCTCCAGGTTGTAGGAACGCCTTCCGCGTTTTCAATCGGTTCGCCCAGATGCAGATGCGGCAGAATCAAATCTATGCCGCGCAGAAAAAGGCCGCCGAGCAGAAACCCGACTACAGCGGGAACCCACGGCGGAACCGCCGGATTCTCCTTCGCCATTTCTATACACGGTGCCAGCAACGACCAGAAACTGGCGGCAAGCATTACGCCGGCCGCAAAGCCGAGCATCGCGTCGAGCACCTTGCGGTTGATTGTTTTGAAAAAGAAAACCATCGCCGCGCCGAGCGCGGTGACGCCCCACGTGAAAAGCGTGGCGAGCAGCGCCTGAACCACCGGATGCAGTCCGGTAAACCAGTCAGCAATCATGGAGCCCTCCATTTTTCCAATGACCGGAAGCCCGCCGTCCTCTGTGACTTCCGTTCTCTGTCCTCCGGCTGTTACGCTCCGCAGCACTTCTTATATTTTTTGCCGCTTCCGCAGGGGCAGGGGTCATTGCGGCCGATGTCAGGACCGGCGCGGCGGATCGGCTGCGGAGCCGGAACCGCGCCGGACGGCGCGCCGTGACCGGGCTGTGCAGCCTGCTGCTGGGCAAGGGCCATCGCGGAGTCCTGCTGCTGCTGTGCCCGGCTGTTCTCCATCATTTTATTGACGGATTGCCAGAAACCCTGCAGCGCCTCCATCGAGGAGCCGGTGCGGAAGATGTTCTGCCCGATTTCATTTTTGATGCGATCCATCAGATCGCCGAAAAGGTTGAAGGCTTCGCGCTTGTATTCAACCAGCGGATCGCGCTGGCCGTAGGCGCGCAAACCGATGCCCTCGCGCAGGCTGTCCATGTTGCGCAGATATTCCTGCCAGTGTTCGTCCACCGACTGCAGAATGATCATCTGCTCAAGGCCTTTGATGCGCGCCGGGTCTTCGTGCGATATTTTCAGCTCATAGGCTTCTTTAACTTTCGCGAGCACCAGCTCTATCCGCGCTTCGGTATCGACGGCCTCAGGCAGGTCGGTCACGCGCAGGCCGATCGGAAAGGTTATGTTGGCCCAGGCGACAAACTCTTCGGCGGGCGCGCCGGCGTTTTCATCTATGATGTCGCTGAGAACGGCATAGAGCTCTTCGCGCGGGTTTTCACTGCGCAGAACAGTCTGGCGGAAGCCGTAGATCACGGTGCGCTGCTGGTTCATCACGTCGTCGTAGCGCAGGGTGTTTTTGCGGATGCCGAAGTTCATCTGTTCGACGCGCTGCTGCGCTTTCTCGATGGATTTGTTCAGCCACGGATGTTCGAGCACTTCGCCCTCTTCGATGCCGAGCTTTTCCATAATGCTGGCGATGCGGTCGGAGCCGAACAGGCGCATCAGGTCGTCTTCGAGCGAGACATAGAAACGCGAAAGGCCGGGGTCGCCCTGCCGCGCGCAGCGTCCGCGGAGCTGGCGGTCAATGCGGCGCGCCTCGTGGCGTTCCGAGCCGATCACATAAAGCCCGCACGGTTTTTCCATCAGCAGTTTTTTCAGTGTCTGCGTTTCGCCTTCCGGCTTGTCGCTGAGCGCAAGCTGCGAACAGATCTGATCGCGTTTGATCCAGACCACTTCCGCGCCGAGTTTAATGTCGGTACCGCGGCCAGCCATATTGGTGGCAATGGTGATGGCGCCGGGCTGCCCGGCCAGCGAGACGATTTCGGCTTCGCGCGCATGGTTCTTGGCGTTGAGTACGTTATGCGGAATGCCCTGCCGGTCGAGCATCCGGCTGATCACTTCGGACGTTTCGACCGTGGCGGTACCGACCAGCACCGGCTGTCTGCGGCCGTGGCACTCTTTGATCTGCTCGATCACCGCGTGGTACTTCTCGCGCTTGGTTTTATAAATCTGGTCGTTGATATCCACGCGGCGGATCGGGCGGTTGGTGGGGATCACCACCACGTCGAGCTTGTAGATTTCGTGAAACTCGCCCGCTTCGGTGTCGGCGGTACCGGTCATGCCCGCGAGTTTTTTGTACATGCGGAAATAGTTCTGAATGGTGATCGTTGCCAGCGTCTGCGTTTCGCGTTCGATGCGGACGCCTTCCTTCGCTTCGACAGCCTGGTGGAGTCCGTCGCTCCAGCGGCGGCCTTCCATCAGACGGCCGGTGAATGTATCGACGATAATCACCTGATTGTTCTGCACCACGTACTCGACATCCTTTTCATAGATGCAATGGGCGCGGATCAGCTGGTTCACCGCATGGATGCGCTCGCTGCGGTTGGTAAACTCGTCCTGCAGCTTCTGGCGGATCACCAGTTTTTCCTGCGGTGCCAGACCGACGCGGCCTTCGAGTTCCGAAAGCGCCGTGGCCAGATCGGGCATCAGGAAACTTTCCGGATCTTCGGGGCTGAGTGTTTCACAACCCTTGTCCGTCAGACCGGCGTCGTGACCTTTTTCGTCCACCGTGAAGAAAAGCTCCTCGCGAAGTTCGCGCGCCTCCTCCTTGTAGGAGTCGGTGATCATCATATTATTCACCTGCTCCAGCAGGCGGCGGTTGGCGGGCTCCTCGATCAGTTTTGAAAGCGGTTTGCTCTTCGGCATGCCCTGATTCACCTGATAAAGCTTACGCTGGGCATCATCCTTTTCGCCCTTGGCGAGCAGCTCCTGCGCTTCTTCGATCAGCTTCGCGCAGATATCCTGCTGTCGCCGGACCAGCTTCTGCACCGTGCTGTTGAGCCCGCGGTACTGCTCGTCCGCCGAATAGGGCGCGGGGCCGGAAATAATCAGCGGCGTGCGCGCTTCATCGATCAGGATAGAGTCGATTTCGTCGACGATCGCATAGGCATGGCCGCGCTGCTGCACCATATCCTCGGGGCGCATCGCCATATTGTCGCGCAGATAGTCGAAGCCGAACTCGCTGTTGGTGCCGTAGGTGATATCGCAGTCGTACTGCGCGCGGCGGTCCGGCGGCGGCATCTGTCCTTTCAGACAGCCGACCGTCAGGCCGAGGTACTGGTAGACATAGCCCATCCAGGTTGAGTCGCGTCCGGCCAGAAAGTCGTTGGTCGTCACCACATGAACCCCGTTGCCCGCCAGCGCATTGAGATAGACCGGCATGGTTGCCACCAGCGTCTTACCTTCGCCGGTCGCCATTTCCGCGATCTTTCCGTGATGAAGCACCATTCCGCCGACGAGCTGGACATCGAACGGCACCATATCCCATTGGAGCGTGCGGCCGGAAACTTCGAGCGATGTTCCGCACAGGCGGCGGCAGGCGTTTTTAACGGTTGCAAACGCTTCGCAGAGAATATCATCCAGTGTTTCGCCCTGCGCGAGACGCGCCTTGAACCCGGCGGTCTTGGCTTTCAGCTGATCCTCGGAGAGCTTTTGATATTCCTCCTCCAGCTGATTGATGCGCGCCACCAGCGGCATCATCTTCTTGATATCGCGCTCGTTCTTCGACCCGAAAATTTTTCTTAAAACTGCATTGATCATAGTCTCTCCTGAAAAGGGGGAACAAATTACCCGCAGAACGCGCAGAATACACGGAAAAAAGCATTCCTAACCGCGAATGAACACGAATAGACGCGAAAAGGCCGTCAGCTACTTTTGATTCGGTAATAGCCCGTCTTTCGCGTTCCTTCACGGACGATGAGTTCGCTATCCAGCAGAGGTTGCAGAATTTTGATTGCGCCCTGTCTGGAAATTTTTAAAGCGGCCCAGATTTCCGCCGGAGTCATGCGACCCTTTTGCTGAAGCAGGGCGAGCAGCTGTTCCTGTTTCGGGCGCAGCGTCAGTCTGGTTGCTGCCCCGTCAGCGCGCAATTTCTGTATGCGGTGCCAAACCCGCTCCAACGTCTGGTGAAGTCCTTCGGCGCAATAATCAATCCACGAGGTCAGCTCGCCTTTGCCCTGCTGAACAGTTTGAAGCTCGGCATAATAGCGCGGACGGTTTTCCCAATAGAATTCATCCACTGAAAAGATATGCTGTGTATCAAAGCCCCGGCGGTAGAGCTCCCACAGCGCCAGCGCACGGCCGACCCGCCCGTTACCGTCTGCAAACGGATGAATCTCTTCAAACCGGTAATGCAGAATGGCCGAGGAGATCACAGGCGACAAAGTCGCAGCAGCGCCGTTCCACCAGCTCAACAGATCAAACATCAGCACCGAAACATCCTGCCAGGCCGGCGGGAAATGCGCTCCGACCCTCACATTGATGGTGCGATAGCGACCCGCCTCCCCCTGATCCATCACGCCGCCGCCGGCGAGAATGCCATGGAGATCGAACAGATCCTCATGGCGCACGGGTTTCATATCCGCCCGTTTTTCAATATGCCGGAGTCCGGCGAAATAATTCACCACTTCACGTTTGGCGCGGTCAGTTACATCTGGAACCTCCCGGCCGTCTTCGACCGCCCGCACCTGCTCCAGCGTCAGCGGATTTCCCTCAATCGCGGTGGAGCAGTGTGCATTGCGGGCCTTGGAATCCATTTGCAGGACAGGAATCCATGAGACATTTACCGTTGCATGGTTAATCCGTTCTCGAAGAGCAGAAATTTGCTCTATCCGGTTGACGAGACCGCTGTTTACAGAAAACACAGGCTGGTAGTTCATGGAGAAAAGGGTGCCACATCAGACAACCATAAGTCAACTCATAAGACAACCGGAAAATAAAACCATGGGCAGGAAGGCTTCCAAACGCAACTACGGAACCTGCGGATTTACACGGAAAAAAAGGGAACTAACAGCAAGAGGATACAGGTCACAGACTGTAGACTATAGACCTTGGGTTTGACTGGCGCATTTAACGGGTCGGGCGGTTGTCTGATGGTAGACTTATAGTTGTCTGATTTCTTCATGGCGCGACAACAAGCGGTACGTATCGCCGCCGTCCCGGCGGCCTTGAAATCCGGGCAGTGAAAGAAAAACTCTCGCAAAGCCGCAAAGACGCCGAGCCGTTTCAAAGTGGAAGCGTGCTGGACTAAGGTGCGGATCCTGTCGCAACTTGACTCATCGTCCGTGGACTTATCGTCCATGAAGCGGGCATCATGCACCGCATGAAAAAGAATCCCGTTCTTCTCGCGCTCGGCAAAAATGTCAGCGAATTTCGCAATAAAAAAGAGCTTACGCAGGAACAACTCTCGGAGCGTTCCGGCCTTGATCCGTCCTACATCAGCGGCATTGAACGCGGCGTTCGTAACCCCAGCGTTTTAAGCCTCGTTCGTTTAGCAAGCGGGCTCGGGACAACCACATCTGAAATTTTCCGCGGTGTTGCTGTGGTTGCGGCCAAGAAGGCAGAAGCAAAGTGAAGTACCCTCTTCCACAATCGGATATTGACGATCTTGTTCAAGAGATGTCCGTCGCCTACGGAGCCGGGCAAGCCGCAGCATTGCTTGATATTTCTCCTTCGACTTTTCGGAGATGGGTGCGGGGCGAAAGCGCGCCACGAGAGAACGTAGTGCCGATTTTGCGGCAACTTTTAATGGATTATCGCGCAGATGAAAAAGCAGGGTTCAAATTTATTGATCTCTTTTGCGGCATAGGCGGGTTTCGATTGGCTTTTGAAAAGGCCGGAGGACAGTGCGTTTTTTCAAGTGACTGGGACAAATACTCGCGGCAAACCTACGCAGTAAACTTTGGAGAAGAGCCATATGGCGATATTCATAAAATTGCTGTTGCCGACATTCCCGCACACGATATTTTGTGCGCGGGGTTCCCTTGCCAGCCGTTTAGCATCGCCGGGGTTTCTAAGAAAATCAGTCTTGGTCGGAAACACGGGTTTGATGATGAAAAACAAGGCAATTTGTTTTTCTCCATAGCTGAAATCATTAATTGTCACCAGCCAGCCGCGTTTGTACTGGAAAATGTGAAAAACCTCTGCCGACATGACAAGGGGCGCACCTTTCAGATCATTTATAATACACTGACAGAGGCGTTGGGCTATCAGGTTTATTGGAAGGTAATCGATGCCAAAAAAGTCGTGCCGCAGCATCGCGAGCGCATTTTTCTCGTTGGGTTTAAGCCCGGACGCAAATTTAAGTTTCCGGAATTTCCTGCCGAAGGGCCAAAACTCGCGAGCATTCTCGAACCCAAGGTGCCAGAGAAATACACGCTTACTGATCACCTTTGGACCTATCTTCGAAACTACGCAGAGAAGCATCGGCTAGCTGGCAATGGGTTCGGCTTTGGTCTGGTTACCGGCAAAGATTCGACGCGAACGCTGAGTGCTCGCTATCACAAGGATGGCTCTGAAATTCTGGTTTCGCAGGGCGCAAAAAAGAATCCTCGCCGTCTTACGCCGCGCGAATGCGCACGCCTAATGGGATATCCTGAAACTTTCAAAATAACTGTTTCAGATACACAAGCCTACCGGCAGTTCGGAAACTCGGTTGTGGTGCCTGTTGTCGAACGCGTCGCAAAAGCAGTTGTTGAGGCGTTGAATGTGACAGTCTCTTTACCACGGATTTCATACATCAAGTCAGGAGCTAAAACTCAGCAAAAGGCCTCATGATGAATGTACACCAACTGTTATCAGTCTATCGCGACCATAATTGTTCTGCGGTGTATGCAAAACGTTTGGCAGACAATGATAACTCAAAAAACCAGGTGTATTTTGGTTCAGATTTCCAAACATTGAATATGTTTCCAAACTTGGATATAGCGTCGGCAAGTACGGGCTCGTATGAAAAACCCATTTTTAAAGCGAAGCTAAATTTCAAGTGGATTGATCAAGATGGAGCCGTTTGGGAGGCACCTGCGGCGCAAATAATATTCTATCCGCAATATCCGGAAGTGCGCTTCTCGGGATTTCTTAAAGGGTGTAAACATGCGCCGTCTGAACTTATGACTGTGCGCGAAGCAGGGCGGTGGCTTGTTTTTGGCATAAAAACCGATGGAGAAGTGCTGGGAATCGTTGTTGGACCCAAACACGGAATAGCCAAGGAGCTTGAGCACGAATTCACGAAGGAGGCTCTTTTTTACGATCTAACTGCGCGATTAAAGGACGGAAGCACGACGGACACCAAAAGCGCGCTGCTGAAAAAGCTGAAATGTATTTGCGAAAAGGAATGGATAACTTCCAAACGGTTGTTGGCAGACGGAACCCTTGGTCCTTGCAACGCCCCGAACTGCGGCGGATATACGCTGGAAGCCGAACTGGGCATTACTCCCAACGGATTTTCTGAGCCAGATTATCTTGGTTGGGAAATAAAACAATACTCTGTGCCCCGCCTTGACCGGGTGGATTTCGGAAGGATTACACTTATGACGCCCGAACCTACAGGCGGATATTACGTTGAGCACGGTGTAGTGGATTTCCTTCGGAAATACGGATATCCCGACCGCACCGTAAAAGATCGGCTGAATTTCAGTTCTCCGCATTACACGAATAAACCCAACAACAAAACTAACTTGCGATTGCTCGTTGATGGGTATGACGAAAAAAACGCAAAAATTACCGATGCATATGGCGGCATCGTCGTGATGGATAATGCCGAGCAGATTGTTGCAAGGTGGGATTTCAACGGACTGATGAAGCACTGGAACAGGAAACACGCGCTCGCGGCATATATTCCATCGTGCATGCGAACCGATCCTATTCTGCAATACCAGTATGGGCATTTGGTGCGGCTTGGTATAGGAACGGACTTTTTACGACTCATTAAAGCCGTCTCTGCCGGGCATGTTTACTACGATCCCGGAATCAAAGTTACGGATTTACATGGCAGTCCCAAAACAAAACGGCGGAATCAGTTTCGCATTCTAACGCGAAACGTGACCGTTCTCTACAAGGCTGTTGAAACAGTAAACTTGTTTCAATGTGGCCAATGAAATTTTCTATCTGCGTTCATCTGCGGGGAACTCCCGCTCCAGTCTGCGGAGTGCGGCGTCCGGCTTTTTGAGCTGGCAGCTCCAGACGGTGATAACTTTCCAGCCGAGTTTCCGGAGTTCGCGGGCGTGCTTCCGGTCATTGGCGGTATTGCGCTCGAACTTCTTTTTCCAGAAGGCTTTGTTGCTTTTGGGCGTCGTGGCGTCTTTACACCCCTTATGCCGGTGCCAGAAACAGCCGTGGACAAAAATCACGGTTTTATATTTCGGCAGGACGATATCCGGTTTGCCCGGCAGGGTGCTGACGTTTTTCCGGAAGCGGTATCCGGCGCGGTGCAGCATGGAGCGGACGAGAACTTCCGGCCTGGTGTCTCTGCCGCGTATCCGCGACATGTTCCAGCTGCGCTTTTCTGGAGTCAGGTGATCCATTTCCGTGGTTTAAACTCAGCGGACTTGGCGGCTTTGCGAGGGATAATTTTTCTATTCCGCTTTTTTCACGCGGCGGAGTTCGCCGATGTTTTTCCAGACCGTGCCGTCGGTCCACCAGCCCTCGCCGTTGTCGGCGTTGAGCACATAAACGCCGCCGGCCCGGTCAGACAGCAGCTGATAGGTTCCCCTGCGCCCGGTGTTCGCGCCGCGCGGACTGCCGAGGAAGTTCCATTCCATATTCGGAGGAGCGACCCGCCACAGGTTGCCGGTGACGGTATCGGTCCAGAAAAAGCCGGTTCCGCCGATATTTTCGCAGGCCTGAAACCGGGTTTTTTCTTCTATGGCGAACGGCTGATCAGACGCGGACGGCTGGACAATCACGGGCGGTACCGGCGTAAACGTTGTGGTTTGCGCGCCGGCGGTGAGGGCGGCGAGCAGAACGGCGGACAGCAGCAGCTTTTTCATGGCAGACCTCCTGTTGACCTGGAACAGCAAGATAGTGGAACGATGAAAGCGGGAATGCAAGAAGCGGATTAGACGGAAACCGGCCGCCGTAAGCCTTGAAGTCCGGATCCGGCGGAGCATTCCTCCAATCCGGACTTGTCAATGCCGCACGTTATAACTACCGTTCCCACATGGCCTACAAAACTAAAGTCAGAAAGATCGGTAATTCGCTGGGGATCGTGCTCCCCAAAGAAGTGCTGCAGGCGATGAAGGTCGAAGAGGGTGCAACGCTGTACATCACCGAAGCGCCGGAGCACTCGGTTCAGATGACACCGGAGCGTCCTGGTTTTGCGGAGAAAGCAAAACTGGCCGACGATCTTATGAAGCGTTATCGCAACGCCCTGCGGGAACTGGCGAAATGAAAGAGCCGGTTTGGATTGATGCGGCCGATGTGTATTCATTTCAACTCGAAATGCTCGCGGCATTTGGCGGACTTGCCGGTGTGCGGGACGAAGGACTTCTGCATTCCGCTTTAAGCCGCCCGCAGAATCTTTTTGCCTATGGGAAGCCGACGCTGTTTGAGCTGGCGGCGGAATATGCATTGGGCATTGTTAAGAACCATCCTTTTCTTGACGGCAACAAGCGCGCCGGCTTCATGGCGTCTGCGCTGTTTCTGGAGGCAAACGGACGGCGTTTTTCTGCACCCGAAGAAGAGGTTGTTCTGCAAACGCTGGCGCTGGCCGCCGGAGAGATTGATCAGAAAGAATACGCGCTCTGGCTGAAAGCCTCCTGTCAGAAGAGAAAAAGGCTGTAGGCTTTAGACCTGAGGCTGGAGGTTTCAGAGCATGTTCTGTCTGGTTAGTCGCAATTCATAGGTAGGGCGCTTTCGCCGAAAGCGCCGCGGACGGCTCGGCGAGCCGTCCCTACCCAATCGAATAAATACCGAATTCTACACGGAACTGGTATCAGTTCATGAAAAGACGAACCGTTTTCATAGTTCATCTTTCATAATTCATCATTTCTCCCTCAATCTCCGTAGCCGTAGTTGTCCACCACGAAGTCGAGGTCTTTGTCGCCGCGGCCGGACAGGTTGACGAGAATGGTGCCGGACTTCATCTCTTTGGCTTTTTTCATGGCGAAGGCGACGGCGTGCGCGCTTTCGAGCGCCGGGATGATGCCTTCCGAGCGGCAGAGGGTGAAGAATCCGTTGAGGCATTCCTTGTCGTCGATGGCGGTGTATTTTATGCGGCCTTCATCTTTAAGGTGGCTGTGTTCGGGGCCGACGCCGGGATAGTCAAGTCCGCTGGCGATGGAGTAGACCGGCGAGGGCTCGCCTTTTTCGTCCTGCAGGAGGTAGCACTTGAAGCCGTGGATGATGCCGGGTTTGCCGTAGGTCGCGGTGGCGGCGTGGTCGCCGGTTTTCGGTCCGCGGCCCAGCGGTTCAACACCCCAGATTTCGCACGGGTCGTTGAGGAAGCCGGAGAAGAGGCCCATCGCGTTGCTGCCGCCGCCGACGCAGGCGGTGATGAGGTTCGGCAGTCCGCCGGTCATTTCCAGAAACTGTTCGCGCGCTTCGACGCCGACGACGTGCTGGAAGTCGCGCACCATCATCGGGAACGGATGCGGGCCGACGACAGAGCCGATGCAGTAGATGGAGTTGACCGGATCGGTCAGGTAGGCCACGAACGCGGAATCAACGGCTTCTTTCAGGGTTTTGAGTCCGGCGGAAACCGGCACAACTTTAGCGCCGAGCAGTTTCATGCGCACGACGTTCGGATGCTCTTTGATGATGTCCACTTCACCCATGTGGATTTCGCATTCAAGGCCGAAGTAGGCGGCGGCGGTGGCGAGCGCGACGCCGTGCTGGCCCGCGCCGGTTTCGGCGATGAGCTTTTTCTTGCCCATATATTTAGCCAGCAGGCCTTCGCCCATGCAGTGGTTGATTTTGTGCGCGCCGGTGTGGTTCAGGTCTTCGCGCTTGAGGTAAATCTGCGCGCCGCCGCATTTTTCGGAAAGCCGGGCGGCGTGATAGACGGGCGTCGGGCGGCCCTGATAGTGCTTGCGGATGGAGCGCAGTTCTTCGATAAAGCGGTGCGAGCGGCTAATTTTAAGGTAAGCGTCGTTGATTTCTTTCATCGGGCCGACGAGCTGCGGCGGGATATAGGCTCCGCCGTACTGTCCGAAACGGCCTTCTGCATCGGGGGTGTTCTCCAGATAATGGCGATAATCTTTTTTCATCGGGCAGCTCCTTTAAAGGTTGTTGAGAAAACAGGGCCGGAGCGTAGGATAAAAACCGGCGGTGGGCAAGTCTGCCCTTCTATCCTCCAAGTCCCTAAAGAAACGCTTGTGCCGCGCCCCGCGCCGCTGTTACAGTCCACACGTTGATTTCATAAACCGAACGAAACCAAGGAGTATCCGCGAATGAATATTTTGCATGTGTGCGCCAACCCGAAGCCTATCGAGCAGTCTGTCTCTAAACAGCTCGCCGCACGCTTTTTCGGCAAACTGATGGAGCTTAATCCTGACGTTGAACTCAATAACGTCGACCTCTATCAGGATAAACCGCCATACTACTCCAACGATCTCTACCGCCGCTGCTGGATGCCGGTCTTCGACGCGGCCTACGAACCGACCAAAGCCGAAGAAGCCGCAGCGAACTATGCGCAGAAACAGGCCGAAGCCTTTAAACAGGCGGACGTCCTTGTGCTCACCATGCCGATGTGGAACTTCGCCATGCCGGCCGTGATGAAGGCGTGGATGGATCAGGTGATTACTCCCGGCCTGACCTTCGAACTCAGCGCCACCGGCCCGAAACCGCTGCATAACGTTACCAGTATCGTATTGCTGGTTGCCTCCGGCGGTATCTATAAGGAAGACGACGACCGCGACGCGCTGACCCGTCAGGTGCGTGCCGCCTTCGGATTCATCGGAATCAAAGATGTCCGGATCGCCTGGGCCGACGGCCAGAACCCGCTTTTCTTCAGCGACAGCGAAGTCCGCCGCGAAACAGCCTTTGAAGCGGCCGAAGAACTGGCCGAGGAGCTCGCGGAGGAAAGCGCAGAAGGATAGCGCTCCGGCCTTCCACCGCTCTATTGTTCCATGGATGTTTCTATGAGCGTGTTTGTTAAAATCTGCGGAATCTGCTCCAAGAACGATCTGGAGCAGATTTGCGCTTTAGAGCCGGACGCGATCGGCTTTATTTTCTGGCCGCGGGCCAAACGCTACGTGCGCCCCGAGCAGGTCGCCAGCTGGCTGAAAAGTATTCCCGAGCAGATTAAAAAGGTCGGTGTCTTTGTGGAACCGCCGCCCGGCGAGGTCGAAGCGGTGGCTATCGCCTGCCACCTCGACATTATTCAGATCCATCTGATTTCCAATGACTGGAAAATCGAGCGCCCGCTTTTTCAGGGGCTGGAAACCTGGATCTCGCCGCGCATGGGCGAAGGAGTCACCCGCAGTATTCTGCACGCGGTTGAGCCCGAACCTTCCGTATTGCTGGCCGATTCGTTTGATCCGGCCACGGTCGGCGGCACCGGCAAGCTCAGCAGCTGGGACCGCGCGATCGCCCTGAAAACCGAAGTCAGAATACCGGTCATGCTGGCGGGCGGCCTCACGCCCGAAAATGTGCGCGATGCGATCACCGCAGTAAAACCGTGGGGCGTAGATGTCAGCTCCGGTGTCGAAAAAGAGCCGGGCGTCAAAGAACTCCGCAAAGTAAAGCAGTTTATAGAAAGAGCAAGACAATGAAATCAGCCCGGCCCGATTCGCAGGGGCACTTCGGCCCGTACGGCGGCATCTTTGTTCCTGAAACCCTGATGGAGCCGCTCCGCGAACTGACGCGGGTTTACAAAGTTGCACAGAAAGATCCCGCTTTCAAAAAGGAACTCGATTACTACCTGCGCGAGTATGTCGGCCGTCCGTCGCCGCTCTGGTTCGCGCAGCGGATGACCGCACAGCTCGGCGGTCCGAAAATTTATCTCAAACGCGAAGACCTCAACCACACCGGCGCGCACAAAATCAATAATGTGGTCGGACAGGCGCTGCTGGCGCGGCGGCTGGGCAAAACGCGGCTGATCGCCGAAACCGGCGCAGGCCAGCACGGCGTCGCTACCGCCACTGCTGCCGCGCTCTTCGGTATGGAGTGTACCGTTTACATGGGCAAAGTGGATATGGAGCGGCAGGCGCTGAATGTTTTCCGCATGGAAAGCCTCGGCGCGAAAGTCGTTGCCGTTACCGCCGGACAGCAGACGCTCAAAGAGGCGATTAACGAAGCGATGCGCGACTGGGTCAGCAACCTGCGCAACACGCACTATGTTCTCGGCACCGCTTTCGGCCCGCATCCGTACCCGATGATCGTGCGCGATTTCCAGAGCGTCATCGGCAAAGAAGCGCGCAAACAGATTCTGAAAGCCGAAGGACGCCTGCCGGCCGCCGTCATCGCCTGCGTCGGCGGCGGCAGCAACGCGATCGGCATTTTCAGCGCCTTTATAAAAGATGAAGGCGTCCGTCTGATCGGCGTCGAAGCCGGCGGACTCGGCATTGTACCCGGCAAACACGCCGCGCGTTTCGCCGGCGGCAAAGTCGGCGTGCTGCAGGGCACAAAAAGTTACGTTCTGCAGGATGATGACGGACAGATTCTGCTGACGCACTCCGTCAGCGCCGGACTCGATTACGCCTCCGTCGGCCCCGAACACGCGATGCTGCACGACACCGGCCGCGCGGAATACACCTACATAGAAGACGCCGACGCCGTGGCCGGATTCGATCAGCTCGCGCAGTGGGAAGGCATTCTGCCCGCGCTCGAAAGCTCGCATGCCATCGCATGGGTCGTAAAAAATGCCGGGCAGTTTGCCAAAAACGACATTGTCATCATCAACGTTTCCGGCCGCGGCGACAAAGACGTTCAGCAGATCGCAGAGTGGAAAAAGGGACAGAGTACAAAATAAGAAAGGATGCCATGCACAGAGCAAAGAAGGTTGAGCGGTGGTTAGGTGTCGCAATCAGCGGATTCTTTATTCTTACTGCAACGGCCGAAAAACTGCCGCTTCCGGCAGACGGGGAATATATTGCCAACGACATGGAGAGTCAGCAACTCGCTCTGGCCGGGAAAATTGTAAAAATAAAGTTCAACCGGATATCCTATGCAGAAAAAGCAAAGGGTGAGCTGTACGCCGGCAATCTGCGTTCGTGTGTAAAACCGCAAGGGGACAGCTATGGCGACGTACCGGGAGTTCAGGTGCGGTTTCCAAAGGAAGGAGTGGGCTTTTTTTCAAAATTTATTCCTAAACCCGGAATTGGAACAGAAGAGTGGATTGCTTCCATGATCGCGTCTGATCGCGGGGAAGTCTACGTTCAGATCAGCACAAACGCCAAGGCAGGCTTTCTAGCCCTCGGGGATCGTTGTGAAAAGGACGGCGACGAAGCAAAATACGGATGGTCCGCAGACACAGAAGTTCCGGATTTAGCGGGTCAGAAGAAAGTATCCGTCAGCGATCTGGCTCTTTTTCCGGAACAACTGAATGGAAAAGTTGTGCAGCTGGAGTTTTACCAAGTAAAACGCATCAAGCAGAAAACGGCTGAAGAATTCAGTGCCTTCGTTTCTTGCGGCAGCGGACACGCTATGATTCCGATTACATTTCCGGCCGCGGCAAGCGTGTTCTTTAAGGAAATAGCGGATCGGCAAACGGATCCTAAAGCGTGCAGCGTATATGCCCAAGTAACGGTCAGCCCGAAAGGCCTGGTTTCTTTGGAGGCAAAAGGCCGGCGCGCAATCGGGGAAGGCGTAGATGCCGCATATAAGTGGTAAAGGGGTTCCGCAATGCCCATTAAAAGCATGACAGGCTTCGGCGCGGCCTCTGCGCGTTCAGAAAGCGCGCTGGTAACGGTCGAGCTGAGCGCGGTAAACCGCAAACAGCTTGATGTCGTAGTTCGTCTGCCGCCGCCGCTCACGGCGCTCGAGTCGCGCGTCCAGAAAATCATTCAGGAACATATTTCACGCGGGCGGATCAGCGGCGCGGTTCTGCTGGAGTCCGCGAACGGCGGCGCGATGATGCAGATTGATGAGAAACGCGCTGCCGAAACGATCGGCAGGCTGCGAAGCGCAGCGAAAAAACTGAACCTCAAGGACGATTTGAGCGCCGGAGTGCTTTTGCAGATTCCCGGGTTGCTGAAAATGCAGACGGCCGAACAGCATCCGGAAGAAATTTTCCAAACACTGGAAAAAGCTCTGCTGGCCGCGCTGAAGAAGCTTGATGTAATGCGGCTTCGTGAAGGCAAAGCGCTTGAAAACGATCTGCTGGCGCGGCTCAAGCTGCTTGAACAGATGCTTGCGGCCGTTAAACCCCGCGCGCCGCAGATTGTTTCCGGTTACCGGAAAAAACTTTTACAGGGACTGGATGCGGCGGGACTGAAAAATGCCGCCATGGACGAACGGATCATCAAAGAGATCGCGCTGTTCGCCGAGCGCAGCGATATTGCAGAAGAGATTACGCGGCTGGAAAGCCACCTGCAGCAGTTTAAAAAAATTCTGCGCGGCGGCGAGCCCGCCGGACGTCCGCTCGATTTTCTGGCGCAGGAGCTTTTCCGCGAAATCAACACGATCGGTTCGAAAGCGAACGATCTGAAAATCACGGAACAGGTGGTGCGTTTTAAAACCGAGCTCGAACGCATCCGGGAGCAGATTCAGAATGTCGAGTAAGTGCAACCCGCTGCTGCTGGTAATTTCCGCGCCGTCGGGCGCGGGGAAATCATCGCTGTGCAACCGGCTGATCGAAAAATTTCCGGAGATGGTGTATTCGATTTCCTGCACAACGCGCGCGCCGCGCGGCAGTGAACAGAACGGCGTGCATTATCATTTTCTTTCCGAGCAGGAATTCTGCGCGCGCATCGCCGCCGGCGATTTTCTGGAGCATGCGCTGGTGCACGGCAACCGCTACGGAACCCTGAAGCAGACCGTGTACGACGCGCTGGCGCAGGGCCGTGACATCATTATGGATATTGATGTACAGGGCGCACAGCAGATCCGCCGCGCGTGTGAAGCGCTACCCGATGATGATGTGATTAAAAAAAGTTTCGTTGATATTTTTATCGCGCCGCCTTCCATGGAGGAATTGCGCCGCCGTTTGTGCGGACGTTCCACCGACAGTGACGAAGTGATTGAGCGGCGCATGCGCAACGCGCACGAAGAAATGAAGCATCAGCCGCATTATCAGCACACGGTTATCAATGATGTTTTTGAAAAAACGGTCGATGAACTTGCAGAAATCATCACGCGCGGACACCACAACCGGTAGTAAAATTTTTTTTGTTTTCCACAAACTGTAGTTGCAAGTAAAAAAAATTACCGCTATACCTTCGCATGTACAGGGACAGGCTGACGTGAAGAAGCGAGAGAGAAGCGGGTAGTAGAAGTGACGTCAGCCGGATAGAAGGGTTAACCCAAGTCACAAAGGAGACAGGAAATGGCAGCTAAGAAAAAAGTAGCGAAGAAGAAAGTAGCGAAGAAGGCCGTTAAAAAAGTAGCGAAAAAGAAAGTCGCGAAAAAGGCCGTTAAAAAAGTCGCTAAAAAGAAATAACAGCCTCGGCTGATTAATTCTGAACAGCCCCGGTTTCCGGGGCTGTTTTTTTATATCCGCAGTTTTTCGTTTCCTTTGAAAAAACCACCCGCTATCCTCACGCCAATTTAACAGAAGCAGGCCGCGCCGTATGAAATGTCCGAAGTGCGAGCATCGTGAAAACAAAGTTATAGACAGCCGCGAAGTGCGGGAAGGCACCGCCATCCGCCGCCGCCGGCTTTGCCTGAACTGCGGGCACCGGTTCACCACCTATGAAGAAGTTCTGCGCGCCGCGCTGCAGGTCATCAAGCGCGACGGCCGCCGCGAAGAGCTTTCCCGCGAAAAACTGATGCAAAGCATCGTGGTTGCCTGCCAGAAACGGCCGATCAGCATCCAGCAGATCGAGCAGATGACCAGCAGTGTCATCACACAGGGCGAAGCCGAATACGAACGCGAAATTCCTTCCACCGCGCTCGGCACCAAAGTAATGGCGCTGCTCGAAAAACTTGATGAAGTCGCCTATGTGCGTTTTGCCTCCGTTTACCGGCGCTTCAAAGACGTCAATCAATTCATGAACGAAGCCGAAAGGCTGATCGGGCGCGAATGATTGATATGTACCAGAGCCGCCGGCTTGATGAACGCCGTCTTTGGTCCGGCCATGTACAGCAGCTTTTCCAAACACTGGAAATCGACGGCCGCGCCGCCGCGCAGGACATCTCCGAAAGTGTGGCGGTTTTCTGTCAGCATCACGCGCACATGCCGGAGCACACGCTTTCGCTGCTTATGGCCCGTTCGTTCTGCATCGCCGGCGACGCCGAAGCCGCCGGACGGATTCTCCGCCATGACCGTACGCACTGTTCGCATACCGGATCGTGGCTCGAAGTGCTTTCCTCCGGATATCCGTTTCCCGAACTCTATCCTCTTTTTTCCTCCCGCGCCTTGCGGCCGCAGAGTCTGACTTCCGCGGGGCCGCTCTGGGTGCTCGATTTCGACCGGATCCAGCTGACCGAGGCCGACCGCCATGAACTGATTCTGTTTCAAACCGTGCGGACGCTGACGGAAAAAGTTTCCAACGTCTGGAAAAAAACAGACGGGCGGGGCACGCTCGGCGTAAAGGGGCTTCTGCGGCTGACACAATTTGTCCGCGGCAGACAGGACTCGCACCAGCTTTCCGGCCACATTCGCGATGTGCTGGCGCTCCGCGCGCGCAAAAACGGCTGGGCTGCCTCGCCGTCTGTGCTCCTCTTAGACCTTTGAACAACCGGATATCTGTCGTGAAAAAAACACTTCCCACCCTTGCGGCCGTTTTCAGCGGCATTCTGTTTTTCCTGAGTTTCCCGCCGTTCAGCGTTTCTTTTTGCGGCTGGATTGCGCCGGTTCCGCTGATTCTGGCCTGTGCAGGAAAAACTCCGCGCCGCGCGGCGTTTCTCGGCTGGCTGGCCGGCACGGTCTTTTTTCTGAGCTCGCTCTACTGGCTGCGGCATGTCACTTGGCTGGGCACGATCGGGCTGGCGATGTACTGCGCACTTTATTTCATTCCGTTCGCGGTGTTTATTTCGCTCCGCCGCTGTGCGTGGCGCAGTGCAAACGGATGGAAAAACACCGGCTGGATGCTGGGCGCGGCGGCCGTCTGGGTTTCCGGAGAGTATCTGCGCGCGCATATCATCACCGGCTTTCCGTGGAATCTGCTCGGCGGCAGCCAGTATAAAGAACTGCCGTGCATTCAAATTGCGGAATGGGGCGGGGTCTATGCCGTTTCAGCGCTGATGGTTTTTGTCAGCGCGGCGGTCGCCGTCACGGTTCTCCAATACGCAACCGGTTTGCGGCGCACCTACCGGATGCACATCGAGTTGATGTGTTCACTGCTGGCCGTCGCGGCGGTCTGGTCGCTTGGTATTCAGAAACTGCTGCACAAACCGGAATCCAAAGGAACGCCGGTGCGCGCAGCGCTCATTCAGCCGAATATTCCTGAGGTTGGAAACTGGGAGGTGGCTGATCCGGAAGTGGTTTATGAGCGGCTCGAGCGGCTCACCGCATTCGTACAGCATACGCCGGATCTCGATCTCATCATCTGGCCGGAAACCGCGCTGCCTGACTTTGTCCGTTACAGCGAACGCAGTGCGGGGCTGGTGAAAAAGCTGGTCACCAACGGCGTTCCGCTGCTGGCCGGGAGCATGGACATGACCTGGCTCGCGAACGGTCAGCCGGAGTATTACAACGCCAGCATGCTGTTTAATACGCGCGGCGAGCTGCTCGGCGCTTATTACAAACAGCATTTGGTGCTCTTCGGCGAATATATTCCGTTCGAAGGGAAAATTCCGCTGATCAATGCGCTGACGCCTATCGGCTCCAGCTTTACGCCGGGCCGCTCGGCGGTGCTGTTCAAGCGCCCCGGGGATGATCGCCGGTTCAGCGTGCTGATCTGTTTTGAAGATTCGCTTCCGTACCTTGCGCGCCGCGCGGCGCGTGCCGGCGCGACCTGGCTGATCAATCAAACCAACGATTCGTGGTTCGATCCGGACTGCGGCTCGGTGCAGCATCTGGCCAACGCAGTGTTCCGCTGCATAGAGACCCGCCTGCCGATGCTGCGCTGCGCCAACACCGGCATCACCTGCGCGGTTGATCCGTTCGGACGGATTAATCAGGCGCTCAAACCCCGCACCGAAGGATTCCAGGTTGTGGAAACCGTTCCGGCCGATCCGGCGCGCGCGGCGACCTTCTATGTCCGGTTCGGCGACCTTTTCGCGCAGGCTTGCCTCGCCGGGAGCGTTGCGTTATTTATCGTTCTCTTTATCCAACGCCGGAAAACAAAAAATGCTTGAGGAACTGAAAGGGAAAATGACAGTTGTCCGCGCACGCATGGAAGAAATGCGCGGATACCTCGGCATCAACGAAAAGATCGCCGAACTCAGCCGCCTTGAAGCGGAAACGCTTTCACCCGGCTTCTGGAGCGACCAAACCCGGACGGCGGTCAATATTGCCGCCACCAAAGCCGCCAAAGCCGTGCTGGGCCCTTTTCAGAAAATCGAAGCGTCGCTCGGCGACGCCGGAGTGATGCTGGAACTCGCCGAAGCGGAAGACGAGACCGGCCGGGAGCTGGCCGCAAAAGAAATCGAACAGATGCTTTCCGACTGCGAAAACAGTTTCCGGGCATTGGAAATGCAGTCGCTGCTTGGCGGACCGATGGATTCCAAAAACGCCTATCTCAGTTTGCACGCGGGTGCGGGCGGCACCGAGTCGTGCGACTGGGCGGACATGCTCTATCGCATGTACCGCCGCTATGCCGAGCGCAACGGATTTACTGTGGACATCCTTGATATGCAGCCGGGCGAAGAGGCGGGGCTTAAGAGCGTGGCTTTTCAGGTTTCCGGCGACTACGCCTATGGTAATCTCAAAAGCGAACGCGGCGTTCACCGGCTGGTGCGTATCAGCCCGTTTGACTCCGCCGCCCGCCGCCACACCTCGTTCGTCGCGCTCGATGTCACCGCAGAAATCGACGACGACGTTGAGGTTGAGATTGAAGAAAAGGATCTGCGGATCGACACCTACCGCTCAAGCGGCAAAGGCGGACAGCACGTTAACACCACCGATTCCGCTGTGCGCATCGTCCACATTCCGTCCGGCATTATCACGCAATGTCAGGCCGAACGCTCTCAGCACAAGAACCGCGACAAAGCCATGAAGATGCTGCGCGCCAAAGTGTACGAGTACGAGCTGGACAAAAAGAAACAGGCCGCAGAGCAGTTTTATGGAGCCAAGGGGGAAATTGCCTGGGGCCATCAGATCCGCTCGTACGTCATGCAGCCCTATACGATGGTGAAAGATCACCGCACAGACGAGCAAACCGGTAATGTGCAAAGTGTACTCGACGGCAATCTGAGCGCGTTTATGGAAGCGTATCTTAAAATGCAGCAAAAAGAGGCGGCCGGCGGATGAACATATTAGAAGAAATCATCGCCAATAAACGGCGCGAGATCGAGACGCCCGGATATTTTCAGACGCTGGAAAAAGTGATCGAAAACCTTCCGCACGTTGGTACTGCTTGTACCGCTTGCGACGGAAACCCGGCGCGCCAGCCCGTCCCGGACTTCATCGCGGCGCTGAAAGCTGCGCCTATCGGCTTGATTGCCGAAGTGAAGCGGAAATCGCCGTCGGCCGGGCCGATCCGCGAGCCGTTTGATCCTGCCGCGATCGCCTGTGCTTATGAAAAAGCAGGCGCGCGAGCCGTTTCGTGTCTGATGGATTCCGCCTATTTCGGCGGCGGCGAAGAGCAGTGGAACACGGTGCGCGCGGCAACTTCCCTGCCGATGCTTTATAAGGAGTTCGTCATTGATCCGCGCCAGATCTTCCTTGCCGAAGCGCTCGGCGCGTCAGCCGTTTTGCTGATTGCCGCCGCACTCAGTGATGCCGAACTTAAAAAATATATCCGGCTGACGGAGGCGTCCGGCATGACGCCGCTGGTGGAGGTGCATACGGCAGAAGAAATGAAGCGGGCCGCCGCCGCCGGCGCGGACTGCATCGGCATCAATAACCGCAATTTGAAGACCTTCGAAACGAAAATTGAAACCACGCTAAATCTTCGCCAATTGTCACCGCAAGGCTGCACCCTGATCAGTGAAAGCGGCATCCGGAACGCGGAAGATATTAAAATGCTGCGCGAGGCGGGGATTTCTGCGGTTCTGGTCGGCGAAAGTCTGCTGCGGCAGTCCGATATCGGCGCGGCGGTTCGAGCGTTAATGAACTTATCGTAGTTTGCGCTTGAAATACAAAGTCCGCCGACTATTCTCCTTGTCTCTTTCTTGCGGGGGCGTAGCTCAATGGTTAGAGTGCCAGCCTGTCACGCTGGATGTTGCGGGTTCGAGTCCCGTCGCTCCCGCCACTTTTTCCCACCGCATCGGCCTGTCTTCGGGAAAGACGATTCAAAGATATCGGGGAAACAGGATTCGAACCTGCGACTTCTTGGTCCCAAACCAAGCGCTCTACCAGACTGAGCTACTCCCCGTTCTCAAAGAGCGCGATAATATCGGGTAAGCTTCCGGCAAACGCAATATTAAACCGGCTTCGGCTTGCGTTTGGCCCCTCTTTCCAAGTAACCTTTGCGGCATTGTGACTGACACGCTGATCATTATTCCGACTTACAATGAGTGCGAAAACATTCGCGCGGCGGCTGCCGCTGTTTTTGCAAATTCGCCGGACGTGGATATTCTTTTTGTCGATGACAACTCTCCGGACGGCACCGGCGACATTGCGGATGAAATGGCTGCTGCCGATCCGCGCGTGCAGGTGATGCACCGCAAAGAGAAAAACGGATTGGGGCGCGCCTATATTGCCGGCTTCAAATGGGCGCTGGAGCGACAGTACGAATTCATTTGCGAAATGGACGCCGACCTTTCCCACGACCCGGCGGATATTCCCAAACTGCGCGCTGCGGCCAAAGACGCGGGACTGGTTCTTGGCTCGCGTTATCTCAACGGCATCCGCGTCATCAACTGGCCGTTACGACGGCTTGTCCTGAGCCGCGGTGCCGGCCTTTATGTGAAATTTGTTACAGGCATGCACTTCACTGATCCAACCGGCGGCTTCAAGTGTTTCCGGCGCTGTGTACTGGAGACCATTCCGCTCGACAGGATTGAATCCAGCGGCTACTCCTTTCAGGTTGAGATGACGCATTTGGCCTGGCGCATCGGCTGCCGGATTGTCGAAGTGCCGATTGTTTTCGAAGAGCGCCGTTCCGGCGCTTCAAAAATGTCGAAGAACATCATTTTCGAAGCGCTCGGAATAGTCTGGAAGCTTTACTTCCGTGCGCGCTTCAGCCGTGCGCCGGTGTGTCCTGTTCAACCCGGCTCCGGGCGCTTCAAATGCTGTCAGCCGCAGCGCCGGCCAGCGCGACCCACTGTTTAATGGGTATCTGTTCCGGGCGCGTCGCCGGATCAATTCCGCATTTTTCCAAACACGGGAAAAATTCCGGCGCATTTTTCCGGAGGTTGGAACCGATCTGCTTGCGGCGCTGCGTAAAGCAGAGTTTTATCAGTTTTTTAAAACGGGAATAATCGGCGACTTCAGCCAGCGGCCCGGCGCGCTTCTCGAAACGGACGACCGATGACCATACTTTCGGCGCGGGCATAAAGCAGGTCGGACTGACCTGCTTTATGTTTTTCACGTCGTAGTTCAGCTGCGACCAGATGGCCAGCGGCCCGTAGTCTTTACCGCCCGGCTGTGCGGTCAGACGGTCGGCCACTTCTCGCTGCACCATAAATATCATCCGCACCGGCAGCGGGTGCGCTTCGAGCGCGTTAACAATGAACCGGCTTCCCACGGAGTAGGGCAGATTGGCAACGACCTTGTTGATGCCGCCAGAAAAAAGCGCACTCAGATTCACATCGAGCACATCCTGCTCAATCAACGGAAGATTTTTAAAATGAGCCAGCAGGTGAGCCGCCATGGTTTTATCTTTTTCAATGGCGGTGAGCCTGGTGCCGGTTGCCAGCAAGGCCTGTGTAAGCGCGCCGAGGCCGGGACCGATTTCAAGCAGCTGATCGGCCGGAGAAATTTCTGCGGCCGCGACGATGATGCCGAGAATGTTTCCATCGATCAGATAATTCTGCCCGAGTCCTTTATTCGGACGGTGATCGAGTGAGTCGAGCAGCGCACGGATCACAGAAGGGCTGGTGAGTTTGCCGAGGGCTTTCATTTTTTCCACGGGCTTGAAACATGCGCGAGCCGGATCGCTGTTTCGATTGCGGCGATCATACTGTCGGGTCTGGCGACGCCCTTACCCGCAATGTTGAAGGCAGTGCCGTGGTCGGGAGAAGTGCGTACAATCGGCAGGCCGAGCGTCAGGTTTACGCCGCAGTCAAATGCATGCATTTTAAGCGGGCCGAGCCCCTGATCGTGATACATGGCCACGACGGCGTCGTATTGTTTATTCAGGGACTGGAAAAAAATTACATCAGCCGGAACCGGGCCGCTGGCGTTAAAGCCGTTGGCGCGCGCTGCGGCGATAGCGGGCGCGATGACGGTTGATTCTTCATCGCCGAGCGTGCCGCCGTCGCCCGCGTGGGGGTTTAGTCCGCAGACGCCGATGTGTCCGTTTTCGAGGCCGAACCATTTCAACGCTTCACCGGTCAGCTCAATTGCTTCTTGAACCTTTGCTCTGGTAAGCGCGGCGGCAACCGCGCGCAGCGGCAGATGGCGCGTGGCAAGCATCACGCGAAGTCCTTTACCCATCAGCATCATGCCGTAGCGGTTGGTTCCGGTGAGTTCAGCGATCATTTCGGTGTGGCCCGGGTAAGGCACTCCGGCGAGCTTGAGGCCTTCTTTGCAGATCGGTGCCGTGACCATCGCATCGAGTTCGCCATCGAGGCATCCGCGCACCGCACGCTCAATGGCGGCAACGGCGGCCGTCGACGCTTCAGCGGTGATTTTTCCCGGCATCAGTTTACCGACGAACGGAATTTTCCAATGGCTGGCGGCGTCGAAGATCCGGGCAGGGCCTATAAAAGTGAATGCAACCTTTTTGTCCCAGCGGCCGGAGGCAACGGCTTTGATGGCGATTTCAGGGCCGATGCCGTTGACATCACCGCAGGTGATACCAATATGGATTGGTTTCATATAATCCAGCGCTCCGGTACTTCATAACCCCGGGTTAATACCGTTCTATAAAGTGTTTGACGGTGATGCGTTTTATCAGCGCGTCGTGCAGGCGGGCTTTTTCCGCATCCAGCAGTTTGGTTTCGATACTTTTCTGCACCTCTTCGAAGGCGGAGTATCCTTCTTCGCGGCGTTCTTCGACTTTGACAATATAGAATTCGGCAGGTGTTTCGATAAGGTCGCTGACCTGTCCGGCCGGTGTTTTGAGCAGTGCGGGACGAAGTTCTGCTCGTATATCGTCGAGAACCCGCCACGGGGCTTCACCGGCATCGCCTTCAGAAACCTCTTTGGCGACCGCCATGAAATCCGCGCCGTTGAGCAGTTTCTGCACGGTGTTTTCAGCCTGCGTGCGTTTTGCAGCGCGGTCTTCGTCCGTTTTACCTTTGTTGATGAGAATAAAGCGGTATTTGACTTTGAAGGGGACGAGGTAGTCCGCTTTGGTGCGTTCATATTCGTCACGCACAGCTTGTGCCGGTATCTTGGCGCGGCGGGTGACTTCCTGATTGTAGAACATGCCGACGGTAATCTGGTCGGTTACTTCCTTTTTCCATTCCTCAAAAGTCATACGGCGGTCGGCGAGTGTACGGGACAACAGGGCGCGGTCATTGTTGAACCTCTCGCGAATAAGCCGGGAGATCTCGTCGTCGGTGAACTTTTCAGGCAGAGAAATGCCGAGAGTTTTGGTTTCAGCTTTGAGCAGCGCTTCTTCAATAAGCGACTCACGGCCGTCGAAATAGGCCGCCTGTATGCGCTCAGCGAGCTCCTTGCCCTTGTATTTGCGGGGGATCTGCTGCAAAAAGGGACCGATGCTTTGGCGCACATCGCCGTAAGTGATAATGGTGCTGTCAACGCGCGCGGCGTAGCCGTCGATAGCGGTGATCAGCGGTCCGTTGGTTGAGGGTGCCGCCGGGGTCCCGTTGGTTTGTGCGAAAAGAACCGGAGCCGCCAATGTAAAAAGCAGAAATATTTTTTTCATAAGAGCGGCATTATGCGCAAAGAGGCCGTTCAGTGCAACGGCATTTCCCGCCGGCATCGAACGGGGTTCGACCCGGCGGATGTGCGAAGTCGCGTCCCGCCTGAATCTCAGATAAGGAACTGGTTTTCCATAGCGCAGAAATGCAAAATCAGGCCGTGGAAATCGAGTCAAAAAAACGGGCGGACGATCCGGTCCGGGCTATGAACCGGAAAATCAGATTATGCGCGGCTGAGGCTGCGGTTCTCAGTATCGGAATTCACCTCTTAGTGCTGTTCTTCGCCGGCTCTCTGGTGATCTGGCGGGTCGTCCATACACCGGCCGCAGAGTTCAAAAGCGAAAACATTGAACGGCCGAAGCTGGAAGACCGGGCGGCGCAACTGCCGGTTAAAATCGAAGAATTTCAGAGACATGGCGCGAAACCTAAATTGGCGAAGCGGTTGGCAAGTACTGTTGAACGGCCTTTTGCGCTCCCGGCGATGAGCCTTCCGGAAATGAAATTTGAAGGAGCCGGCAGCAGTCTGGATTCATTAAATCTGAGCAGCCGCAGTCTGCCCGGCGGGCTGGACCTGGGCGTTACCGGTGTCAATTTTTTCGGCACCCGCTCCAGCGGCGAAAAAATGGTGTTCATCCTGGATGCCTCCAGACAGATGATGGAAGACGCCAAGGGCGGTTATTACACCTATAAATTTGCCAAAGACAAAATCCACCAGCTGGTTGATGCGATGCCGGCGGCCACGCTGTTCAATGTCATGGTGTACAACGATAATAATGTCGATATGTTCCGCCCGCAGCCGGTACCCGCCACGCAGGCCAACCGGGATGCCCTGAAAGAGTGGCTGGCGCCGATTAACAGTAATCCGCAGTCTGTCGGACAGGTCTCCGCAAATTACCGGCCGAGGCTTGTTTACCAGTCGGAAATCGGCGGCGGAGCCCGGCACTGGCTGAAAGCGGCTCAGGCGGCGATGGAACAGACCGCGGATAATATCTTTATATTGTGCGGCGGTTTCGGGCGGTACCCCGTCCGGCAGTCCGGCGAGGCTCCGGCACGGGATGAAAATAAAATGGCTGAATACCGCGCAAAACTGAGCGCGGTGAATGAAAAAGCCCGTCAGGCTTTCAGCGCGGAAAATGAAGCGCGCGCTGCCCGAGGACTTCCGCCTAAAATTGTTTACGACTGGAACGATTACATGACGCAGGAACTGCGGCTGGTGCTTCCGGATCCTCCGGTCACAACCGGAGGCAGCAGACGGACGGTAGACCGGGAGCGGCTGGTTTTGGAGCATCTGGACGCCGTCTGGGAATCTCAATACACTCCGAAAGAACTGATGGCGCCCAGAATCCATTTTGTCTATCTGATCGCAGAAAACGCCAGTTTAAGCGAAGGCTATCTGGATGTTATGGCGATGAAAAAAACGGCGGACGCATTCCGGGGCGAGTTTGAATTGCTGCGCGGCGCAAAAGCCATGAAGAATCTGATCCGGTACAATTCAGGATTCTGAATCAGTGGCGCGGACCTGAGCGGCGGGGCGGCGGACGGCTGCCGCCGCGACGGTTGTCACGTCCGCCTTCCGGCGGGCGGCTGTCGCGGTAAGGCGATTTGCGCACCGGCGGAGGCAGTATCAACATGTCCGGCTCGGGCTGGATGCAGGAGAGGCGTTTGCCGAGCAGTTCTTCAATCGCCGGCAGCTCGAACGATTCTTTTTCGCAGGCAAAGGTGACGGAAATGCCTTTTTTGCCGGCACGGCCGGTGCGTCCGATGCGGTGGACGTAGTCGTCGGGCTGCGCCGGGATGTTGAAGTTGATGACGTGGGTGATGTCGTCCACATGGATGCCGCGTCCGGCGACGTCCGTGGCGACGACGAGTTTGCAACGCCCGTCTTTGAAGTCGGCCAGAATACGCTGGCGTTTGTTCTGGGCGACAGCGCCGGAAAGCATTTCGCTGTCGATTCCGTAGCGGTAAAGCGCGTCGGAGAGACGTTCGGCCTGATCCCGGCGGTTGGTGAAGATGAGTGCCGTGCCTTCGACGACTTCTTTTTTGAGGATGTTGTAGAGCAGAGCGAATTTCTGATCATCGGTGACGATATAAACCTGCTGGTCAATCAGTTTGGTGGCGGCGTTGTCCTGCGCGATTTCAATTTTACCGGGATCAACCATCCAGGCGGCGGCGAGGCGCATGACTTCATCATCGAGAGTTGCGCTGAAGAGCAGCGTCTGCCGGTTTTCTTTGGGCGGGGTTTTGTAGACGATTTTGCGGACGTCGGGAATAAAGCCCATATCGAGCATGCGGTCGGCTTCATCGATCACCAGAACTTCAACTTCGCGCAGATTGATGACACCCTGACTGGCAAAGTCGATGAGGCGTCCGGGCGTGGCGACGATAATATCGACGGGCTGTTCAAGCATCCGGCGCTGTTTGTCGTAGTCTATGCCGCCGTAGATCGCGACGGTTTTAAAAGGAGTGTATTTGCTGAGCTTTTCGGCATCGTCGCGAATCTGCATGGCCAGTTCGCGTGTCGGAGCCAGAATGAGCGCGCGGGGTGTTCCGGGTTTCGGCGCTTCCTGCCTGCTTTTAATGAAGCGGGTGAGGATACCGAGCAGGAAGGCGGCGGTTTTTCCGGTTCCGGTCTGCGCTTTACCGGCCATATCTTTGCCGGCGAGGGTAAGCGGAAGAATTTCCGCCTGAATGGGCGTGCAGTACTGGAAGTTGAGGTCAGCGATGGCATGAAAGACCTCGGCGGGCAGGTTCATGTCCTGAAAACGGGTTTTGCCTTCCTGCGGCTCGACTTGGAATGAAGCCGGATTCCAAGGTTCGGCCGTTTTGCGGGGTGGCGCGGGATGCTGTTCCTGCTGCAGAACGACAGAGCCGGGTTTACGGTCATGGCCGCCGCGATGAGTGCTGTGTTTGCGGGGAGCGTCCGCTTTGGGCTGGTGTTTTGGCACCTGTTTTCCGGGTTCAGCGACCGGCTTTACACCGGTTTTTGACAGCGAGGGGCGATAGGGGTCCTGCTTTTTGAACAGTTTTCCGATTTTTTCGATAAAAGAAGGCATAGGCTCAGTTTCAGATTTAATATCCCGGATTTCCGATACAATCGGTAAATCCTGCGGGAAGGGCTTGGATTAAAAAGGTTTCCTAATTATTTTGCCATAAATAAATTAGAATTTAAAATCGGGCGCTTTCGAGGGTGGAAAGGAAATTAATGCAGATTGCCTGTTTAGACTTAGAAGGAGTGCTGGTTCCGGAGATTTGGATCAACGTAGCGGAGCGCACCGGTATCAAAGAACTGCGCGCCACAACCCGCGACATTCCGGACTATGACCGGCTGATGCGCCAGCGTCTGCGCCTGCTGGACGAGCACGGACTGAAACTCGCCGATATCCAGAAGGTCATCGCCGGCATGGGCCCGCTGCCCGGCGCGCCCGAGTTTATCAACCGGTTGCGGGAAAAGTTCCAGGTCATTATTCTTTCCGACACCTTCTATGATTTTGCCGCCCCGCTGATGCGGCAGCTCGGCCACCCGACGCTGCTGTGCCATCGCCTCAAAATAGCCGACGACGGGCGTGTGGCTGATTATCACCTGCGCATGCCCGACCAGAAACGCGAGGCGGTCAAGGCGCTGCACCACCTTAAGTTCCGGGTAATTGCTGTAGGCGATTCCTACAACGACACCGCCATGCTCGCCGAAGCCGATGCCGGCATCCTGTTCCGCCCGCCGCAGAACGTGATTGATGAATTTCCGCAGTTTTTAGTCACCGCCACTTACGATGAGCTGTACGATGCAGTTCTCGAAGCCAGTTCAGAAATTTAAAGGAGAATCCCAATGATCCGCAAAGAAAGAGCCACAATAAAACACCTGATCCAGCTGCAGGATCTGGTAGCCGCCCGCGCCCAGCAGCAGGCCTCTATGCCTTCGCAACGGCTGCAGCAGCTCGACAAGAGCATCAAAACGCTCGATGACGAACTGCCGATCGAACTCAAGACGCACTTCAACCGCCTCCTGCAGAAAAGCATTGAAGCCATTGTTCCGGTTACCGGAGACAACTGCTCCGGCTGCGGTTTTGCGCTGACCAAAACCATGGTTAACAGCATTCATGCCGGCGATGAGCTCAACCGCTGTCCAAACTGCACCCGGATCCTCTACGCGCCCGCCGTACCGCTCACCCGCCGCTCGCCGCGCCGCCGCTGGGGCGATCCCGTCAAGCGCGGCGTCGAACGCTTTTCCGCACCTGAACTGATGATTGCTTCACTCAAAGGAACAACCAAAGAAGATGTTCTGCTGGAAATGTGCGAAACCCTGCGCGCGGAAGGGTATATCGAAAACTGTACCGACCTGCACGACGCAGCGTTGCGTCGTGAAGCGATTGTCGCTACTGCGGTTGAAAACGGCATCGCTTTCCCGCACGTGCGCGGGGTCGAAGGTGGCGGGCTGACACTGACGCTGGGCATCAGCAAAAAAGGCATTAAATTCGGAGCACCGTCCGACAAGCCCTCGAAAATTTTCTTCTACATGGTCATTCCGACCGCCGCGAGCGCCTTCTACCTGAAACTGCTTTCCGGTCTGACGAAAAGTTTCGCAACCAAAGAAGCGCGCGACTCACTGCTTAATGCCAAAACGCAGGAAGATCTGTGGAAGGCGCTGGTTAAAGCCACCAAAAAAATGATCCAGTAATTTCGGGATAAACTTCTCCGGCGGTGAAAGCTTTATTCCGCAAGGCGGATGTTACCAGCCGTATTCATTTTTGCTTTTGCTGTAACGGGTGCCAACAGCCTCCAGCTGAAAGGAATGGTCTTTTCCAACCTTGATGGGGCGCTTGCCATGCACGCGCAGGTAAACAGTTTTATAGCCGACATCTTGCTTGTCTGGAAGAGGCTCAAAAAACTTTTTCCCCTCTTCAGGGATCAGCACGGGGGGGGCCAATATATAGCCGTTTTTACTATAGCCGCAGTAGACCTTATAAAGCCCGGCGGCTATTTTTTCAAAATGAAGAACATAGTTAAAAGAGGTTTTAACAACCTTCCCGTCCAAATTAAGACAAGCGGCCTTTAGTTCATTTATATCCATTTCCTTTTTATAGGGGGCCGGGGGGAGGCCGGAAGCAGCCTCTGCCTCCGGGGCGGTTTCTGAGCTGGGTTGCCGTACAAACTCTTCGCTCTGTGCGGGCATCGTCGTCGGCCAAGTGTATTCATTTTCGCTTTGGCTGTAACGGGAGCCAACAGCTACCAGCTGAAAGGAAGTGTTTCCAATGCGTATGGGGGTTTTACTGTGTACCTGCACGTAAACAACAGTTTGGTCGTTATCGCCCGGTACGCCAGAAGTGGCTTTTACGGATAACGCCGCAAAAATCTTTTTACCATTTTCCGGTATCAGCATGAGGCAAGTTTGAGGGTGAACACCTCTTGAGTAATTAATGGGCGTCATGTTGCCGCAGACGGCACCGTACAGGGTTTCACTCACTGGCGAAAATCTTTGAACGTAGTTGATAGTTAGCTTAATAATTTCCCCGTCCAAATAGGGGAGCGTCGACTTTAAATCATCCACGCATATTTCTTTTTTATGAGGTGCCGGCAACAGCTCGGGGGCGGCAAAGCTGCTGGAATTTTTCTTTAAGGAGACAAATTTTTTTACATATGTCTTTGACAGCGCTTGTCCTTCGGCGATTTGTGCTGGTGTCATGTCTTTTACAATCAGCGGCAGACGATCCGTTGCTTGCTTATTCCCTTGAGTTGCTGCGGCACTTATCCATGCATACGCTTGTACAGGGTCATACGAAACGCCACCGCTCGTGGCGTAAGCCCGCCCCATCGAAAATTGCGCCAGTGCATGTCCCTGCTCAGCTGCACAGCGATACAGCCGCACCGCCTCTTTGTCGTCGCGAGAAACCCCCAGCCCGCGGCGATAGAAATCTCCTAGTATGAATTGCGCCTCTGCATTTCCCTGTACAGCTGCAGGCTGGAGCCACTTTATCGCTTCCGCATAGTCCTTTGGGACGCCATCGCCTTTGGCGTAAGCAACTCCTAGATCGACCCGCGCTTTTTCATTTCCCTGTTCTGCCTTCTGCCGCAGGACAGATAAATCTTTTCTTTCTTTGGCGGGATCAACTGGCGTCGCATTATCGTTCTCGGCAAGTGCAGGCGGCGACGACGGAACTGATGGCGGAATTTGTTCTGTTTCAGGCCTCTGGGATAATGGAGCGCGACCAGCAACAGGGGCTGTTTTATCGCCGGAGGGTCTTCCTGACCCTGTTTCGGGCACCATCGTCATCCATTTTTGGTAAGCCGCCAAACCGGCATCCCGCACATCTGTTACTCCGCGTTCTGTGACGAGTTGCCCGTCTCGTATTATTATCAGCGCGGGAATGCGCACGCCGCAAAATCCGGCTCTCTTGATCTGCTTCAGAACCTTGGTTTCTTCGGAGTCATAGGGAACGGCCAGCCACGGCATTTTGGTATTCTGCATACACTGCAGCATTTCCTTCGAACTATTAACGGCACCGACATAGATGATTTCAAAGTCACAGCCTGTTTGTTTGAGGCTGGAATAAAGATCAAGAAGCTTCGTTGTAAAGCTTTTGCAAGGCTCAGCCTCTCCGGCAAAATAGAAACCAACGATTTTCCCAGAGAGCACGGCTTCTTTTTTTTCGCCAGCTGAATTGATAAACACCGTGCCCGCCGCTTTGATCATGTCCTCGGCCGGTACAATGTTCGTCAGACAAAAGACAAGAAGCAGAACAAAACGCAGCTTTTTCATTTTTACTCCTTGGTTGCTAGCTTACGGCGGAACTTAAACGCTTTTGGGGTAATTGTGTCAATCTTCCGATTCCCACAAGGGTGGGAGCCTGAAACAGAACGGCGCGGGCTATTCCGCGAGGCGGACGGTGATACGATAAAAGCCTTTGGTGTCGGCGCTGTGAACGGTGTCGGTCCAGCAGTTTTGCGGCCAGACGATTCCGGTTTCCAGTGTTTGGAACCTTTCTGTCAACGACGGCGTCCATTCGATGGTATAAACGCGATCTTCAACGGCGTTCCAATTCAGCACATAGCGGTCGGTCTGACGAAGTTCAAAGCGGGATTGTGAATCAAGCGGACTGAATCCGGCCAGTACTTCCGCCGCGTTACTCAAACCGTCGCGGTCGGCGTCAAGCGCCGGATCCACAACTGTACAGTTTCCGATGATAACGTCTTTGCTGTCGCGCACCAGCATGCTGGTTTTTGTTCCGTCAAGCCAGAGCAGGATCTTAGGCCCCGGTACATTGGTGCGGACATTTTCAAAGCTGAGCTGCATCCGGTTTTCGCCGCCGGCAAGCCTGTACACGTTGCCGTAGTGCAGCCCGGTGAATGTGTTGGTGACGGCGCTTTCCTGAAGCACATTCAGTTTTTCGGCGGCGACCCGGCGGCCTTCGTCGGGCAGTTCGAGATAATCGGCGCCGCCCTCACTCCAGATAAGAATTTCCGGGTTAAGGCGTGTGGAGGCCGAATACTCAAGCGAAGTCTGTTTCCACCACGTTCCGTCGGCAAATTTGAAAATGCGCCCGTTGCCGAATCCGTAAAAGCAGCCGCTGATGGCTGTGCGGGTGACATTGGTAAGTCGCTGAACTTCCACGTACCCGTTTAAGCCGCTGACATTCATTCGCCACCGGCCGGTTTGCAGCCAGTTGGTAATAGTGACGGCCGGGCGGTAGAGTGTATGCGAAGAGCTGTCGGGCGCGGTTTGCTGCCAGCACTGTCCGTTGACAAGTGCGAAAACCCGTTTGTTCTGCCAGCCGCGGAAGTAGCCGTCGATTTCGCTGACAACCGGAGCGTTGACCGGCGCGCCGCAGAGTTCCGCAGTGCAGGTGCCGATGACGGCACCGTCGCGGCCGAGAAACCGCAATATCTGCTGGCCGTTTTTGAGCCAGCGCCAGACGGTAACCGGCGGGGCGGTGCTGGAAATATTTTCGAACGAAATTTGTTTCCATAGAGTGCAGTCGGCCAGTTGATAGATATTTTGATAATGCAGTCCGGTGAAGGTTCCGGTAATGGCGCTTTCGGTAACGGCCAGCGGATTCACCACCACATAACCGGTGACATTAGTTACCATCAGCCGCCGCTGATGGAAGACGTTAGTGATGGTCATATACGGCCGGTACAGCGCCGGACTGACCGTTTTTGACCCGGCTGTGCTCTGCTGCCAGAACTGTCCGTTTTCAAGTTTAAAAATAGTGTCGCCGCTCCAGCCGTAGAAATTTCCGGCAATACGCGAGCGGCTGGAAACGGTGATAGTGACGGATGCGGTATTGGTTCCTGCGAGTCCGGCTGCAGCGAAAGTTGCGGTATACGTTCCGGACATCGGACGGTTCCAGTTCAGCGTACTGCTGGCCGTGCCGGTGCCGGTGACGGCAGAGAAAGTTGCGCCGGCGGGCAGAGCAGTCGCGGAAAGCGTGATGACATCGGCGCGGACGGTATTAACAGCGGTGACGGCCAGACTTAGGCTGTCGCCGAGAAAAACAAACGGATTGGTCAGGAGCTCAAACTGCGGCAGCGAACCGTGTCTGCCAGGCGTCATGTCTCCGGTCTCGGCGCCGGATGTGATAACCCATTCCGAAGCGATCCAGACGGGCGATGGTTGCAGGACGCTGTTATTGCGCACGGCCCGGCTGTCTTCGTAATCCCATGCGGCATCTGTTCCGTCGGTGTCTTTTTCTCCGTAAACATCAATCAGTGTGCCGTTGGTATGAGTTCCGCCGCAGAAAAGGAAATACGCATCATCGCCGTTTCCGTTGGCAGCTCCGCTCTCCTGTTCCGGCACGCGGTCGTATGCCGCTTGAAAGTCTGTTGCGCTGCAGGCGATGACCCATGCGGAGGCTTGCGGGACAGAACCTGCGAGCGGAATGTCGCACCATGTTCCGCCGTTCACCTGTTTGCTCAAGTGCCAGCTGTCCGCCGACAAATTAATCGTGTGGTTACCGGCGTTGTACAGCTCGACAAAACGGCAGCTGTCGCCGCCGGTTCCGGCGGGGTCGGCAATTTCTGAGATCATCAGGTTCGGACGCGGCGAAACCGTGATGACGATCGTTTCGCTGTCGGCTCCGTCTTTATCTGTGGCACAGAAAGTAACCGCATAAGCTCCGGCCGGTGCGGCACTGTTCCAGATGAAGGTGCCGTTTATAAAAACGGCGCCGGCCGGCAGATTGAGCGCGGTCAGTGTGACAGGATCGTTGTCCACCGGATCGGCGGCCGTAACGGTGAAGGACAGCAGACCGCGTTCAATTACTTCGCGGGTTCCGACCGGATCGAGTACCGGCGGACGGTTGCCTGCCGCGACGCTGTTTTCTACAGACACATCGTCAAGGTACAGTGTGCCGGAGCCGGTTTTGCGGAAACGGATGTATATCATATCCAGGCTGGAAAGGGGGATGATCCGCCGGTTCCACTGGTCGGTATATCCCGAGAAGGGACTGCCTGCGGCGGCTGTCCACGGGCCGTTTGTACTGGCCGAATATTCCACAACAACGGCCGGGTCGGCGGCGGTGGTGTAACTCCAGAAAAGCAGAGTCTGCGCATGGCTGATTGGCGGAGTGATCAAATAGTCGCCGGTTGCATTCAGCCGCGCACTGGAACTGCCGTTAGCGGCATAGGTTGTGTTTTGTTCCACGGAATTGGTGATCCAGCCTGCGGGTGGAAATGCGCCTTCAAACCCTTCCGTCCAGAGCGTTTCCGCCGGAACGGAGGAAAGGCTGCAAAAACACAACCAGATGGGCAGGAGCCGTTTCATGGAATGCAGACTACTTGACGATCTTCTTGCAGCCGGAAGCGTCCACCTGACTGGCGGTGACGAAAATCAGCAGATTGCGTTTCACGCTGCGTTCGCCTTCTGAGCGGAAGAGGCGGCCAAGCAGCGGAATTTTTCCAAGGATTGGAACGCTGTCCTTGAAGGTTTCAAGCTGTTCTTTGATCAGCCCGCCCATCGCGATGGTACTGCCGTCTTCGATTGTTATGGTCGTGTCCACCTTGCGGGTTTTAAAAACCGGACGGCGGGCAATCAGGCGGTCGGCGTTAACGGTGCGGCTTTCTTCGCGGCGGGTTAAAAAGTCGATCAGGTTATTATTGGCCGGCGTATCGCTGTTCATGTCCAGCGTTTCGTCCCCGTATTCGGGCCAAATCGTGCTGACATGCTGTTCGTCAAAGCCTGCCAGTTCGCGGATTTCCGGCGCGAGCTTCATGTTGATAATTCCGTTTTCCGGATCAAGCGAAGGGGTGACTTCCAGCATAACCCCGGTTTTTTGTTCTTCATAATTCAGGGGGACAAGGGCGGGCGGCGCATAACGTTCCATTTCGACATCGTAGCCCGTCGGGAACCAATGAACTTCACCGACATGAATGCGGGCGGTTTCTCCGCTCTTGGTGAGGATCTTCGGCGCGGAAAGCAGGTCGGAACCGGCGGTACGTTCCAGCGCGCGGATGAGCAGGTCTATTTTCAGGTTGCCTTTTACTTTCTGAATCAGCAGTTCACCGGCTGTTCCAATCATGCCGGCGCCGGTTGGAGCGGCCGCAGCGCCGGCATAAGTATTGAACGAGGTTGCGCGGCCGGCGGCATTCACCGGCGCGCTGAACGCCTCCTGACCGGCGCGCAGGCTGTCTGTGAAAAGATGCTGTCCGCCCGGCATGGTCCAAACATCGGAAGTGATGTTCTCGCCGGGCGTTCCGATCGTCCAGTCGAAGCCGAGTTCATCCAAAGCGCCCTGTGAAACCTCAATAAATTTGGTTTCAATTTCGACCTGCCGCGAACACTCCTCAAGCGCCTTGCGGTTATAGCGGGCAAGCAGCTCGGTTATCTTTTCAACATGCTTCGGTATATTGCGCACCAGCAGCACATTAAACTCCGGATTATATCGTGCGCTCGCACCGGACGGGAAGGGCACCGTACTGAAAAAACTGCGCACATCCGGCAGCCCGCCGGACGGTTCGCCGGCACGTGCGGCCATTTTGCTGCCGACCGGCGGCATCACATCGAATTCCACTGACACCATTTGCTGCGGCGGGTCATAGTTAACGGGAGTCAGGCTGACCATCCCCGGGCCGATTTCATATTTCATGCCCGACATCTGCGTGACGACATCCAGCGTTTCGAGCACGGAAAGGTCGGCTCCGGAAAAGGTGATGAATGGCAGTTGAGTCTCAGAAGCGCCAAAGACAACCAGATTGACGCCTTTGTGCTCAGGGTCGAGATTGCGGCATAGAGCAGAAACCTCCAGCACCACTTGCTGAATGGCAGCATCCTGAAACGCAAGAACCGGAAGGCGGAGGCTTTCCAGCTTGTTGTGCAAAGCGGCAGCTTGTTTCGCGTCCGCCTCCGGTTCACGAGCGATTGCGGCCTCCGGCGCGGCCCCCGCTGCTTTTGGAGTGTTCCAGGCCGCCTGTACGTTTTCCAGCATCCGGGCGCGGGTCGTGTTGTAACTTTTTGTTTCGCGTCCGGCCTTTTTTTCCGCAATGCGCCGGAGCCAGCTGATCGCGGCGGTATTATACGGGTCGTTTTGGAGCGCGGCCTCGAAGAACCTCTGGGCGCCGTCCCAGTCGTCATCAGCATAAGCGGCTTTCCCGCTCGAGATATATGCCTCGGCATTGATCGGTTCCGCCGGTGCAACAGCGGCGGTATCACCTTGCGCAGAGGCGGCAATCCACATCAAGACGAGCGCGACGGACAAACGGCTGAAGATTTTTTTCATATAGCTCCCGACTTTTTAAACACGGTTAAAACTTACTAAAAATAAATTGTTTAAACACAAATAAGCAAGAAGTTATCGCCGGCTGCGCAAAAATAAATGATGGCGGGCCGGTTGATTTTCGTATTGGGAAGTGATAGCTTGCCCGCCCCTTTAAATGCGGAGGAGTGGCTGAGTGGCTGAAGGCGCGCGACTCGAAATCGTGTGTACCGCAAGGTACCGGGGGTTCAAATCCCTCCTCCTCCGCCAGTCTTCTTTGCAGCAGAGCAGATGATCGAAATATGGGCGGCGTTACTTAAGGTCGTTCGCCGGCGGGCTATTCTTGTGCTTCTTTTTAAAAACCAGCCAGAGCTGAAAACGAATCCGCTGCCAAAAGGACGGCTTAGCGATGCGCGAACAGGCCGATGGCGCTTTCATGTAATCTCTGTCGTAAATTCCCACGGCCGAATGATTTCAACTCGGGGCATATTCCGCAAGCGAATCTTTGCGCGGCAGCACCTTACACGGGGATTAATTTTCTTTAATAATATTCCTATTTGAGAGCAATTCGGGCATTATCCATCGGCAAGTCCAAATACAATTAAACGAAAACAGGTTAACAATGCTTCCGATGGGCGACAGAGTACCGATGTTCAAGTTGCGACCGTATCGAGGAATGCTATGGGGCGCATTGTTTGCTTTTGTTGTTGGCGGATTGCTTTCTGCGTATTTTTTCATAGAAGACAGCTACTGCACGGCAACCCATCGCGGTCTTTTTGTTCTGATTATCACGCTGATTCTTACGACATTGCTGATTATTGTGGCTTTTTCGCGCTACGGGTTTCGCCACCTCCGGCACCATCGTCCCGGCTATAAACGCGGCTGAGGATTTGACTTTTTCCCGGCTTCCCACATAATCCCGCCTCTTTTCAAACGCCGGCGTAGCTCAGTGGTAGAGCAGCTGATTTGTAATCAGCTGGTCGGGGGTTCAAATCCCTCCGCCGGCTCCAGTCTTAGCATTTGATGAACAGCACTTTGCAAAAGGTGCTGTTTTTGTTTTTCCGCCTCGTTCGGTCCGACTTCGGGGGAAACTTCGGGTTTGGCCGGTTGATTCGCCCTGTTTGATTAAGGGCATTTCATATGAACGCAAAATAAGGAGGCTGAAAATGGGACTGGAAATTACACGGAAGAAAGACGGATCACTTCGGGCAAAATGGTGGTACGGGCGGTTCGAAATAAACGGGAAATCAACCTGCGTTAATCTCGGGATAGAGATTAAAGGCGAGATTCCTGAAACGCTCAAAATGCGCGGAGATTCGCTCTTTGAGCATTCCCGAATGAAGGCTCAGGTTAAGCTCGAAGAACTGCGGAGCGAGGCACACAGCCGCAAATCGGCGGCGCATCATCTGGAAGAACTTTATGAGATTAAGTCAGGAGAAGGGCTTACGCAGATTCCTTTGACCGAAATGGAAATACGGTGGGCGTTTCTGCCTGCTAAAAAAACGCGTACGGAAAAGGCAGAGACGGCCCAGAAAGCAAATATCCGCGAGTTCCGCGAGGTTATGCAGGCAAAGTATCCGGCCGTCAAAAATATGTCACAGGTCTCCCGTCCCATGGTGCTGGCCTGGCTGACAACCCTGAACGAGCGCAAGCTGTCTGGCGCCAGCTACAACGTGAAGCTCTCCGTCATGCGAGGGCTGTTTGAGCAGCTTGGTCACGATGCCGGGATTCTGAAAAATCCTTTCGCGGGTATCCCGCACCGGTCTCTGCGCACTGTCCACCGCCAGCCGTTCTCGGAAAAGGAGTTGAATGACATTCTTGAGCACTGCGACGCCATCATCCGCCCCGTTGTTCTGACGGCCATGTGCACAGCCATGCGACGTGGCGACTGCTGCAAACTCAAATGGGAATCGATCGATATAAAAAACGGGTTCATTTCCGTAAAAACTTCGAAGACCGGCGAAATGGCTGAAATCCCGTTATTCCCGCTGTTGCGGGCCGAATTGGCGAACCGTCCGCGGGACAGTGAGTATGTCTTTCCTGAAGCTGAGGAAATGTATCGCACCAATGATCACGGTCTCACATGGCGGTTTAAGAAAGTTTTGCGTGATGCGGGTATCAAAAACATCCGGACGGTAAATGAGAACGCCAGCCAGAAAGCCAGCGTGAAGGATTTCCACTCCCTGCGGACGACATGGATCACCATGGCGCTGACCGCCGGAGTGCCGATGGAACTGGTACGGCGCGTCACCGGTCATTCCACTGTCGAAGTCGTCTTGAAGCACTACTTCCGCCCGAAGCGTGAGGAATTCCGCCACGCGCTGGAATCTTCATTGCCGAAAGCGCTGACCGGCGGCATCGAAGAACGCTTTGATCTCCCTCAGGCGGTATTGGATCTCGGTAAAGAGGCGGAATCGTTGCAACCGGAAGAGGTCGTAAAAAAATTCAAGGCGTTGGTCGAAACTGTCGCCCGAATGACGGATGAGGAAAAAGCCGCCGCCGTCATCGCCGCCTGAGCAGGGAGGTGAAACAAGGTGAGCAGAGCCCCGTTTGATTTTTCGTGGTTTTTGGAAAAATAATTCAGAATATTTTTTGTGCTCAAAAAAGAAACGCCCCAAAGGGAGTGGCAATGGCTGAAAGAAATCGGTAAAACGAGTTCCATCTTTAGAACTTTGAACCGGAGTAGGAATACATGGCGCAAACAGATAGACAGAAGGCGGTTCTGGAAATCCTTCAGAATTTGCGCAATTTAGACGGCCTGAAGAGGCTTTTCTGGGAAGAACTGAACTACGAGCGTGAAAACAAGCCGCTCAGCATTCGCAACTGGCCGGAGAGCGCGAAGGAATGCCTTGCCGAAGACCCGGTTCTTTTCGCCGGTGGCGGTGAAGGCGGCGACTTTCATGTGGTGTACTGCCGTCTGGCTTCAAAGGATTTAAGCCGCGGGCTTCAACGCCCGGTGGTGAACCAGTTGCTCAAGGATCATCCTTACGCCCTGTTTGTCTTCTCGAACAAGGATCAATCCGCCTGGCACTTCCTGAATGTTAAATTTGATGAAAAGGCGGAGAACAGACGGCTTTTCCGCAGAATTACGGTCAGGCCGGGTGCCGGACTGCGCACGGCAACCGAACGCGTTCAACTGCTGGATTTGGCCGGGATCAGTCCCGAATTATTCGGCATCTCGCCGCTGGCGATTCAAGGCCAATGCGATACGGCGTTCGATGTTGAAGCGGTCACCAAAGATTTCTTCCGCGAAATTGCCAACTGGTACTTCTGGGCGCTGAAAAACGTCCAGTTCCCGAAAGATGCGCCCAAGGAAGCGGACGGCCACGACCATATCAGCGTCATCCGCCTCATCACGCGCCTGATCTTCTGCTGGTTCCTGAAAGAAAAAGGGCTCATCCCGGAAACGCTGTTCGACGAGCGGATGCTTGCCAAGACGCTGACCGGCTTTGAGCCGACCAAGGCCGACGAAAAGGAGTCCGTTTTTTACCGTGCCATCCTGCAGAATCTCTTTTTCGCCACACTCAATACCGAAATGGATAAACGCGGCTGGACGAAGGAAGAGCAGAATTTCATGGCGCACAGCCTCTACCGTCACCGCGACTGTTTCAGCGAGCCGAAATCGGCGCTCGATCTGTTCAAAGAGATCCCGTTCCTCAACGGCGGACTGTTTGAATGTCTCGATAAAGACCTCGGCGAAAACGCCAAACCGCGCTATGTCCGCATCGACGGATTCTCTCGGCGCGAAGACAGTCAGCCCGTTGTACCGGATTTCCTTTTCTTCGGCCCCGAGCGCGAAATGGATTTGAGCGAGGACTATGGCGACAAGAAGTTTAAAAAAGTCCGGGTACGTGGGCTGATTGACACACTCCAGCGCTACCACTTTACGATTGAGGAAAACACGCCGATTGAGCAGGAAGTCGCGCTCGACCCGGAACTGTCCGGCAAGGTGTTTGAAAACCTGCTGGCGGCCTACAATCCGGAAACCGGTGCAACCGCCCGCAAGCAGACCGGCTCGTTCTACACCCCGCGCGAGATCGTCAACTACATGGTGGACGAGGCGCTCATCGCCTGTCTGAAAGAAAAATTAACCACGGAACACACTGAAAACACGGAAAAGAAATTGAGGCATCTCTTTGCCTACAACGACGAGCCGCACCGATTTACCTCAAAGGAAGTCGAGGCGCTGATCGCCGCCATTGACAGCCTGAAGACGATTGACCCGGCGGTCGGTTCCGGCGCGTTTCCGATGGGTATTTTGCACAAGCTGGTTTTCATCCTCGGCAAGCTAGACCCGCGCAACGAGAAATGGAAGGAACGGCAGATTGCCCGCGTCCGCGACACAATGAAGGTGGCGGAAAAGATTGATGATGCCACGGCCCGCGAACGCGCCGTGCAGGAACTGGGACAGCAGATTACCGGCATCACCGAAGCCTTTGAGCGCAACGAACTGGATTACGGCCGCAAGCTCTACCTGATTGAAAACTGCATTTACGGCGTGGATATCCAGCCCATCGCCGTCCAGATCTCCAAGATGCGCTTCTTCATCTCGCTCATCGTGGATCAGAAGATTGACGACACCTTACCCAATCGCGGGGTTCGCCCGCTGCCGAATCTGGAAACCAAGTTTGTCGCCGCCAATACGCTGATTGGTGTGAACCGGCCCGGCCAGCAACTATTGCGCAACCGCGACATAGACACGAAGGAAGCCGAACTGCGCGACGTGCGCCGGAGGCACTTTCTCGCCCGGAATCTCCGCGACAAACGCAAATGCCGTGACGACGATGCCCGGCTCCGCACCGAAATTGCCGAACTGCTCAAAGGCGACGGCTGGGACACCGCCACCGCCCGCAGGCTCGCCTCATGGAATCCTTACGACCAGAACGCCTCCGCCGATTTCTTTGACCCGGAATGGATGTTCGGCCTCACGAGCGGTTTCGATGTGGCGGTCGGAAACCCGCCCTATGGCGCGGAAATTGCGCCCGATGTTCAGCTGCTAATTGCTCGGCTTTATACACATCAAAACAGCCCGACAGACAGCTATCTGCTCTTCATGGAGAAAGCCCATCAACTGCTGAATCCTAATGGGGTGGTAAGTTATATCGTTTCGAACACATGGTTGCCATCGCTTACATTCCAGAAAATCAGACGGTTTCTTACTTCGTCATTTGTTTGGCGCAGCTTGCTTGTTATTCGCACAAAAGTGTTTGCTGCCGTAGTTGACACCAATGTGTTTTTGTTTCAGAAATCGAAGCCGCAACCAAACGGCGTGTTGCCAATTCATTTCTTCACCTCAGAGGGAGTGCAGTTTGCTCATAATTTACCATGGGCAGAGATCCCCAAAAACGGGGACGCAATTAACGTGATTTTTAATCCAGCGGCCCAGACTCTCTTCCGTAAGATGAGGACGGCCAGCAAATTATTGAAGGACATAGCGAGTGTTTATAACGGCGTGAAGCCTTTCGAGAAAGGAAAGGGACACCCACCTCAAACCGCAAAGACCATGCGAGACAAACCGTTCGTGGTTGAAGGTTGCAATAAACCATCGGGAAGGCATTGGATGCCGCTTTTGCGCGGCAGCTTAATTCATCGGTATATAACGTATTGGAACAAGGATTCATGGATACAATATGGTGAATGGCTCGCGGCGCCGCGTGACTCTGCTATTTTTGAAGCACCTGAAAAACTTTTGGTTCGGCAAACGAGCGATTCTATCATCGCAACACACGGAATCGCGGGCTTCATCGCGAGAGACAATCTTCATATTATTTTGCCCTCTGGTGAATCCGATTTGATGTTCTTGCTCGGAGTATTGAATTCCCGAGCCATAGATTTTCTCTATTCCTTTATCAACCCCGAAAAGGGTGAAGTTCTCGCCCAAGTAAAAAAGAACCACGTTGAGGAACTTCCGATTCCTAACGCGACCGCTACGCAGAAGAAAGCGATTAGATATTCTGTCAAAACCATTCTCGCCGCGAAAAAAAAAGATGTGGACGCCGACACATCGGAATTGGAGCGGGAGATCGACGAACAGGTTTACGCTTTGTACGGGCTGACGGCGGAGGAGATCAAGATTGTTGACCCGGCCTTCGTTCCGTCAGGAGGAACTCCGGCGGGCAAGGGAACGACAAAATGAATTGGGTCAACGCCACGATCTTTGATGTCAAATCGCTGGACGCAACTGGAGAGATTGAAGACAATCCGAACAAGAACGCATAGGCAGAAACCGGAGAGAAGTCATGATCACAAAACTTGTACTGAAAAATTTTAAAAGCATTTCAGAGCAGACCTATGATCTAACCGACTTTGATTTGCTGGTCGGGCGGAACAACTGTGGCAAGAGCACCATTCTGCAATCCTTGGCGATTTGGCAGTTTTGCGTGGATGAATTCCATCGCGCACGCCGAAGCGGGGCCAATGGCATTCAGGTTGTTCTCCCGAATTTTACAGCCCTGCCGGTGCCGGAGTTTAACCTTCTCTGGCATGAAAAGGTTGATCGGAAATATCCCATGGTGGCGGGCAAGAGATCCAAGAAGCCCGAATATGTTTTAATTGAGATTGAACTCACCTGGCTGGCTCCTAACCGCGAGCTCCGGACTTTCGGGGTGCAGCTTCGCTATACCACAGCACAATCCGTTTATGCGATTCCCATGCAAGGCTGGAAAACATTTCGGGAGATGGAGAAGGAGCCGGATTTCCCGAAAATCGCCTATGTGCCTCCGTTCTCGGGTCTTGAGCCCAACGAGGAATGGAGAGACGAGGGCCCGCTTAGAAAACAGGTCGGCAAGGCCCAGCCGGGAAGCATTCTACGGAATCTTTTACTGAAAGTCTGTCCGGCACCCCCGCGTGATGACACAGGGCGCATTGATAAAACGTATGAGCCTCCTGCGGAATGGAATGAACTGAAACAGGCTATAAAGCGCTGGTTTTCTGTGGAGCTGGTGGAACCCCGGTATGAGCGCGGTGTGGATACGCAGATTCTTTGTGAATATAAACAAAGAGGAAAGTCGTACGACATTATATCCGGTGGAAGCGGATTCCATCAGGCTTTAACCCTTTTGGGGTTTCTCTACGGCTACCGTCCGACAACGCTTCTTCTGGATGAGCCCGACGCTCACATGCATGTAAACCTTCAACGTGAAATACTGGACTATTTTAAGAAAAAATCCGGCGAAACAGGAGTTCAATTTCTCGTGGCGACTCATGCGGAGGAGTTGATTAAAGGTGTTGATCCGAGTCAGGTTGTGTCCATATTGCAACATAAACCGCATCGGCTGACTTCGGCCACTGGCGTTCTGACTGCGATGGCTGACGTATCCAATGCCGAACTCAGCCAGCTTGCGGCTTCGCCATTTGTCCTTTATGTGGAAGGCGAAACAGATGAACGCATTTTGCGGGCTTGGGCTTCAGTCTGCAAGGCCGACGATGTGCTTCCAAAGGTATGTTTTCATACCATGGGCGGTGGCACCAAAAAGCTGATGAAAGACCATGCGGACAGGCATTACGAAGGAGTTCGGCAGGTGTTCCCGCAGGTGAGTCGCTTGATGCTGTTCGATTATGACAGCGAAGAAAATGCATTCCATCCCACAGCAAGCAATTCTGCTTTGTTTGAGTGGGGTCGTAAAAATATTGAGAACTATCTGCTTGTTCCTGATGCGTGGATGCTTGCCGTCTCAAAAGATTTGGGGCTTCCAGACGATGATTTAATGGCGGAGCCAGCCCGGCAAGTCATCAGAGACTTCTTTTCCAATGAGAATCTCACTCTGCCCCGCGGACAGACTTGGCAAACCGTGACGGCAAACATCTTTAAAGTGGTGGACGGTAAAAAACTGCTTTTTGACTCGGATGTTGCTCTATTCACGAAACTTGAAGCCATGAACCCTCCTGTAAAGGCAATCCGGGAGAAGGTCGCGGGCTTCATGAAAGAAAACGAGATACACGAAGATGTTAACAGGTTTTTCACCAAGCTGCGTGAAGCGGTTGAAGCCTAGACCGGGGTTCTTCGTATGACCGACACAACCCGACAGAATATCGCCCGCTGGATCGCCGCTGAAGAAGGCCAGTTCTTTGAGCGGAAGTCTGCGCTGGATCGCTCGTCTGAAAAGGTGAAGCCGCGCAAGGCGGCAGAGATCGCCCATGATATTGCTGAAACGCTTTGCGCAATGGCAAATGCGGACGGCGGCGAATTGGTGATTGGCATCGAAGACAACGGGACGCTTTCCGGCGTTCCGCACGCAGAGGACAAAATCAATTTACTGCTGGGGATTCCGAAAGACCGGAATTACGTCAATCCGCCGCTCCCTTGCCGAGCCAGCAAAGTTGCCGCTCCGGATGGAATGACGCTTCTCCATTTTGAGGCAGATTGGAGCCCGGATGTGCATCTGCTGGCGGACAGCCGTTGTCTGTTGCGCATCCGCGACCGGAATGAGCCTTTCGACAAGGATAAGGTCAAAGCGCTGAAAGAGTCCAAGACTCAGGGACTGTTTGAACGCACGTTTCCCGCCGGGGCCCGGATGGAGGATTTAGACGAAACCTTATTGGCCGCGTTTGCCGGAAAAGTTTCTGTGGAAAGTGCGCCCCGCGAGGTGCTGTCCCGGTTTCGGCTGGTTGAAGGGCGCAACGGGCATGCTGTGCCGACGCTGGCGGCACTGCTGCTGTTCGGTCGTGATCCGTCGCGCTGGCATGACCGCTGCGGCATTGATTTTGTCCGCTGGGAAGGTAAGGAGCGTAAGTCCGGTGCGGAGTTAAATATTTCCAAGCGATTCCGGGTCGAAGCGCCGCTGTCGGTTCTGCCGGAAAAAGCGTTTGAGTCTATCAAGCCCTTTATCCGCGAACGGCAGCAGTTGCATGACCTGTTTTTTGCCGAGAAACTGGAATATCCAACCTTTGCATGGCAGGAAGCCATCGTGAATGCAGTTGCCCATCGCGATTACAGCATCCGGGGTCTTGGAATCGAGGTCTGGATGTTTGACGACCGGATGGAAATCCGCAGTCCGGGTCTGCCTCCGGCACCGGTCACATTAGATGCCTTGGCAAAGTGCCGGCACATGCACTGTTCCCGCAATCCTTTAATGGTGCGGGCGCTGACTTCGCTGGGCTATATGCGGGAACTCGGCGAGGGCGTGCCGCGTATGTTTGACGAGATGGAGCGCGCCGGTTGCTATCCGCCGCGTTTCGAGGCGGTCGGCGGCGCTGTTGTGCGGGTTACTTTGCGCAATGAGCCGATCTATGATCAGGCAACGCTGGAGTGGCTCGCTCAATTTAAAGAAGTTGAGTTGTCCGGCGACCAGAAGCGGATGCTGGCCTATGCTCATGCGCACGGGGATTGCTTTACCAGCCGTGAATACCAGAAGGTTGTCGAAGCGGACATCTATGGCGCCTCGAATGCCATCAAGGACATGATCCGCAAAGGGATCGTTCGTTCTGAAGCCAAGGGCGGTAGAGTTTACAGTGTTGTGATTCCGCTTATGGCAGTAGACGGTATGCCGGACGATTTAAAGGCTCTCTTGAAACAATTAACAAAAGCCGGGTGTATCAGAAATGTAGATGTTCAGAAGGTTCTGAAGGTGTCCCGCATATCGGCATGGAGAATCATAACTGGCTTAATTGCAGATGGTTGGCTCGCTCCAAAAGGGTCTGGTAAGGGGCGGAGCAGTTCGTATGTGCCCGGTTCCCGTTTATTGTTTCAGGCTCAAAGTAGCAAAAACGAGCGTGAGGCTGAAACAATAGGTGCTGAGGCTGAAACATTAAAACCACAGGAATAGTCCGATGCCAACGCACGACATCATAGATAACCGCACCGAGAAGCTGGTTGACCACCTCAACCAAATGCTCGGTTCAAGCGAACGCGCCCGGTTTGCGGTCGGCTACCTTTTCCTCTCCGGTCTGACCAGCGTGGCAAAACGGCTTCTGGCCATGAAGGAACTCCGCCTGCTGATTGGCAATACGACGAACAAGGAAACGGTTGAGCTGTTGGCCGAGGGTTACAAGCGGCTTGATCTGGCTGCTGAGGAGATGGAGAAGCAAGTTTATCCAAAACGCACTGAGGCCGGAAAGATGGCCGGTGAAACGGCCGGCAATCTTCGCAATGCCGTGGAGTGGATGGATCAGACCGACGAGGCGCAGGAGCTGATTGAGGGGCTTATCCGGATGATTGAGGAGAAGCGGCTGAAAGTCCGCGTGTACACCAAGGGCCGTCTTCACGCCAAGGCCTATATCTGCGACTACGGGAAGGTTTTTGATCTGGTGGGTAAGGAAATGGATCGGCACGAAAAAGGAATCGCCGTCGTAGGCTCCTCCAATCTGACGCTCGCCGGACTGACCCATAACACGGAGTTGAACGTGGTCGTACAAGGTAACCAGAACCATAAGGAACTGGTTCGCTGGTTCGATGCTCTTTGGGATGAATCACCTGATTTTGACGAAACGTTGATGGCGGAGCTCAAAGAATCCTGGGCGGCGGCGCAGGTGCGGCCTTACGACATTTACATGAAGACGCTCTATGCGCTCGTGCGTGACCGGCTGGAGAACGAAGACGATCAGGAACTGCTTTGGGACGATGATATTTTCCGCAAGCTGGCGAGCTTCCAGAAGGTAGCCGTCCGGCAAGCCGTCCAGATTGTGCGCGACTACGGCGGGGCTTTTGTTTCCGATGTGGTCGGGTTGGGCAAGAGCTATATCGGCGCGGCGATTGTGAAACATTTCGAGCGCACGGATCACGCCCGGCCTCTCATTATCTGTCCGGCTCCGCTCGTGGAGATGTGGGAACGCTACAACGAGTTCTATCAACTGAATGCCCGTGTACTTTCAATGGGCTTCCTGAGGGAAGACGACGATGCCGGAGTCACCATGTTGCTGAACGACGTTAAGTTCAAGGATCGTGATTTTGTGCTGATTGATGAAAGCCACAATCTGCGGCATTCGGACACGCAACGCTATAAGGTGGTGCAGTCCTTTCTTTCAACGGGGCGGCGCTGCTGTCTGCTCACCGCAACTCCCCGCAATAAGAGCGCATGGGATGTTTATCATCAGATCAAATTGTTTCATCAGGACGACCGAACCGACTTGCCGGTTGACCCGCCGAACCTGAAAGAATACTTCAAACTGATTGATAAAGGTGAACGTAAGCTACCCGACCTGCTGACCAACATTCTCATCCGGAGAACCCGTCAGCATATTCTGCGTTGGTACGGCTTCGATTCAGAAACTCACGAGCCGGTTGATCCGGGCCGGTTTCAGGAGTATCTGCAAGGACGGCGCAAGGCGTATGTATTGGTGGCGGGAAAGCACCAGTTTTTCCCGAAGCGGGAATTGGAAACCATCGAGTACAGCATCGAAGATACCTATCAGGGGCTCTATCAGGAGTTGCGCGGTTACCTCGGGAAACCCCGCAAGGATAAGGGACAGAAATTGCGGGCGGGCGAGCTGACGTATGCCCGTTTTGGCCTGTGGCATTATGTTAAAGATGGGAGTCAGAAAAAAGAACCCTATCTCAGCCTTCAGCGGGCCGGAGCCAATCTGCGCGGGCTGATGCGCGTTCTGCTTTTCAAGCGGTTTGAGTCCAGCGTTTTTGCATTTCAGCAAACCATAAAGCGCTTGCTTCTGGTTAACGAACGGTTTCTTGCGGCATTGAACGGCGGAATGATTCCCGCAGGCGAGGACGCTCAGGCCATCCTCTATGAAAGCGACAAGCTGAACGAAGAGCAAATCGTGGACGCCCTCCGCAAACTGCCCGGGCGATATTCGGTAGAAGATTTCAACGTCGATCTGCTCAAACAGCATGTTGAGCACGATATTGAGCTGCTCAAGAAAGTTCAGGCGCTCGTTCTGCCCATAACGCCGGAAAAAGATGCAAAACTTCAGACCCTGAAGACTCGGCTTTCCGCCGTTCCTTTGAAGGGGGCAAAGCGGTTAATCTTTACGGAGTATGCAGACACAGCCAGATACCTTTACGAAAACTTGAATCCAGACGGCAAGTATCCGGACATCGAAGTCATCTTCAGCGGCGACAAGAGCAAGGAAAAGGTAGTGGGTCGGTTTGCGCCAAAGGCAAACCCGGAATACCGCTTTGCTAAAGACGAGGCGGAGCTGATGATGGTGATCGCTACCGACGTGCTCGCTGAAGGGTTGAACCTTCAGGACTGCGACAACATTATCAATTACGACCTGCACTGGAATCCGGTTCGCCTGATTCAACGCTTTGGGCGCATTGACCGTATCGGATCGGAGCACCAGAAAGTTTTCGGGTTTAACTTTTTACCCGAACTCGGCATTGAGAAGAATCTCGGCCTGCGGGAAAAACTGCACAACCGGATTCAGGAAATTCACGATACAATCGGTGAGGACGCCGCCATTCTGGATTTGTCTGAGCAAATCAATGAAGAGGCGATGTTTGCCGTTTATGAGACGCAAGGTGGAAAAGCAGTGCAACTGGATCTGTGGGGCAGTGCGGATGACGACGGATTTCTTGACCTGAACGAAGCGGAAGAAATTTTGCGGCAGTTGCGGAAAGACAATCCGGCGGAATATGACCGGGTCGCCAATCTGCGCGACGGTATTCGAACAGCCCGCTCGTCGCTGGAACGCGGGCTCTATGTTTTTTGTCAGGCTGGGCGTTTTCAGCAACTGTTCTTGCTTGATGAAAAAGGTGAGATTGTTTCCAGAGATATTCCCCGGGTCGTCGGGGCCGTAAAGTGCGCGCCTGATGCCAAAGCCGCGCCTTTGCCGGATGGATACAACAAGACCGTTATGGAGATTCAGTACCGGTTCGCGGAAGAAGTTCGCCATCGTGAGGCCGAACGCGCTTACACGGCCAACCTGACCCACGGCCAACATTACGTTTTGCGGGAATTGCGGATGTTGTTTGAAATCACTGAAAACGAGGAAATCAAACAGAACGTCAACATTCTAGAAAAGGTGCTTCGTGGCACTCTGACCGGTGCGGTGCAGCGGGAACTGAATCAAATGCGCCGCAATAGTGTGACGGGTGACAGCCTCCTCAAAAGCCTGATCAGAATCTATGACCAGCATAATTTGAAGGACGCCTCCACCCGACGCAGTCTTGAAGCGGAAGACCGCCCGGTTCCCCGGATCATTTGTAGCGAAGCGTTCGTGTGATCTAAGGCGCACGGACTGTTTATCCGACCCTCCCGTTTGATTTTTAGACGGTGGCTTAGAAAAAATTTTACTTTTTTTTCCGCCCGTTAATTCCGTTCCATTCCGCCCCATGTCGCGTCATTCCATTTCGTGTCGGTTTCTTCCTGTTGCACCCCGGCTGCGTTCCATTTCCTTTATATAGTAAAGGCCGCTTCCTCCGGTTGATTCCGCCCCTTTGGGTAGAGCCCCATGTTTTTTTTAACTCTAACCTATAAGGAGCGGACATATGCTACACGCCATTAAAAATCTCGCATCGAACCAAACCAAACCGTGCAACCCCTGGGAGGTCAAAACAGTTGCCCCGCCGAAATCCGAATGGAGCAGGCCCGATCTCGACCACTGCTTTTATTCCGGATTCGAGGGTTTGCTTTCCGGGATGCGCATCGACTCAAAAAACAATCCCGCCGTCCGTCTGCACTGGATCGTTGCCGACTACGATGGCCGGATTGATCAGCATGCGCGTGACACTGTTCTCGACCACTGCGTTGATTTCCGTCCGCAGTATATCAGCAAAACTATTTCTGGCGGTGCCCGGCTGCTCTGGCGGCTCGAAGCACCTTTCCTGCTCCATAGCAACGACCTGACTATCCGGCTCATGCAGCATGTCCGCAAAAAGCTGGGGCTCTCTAAGATCATGGTCGGGCTGGACACCGCCGCCTTTGGAAATCCCTGCCAGTACTACGAAGCCGGCACGGACTGGGTTCAGCTTTCCGGCGGCGTGATCCCGGCAAACTTTATGATGCAGTGGGCTGTTGAATCCTCTCATCAATACGACTGGCACAAACTGGGCCCTGTTATTCCTATCGAACCCATCGCCGACGAAGTGGAACGGCAATATCCCGGTCGGTGGACCGGCGATTTTGACATCGGCAGACGCGGCGTTCGCTTTTGGGATTCCTCGGCGGACAACGAGACGGCGGCGATCGTGCGTGATTCCGGTATGCAATGTTTCACCGGTGGACAGGCCTTTGTTCCGTGGTCGGCAATTCTCGGGCGTTCCTTCGTCAATAAATTTGAAGCGGATCGTGTTGGCGGCGCCATTGAAGACATCTGGTTTGACGGCCGCGATTATTGGCACCGGCATCCTGACGGCACATGGAATTCTTTGTGCAAAAACGATACCGGCCTCGAACTCAAAGTTGCCAAGGGTCTGCGGATGTCTAAATCCCGCAACGACAACTTTACCGAAATCGACAAAGCCCTCCAGCATATCCATAAATATCAGCGTATTACTTGTGCTGCGCCTCTGATTCATCGTCCGAAAGGCATTATTCACCTTAATGGTCTCCGCATCCTCAACACCTCCACCGCTTCAGTTTGCCAACCTTCGGAAAAACAGGGGATCGATCCCGCCGCCGATTTCCCGTGGTTACTTTCGTATTTCTCCACCTTCTTCGATCCGGTTGAGCAGTTGGATTATTTTTATGCGTGGTTGCGCCGCTGGTATAAATCCGCCCTCGACAACCGCATGCTTCCCGGACAGGCTTCCTTCTTCGCCGGCGTTCCGAACACTGGAAAGACGCTGCTCTCTACCGTTATCCTTTCCCGTATCTTCGGTGGGCATACGGATGCGTCATCATTCCTCTCCGGCGACGACAATTTCAACTCCCACCTTTTCCAGTCCGCCGTCTGGGCAGTCGACGATATTGTCCCGCTGACCGACCATCGCTCGCATCAGAAATTTTCAGCGCTGATCAAAAAAATGGCGGCCAACCGTACCTTTTCCATCCGGGAAAAATTCAAGGTCGATAAAACAATCGAATGGAACGGGCGAGTGGTTGTCACCTGTAACACCGACCCCGAATCCATACGAATCCTGCCGGACGTTGACCTTTCCAACCGCGACAAGATCAACCTTTTCCGAGTGGCGGAGCGGGACACATTCGCATTTCCGCGCGATGTCGCCGATATCATCCAGACTGAATTACCGTTCTTTCTGCGTTGGCTTCTTGACTGGACACCGCCGGATCACGTTCTGGGCGATTCACGCTACGGGGTTCAAACGTACTGCGAAGCGTCTTTGTTTGAAGCGGCACGGCATTCATCCAGTGCCTATTCCTTCCTCGAGGTCTTACTGAAGTTTTTCGAAGGCCAGACTTCCAATGTGTGGACAGGTTCGGCGACGGATTTGTTAACGGCTATGCTCAGCGATCAGGACGGCTTGGCCGGTATTGCTGCTAAATACACCACCCGCCAAGTCGGCCGGGAATTATCCAAGCTGGCATCTCAGGGTTATCCGCTTACTCAGCGACGACATCATGCTACGCGGATTTGGGATATTGACATCGTTCGGATTCGCGAAGGTGAAGGGGATACGACGCCTTTTTAATCAAATCCTGGACACCTGTTTCGACCGCCTGCATCAGGGCGGTCTTTTTATTGTCGGGCGCGTCATTTGCGTCGTTTGTGTCGTGCGTCATCATCATTTAAAAAGTTACCCTGTAATTGCACGGTATGCAGAACGGCAGTTATCTCTATTCTCTATACTTCTATTTATAATGGTAATAATGACGCAGATGACGCAGACCAATAGGGACGGGGGTTTCCTGCGCGTCATCATCCGCGTCATTTCTCCCATAACTCCCATCTGTCCTATTTAGGTTTCAGGTTCCGATTTTCAGGTTTCCAAACTCCGGAGGATTCCTATGCGTTGTCATAATTGCCGTCACCACGAAGCCATCCTGCGAGGCGACTTCGATTCCAAACCTTGGAACGAGACTCCTTGTGCCGCCTGCAAGCTGGGTGAGGATACGTTCTATTCCGTTCCGTTTGACGAAGAGAATCCTCCTGTCGTTGCAACGCGGCAGGCTTCCGACAGTCCGTTGATTCCCGCGGATGTGCTGGCTCAATTCGTACAGGGGTTTCTTTCTTTGCCTTCCGAGCTGCGCGACATCGTTGCTTGGCGTTATCAGGGTGTGTCGTACAAAGAGATTGCACAGCGTCAG
>CAIKGD010000017.1 GCA_903826865.1 uncultured Verrucomicrobiota bacterium
CCCGGCTGATACTGGTTGCAATGAATGAAGGTTTGCTGCGTGCGGCTTCGAGTTTTTCCAGACGCTGGAAAGCGGTGAAATCGGCGAAAGAGAGGGTAGTGCGGCGCGATGCCCAGCGGGCGGTTTCAGCCTTCAGCAGACTGATCAGTTCGCCGGCGCTGCTTTTCGCAATCCGGGCGCCGGGGTATTCACAGCCGTTGAGAATGCCGTGCAGACGGCCTTCCGCTGTGGCGCGCTGCAGGTCGCCGTCGAGTCCTTCGCCGCCGAAGAACTGCGGCGGACGGCTGGGTTCGAGAATTTCCTGTGCATAGGAAGGCGAAACCGTATGAATGTCATCGGCGAGCCGGATACCGATGGCCATGGGGTTGATGCAGTCGATCCAGCGCGGATCGCGCAGTTCGCCGGGGATATCATCGCCGAACGGGATGTTAGGATACCAGCTTTCGAGCGAGGAGTTGTCGCCGCTGAGCGGGCGGATACCCTGCAGCGCGAGATTATGAATGGTGTAGACGGTGCGGATTTTCTTCAGTCCGGCGCAGTCCGGATCGTATTTGCGCAGGAGCAGCAGGAAGGCGGCGTGCCAGTCGTGCAGATGCAGGATATCGAGCGGGCCGAACAGTTTGTTCTCCGTGGCGGCAGCGACGGCGGCGCAGAAGCAGGCGAATTTTGTGGCATCAGTGGCGAAGGGGCGTCCGAGCGGATCGTTGCTGTAAATGTCGTACTGCTCTTTTTCGGCGTTGTAGTGAAGAAAGGCAGGATGATCAATGACGTAGTGCATTGAGCGTCCGGCGGTTTCGTTTCGCGGACGGACGCGGTAAAGCACAGCCGTATCCTGATGGCCGGCAAACGGGAAGTTGATGTCGGCGACCCGGACGGATCCGCCGAGTTCGTGCAGGTAGCCGTAGGAAGGCGTGACGATTGAGGTGCGGCAGCCCTGATCGGCCAGCGCGGCGGGTATGTCGCGGATTACATCGCCGATACCTCCGACCTTGCAGCGCCCGATTCCATCGTTTTCTGCGGCCACCATTAAAATATTCAGCGGATTGCTCATGGGGCATGACGGTATCAAAGGCTGTTACCGGCAGAAAGAAGCTTTTTCTGTTTCGAGAAAAAACAAACCCGATTTAAGTAGCTTCCGAAAAATAAGCAAAAATTCGGTAAAAATTATAAATTTTCATACAATGAAACTTATATTAACCGAAAATAGATGTTATTTTTATCAAAAAAACAGGTTAATTTTATTGCTAGCAGTAAAATGATGTGTATTTTAAACACACATTTTGCAGGATTTATATTTTAAGGAGAAAACAATGGAAAAAACAGTCATGGACGGCGGGCAGGCGCTCATCAAGTGTCTGGAGGCGGAAGGTGTCGAGTATATCTTCGGATATTCCGGCGGTTCGGTTATTCCGATTTTTGACGCTATGATTACCACGCCCGGCAACATCAAATTTGTTCTGGTCCGCCACGAGCAGGGTGCTGCGCATATGGCTGACGGCTATGCCCGCGCTACCGGTCGGCCGGCGGTTGTTCTCGTTACCAGCGGCCCCGGTGCCACCAACGTCATCACCGGCATCATGACCGCGCATATGGACTCTGTTCCGATGGTTGTCCTCACCGGCCAGTCCGTCTCGTGGATGATCGGCAAAGACGCTTTTCAGGAAGCGGATATTTTCGGCATCACCATGCCGGTTGTTAAGCACAGCTATCTGCTCAAATCGCCTAACGAAATTCCCCGCACCGTCCGCGAAGCGTTTCATATTGCCACCACCGGACGTCCCGGCCCGGTTCTGATTGATATTCCCAAGGACATAAGTGCCGGTCCGTTCACGGGCGATCTGCACGCCGAAATGGATATTCCCGGCTACCGGCCGTACGCTGAGCCGCTGGATACCGCCAAGGTCAAGGAAATCGCTGAAGCTGTCAGCAAATCGCAGCGGCCTGTTATTCTGGCCGGACACGGCGTGCTCATTTCCGGCGCGCAGGATGTTTTGCGCGCACTCGCCGAAAAACTGAATGCGCCTGTCACCACCACGCTGCTGGGCAAGGGCGCGTTTCCGGAAACCCATAAACTGTCGCTCGGCTGGCTCGGTATGCACGGCACCGCCTACGCCAACAAAGCCATTTGCGAATGCGACCTGCTGCTGAACATCGGCTCGCGCTTCGATGACCGTATTATCGGCGACCCGAAATTCTTCTGCAAGGAAGCTGTGATTATCCATGTTGATATTGATCCGGCGGAAATCGGCAAGATGATCCGCCCGCAATACCACTGTATCGCCGATGCAAAACTCTTCATTGAAGAATTGAGCAAGCACGTCGGAAAACTCAGCACCGGCGAGTGGCTGAAAACGCTCGACGGCTGGAAGCAGAAATACCCGCTCAAATTCAAACGGCAGGGCAATCTGAAAATGCAGCACGTCATCGACGAGTTCTACAAACTCTCCGGCGGCAAAGCCGTTGTCGTCACCGATGTCGGTCAGCATCAGATGTGGGCGGCGCAGTTTTATAAAACCGATAAGCCGAACAACTTCCTCAGTTCCGGCGGCGCGGGCACTATGGGCTTCGGCGTTCCGGCGGCCATCGGCGCGCAGTTCGGACGTCCGAAAGACACGGTTATCGCGTTCTGCGGCGACGGCGGCTTCCAGATGACCGAATTTGAGCTCGCCACCGCCGCGCTCTATAAGCTGCCGATCAAGTTTGTCGTTCTCAACAACCACTATCTCGGCATGGTTCGCCAGTGGCAGGAACTCTTCTACGAAGACCGCACCTCCGGTGTTGACCTCGAAGGCAATCCCGACTTTGTCAAACTGGCCGACGCCTACGGCATCAAAGGCTTCAACCTGCGCCGCCCCGGCGATGTCAAACGCATCGTCAAAGCTGCGCTGGCCTACAATGCCGGCCCGTGTCTCATCAACTGCGAAGTCGAGAAAACCGACAACGTTTTCCCGATGATTCCCGCCGGCAAACGCATCGAAGCTATGATCATCGACGCGCCGAAAGCGGGCAGTAAGAAGCTCGAAAAACCGACCGGATCGACCTAGTAGGGGCTGGCCGTGTGCCTGCCCGTGAGTCAGAAAGAAAAATTTTTCAGGAGAAAATCATGATTAACGCAAAACCGATTCATACTTTGAGTGTTTACGTCACTAACAAGCCCGGCGTACTGGCACGCATTGCGCAGACCTTTTCCCGGCGCGGCTACAACATCGAGTCGCTCGTTGTTTCGCCGGCCAGTGACGGCAATTTTTCGCGCATGACCATTGGCGTCAGCGGCGACGCCGACGGGCTGGATCAGATTATCCGGCAGGTCAGTAAACTGATTGATGTCCTGCGCTGCACCGACCACACCTATGACGACGCCGTCGTCAAAGAAATGGGATTGATCAAGATTTCCGTCGGTGCTGAAGAACGCGGCGAAGCACTGCAGATCGCCGAGCACTTCGGCTGCAAAACCGTGGATCTGACCGACGAATCCATGATCCTGCAGGCCGTCGGCGATCCTGCTAAAATCGACGCGCTCGTTGAAATGATCGAAAAATTCAAAATCATCGAGCTCGTCCGCACCGGTAAAGTTCTGCTCGCCCGAGGCGCCGAAACAACCTGATCCGGCGCGGCTGTGCTGCACCGGAAACTCTAAATCCGAATATCGAAGTTCGAAATAATTTTGGACCATTCCAATTTGATGTTTTGAATATGTTTCGGATTTAGGGTTTTGTACTTCGGATTTATGACGACTCTCCTGATAACTCCTCCGCTGTTGCAGCCGAACACGCCGTACGCCGCCACGCCGATCCTGACGGCGTGGCTCCGTTCCAGCGGGCAGGAGGCGGTACAGGCCGATCTTTCGCTCGAACTGCTTCTCAAACTGTTTTCCGCTGACGGACTCTCGCATCTGAATCTTGATGCGGAATACTCTGCTGTCATCGGCGACGTGATGGAATTTTTGCAGGACAGAAATCCGTCGCTGGCCAAACGCTTTGCCAAACGCGGTGCGCTTCCCGAAGGATTGCATCTCGTCCGCGCCTACGAACAGGAAGAACAATTCGGCTGGGATTTCCGGGGTTTGGATCGCCACGCCCGCGCCCGCTATCTGTGCAGTCTGTTTCTCGACGACATCGCCGAAGCCGCCGCGCTGCTCGACCCGCACTTCGGCTTTTCGCGCTACGCCGGGCGGCTGGCCTCCTCACTTCCAAACTTTGGAAAAATTCAAGAGGCGCTGGAGCGGCAAGGTAGGGCGCGTTCGCCGAACGCGCCGCCAGTCCGGAATGAACGGACGGCTCGGCGATCCGTCCCTACCCAAGAGGTTTCGCTCTTTTTGCAATGGCTGGAAGAACTGACCGACGAACAGATTGAAAAACACAATCCGCAGCTGGTAGCGCTCACCGTGCCGTTTCCCGGCTGTCTGTTCGGCGCGCTGGCCATTGCAAGCCGGATTAAACAGACCCGTCCGGAAATCCGTATCGTGCTCGGCGGCGGTTATGCAAACACCGAACTGCGCGAGCTGACCGATCCGGCAGTCTTTGATTACGTGGACTTTATCACGCTCGACAGCGGAATGCTTCCGCTTCTCCGGATTGCCGAAGGCGCGGAACCGGCGAAGTTGGTGCGTACGTTTGTGCGTGAGAACGGCGCCGTCCGTTTCTACGACAGCGGCGAGCCGCCGGTTGCACACGACAAACTTCCGCCGCCGGTTTATGACGGCCTGCCGCTCGACCGCTACTTCGGTTTGTTTGAAGTGCTCAATCCCGTCACGCGGCTCTGGTCGGACGGACGCTGGAACAAGCTGGTGCTGGCGCACGGTTGCAACTGGAGCCGGTGCGCGTTCTGCGACACCTCCATTGATTATATCTGCCGCTACGATCCGGCGCGCCCATCCACCGTCTGCGACTGGATGGAAAGCGTCATCGCTGCGACCGGCTTTAACGGGTTCCATTTTGTTGACGAAGCCCTGCCGCCCGCGCTGCTCGACGGCCTGTGCGATGAAATTCTGCGCCGCGGACTGAAGGTCGAGTGGTGGGGCAATATCCGTTTTGAAAAACGGCTTTGTACAGAGACGACGAAGAACCCACCCCGTCCGTCGCTTTGCGCCGTCCACCCCTCCGCAGGAGGGGACCCTTTAAAATCCCCTCCCGTGGAGGGGTGCCTGCAGGGCGGGGTGGGTGCTCTTTTCCAATCCCCTCCCGTGGAGGGGTGCCTGCAGGGCGGGGTGGGTCAGAAGTTTAATACCTTAATCGAAAAAATGGCCGCCGCCGGATGCATCGCCGTCACCGGCGGACTCGAAACCTGCTGCGACCGCACGCTCAAACTGATGAATAAAGGCATCACCGTCGCCGGAGCAGAAGAAGTGCTCGCGAATCTGTCGGAAGCGGGCATCATGACGCACGCCTACCTGATGTACGGCTTTCCGACGCAGACGCTGGATGAAACCTTCCAGGGATTGGAGACCGTTTGCCGTCTGATGGAAGAGGGCTTTTTACATTCGGCTTACTGGCACCGTTTTGCGCTGACGGCGCACAGCGAAATCGCCCGCGAACCGGAGCGGTTTGGAATTAAACTTCTGCCGGAAAATTCCGGCGGATTCGCCCGTAACGAAATCCCGTTCGACGGACAGTTTGATTATGACCTCGCCGCCGTTGGTGAAGCTCTCCGCACCGCCACGTATAATTACCAGCACGGCACCGGCTTCGATGTTCCGGTTGTGAACTGGCTGAATTGATTCATAAAAATTTCCTCTGAATAAACGGGTATTTTTATTGACGAAACCGTTTCTAGTTTATTAATACTAACAAGAGGGGTTTAGCTATACGTTTAGGAAACTAAAATAAAGGGGAGACGAAATGACGATAAAAGGCGGAATCCAGTTAAAAATGTTCCCGGTCAGGATCAGTACGTTATTATTATTCAGTTTTTTTCTGCTTACCTTCGAAGCAAAGGCTGGCGTCTCACAGATTCTGACAGTTTTCCCTACAAATAATACACCTGCCTATAAATCTGGTACCTGCACAAATACTGAGGTTTTTACAAATTCCGGCTCGGCGTGGGCTGTGACCATCCCCGAAGAAGAAGTTTTTGCCTCACGAATGAAACATAATCAGGACAATAGTCCCTCAAGATCGTGGGAACTGCGCATTGGTAAAGCAGGCCAGATTTACTCACTGCGAAGTTCTTTCGGCGAGGCCATGAACCCGCAATGCCGCATTCCGAAGTGGGAGTATGGTATGACCAATGATGTTCATCCGATGATTATTTCAAATTTTGCGCCATGGATGGAATCGATTTATCAATGTACCATGCAACGCGACTTTATTGATGGCGAAGTACCATCTGGGTTAAATACTAACACGGATATACATCAGAGCGGAATATATCTGTGTACTGATGATTTTTCGGATACCAATTCCGGCTGGATGATTGCGTGGCGGCTGACAAATAACATGCCGTTTTACTCGCCCTATCTTGCTGTGTGTTCTGAAGTGGATGATACAAACCACTGCCGGGCCTTTGTGACATGGGCGCAGCAGGCGCATCAGCCGACATATCTTCAATCCCAAGTGATGATCTATACAAAGTACCGCGATGTCGGAGGCGGAATCTTAGAAGTCACTTATGTCGTGTATAACTACGGAACCAACAAATATAAGTCGGTTGGTGCACCTTACGGATCTCTTCGACTGACTACGTTTCCATACCACTATTACGGCGATACTAATGGAGTTCTTATCGAAGAACCCGGTCCTGCAATTCCAGCGGTCACTAATTTTTTAATGAGAAAGACTGGCGGCTGGTCTGTTTCTTCCCAAACGCATACTAATACCGGCTTGTCGCTCGGTCTGGTTTTCGGGAAGGATCAGCATCACGGTGCTGGTTGGATGGATGGACTATCATCAGTGTATAGTGTTACGTGTGTCACAAGCGGAAACCAGAATTGCGAGACTACATGGCGGAATCAACGCAACACGATGGTATACATGAAAACGAAAGTTGATTCGGGTAATTGCTTTTTTTATCGGTACTATTTTGTTTTTGGCACACAGACTATGGTTACTAACCAGATAATGGCTGGTAATTTAGTTTCCAATGTGGATTACGGACCTTTGACCTTCACGGACACGTATAATACAATTACCTGGTATACGAATAAAACTACAGGCGCATTGCAGACGAACAACCCTAATAATGAGGCGACTTTTGTAAAAACCTGTTATGCTCATCCTGTGTCGAATAATCCACCGGTAAAGCCGGTGTTTTATATTAAAGACGTTGAATCGAATAAGTATTATATAGTAACTAATGCATATAAGATATCGCAGTTCCCTTATGATGGCCGCACAGAATATCTCGGTTTGCTTGGCTACGAAATGCCATAGGCATTTGTCATAGAAACAGCTCGCGTTTTGCAGAGTCCCCCGGTCTGGGTTTACCTGATCGGGGGACTTTTTTTCTAAAAAGAGAAAAGAGGTCAGCCAATGAATTTTAGAATCCTAGGAAACATCGACGAATCCTTTCTCCAATCCAACCCCTGAAGCTGGGATGCGCGGCTACAATTCTCTGCGGTCTTCGCGCCTTGCGGGAAATCTTTTATTTAATCGCGACGATGGAGCCGTCATAGACGGCTTTGACGGCGGAGCCGAACAGGGCGGTTAAAGTTTCTTCCCCAAGTCCATGGCCTTGCTTTTCAAGTGATTATGAACGACAATACTGCACGGATGAGAGCAGTGCAATGGCGAGCCTGCTTCCGCGCCCTTCGAGCAATGGGACGGTGGTTAAATTGTTTTTTCAGGAAGTGAGAAAGGGACGATGAACTGGAATATAAAAACCGGATTGGCTGCCGGGTTGCTGGTGTTGAGCGGTGCGGCGCAGGCGCTGAACGGCACTTGGACGAATTCCGTCAGCAGTACGAACTGGGGCTGGGGCACAGCCGGCAACTGGGCCGGCGGAACCATCGCTACCGGCAGTACTTACACGGCCGACTTCAGCACTGTGAACATTACAAACAATATGGGAGTGCAACTTTC
>CAIKGD010000018.1 GCA_903826865.1 uncultured Verrucomicrobiota bacterium
CGATTCAGGCGACGGAAGTGAAGAGAATTAAACTGTGATACAACCGCAACAGGAAATCAAAATGAAGAATACAACCCTAATGCTAATGCTTGTCTGTTCAATTCTTTGCGGAACACACGTTCAGGCCGCCGATACGCTTGAAAAGGGGTTTCAGTCCCCGCCCGACTCCGCTAAACCCTGGATTTACTGGATATGGATGAATGGCAACATCACCAGAGACGGCATCACGACTGATCTTGAGGCGATGCATCGCGTCGGCATCGGCGGAGTGCTGCTGTTTGCTGATCTTTCCTTTCCCATTCCTGCCGAAACTCCTCAAGGACCGGTCAGGCTCATGTCGCATGAATGGTATGCGCTGATGAATCACCTTGTAAAAGAAGCTGACCGGCTTGGAATTAAAGTCAGCCTTCATAATGCTACCGGCTGGTGCGGCAGCGGCGGTCCTTGGAACACACCGGAAAACGCCATGCAGCAGCTCAGCATCAGTGAAACAAAAGCGTCAGGCCCGGCGCATTTTTCGGCCGTTCTTCCACAACCGGATACACGGCTTGCGCACTACCGTGACATCACTGTACTGGCATTTCCAACCCCAAAAGGTGATGAAGTCACTATGCAGTCCTTGTTGCCGAAGGTGACGTCAAGTGCAAACAGTCTTAGCTATGATTGTCTTTTCGACGGCAAGTCGGATACAGCGGCAGCCCTTCCGCTTGCCAAGGATACAACCGGTTTTATTCAGTTCGAATTCAACCAGCCACTCGCAGTTCGAAGCGCCACAGTTTTACTTGGCACCTATATCGGAGCACCGCGGGGCATCATTCAGAGGTCCAGTGATGGTCGACAGTTTACGGATATACAGAAGATTAGTTTTCCAATTAAAAACAAAAATATTCCTTATAACAGTCCGGTGATTTTCTCATTTGGAGACAATTCAACCCCAGTGCGGTTTTATCGTATAGTGTTTTCCTTTAAAAATGATTTGTCGGTTGCTGAAGTTTCGCTGAGCCCAGGTATGCGCAACATAGAACCAGTCGAAAAAAGCGGTATGCGAAAAATAGGCCAATTGGAAAAACTGGTACTGGAAGCAGGCACGCTGTCACCAGACATGGTAATCAGCAAAAATAAAATCATAAATCTCAGCAGCAAAATGAACGCAAACGGAACGCTGAACTGGGATGTGCCGCAGGGTTCATGGACAATCCTGCGTATCGGGCATACACCCATCGCTTTGACCAACCACCCGGCTTCCGAACAGGGCAGTGGTTTGGAGTGCGACAAAATGAGCTCCAAGGCACTTGATGCGCATTGGGCGGGTTTCATCCAGAAGATACTTACCGATGTCAGTCCGTTCGTCGGCACCGGTAAAACACTTACCGGGGCGCATATCGACAGTTGGGAAGGCGGCGGCCAGAACTGGACACCCGGGTTCAACGATGAATTCAAGCGTCTGCGCGGCTATGATCCATTGCCGTACCTGGTCACCATCACCGGGCGCATAGTGGACAATCTGGAAGTCACAGACCGCTTTCTATGGGACATGCGGCGTACCGTCGCGGATTTGATCGCTGAGAAATATTTCCGGCATTTCCAGGAGCTCTGCAGTGCACATGGGCTTGACTCTTCTGCTGAGCCGTATACCGGTGTGCCGTATGAATCACTCCAATCCGGCGCAGCGGCAGACATTCCTATGGCAGAATTCTGGATTGACCATCCGTTAACAGACCCCTCCAAGAAGCTTGTGTCAAGCATCGGTCACAGCTGGGGACGAAAGATCATCGCCGCAGAAGCATATACCGCAACAATAGCGTTCGCTCGCTGGCGTGAGGACCCATACTCGCTCAAAGCCATGGGAGACCTGGCCTTCTGTGACGGTGTTAACCGCTTCGTTTTACATGCAGGAGCCCTCCAGCCATGGACGAACCGCTGGCCAGGCATGACCTACTGCAAATTCGGATCACATTTTGACCGCACCGTCACTTGGTGGGAGCAGGGACGGGCGTGGGTTGAGTACCTTACCCGCAGCCAGTTCATACTCCAGCAGGGGCGATTTGTAGCAGATGCCGCCGTATATTGCGGTGAAAACCCTCTCTCAGATATGTTTGAAATTCATCCTGAGCTTCCGCCCGGCTGTGATTATGACGGCGTCAATGATGATGTGCTGCTGACTCAGGCGTCCGTCAGCAATGGTCTGCTCGTGCTCAAAAGCGGCATGACCTACCGCGCGCTGTTGTTGTCTCAGCCGGAAAACACCATGATGCCGAAAATGCTGCGCAAGCTCCGCGACTTCGTTTCTGAGGGACTGACGCTTGTTGGTCCGCCCCCGGAAAAATCGCCTAGTCTTGAGGGCTATCCGAAGTGCGACGCGGAAGTGAAATCGCTCGTCGCCGAAATGTGGGGCAATTGCGATGGCAAGGCTGTCACCGAACATCGTCTCGGCAAAGGCAAAGTCGTCTGGGGTCAGACAATGGCGCAGGTGTTTGCCGCGCTGAACGTGAAGCCGGATTTTGAATTTACGGCTGATGGCGGCGCGAAGATGGCGTTCATTCACCGCCTTGCCGGCGATGCGGACATTTATTTCGTCTCCAACCAGCGCGACCAGGCGGACGCTTTAGACTGCACGTTCCGAGTCGGCGGCAAAGTACCGGAACTCTGGCATCCCGACACCGGACGTATTGAACAGGCTGCCGTCTGGCGCGAAGCAGACGGACGCATCACGATACCGTTGAAATTTGATCCGGCCGGTTCGGTTTTTGTCATCTTCCGCAAACCGGCGGATAAGCGTGATCACATTGTGTCTGCTACAGGTTTCGGTGAACTGAAGGCTGACGCAAACGGTCAGGTGACACTCTGCGCCACATCATCGGGCACGGTGGAGCTGAAGACAGCCTCCGGAAAAAATCTGAAACTGGAAGTGCGTGACGTGATTAAGCCGCTCGAAGTATCCGGCCCGTGGGCGCTGAACTTCCCGCCGAACTGGGGCGCGCCGGCGACGGTTACGCTCGACAAGCTGATTTCGTGGACGGAACACACCGACAGCGGCGTAAAATATTTTTCCGGCACGGCGACTTACGTTAAGGAAGTGGAAATTCCGGCGGCAATGATCGGTGCCGGTTATGCGCTCTCGCTGGATCTCGGGCAGGTGAAGAATATTGCTGAAGTTTCCGTAAACGGAAAACCGCTGGGCATCTTGTGGAAACCGCCGTTCCGTGCGGACATCATCGGCGCGGTCAAGCCCGGTAAGAACAAACTCGAAATCAAAGTCACTAACCTGTGGCCGAACCGGCTGATCGGCGATGAACAGTTCCCCGACGACTGTGTTTTTGAAAAAAGCGGCACCATCAAAGAGTGGCCGGCCTGGCTGACCAACGGTCTGCCGAGACCGGAACCGCGCCGTCTGACGTTCACCACCTGGAAGCACTGGAAGAAAGACGACAAACTGCTGTCTTCAGGACTGCTTGGGCCGGTGACGATTCAGGCGGCGGAAGTGAAGAGAATTAAACTGTGATACAACCGCAACAGGAAATCAAAATGAAGAATACAACCCTAATGCTAATGCTTGTCTGTTCAATTCTTTGCGGAACACACGTTCAGGCCGCCG
>CAIKGD010000019.1 GCA_903826865.1 uncultured Verrucomicrobiota bacterium
GGATCTACGAGAAGGTTCTGGGTTTGCGGCCGGTCAGTTTCTGGAATCCGGAATGCGGCTGGCGGAGTTATGTTCCCCGGATGGTGCGGGATGCGGGGTACAAATATCTGACCGGGGACTTTGAATCCTACAGCCGGTGCGAAAACGGCCCTGCCGGAACCCCTCAGCGGCCTGAAATTTATGCGAAGGAAGCCACCAAGGAAAAGAATTTTTACAATTTCGACTTCAAGTATGACCTGCCGGCGGATGATTACGCTTTGCATTATCCCTTCAATCATGTGCAGGGACTGAACCCGGATGATCTCAGGGTTTTCCTGAGATCCGACCGCGTGTGCCAGTATGCCGTCCGCTATTTCATGGGGATGAAAGGGTATTCCCACGAGGAATACTTGGCGACCATTGACCGGTACAGCGGGGATCGCAAGAAAATGGGCGAAGGGGCCTTGGTCATTTTTGCGGATGATGCGGAATATATCGGTACGAACGGCTGGTTTCGTTTAAAATATCAGAATGAACCCGACCGGGTATTTGAACGTGTTCCGGATGCAAAAGAAAAACTGATTGCGCTCGTTAACGCCGTGCAGCAGCGAGGGGAGTTTATTACGTTCGCGGAGGCCTGTCAGCTGACGCCCAACACGCAGCCGGTAACGTGGGATGATGATGCCGCCTGGCACGGAGCCCAGGCCAGCACCTGGGCGTCCACGCCGATGGCCAAACTGCTGCGCCCGTGGCAGGATCTGATCCGTGATAAACTCAGCCGGATTGAAATGCAGCTTCCGAAGCGTGTTGCGGAAAAGGTCTGGTATCATCTGACCAACAGTTACAACAGCGACGGCCAGTGGCCGCCGACGCTTCCGGATGCGCCCCACATCATTCATCCGTTCAATTACGGCTACTGTTTCGAGCATCTGCTGAAAGCCCATCATCTGGTCGGCGGGGTTGATCTCGACAGCCTTTCCACCGATGTGGCCGTCACGCTGGGAGAAATTCTTGATCTGCAGAGCCGGCTGATTCTGGCCAAAGCGCAAGCACTGAAAGTTCAGGGAACAGCCATGGAAAAAGAAAACGCCGGTTTGGCTGAACAGCTCCTGCAGGTAACCTTGGAAAAAAAATCTCTGGCGGGTTGCAAGACGCTGGATTCGGGGGAATATACAGTGAGAGCTAACGCCATGGTGGAAGCCCGCCGTCTGGTCGGCGGAATCGAAATCGAAAAAGTGTAGGAAAAGAACGCTGCCTCCGCGCGGCGGATCCAGCTTTTAAGTTAAAGCTTGAGTTACTACAAAAATTATAATAATCAGCTGGCGGTCAGTTTGTTTTTAATGCGAATGAGTACACGTAACAAGAAGGGCTGCATTTATGGACATAACCGCAATTGTGACATTTATCGGCTTTAACACGCTGGTTGCTGTACTTTCGTGGTGGAAAACCCGCCATGATGATATGGGCCATTCCACCGGATACTTTCTGGCCGGGCGCAGCCTGCCGTGGTTTGTAATCGCAAGTTCGCTGTACATGACGAATATTTCGGCCGAGCAGATGACCGGCCTGAACGGCAATGCATTTGCGAGCGGGGCCTGTGTGATGGCCTGGGAGACGATTTCGGCTATTGCAGTTGTAGTGATGGCTCTGGTTTTTCTGCCGCGGTATCTCAAGAGCGGGATTGCGACGGTGCCGCAGTTTCTCGATCTGCGGTTCGGCCGGACTATGCGCATGGTGGTGTCTTTTCTTTTTCTGTACGGGTTGATTGTCGCGTTTCTCCCGTTTGTACTCTATGCGGGGGCTATCACGCTGGGGCAGATGGCGGATGTCAGCGGATTGCTGGGCGTTTCTGACCGGGCCGCTCTTTGGATCATGGTGATTGCGCTGGGCGTGATAGGCGGGTGCTACGCGGTTTTCGGCGGACTTAAAGCGGTGGCGGTGTCGGATACAATTTATGGAGTTGGTTTGATGCTGGGCGGCTTTTTGATTCCGGTGCTGGGACTGTATAAGCTGGGCGGGAACAGCGTATCTGCCGGCTGGTTGATTCTGCTGGAAAATGCGCCGGAACGCATGCAGGCGGTGGGTGTCGGGTCGTCCGCTGATATTCCGTGGCACACGCTGTTCACCGGAATGCTGATTATCAATATTTTCTATTGGTGTACGAATCAGGTGATTGTTCAACGCGCTTTCGGGGCGAAGAATCTGGCGGAGGGGCAGAAGGGCGTGTTGTTCTCGGGGTTGCTGAAGCTGCTGGGTGTTGCCATGCTGGTACTGCCCGGTATTATTGCCTGGCATCTGCATCAGCGCGGAATGATCACGGTGCCGGTAAAAGAAATAAGTTCATCCGGTGAGGCGGTGCTGGCCAGAGACTTGGCTTATCCGCTGCTGGTGCGGTATGTGCTTCCTCCGTGGCTGACCGGCTTTTTCGGGGCGGCAATGTTCGGTGCCATACTCAGTTCGTTTAACGGAGGGCTGAACAGCCTGTCCACACTCTTCAGTTTAGATATCTATAAACCGCTGATCCGCAAGAATGCGGGCGATAGCGAAGTTGTTTTCGCCGGCAAAATATTCGGTGCCGTGCTAATGGTGGTCAGCATCTGTATTGCCCCGGCTATCGGAAATGCGCCCGGCCTTTACACGTTGATGCGTATGGCGATTGCCGTGATCAACGTGCCGATTCTGGCCGTTATTCTCATGGGCATGTTCTCGCGGCGCGCTCCGGCGTTGGGCGGTTATATTGCGCTCCCGGCAGGGGTGCTTTTTTTCAGCTACTTTAATTTTATCCGGGGCAATGACTTTTTCTTTTTCAAACTGCATTGGCTTCACACCGCCGGTTTGAATCTGTTGTTCATGATGGGGATTATGGTGGCGGTGCGATATCTGAAGCCGCTGAAAGAGCGCTACATACAGGCCGACAGCGGACAGGTTGATATTACAAACTGGAAATACGCCCGGCATGCGAGCTGGGCGCTTCTGGTTCTGCTTATGATTCTTTACGCTGTTTTTTCCCGGATCGGAGTGATTGGAGCCGGAAAAGATTCGTTCCGGAACGTGCTGTTCATTCTGGCCGCGGCGACGGGTTTGTTTTTTTCCGGCGTGTTTCTGATGAACCGGTTCTGTCGAACTCAGAAGGTTTCTGAATTGGAAGAGCTGTGAATAGAACAATAGGAGTCCGGATGCGGCTTATGAACAGCAGAAAAATAATCATGATCGCCGGTTGTCTGGCGACCGCCGGTGCTTTTGCACAGGCCCCGGCCGCCGGCCCAGGCCCGCAGGTTGCTTTGAAGAAGACGGAATCACAAATACCCCGTCAGGCATGGTCAATCGGGATTAATGAGCAGCCGGAGATTGAAACTAAACCAACGCGCCCCACGCTCCAGAATTGCGGGCCGTATCAGGGCGCACCGCTCGGCGGTTTCGGCACCGGGGGAATCGGGCGGAGTTATCGCGGGAGTTTCGGACGCTGGACAGTCAAAGCCGGTGCCGTGAAAAACTTCTGCCTTCCGGTGAACATGTTTTCCTTGCGGACACAATTTGACGGCGAAGAACCGCGCGCAACCGCGCTGCATCCCGGATATCCGCAGCAGCGGCCCGGAAACAAACCCGGCAAGGCTCTGGCCGGCTGGAACTGGAACTATTCCGGTGAGGGCGCAACCTACCATGCTCTTTACCCCAAAGCCTGGTATCACTATCCGGCCAATCAGGAACTGGCCGTTGATCTGGTGTGTGAACAGTTTTCTCCGGTTCTGCCGGGCCAATACCGGGAGACCAGTCTGCCGGTCGGCGTGTTCAACTGGAAGATCACCAACCCTCATGACCGGCCGGTCGAGGTGTCGCTGATGTTCAGTTTTGCCAATATGGTGGGCTGGTTCGATGAATTGGGCGGCGACATGCGGCGTAACAAAAATTACGGAAATTGCAACCGCGCCGTCCGCAACGACGACTGTCACGGGATCGTAATGGAATCGATCGGGAACGCCCTGCCGCTTAAAGAAGGCGACGGGCAGTTCTGCATTGCCGCCGCCCCCGCCGCTGACCGGAAAATTACAATGTGCGCGACGTTTCCGGCCAATAAAGACGGCGGGGAAATCTGGCAGGATTTTATCACCGACGGCGACCTCAACGAAGTCTCCGGTTATCGGGCTGTAGCGGGCGAAGAACTGGGCGGCGCGCTGTGTGTGAAAGTGAGGCTGGCTCCCGGAGAAACCAAATATGTGCCGATGGCCCTGTCCTGGGATCTTCCGCTGATCAGTTTCGGCAACGGTCGCGAACACTGGCGGCAATACACCCGCCATTTCAACCGGTCGGGAGAAAATGCCGCCGCCCTTGCCGCAGAGGCTTTGCAGAAGTTTCCGGAATGGTCGCGGGGTATTGACCGCTGGCACCAAAAGGTCATGCAGGAAAACCCGGACCGGCCCGACTCATTTTTTGCGATGCTTTTCAACGAGGCGTATATGGCGGTTGACGGGTTGACGGTCTGGACAGACGGCACCAAAGAGAAGCCGGGGGAATATCCGTTTTTCGCAGTCATCGAATGTCCTGATTACTCATATTACTGCACATTGGATTTGTGGATATACGGATCATTTCTGTTTATGCACTACTGGCCGGAACTGGAGAAGAATGTCATCCATCGCTATGCCCGTGAGATCCTTCGTGAAGATACATATTCCCGCCGCTGTATGGCGGACGGCCATTTATTCCAAGCGAAAGTTTCCGGCGCGGCTCCCCACGATCTGGGCGATCCGAACGACGATCCGATGTTTGCCATCAACAGTTATACCTATCAGGACTCCAATAAATGGAAGGATCTCAACAGCGAGTTTGTCTTGAATGTTTACCGGGACGTCGTTTTTCTTAATGACGACAATCTGCTGCGCGAAACCTGGCCTGCGGTGAAAGCCGCTTTGCACTATCTCAAAAAGTTTGATACCGACCGCGACGGGCTTATCGAAAATGACGGCACCCCCGATCAGACCATGGACACAATCCCCATGAAAGGCCCGAGCGCCTACTGCGGCGGTCTGTGGCTGGGCGCGGTCAATGCGGCCGTTAAAATGGCGGAGCGGGTTGGTGATGACCCGTTCATAGCCGAGTGGCGCCCGGTCGCTGCCGCGGCCGGCAAGGCCTTTGAGGAAAAGCTCTGGAACGGGACGAACTACCGGCTGGATGCCGCCGGCGAATCTCCGGATGCCTTGTATGTTGACGGGATGTTCGGTATCTGGTTTGCGGGGCTTTGCGGACTGAGGGACCTGATTCCGCAAGAGCACTATCGCGCCCATCTGGCTAAAGTTTATCAGCGCAATTTTGTCGAATACGGCCGCAATATCGGAGCCGTTAACATTACCGGCTGGAAACGCCCCGGCTCCGGCAAGGTTGAAGAAAGTAATTTCGGTGCCGTAAATACTCAACACAATGAAGTGTTGTACGGACTGAACCTTTCCTTTGCCGGACAGCTGCGGGATGCGGGGCTGAACGAGGAAGCGGACACCTTGCTTAACTGTCTTTATGCTACGGCGTACGGGAAGTACGGGATGTGGTTCCAGTCTCCGGCGGCCTGGACTGAAGACGCGAAGTTTCGCGCTATCCTCAACCTCCGGCCTTTGGTGGTATGGGCGCTGATCAACAACAATACTCAGACTGACAGGTAAAACGGAATCAAGCCTGCGGCATTCAGGTTTTTTGCCGGGTTGTGTATGTAGAAGGGACAAAAAGATGAACCGTACAGCATGGAGCAGACGGCATTTTATAGCAGGCGGGATACCGGCAGCCGTTGTGATGCTTGCCGGCAATTCCTGGGGTTCAGATACCGGCAGGACGGACATCAAATCTCAACCCAATATCATCCTGATTTTTTCAGACAGTCACCGGGCGGATGTAACAGGGTGTTCCGGTAACAAAATTGTCCAAACTCCGAATCTGGATAATCTGGCCCGTCGGGGAGTTGTCTTTGAAAACTGCTATTGCAGTTCACCGCTTTGCGGCCCTTCAAGGAATTCATTCACTGCCGGGAAATATTCTTCGCGCGTGAATGTATGGAATAATAACTACGAGCTTCCCGACCCCGGCGGATCCCTGCCGACGCTGCCCAGAATAATGAATGCTGCGGGTTATGAGTCCTACTACTACGGACATATGGATTATCCGCCGACGAACAGCTATGGATTCAATAAACTTGGAAAGGGCGGAAGACAGAAAACCCGGGAAGGACAACGGCGTGATCCGGATGATTTAAAACCCAAGGCCGGTTATTCAAAAGTTTTTGACGGCTCGCATGAAGGAGATGACTCCAGAATTTTAAATGGCGGACGGGAAGCCACCACAGCCGCTCTGGATTTTCTGAAAAACCGGAAAAACGGAGGCAAACCGTTCTTTCTGCTGATGGGCTATGCTGCACCGCATTATCCCTTTACAGCGCCTGCCGAATATTATGCTAAATACAAAGGCAAAATTCCGGCACCGGAAATTCCGGCGGGCTATCTGGATTCTCTGCCGCTGAACTATAAACATTTGCGGATCGCTTTTAATAATGAAGATGTTCCGGACGATGTCGCCTGCAAGAGCAGGGAGCTGTATTACGCCCTGACAGAATGGTTTGACAACGAAGTGGGCAAGGTCTTAACGGCGTTGAATAACACGGAATTTGCCGATAATACCGTGGTCATTTACAGCTCCGATCATGCCGAAAATCTGGGCGAACATGGTCTGTGGTTGAAAAATGCAATGTATGACAGCGCAACACGTGTGCCGCTTATTGTAAGCTGGCCTGAACGATGGGGCGGCGGCCAGCGGCGTCAGGGAGCCTGTTCGCTTCTGGATGTGACCCGGACGATTGCGGATATTGCCCGGGCTAAAGTGCCTGCAGACTGGAATGGTGACTCGCTGGTTCCCTGGCTGGACGATCCGAAGCATCCGTGGAAAGATTTGGCCGTCAGTGAATACTATGCGCACAACATTGCGTCCGGCTACGCTATGATCCGCACGGGAAATTATAAATATGTTTACCACACGCCTGCAGATTCCGCTCATCCGGCTGAACAGGAGTTATACAATCTGGCAAAGGATCCCGGGGAACTCGATAATCTGGCCGGAAATCCGGAATACAAACAGCAAATGGACCGGATGCATGCCGCCTTGGCAAAAGAAGTCGGCGAAGATCCTGAGAAAATAGAACAGCGCTGCCGGGCGGATTACAATAAAAACGACCCCGTAAAGAAGTGAATTATTTAAGCAGCAGATTCATTCCGTTTTTTCCGGCCGGGCAATAGGAGTGCCAACGATCAGAAACTGACCGGCGTAAAAAGAATCACCGTCCGGCAGCTGCTTTACGGTATAGCGCACTTCATGCTCGGATTTAATAAAATCAGCCCTGTGCGGTTTTATCGGTGTGGGCTTTGATTTTCAGCTCCACATCATGTTCGTAGAGCGCATCGAAGACATCGGCAAGATCGCCTTCCATTACCCGGTCAAGCTTGTAGAGCGTCAGGTTGATGCGGTGATCGGTCAGGCGGTTTTGCGGATAGTTATAAGTCCGGATTTTTTCACTGCGGTCGCCGGAGCCGACCTGTGAACGCCGGGCGGCCGACTGTTCCGCCTCGATCTGCTGCTGGCGCGCCTCATAAAGTTTTGAGCGCAGAACCCGCATTGCTTTAGCCCGGTTTTTATGCTGCGAGCGCTCGTCCTGACACTGAACCACCACGCCCGTCGGAATATGCGTGATGCGGATGGCTGAATCGGTGGTGTTCACATGCTGTCCGCCCGATCCGCTGGAGCGATAGGTGTCGATTTTCAAATCTTCGGTTTTGATTTCAATATCCACCTCTTCGGCTTCAGCCAGCACGGCGACCGTAGCGGCAGATGTGTGAATCCGGCCCTGGGTTTCGGTGGCAGGAACGCGCTGCACACGGTGGGTGCCGCTTTCATACTTCATTTTTTTGTAAACCAATTCCCCTTCGACCGAAAAAACAACTTCCTTATATCCGCCCGATTCAGACGGGCTTACATCCATGACCGAAATTCTAAGCCCGTTGTTTTCGGCGTAACGGCTGTACATGCGGTAAAGGTCGCCGGCAAAAATCGCGGCCTCGCCGCCGCCGGTACCCGCGCGGATTTCCATGATGACATTTTTTGAATCGGAGGGATCGGCGGGAATCAGGGCGACCTTAACCGCTTTTTCAGCCTCAGGCAGCCGGCCTTCGAGGTCAGCCAGTTCTGCTTCAGCCATTTCGCGCAGTTCGGCCTCCGTCGCTGCGTCGGCGAGCATCGCGCGGCTTTCAGCAGCGGCATCCTGCATCTTCAGAAAACGGTCAGCGGCATCGGCGACTTTTTTCTGATGAGAATAGTCGCGCATTAAAGCCTGCATTTTCTGGGGATTGGCGGCAACACCCGGCGCGGACATTTCCGTTTCGAGTCCGGAGATGCGGTTGCGCAGATTTTCCAGATAGGCTTTATTGATCATGACTGGACACAAAAAGGCCGGGCTCTGAAAACAGAGTCCGGCCCGAATTGTACGCCGTTACTTGCCGTAACGTTTGCGGAAACGGTCGACGCGGCCTTCCGTATCGACAAGCTTGGACGTTCCGGTGAAGAACGGGTGGCAGGCTGAGCAGAGCGTGACGTGCATTTTCTTCACGGTCGAACGGGTTTTCACCACGCTGCCGCAGGCGCACGAAATTTCTGCATCGGTATATTCAGGATGAATGTCTTTTTTCATTTTTAACCTAGTCCTTGTAAAAGAAGCGGGTCTTTTAATCATAACGGGCCCTGCGGCGCAAGCCCTTTTTACCGGCACTTGTAATAAGTTTCGCCGCCGCGCACCTCAATTTGCAAACGGGGATCACTAAGCAGCGGGATAATCGTCGCCGGGGTGACCCCGAAACTCCCGGCCAGCTGGCCGGCGGTGGAGGGGTGGCGGCGGATCAAATCAATCAGTTTTTCGACGTTCAGTCCGGCCGCAGACCCTGCGTCTGCCGTGAACGATGCGATTACTTCCGCCTGCGGAGAAAACAGAGCGCAAAGCGCCTCCAGCTTCTCTTTAGCGACCGGCCGTGCCGCTGCTTCAGCCGGCGGACGCACCGACGTGTTCAGATGGATTTTGTCCGGCCGGATCTCGGCGGCGACTGCGGCGATTTTTTTCACTTGTTCCGGAGCGGCATTAATGCCGTCCAGCAGGAAGACTTCTATCCATAATTTGCCGGCGAAAACATTCCGGAAATCGCGCTGGCCTGCCAGCAACTGTTCAAACGAAAGTCCGGGGACGGGGCGGTTGATCATTTTAAATGAAGCATCATCCCACGCGCTCAGGCTCACCTTCACGATATCAGCTTTCAGAAGTTCATCACGCACCGCAATCCGGTGGAGCAGCGAGCCGTTTGAAAGAACGATGACCGGAAGGGCTGTGCGCGCCTTGATGAAATCAATCAACTCGCCGAGTCTTGAATAAAGCGTCGGCTCTCCTGATCCGGCAAATGTGATGCAGTCCGCCTTGCCGTCCTCTTTCAGCCACTGTTCAATTTCTGCGCAAATCTCTTCTATCGGGACAAGCTCTTCGCGCTCCATAACGAGGCGTGTCGTGCAGCCGCACTGACAGAAGACGCAGTCGAACGAGCAGGTTTTAAACGGCGTCACATCGATGCCGAGCGACCGCCCGAGGCGCCGCGACGGAACCGGTCCGAAGAGATAGCGGTAAGCAGAAGGCATCGTTTATTCCGCAGGGTTCGGGATTATGGTTTCTACTGCCGTAAGAATTTCCATCGCCGGAACAGTAACACTTTCGATCACCGCCAGCCCGTTTTTTTTCAACAAAGCTCAGGATTGTTGCGCGACCTCCGGCGCCGCCGCCGTGCAACCCGGCCGGAACCCGATCAAAAGCGGCTCATTTTTCGGGTGCATTCGCGGCCGTTCGCGGTTAAAAACTCTCTCCATGAATCGAATCGGCATCATTGACTACGGTATGGGCAATCTGGGAAGTGTTTCCAATGCCTGTAAATTTCTCGGGATGGACGCAGAAATTGTTTCCGCGCCCGGACAGATGGACTCATGCCGCGCCGTGATTCTGCCCGGAGTAGGCGCGTTCGGCGATTGCATGGCCCACCTCACCGGACATGGCTTTGTTTCGCCGATTCAAAAATGGATTGCCTCCGGCAAGCCGTTCATGGGCATCTGCCTCGGACTTCAGGCGCTTTTCCAAACCTCGGAAGAAACCCCCGGCGTTGCCGGTCTCGGTATTTTTAAAGGAAGTGTGAAGCGGTTTTTATTCGGGGTAGGGACGGCTGGCCCAGCTGTCCGCGGACCGCTCGGCGAGCGGTCCCTACCTTTAAAGATCCCGCAGATCGGCTGGAATGCGGTGAACCAGAAAAAACCGGACTGTCCGATGTTTGCCGGCGTGGACGACGGCGCATACTTTTATTTTGTTCACTCGTTCTACGTCGCCCCGGAGGACAAAAGCATCGTCGCGGGCGAAACCGGCTACGGACTGAACTACTGTTCCGCCGTCTGGAAAGACAACGTCTTCGCCGTGCAGTTCCACCCTGAGAAAAGCCAGGCCGCCGGCCTGCAAATGCTCAAAAACTTCGGCGCACAGAAATGAAGAAATCCGCCCGCCTAATCTGCCTGCTTCTTGCACTGCCGTTCGTTACGCACGCCGACGGTCTTGTCGTCGGCAAAGACGAACAGGGCGTGCAAATACGAATCCAGTCTGTTGACGGTAAAGCCGCTAAAGGCGAACAGATCCGGCTGACGCCGGGAACGCACAAGCTGGCGGTTGCTTGCATCAAAACGGAAGCCTACGGAACTCTGAGCGTGGACACCGTTCTTGTCCTGACCGTGAAACCGAACTGCGACTATGAACTCCAGGGACGCTTCGAAGGGAAAAACGCAAAAGTGGCTGTTAAAGAAAAGGCTGTGCGGTAATACAAAACGGGAGCGCGGATCTCATGCGTTTTAAACTTCTTCGAAACTGGCGCCGGGTAACCGTTACACTACTGGTGTTGGCTGGCGGCCTTCATGCATACGAAAGTTTTGTCCTGATCGATGGCCCGCCTTCTTTGGGATGGTTTGCTTGGGGGTGGGCGCCCTATTCATGGTGTTTACTGGCGCTCTTATCCGTCAACGGCCTGCCTGCAGCAGCCGGATCCGCATCGGGTCTCGTCATGGATTTGTTGGGGCACTACGCGGTGTTTATTAATCCGACCAGCTCCACAGCAGCGCTTGTTTTACTTTTTATACCTGTTTGGAATACTCTTTTATTTATTCCTCTCCCTATTCTTTTGGTCAGATGGATTTTGGCGCGCAAGAAAAAATGATTGTGAAGAGGTGCCCCGCCAAGACGCGCGCTGTCTCTGGAGCATTGATTAGAGTTCTGCGAACTCAACAGTCCGAATCCGGTTTATTTGATAAACGGCGCGGGCCGGGCGAAATTTGGCAGGTAGGTTTCCTGATTTTCCAATGGTTGAATGAAGGCGTTTTCAAGGCCGAGTTCGAGCGCACAGCCGGTGATTTCGTATTTCTTCGTGCGGCACCCGCGTCTACCCTTGAGATTCAACCCCCAATTTGATAATATTCAGTCCATGAATGTCTTTGGGCTCCGGACGGGATGCCCGGCTGTCTGAAAACAAAGTTTTACCGGGCGAAACGTGAAATCACGCATACAGTTTCAATGGAAAAGATGGCGCATAGCGCTGGTGGCAGCACTGCTCGCCGCCGTTGCACCGAAGCTTGTTGCGTCGAATCGTCCGGTAATGGGTGCTCTGCAAATAGATGAAGCGCGAAGCAATCTGCTTGTCAGCTTTTCGCCTGCGGCAGGGAAACCCAATCAGTTGCAAACCAGCGAAACACTCATCGAAGCTGTTTGGAGCAATGCCGCGCCGGTACTGACTACCGATTCCGTGTCGAGTGTAACCATCACGCTCACAAACGCGCCGACACCGCGCCGGTTTTTCCGGGTGCTCATCACCGCACCCGCCATTACTGCAAGCGTCACAACCACAACAGTCGGCATGAACGCCAATGTGCCCGCCCGGCGCTATACCTGGCAGGACGAGGACGGAGAACCGCGGGCGGCGCTCATGCTGGATCAGAGCGCTACCCGGGCCGGGGTGCTCCGGCAGATGAGCTACACGGCTACGGGCAGCAATCGCGTCTGCTCGGCGATTCCTTCGAATGAAGATGCGATTCAGGGCATGGGCTATGTGGTAAACCACCTTGGTATCGGGACGCCGTGGGGCAACTGGAGCGCCACGGCTGGTGCGAATAGCGGCGGTACGACCAAGGTGATATTCGCCGGACGGCACCACACCATTATCCAGTATTCTCTTCCGAAATATAAATCGAATACCAATGTGGTTCCCACCTACGTCCAATGGCTGTTCGCCACCGGACGGTCTCATCCGCTTTTTTGCGTCACACAGGATGCCCGCGCCTACACCAACGGGAACCTCGGCGCTGATTCCCGGAGTCCGTACGGCACGCTCAATATTGCAGGCGACAACCGGAATCTGCCAGCGCAGGATTATCTCGTGGGCGGAGTTTCCTGGGGCGACACCTATAAATTTGTCAGTGTACAACCCGACACCACGAACGAGAGTTCCACACTGCTGAGGTCGTCCGGCTGGCGATATAATGAGTCGAACACCATTCCTTATGCGATGGCCTGGATGACCGGCGCCAATGCGGAACAGGGCACGGTAGCCACAACTTCAATCAGCCGGCAGGATCACGCATCCGATCCCAGGACGTGGCCGCAGACAGGATTCCTGAAAAACCAGCAGGACTTGAACGGGCCGATCGTCACCAACGACGACTGGGCTTATCAAATGATGAATTATCCCTACATACCCGTAACTGGAACTACCGATACCAAAATTGGCTGGGGCATGAACTTCGGGGCGCTTGGGGGATTCGATAATTGGGGCGATCCGTCACTTACCAACCTGACGCAATACTCCTGCCACAGGGATAGCACGACTCCGTGGACCGGCAGTCGCGCCAGCGGATTGTTTCTTTCCTATTCGACATTTATTGTGCTGGGCGAACATACGGGCGGTTACCGCGGCGGAGCCACCGGAAAAATGGTGACTCAAATGGAGAATCATCAGGCCGCCGCACTTACAGCACAGGTCGGACAGATACTCACGCAAGGGCCTGCGAGCCGGAGTATCACAAACGCGCCGAGCATGGTCTATTCACCGGCAGGGTATGATCCGATTTACGCCGCGTGGAATGCCGTCGCGGCTACCAACAGCGCCATTTTACTCACCCTGACGCCTGCCGCCGGGAAACCCCTTTACAATCCCATGTTTCACATTTCGAACTATCAGACAACGAATCCGCCTGCGGTGAGTATCGACGGCAAAATGGGCTGCCCTGACGCCGACTATTTTGCCTCGGTCGATGCGACGACCCATGAACTGTGGCTCACCTTAAATCGCAATGTTGGTGCTCCGTGCGTAATCACATGGCCTTAACCCGGAGTGAGCAGAAAACTTTTTCCTGACTGCGCGTTTTGCGGGACAGAACGGGCGTAACGGCATCTTTGGTATTTGCCGTTCGGATGTCGCAAACTATTAGTAAAGGCGTACTCGATAGTAGCGCCGGTCATGCGGCGGGATACCGGTCAGACTGAAGTCGTCAATGAACTCCATCGTGCCGGGCTGACCGGACGGCGCCGGAGCGATCTCGACCTCGCTGCCGCGGGGAAGGTCGGTAAAAGCGCC
>CAIKGD010000020.1 GCA_903826865.1 uncultured Verrucomicrobiota bacterium
GAGTGGACCCACGCCAAAGCCGGCATTGATATCCATCCCGGAGCCGCTATCGGACGCGGTTTTTTCATAGACCACGGCACCGGCGTGGTCATTGGTGAAACCGCGAAAATCGGACAAGGCGTCAAAATCTATCAAGGCGTCACCCTTGGAGCTAAAAGCTTTCCGCTCGACGAGCACGGCAACCCGATCAAACACATTCAGCGCCATCCGACGGTCGAAGACAGCGTCATCATCTACGCCAACACCACCATACTCGGCGGTAAAACCGTCATCGGCCACCACTCGGTTATTGGCGGCAACGTCTTCCTGATGGACAGTGTTGCACCGCACAGTTTTGTCACCAAAACCGAGGCTGGCGTCATTGTTCGAACCAAAGACAGCGCCGGGCTGCTGGGCGGAATGGGAATCTGACGTTAAAAATATATTTAAAAGCTGGACTCACCCCGACTGCTTACCTATATTTCTGCGCTTTTACGTACCAATTTGAGGAGCAAACCATGCCGAAACAGAAAACAAAAAAGACTGCGGCCAAACGTTTTAAGAAAACGGGAACCGGCAAGCTGAAATATTCCCATATGGGCGGCAGCCACATTCTGACCGGCAAGAGCCGCAAACAAAAACGCCGCCTCGGAGGCACCAATCTGGTTGCAGCCACCGATGAGAAACGTATCGCCAGAACAATCCCCTACGCTTGATTTTTTAAGGAGTATGACCCATGCCAAGAGCAACTAATGCCCCCGCCTCACGCCGCCGCAGAAAAAGCCGTTTGGAACTCGCTAAAGGGTTTTACGGTCACCGCAGCAAACTTTTCCGTCAGGCTACCGAAGCGGTAGACCGCGCCCAGGCAATGGCCTATGTCCATCGCAAACAGAAAAAGCGCACCTTCCGCCGCCTCTGGACTGTGCGTGTCAACGCCGCCTGTAAAGCTAACGGAATCACCTATAGCCGGTTCATTGAAGGATTGAGCAAAGCCAACGTCACTTTGAACCGCAAAATGCTTTCTGAAATCGCCATCTACGACGAAGCCGGATTCATCAAGCTGGTTCAGGCCGCCAAAGCCGCGATTGCTTAAGGCACCCGCCTGCTGGAACTGAAAATCCCGACTGCATCCGCAGCCGGGATTTTTATTTAAACATTGAAGAAAAACAATCGGTCAGCTGGAGCGGCGTATCAGCCATAAGCCGATAAACTGGGCAATAATCAACGGTATCCAGAGAATCAGGTTTGGATGGAGCCACGGATAGGCGGCCAGCGCTTTGGCGATCACGATAAAGGTGTAGTAGGCGAAAACAATTACCAGACTGGTGATCATGCCGACAGAGGTCTCCTTACGATGCGATTTAACGCCGAGCGGAATGCCGATCAGCATAAAACTGAAACAACCGACGGCGATAGAAATACGCTGATTAGCCTCCACCACCAGCCGGGTTTTTTCAATCAACTGATCGGATGCTGAAAGCATCGGGAAATCACGCTCTACATTGCGGATGCGGTCAATCAACTGCGCCATCCTCATCTGACCGCGCTTCATCACGGTTGAATTTTTTTTGAGCAGCTTCCCAAGATCGAGCTTAATCGGATAATACTCGGCGTTGATATAGGTTGTTTTAGAGACATCGTGAGGATCGGCGGCATCGGGCATTTCGATGCGCACATCGTAAAGTTTCACCGTCAGCAACCGATTCGTATTGTCCGCCACAATGTGGCCGCGTTTAGCGCGCACACTGCGCTTCACATTGCCTTTCTTATCCATCTCGTAGGCCACCACGTCTTTGACGTTGCTGTCAGTTTTACGCCCGACGTAAATCATCAAGCCGGGAAAGTCGTTAATAAAGCGTCCTTCTTCAAGCAGATTGATCGGCTCTTCCACCCCTGCCGTACGCAACAGTTCGCGATTAGCATATTTGGCGACCGGAGCTACTTCGTTATTGATATAAATACAGATGCCGCTGAACAGGATCGAAAGCAGAATCAGCGGAGCTGCCAGCCTCCAGAGACTGATTCCGCAGCTTTTCATCGCACTGATTTCGCTATCCATCGAAAGCCGTCCAAAAAGCAGCAGCGCGGCAAAGAGCGTGCTGATCGGCATTGAGAATGAAAGAATGTACGGTATGTTCTGAAAGAAGAATTTGAAAATCAGCGCAGCGGAAATACCCCTGGACATCAGGTCGACCGCCTTCACCAGCGCACCTACAGTCATCACAAAAGTGATCAGGCCAAGCGCAGCCAGAAAAATCACCAGATAATCCAGAACAATGTAACGGTTAAGTACACGCATAATTTTTATTTCACCCCGTGACGGCGTACCGCCGATTCCACTGTATTGGCCAGCAGCATGGTAATGGTCATCGGTCCGACCCCGCCGGGCACCGGCGTAATGGCGGAGGCTTTCTGCGCCACCGCCTCAAAATCAACGTCACCCTTCAGCCGGAACCCGGCCTTAGCGGTCGCATCCGTCACGCGGTTAACACCGACATCAATCACCACCGCGCCCGGCTTCACCATGTCAGCCGTCACTGTATTCGGACGTCCAACTGCGGCAACAATAATATCGGCCTGCCGGGTCAGCTCCGCCATGTTTTTCGTGCGGGTGTGGCACATGGTCACCGTCGCGTTACCAGGATCGCTCTTCTGGCTGAGCAGATTGACCAGCGGGCGGCCCACAATATTGCTGCGGCCGATCACGACCACATGCGCGCCATCAGTCTTGATGCCGGAGCGTTTCAGAATCTGCAGGACGCCGTGCGGGGTGCAGGGCAGAAAAGCCGGCAAGCCAAGCATCATGCGGCCCACGTTGACCGGATGGAAGCCGTCCACGTCCTTGTCCGGATTGATCGCTTCAATCACTGACTGTTCCATCGAAGAGTCCGGAAGCGGAAGCTGAACGAGAATACCGTCAATCTGATTGTCGGCGTTGAACGCTTTGACCACATCCAGAATTTCCTTATACGAAGCAGTGGCAGGCAGCTTGATTTCACGGGAATAAAGACCGGTTTCTTCACAGGCTTTCTCCTTGGCGGTCACATAAGAGCGTGAAGCGGGATCGTCACCCACCAGCAGTACGCCGAGGCCTGGCACAACGCCTTGTTTTTTCAATTCGGTCACACGGGCTTTAAGTTCGGCGCGGATATCCTGCGCAATTGCTTTACCATCCAGAATCTTTGCAGCCATTCGGTCTCCTTTTAGGATTAACGGATGACGGGTTTTAACCTAATGTTCCGGCGGTATCAATTATGGAATGGATCAGAGAAACAGTTAAAGGATTGCTACTGCCCGTCAGGGCGGTGCCGCGCGCCTCAAAAAACGAGATACAGGGCATTCACGGTGACGCCCTGAAAGTCCGCTTGCAGGCACCGCCCGTCGAAGGCAAAGCCAATCAGGCGCTCATTCGCTTCCTCAGCGAAGCGCTGGACATTTCCCGCTCGCAGCTTTCTATCGCCGCCGGAGAAACCGGACGCAATAAGTCCGTCCTGATCACCGGACTTTCAAAAACAGAATTATTGGAAAGGCTCTCTCTATGACCAGCGTTTTCCTTCTTATCCTGGCCGCCCTGCTCTGCCTGACCGGACTGTTGCTTTCAACGCTTACGTTTTCCGGCACCTGGCTGGTGCTGGCGGCAGCGCTCATCACCAAGCTGACCGCTGGTTTCCCAGACCTTGGAACCTTCGTCATATTCCTCCTGATCTGTATCATCGCTGAAATACTTGAAATGCTTGCAGGCTTCATAGGCGTACGGAAACGCGGCGGCTCGCGCCTCGCGGGGCTGGCCGCGCTGATTGGCGGGCTGGCCGGAGCCGTGCTGGGCACGGCGGTTATTCCAATCCTTGGAACCATTGCCGGAATGCTGCTCGGATCATTTGCGGCGGCATTTCTGACGGAATGGTTGCGACTGCGGCATCACGGACAGGCGGCGCATATTGCCCGGGGCGCGGTCTGGGCGCGCCTCGCCGTCCTTTTTCTAAAAACCGCTCTCACCCTCGGTATGAGCCTTTGGCTCCTATTTGGCCTCATAGAATGAGGTGATCGCTTTCCACGCATCCTCAGCGGTATCGCAGAAGGTAAGCAGATTTAGATCATTCGGGTGGATAAGGCCGTATTCGGCCATGTAATCCCAGTCCACAACCCGCTTCCAATGTTCGGAACCGAATAAAACAACCGGCATCGGCGGAACCTTGCCGGTCTGGATCAGAGTAAGTGCTTCAAACAGTTCATCAAAAGTGCCGAAGCCGCCGGGAAAAATGCAGACCGCTTTGGCGCGCAGCATAAAGTGCATTTTTCTCATGCTGAAATAGTGGAACTGGAAGCAAAGATCTTCAGTGACGTACGGATTGGCCTCCTGCTCATGCGGCAGGGTGATATTAAGTGCAATGGACTTACAACCCGCTTCCTGCGCGCCGCGGTTGCCCGCCTCCATAACGCCCCCGCCCCCGCCGGTGATGATGACATATTCGCATTCGTGATGGGTCTGGCATCTGGTGCTGGCGAGTCTGGCCAGCTTGCGCGCCTCTTCGTAGAACGGCGTCAGTGAAGCCAGCTTCCGATTTCCGCAAGCGGCGGCATTTTCAGGGGCCGGGATACGTGCGCTGCCGAAAAGCACGATGGTGGATTTTATCGCATTTTTCTGCATCATCACTTCTGGATGGAGATATTCAAGCTGAAGCCGCACCGGACGGCAATGGTCGCTGTTTAAAAACGGGATATTCTCATAGGCTTTCGGCGGATTCTTCATCGTCATGTTCTCCTTCGGAATAAATAACTGCACAATAGCTTATGTTTTACGGCACGGGATGGACATCAATTTTACAGAACCACTTACTCCATACACAGGCCGGTATTCATTTTGGCACAGGACAGGTATTGTCTGTCAACAGGTTGAATTATCCGGCCGGCGGATCGTGAAAAAGGTGACATCATCGTTGACAAGATTCACAACCGCGCAGGAAGGATGCATTCCCCGCCCTGCGGCACCGGGATTTACGATGCGGGTTTTTTCAATTTGTTCATCCCGCCGGGTGTGTGAATGGCCGAAAAAAATATAATCGTAGGTGTTGGATCGTACAAGCGCTTCGAAGTGCGTTTCGTCGTCGCTGTGCAGCACCGCAATCCGCCGGTTAGCCAGCGTAAGATGCGCTACCCGTCCCATGAGATTGATTCCGGACTTTTCGGTGAAGCAGCCCAGATTTTGCTGAAGGTCACAGTTTCCAAGCACCGCATAAATCGGAATATCCAGTGCCTGGAAAAGTATGGCCATTTCGGTGAGAACCATGTCAGAGCCGACGTCGCCGCAATGAATAACCGCATCAACTGCGCGGAAGATGAATTCACGGGCAGCAGCCAGCGCCAGATCAACCTGACCATGCGTATCGGATATGATGCCGATTTTCAACAGCGTCCCTTCTCTTTTAGTTCTTGGCACTGAAAACGCAGTGTCTATATTAGCGTGATTCTCAACCAAGGCGAGCGGAGATTTAAAATGAAAAGCGTTAAAATTATCGGTGCAGGCGGCTACGGCGGCGCAGGCATTACAGAATTGATTCTGCAACATCCTGAATTTGAGATCGGCTGCCTGGTAGCGGCGACCGAAACCGGTATGAAGATGAGCACACTCTACCCGCATCTGACCGGTTTTTGCGATGAACTGATCCGGACGCCGGACGATCCAAAAGCACAGGAAGCCTACGATGCAGTTTTCTTCGCCACGCCCGATGGCGTCGGCATGCAGACCGCCGCCGCCGAGCTGGCCAAAGGCGCACATGTAGTGGACTACAGCGGCGACTTCCGGTTCACCACGCCTGAGAAGTACAGTGCTTACGCTAATTTCATCGGCAAAAACCCCGTTCATGCATCACCCGGACTGCTTCCGCAGACCGTGTACGGCCTGTCCGAACTCCATCCGTTTGGCAAAAAGCAGAAACTGGCCGGAAATCCGGGCTGTTTTGCTGTGAGTTGCATCCTCGGTCTCGCGCCTGCGATGGCGGAAAAACTGGTTGATCCGAAAAGTATCATCTGCGACTGCAAAACCGGCGTTTCCGGTGCAGGTAAAAAACCGGCGGCAACCTTCCACTACCCAGCACGGTATGAACAGATCAACGCCTACAAACTGGCCGGTCATCAGCACATGGTGGAAATCGAGCAGGAACTGAGCGCACTCGCCGGTGAAACAATACAGATCACTATGACCGCGCAGGTTCTGCCGCTCTGCCGGGGCATTCTTTCCTGCCTCTACGCAAACCTCAACGAAACCATGAGCGCGAAACAGCTGATGGAGGCCTACAAGGCTTTTTATGCTGACAAACCGTTCGTGCGGATTTTTGATAACAAAGCCGCCATCGGCACGGCGCAGGTCAGCGGAACCAACTTCTGCAACCTGATTGTTGATGTAGATGAACGGAACAACCGGTTGCGGGTGATCTCGCATATCGACAATCTGATGAAAGGGCAGGCGGGCAACGCGTTGCAAAACATGAACCTTATGTTCGGTTTTGATCCGATGCTCGGCCTGAACTTCCCGGGCCGATGTCCGTGAATAACGGAACAGTTGCTCCATTATTCTATGCTTAAAACCCTCCATCACGGGCTCTGGCTGGCAGCAGGCGTCTTTTCTCTGCTGATCGGGATTATCGGTCTGCTACTGCCGGTTGTGCCGCAACTGCCTTTTTTCCTGGCGGCAATCATCTGCTTTATGCGTTGTTCCACACGTTTCAATGCGTGGATGGAAAAACAGATATGGTTCAGCCGGTTGCGCACACGTTTCCGGAACCTGCGCCCCCCGCGGTTTTAAATCGAAGCGAAAAGCCGTTGTGAGCGGGCGGTTCATCCGCTAAACTGCCTGCGTTTTATGGATCCGAAACTACTTCTATTCTATGCTGCTTTTCTGTTCGGGGTGCCCGCTCTCATCCTGGCTGGACTGGTTATACGTCCATTCAAAAAAATCCTGATGATGGTGATGTGTTTTTCGCTCTGCTATCCGGAACAGCTTTCCATAAACCTGATGTCGCGCGAAGGCTACCGCATGGCTACCCGCGGTTTTGAGCTGGGACTTTTTGATATTTGCTCTATCTCACTCTTTTTCATCATGGTTCTCCAGCCGCGCGGAAATCGCTTTCGCTGGTTCCCGCCGTTAACTGTTGTCAGCGGCATCTACATCCTTTTCGGCATCGTCTCCTGGCTGCTGGCACCTGGACGTATTCCAGTGCCGGCCGATGTTTACGCCGCCAACACTGCCGGCGGGTATGCGTTCTACGACTACTTTGAAACCGGGCTTTATCCGCTCTTCGAACTCAGTAAAATTATCCGCGGAGGCTTTGCGTATCTGGTGGTGGTCAATTTTCTGCGCGATGAAGAGCATTTCCGCACACTGATCACCGCATTGCTCATCGTTACCTTTGTGATCACCTTCGAGGCGCTGGTTGGACGCTACGTCAGAGGTTACCACCGCATCTCCGCCACGCTGGGCCACCCGAACAGTCTAGGCACCTTTATGGGCATGATGGGTACCCTTATGTTCGGAATAACACTTTTCCGCAACACGTTTATGTCCAGCGGAACCTTTGCCATTGCCACGGCCGCCGCACTGATTTCCGTACTGCTCACGATCTCACGTGGAGCGCTCTCCTCGCTGGTGCTGGGACTCTGGATGGATGTCTCCGCCCTCTTCCACCGTTATCTCAATTTCAAAAACTTCACTATCCTGTTTATCGGCTCACTCGTCGCGCTCGGACTGTTTTTTGTGGCTGCAGACACCCTCTCATCCCGGTTTCTTGTACAACAGGATGCTGTTTCAGACATCGAATACCGCGGTCTTTACAATCAAGAGGCGAAAGGTATGGCGCGCGATCACGCCTTCGGCGTCGGTCTCGGTAATTTCTCAACCTATTCCTGGATCAAATACGGTGAAGACGTCGGACTCAACGAATACGGCACCCCTGCGCACAATCTCTTGTATCTCACGCTTGGCGAACTGGGCTTCCCGGGCCTGATAGCCTTCCTCCTTTTCTGGCTCCGTTTTTACTCCATCGGCCTGCCTTTTCTATTCCGCCGCCGCAACGCCCTTATCTACGCCGTTGCCGCCTCTGCGACCACCGCCAGCATGATCGGTCATATTCAAAACCTGCTTCAGCTGTCCTACCGCCAGACATCCATCTACATGTTCAATCAAATCCTGATCGGCCTCGTGGTGGCCGCCTGGTATATCGACCGGGACTCTCGCCGCGAAGAACGTGCGGCCCGCCGTCTGGCACGGGCAAGCGCCGTCTGACGGAACTTCCTATGCCAGCCCGCACAAAAATCGTCTGCTATGATGACAACCCTGACTACGGCGGTCATCAGGTCATGGCCTGCCTTGCTGTCGAAGCCCTTGCAAAATCTGACGGTTGGCAGCCGGTTTTTTTTTGCAGCCCGGAAAATGTACGGCTCGGCAAACGGCTCAAGGAAATTCAGACCGCCACCAGCAATCTCGAAATCCGTGTCACTCCCTTCACTACCCGCAAACTGCAAGGACTGCGCAACCGCTTTGCGAAAAAAACCGTCCGCGCCCTGCGCAGACTGCTCGAAACCGCAAATCCCGATTTGCTTCTCTGCATTCAGGGCGAAATCGAAGATGGCTCGCTCGCGCTTTGTGCCGCAAAAAAAATGAATGTACCATGCATCAGTTACATTCCCGTTCCGCACCGCATGGCTCTCATGGGCGCAAAATTCGGCACCATGCGCGACGTACTGAATGCGTATCTTTTTAAAAAACCGGACGGCTGGATCACCATCAGTGAATCCATGAAAGCCCTGCTCGAAGATCGCGGTACAACCGCACCCGTTGAAGTCGTCCATAACGGTATTGATATGAACCGCTTCGCGCCGCACGATAAAACCGCCGCCCGCACCGCGCTCGGACTGCCCGCAAATAAAACCCTGCTCGGCGCCATCGGCCGCATTGAATTCAACCAGAAACAGCAGGATTTCCTCGTTCGCTCTTTTTCCAATGTATGGAAAGGCGATAAGCAGATGCATCTCGTCATCACCGGCGACGGCCCCGACCGCGGACGGCTTGAGAAACTTATCAGCGGGCTGAACATCCGGAACCAAGTCACCCTGCTCCCGTGGCAGGAAGACAGCACCCTTGTTTACAGCGCACTGGACATTCTCATCATTCCCTCGCGCTTCGAAGGTGTACCGCTCGTCATGCTGGAGGCACTCGCCTGCGGAACACCCGTCATCGGCAGCGCCCGCGACGGTATGAAAGACCTCCTGCCGCCAGACTGGACTTTTGAAACCGAAAACAGTGTTGCGCTGATCCAGACTATAGAACATGTTTCCGGAGTCTGGAAAAATGAAATCGATCCTTTGAAGTCCGGCGTGCGCAACGCATACACTGTCGAAAAGTTTCAGCAGAATTTTGAAGCGGCTTTGCGCCGTTTCCTTAAGGTAACCCGGTAATGTACCTCGATTTTTTCCAGCTCAAAGAGTTTCCGTTTAACGTGACACCCGATCCGCGTTTCCTCTTCTTTTCAGAACGCCACCGCGAAGCGTTCGATTCCCTGCTTTACGGCGTTGAACACCGCAAGGGGTTTATCGTGCTGACCGGCGAAGTCGGCTGCGGCAAGACAACCGTCTGCCGCTCCGTCCTCAACAACCTGCCGGGCACTACCCATTCGGCATTTATTCTCAACCCTTCCATCACCGCCGCGCAACTTGTTCGGTCTATCCTGCTCGACCTGAATATTGACCCGAAAGGTCAGGATAAACTGGTGCATATCGCCCAGCTCAACCGGTTTCTCCTCCAACGTCTGGAAAAAGGGGAAAATGTGACCATCATCATCGACGAATCACAGAACCTCGGCCCGCAACTTATGGAACAGGTACGAATGCTGTCCAATCTGGAAACCGACCAGCATAAACTCATGCAGATCATCCTCTCCGGCCAGCCTGAACTTAAAGAACGGCTCCGGCAGCCGGATTTGCGCCAGTTGCGTCAGCGCGTGATGGTACACTGCGACCTCGCACCGCTGACAGCGGTTGAAACCGCTCTCTACATCCAGCACCGCCTGAAAATCGCCGGAGCTGCGGATCCGGGCAGCTTTTTCCAGAGTGCCTCCATTGAACAGATTCATGCACGCGCCGGCGGAATTCCCCGCCAGATCAACACCATTTGTGATCGCGCCCTCCTTTCTGCCTACGTCCGTAAAAACCGCCAGATCACTGCACTGGATGTTGAAACCGCACTGACGGAACTGGCATCGCTGATATAGAGAAAAGGAACCCCCATGAGCCTGATTCAAGATGCGTTGAAACGGAAATCAGAAGAAAAAACCGGAAATCTGCCGCCTGAAATACCGGTTGAAATACTTGAACGGCCAGAAGACAAAAACAACACCCGGTCCCCTTTTATCATCGTAACCGTTTTGCTAGTCGCCGGATTGATTGCCGTACTGGCAGGAATAGGCATCTATCTGATTAAACCGGAAGCTCTTCCGCCGGTTATTCAAAAACCGGTCGCCGTTGCTCCGGCACCTGTCCCGCCCGCTGCTGTTCCCGAACCGGTCGCGGTTCAGGAAGCGCTCATTATTCCGGCCGTTAAAACAACGGCAGTTGAAACAGTAACAGCTGAAATTATTGCTGAACCGGCTAAAAAAGAAGCCCCGGTAACGGAACTCAAAGAAACGTGGCCTGAGCTGAAGCTGACCGGTATTGCGCAGAGTGACAATCAAAGTATCGCGGTCATTAACGGTAAAATGCTTTCCGCCGGAAGAACACTGGGAAAAGTGATCGTGCGGGAAGTAACCGGCACCGATGTGGTTGTTGAATACCACGGCGAGCGCCGTGTCCTGCATATTGACGAATAGTTTCCCGAACTAAGGCGCGCGAAAGTGACCCCAAAAGGAGCAGGAAACGGTAGCGCCCCAGCACCGCCTGATAAACGTATGCAGAAAAACCAGAAGATCTTTAAAAATCCCCATAAAAAATTCGAGCCGAAGGGTCTTTCGATTCTCTATGAAGATCGGGATATCCTGGTCGTGGATAAAGTAAGTGGTCTTCTGACCATGAGTGACGGAAAAGGCCAGGACAACACCGCTTACTGCCTTTTGAATGACTACGTGCGCAAAGGGAACCCGAAATCACGGAACCGGATATTTATTGTGCACCGCCTGGACCGGGAAACCTCCGGGGTTCTCGTGTTTGCCAAAACAGAGGCAGCCAAACAATATCTTCAGGATGCGTGGCCTGAATTTAAAAAGAAGTACTACGCCGTCGTGTGCGGAACCTTGCCGGAGAAAGAAGGCGTTATTATCTCTTATCTGGCCGAAAACAGTGCGCATAAGATGTATTCGGTGGCTGATCCGGCAAAGGGCAAGTTTGCAAAAACCGGCTATCGGGTGCTGAAAGAATCACCAAACTGCAGTCTGCTGGAAATCGAACTTTTTACCGGCAGAAAAAATCAGATCCGGGTTCATCTTGCGGATAAAGGCTGTCCGGTGGCAGGCGATGCAAAGTACGGAGCGAAGGAAAAGAGTTTTAAAAAGCTCACACTCCATGCGGCTTCCCTCACCATTACTCATCCGTTTTCAACGGAAAAGATGACTTTCATCTCACTGATTCCAGCCTATTTTGAATCGCTGATCAAAGGGGCGCAAAAAATCTGCAACGCACAGCTGAAGCAGGCTCCATTGGAACAGCGGCCTGCTCTAAAAAGCGCCGAGAATAACGGTGCTGAACGTGGTGACGGGTGAAGTTTCACGCATGTCGTCAATGGCCGCACCCAGTTCTTTTAGCAGTTTCTGCGCTTCGACATATACCTGATCGTCGTTGATCAGCTTGCCCAGCGTGCCTTCTCCTGACTGGATATTGCCGGTAATGCTGCGGATATTCGCCATCGAGGCACTGATATCCTGATAGAGCTGATCGTCTTTGGCCAGCAGCTTGCCGAGTGTGCCTTCGCCGTTCGCCAGCCGCCCGCTGACTTCCTGCAGGTTAGCCATAGTTTTTTTCAAATCGGCATAAACCGTCTCATCATTCAACAGTTTACCGATCGTTCCGTTACCTTGGGCAAGCTGCTCACTGATCTGACGAAAGTTGGCCATGATTGCCTGCAAATCGTTGTAGACGGTTTCATCCCGGATGAGCTTTCCGAGTGTGCCCTCACCCGCAGAAACCTCTGCGGTCATTTTTTTGATACTTGCCACGGCTGATCCAAGTTCTTCCAGAATGTCGACCGGTTTTTCGCCGTTAATAACAGCATCCTTGGGCAGCGGCAGTGCGCTCAGCGGGCCTTCATAGATTTTCAGCAGTTTCCCTCCGAGCATTGAAGAGGAAACCACTTCCACTTTATAGCCGTCGCGGAACTGCACCGGCGAATTCAGGTCGGCACGCACGATGACATGGTTGTTTTCCAGTGTTGTTGCCTTGACCGTACCAACCTTTGTACCGCGCAGGAAAACCTGATCGCCCTCGCGCAGACCGCTGATTTCATCAAAGCAAACCGCCACAGGGTATTTTTTCTGAAAAAAATTCTGCCGGCTCAGAACAATCGTAAAAACACCCAGCGCGATAAGAATCATAAACATAAAGAAGCCGACGAGGACTTCAATGCTGAGATCTTTGATATATTTGTCAGACATGTTGCTCCATCCCTTTCTCCCAGGCACCCCGCCGGGTAATATACTGGGCTTCAAGAAACCGTTGAACTGTTTCGTTGGTTGACTCAATAAATTCTTCCGGCGTCGCGTTTTCAACAATTTTACCGCCGTCAATCATCATGATCCGCGTACCAATGGCCAATGCGCTGTGCAGGTCGTGAGTAACGACGACACTGGTTATACCAAGCTCTTTGCGCAGATTTTCAATCAGCTTGTCAATCAGGCGGGAGGTCACCGGATCGAGTCCGGAGGTCGGCTCGTCATAGAGAATAATCTCGGGATTCATGACAATGGCGCGGGCGAGTCCAACACGTTTCTGCATGCCGCCGGAAAGATCGGACGGAAAAGTTTCCATAGAGTCTTCCATATTGAGCAAACGCAGTTTTTCACGAACGGTCTTTTCGATCTCCTCCGGGGTCATTTTGGTAAGCTCACGCAGCGGCAGCGCCACATTTTCGAAAACGGAAAGCCACTGAAGCAGTGCCGCGCCTTGAAAAAGCACCCCAAACCGGCGGCGCATGCGTTCCAGTTCGGCACCGCGCGCCGCGCTGATGACATCCTCGCCGATGCGCACCGCACCACTGTCAGGACGCATCAGTTGCACCATGTGTTTGAGCGTAACGCTCTTGCCCGCCCCGGAAAGCCCGACAATCACAAACGTCTCTCCGCGCGGCACTTCAAAACTGACCTCATTGAGGACGGTTTTGCCGCCGAGACGCTTGGTGACTTTGTCGAAAATAATCATATATAAAACAGCCTTGTGATCATGTAGCCGATAATCAGGATCATCAGAAATGAAATAATCACGGTTTGGCGGGTAGCGCGTCCGACGCCGACAGCGCCTTCAATGGTACTCAACCCCTGATAACAGGCGACCGTGGAGATAATGATGCCGAAAATAAACGCTTTAAAGAGCCCGACATAGAGGTCTTTGTTTTCGGCGTAGCGGGTGGCGTTGTCGAGATAGGCTTGAAACGACACGCCCAGCTGAGTAGAGCCGACAATACCGCCGCCGAGGATTCCGAGGATATTCGTATAGACTGTCAGAATCGGCATCATTACCGCCAGTGCCACCAGCCGCGGCATCACCAGAAAACGATTGGGATTAATCGACATCACTTCCAAAGCCGAAATCTCTTCAGAAACGGCCATCGTGCCCAACTGCGCGGCAATGGCCGAGCCGACACTGGCCGCGATGATAAGCCCGGTCATAAACGGTCCCATTTCGCGAATCATCACCACAGTAACCGCCGTACCGATGTTGACCTCCTGCCCGAACCGGCGCAACTCAAGGCCGGTCTGCAGGGCAAGAATCATGCCGGTAAAGAAAGCAACGACTGTGATGACGCCGAGACTTTTTATGCCGGTGACATACAGCTGCATCGCCGTCTCATAGCGCGCACGCGGCTTCCAAAGCGTGCGGATATAGAGTGTTGCGGAGGCAAGCATGATGAGCGCATTGCCCATATCGTGACAGGCAAGCACAATGATCCGCCCAAGACGGCGGGACGACTTTATCGGCAAGTCGATGTACCGGTATATTTCTTTAAACGGCGCAATCATTCTCTGTCCCCAAAATTCATAAAATACAAGATACGCAAGTTCTGCGCATCACTGTCTCTTTTATACGCTACCAGTCCTTTCAGTAAAGACCATTCCTTGCGTGCGACTGACGGCGCGTTCTCACTGTGCCAGGCAAACCACATTACATCTTTGCGGACAACTCCATCCGTATTTGTCCGTTTATACAGCGTCCAGAGCGGCACCCAGTTGCGCTCGACCGGCGGACTGTTTTTTATCGGCCATAGTTCCAGCATCCGGAAACGGGAAGTATCGCCTTCGCGCTGCCAGCTCATCAACGGCCATATCCGCCAATATCGGGAGACTTCTTTCCGGTCTTTTTCCAAAACACCCTCTTCCCGCAAAAGACCGCGTTCAAGAGAAAAAAACGGCACGGCCATCCGGCGGGTTTTAGTCACATTGGCCTTTTCTGTTTTTTCAGACGAAAGAAAAGGCCAAAGCAGAAAAGTGCGGCTGTATACTCCGCCCGCAAACTTTTTTTCACCCCAAAGAGGCCAGATATAAAATTTATCGTACTTTTCGCCCTCCACCTTCTGAATAAACGGCCACGGACAGCATAGCTGATCCCGCCGGACACCATCAGTAAAACGGAAGAACGGCGGAATCAGCCAGAAGGTGCTCTCCTGATCCATTTTTGCCCGGCCGCAAAACGGGAAAAGAAGCCAGGTTTTTCCTGAATCGCCCGGATAAAAATATTCAGCGGAGGTCCAGAACGGCCAGAGGACAAAATGCTTTTCGTATTTCCCTTCCAGCACCGATTTTCCAGCGATTGGAAAAACGCGGTCGCGCTGAATACCGGTACCGCGTGTATGCGAATAAACCGGCCAAAGCACACTGGTCGTCTTCACATCGTTAATCCGGCTTTTTCCAAACGCCGGAAAAAGTACAAACGCAATTTCGTCACGGCCCAGAAACTCGCGGATCGTTCCGCCGAGCGGAAAAAGCGCAAAGTAGTTTTTACCGTTTACATCCCGACCTTGGAAATAAACCGGTATCAGCCAGTTGCGCTGACGCGGACTCTCTTTTTTCGCATCAAATTTATGCGTGTACCAGAAGAACAGCGCGCGCGAACTCTGCTCATCCTTGAACTCCTTGCGTGAATAAAGCGGCCAGCAGTAATCGCGGATTTGACCTTCTTCGACGACGGTATGTGAATAGAACGGACGAACCGCAAAGAAGGAACTCTCATCCGTTTGTGCGTTGTCATAAAACGGATTAAAACTCCCTGCTGCGGCCGCAGTCGTGCTGACAACTGCTGCCGCCAGTAAAGCGAAACCATAAAGAACTGCCTGTTTGCCCGCCATTCGGAAAGAGAACCTATCAGAGCCGGGCAAAACCGGCAAAACTTTTCGGGCTCAGCCCCATTGACCACTAAACCTTTTTTATGTGAGCTCGATCATTTGGTGGCAAAGCAAAGTCGGCACAATAAACTTTATCCGCCCGTCCTCTTCCGTCAGCGGCAAAACGGTTCCTTCGGGCACCAGACGCGCTCTGGTCACGTCAGGCAGGCGCAGGCTGACCGCAATGTTATGTATCGGCAGCAGATCTTCAATCACCTCAAATCCGGAGGTTCTGCCGACACTATTATTGCCTCCGGAAAGCTCAGCTGCACCGCCTCGCTGAATCGTATTGGCATGGAGCAGGTGCAGCACGTACCGTTTGCCGGCGGGCTGCTTCATCAGCGTAATGCGTCCAGTTGACGGCAACGCAACTTGCGCGGTTTCTGAATCACCCAGCAAACAGCGTAATGCTTTGGCAATGTACTCCCGGAGCGCCACAGCGCCCGTTCCCTTGTAAAGCGTAAAAACCGGGTGAGCCAGATAGAGAATATTCCCTTTGCGAACCCCGCAATCAAAGCCGGACGGTTCCATCCTGTACGGGGTATGCTGATGGCTGCAAAAATGCTTAAACGTGCGATTGAAATAACTGTCATACACCTGCCCCAGCGATTCTCCGTCCGCAACCCGGACACGGTATGACGCGGCATACATGACCATCGGTGAATGAACAAAATCCGCCTGCAGCGTTGCGCACGGCAGAATGTAATCCAGGCAGACCGGGCTGATGCCGCAACAGGTCGCGCCCATATCCCAAAGAAACCCGCAACCGTCGGCGCTGACACCGCTGGATCCGGTCAGGAACAGCTTGCCGCCCTTGGCGAGATAGGTGTCGAGTTTTGTTTTCAGCGCCGGACCGACCTTAACCTCATCGGGCAGAACCAGCATTTTATAGGGCGAGAAATCCATATCCTGATCAATGACATCAAAGAGGAAGTGCGCTTCCAGCAAGACGCGGCCGGCGCCGGTATCCGAATCCAGATCCCGGTGTTCACTGGCGTTGACAGCAGTACTGGAAAGCAGTGCAACATCGGCAATACTGGTGACATCGCCGCACCAGGGCTCCTTTCGCTCCACACCGGCATAGGCTGCGCCGATCAGCCCGTAGGTGCTTTCATCCAGCGCACCGCAGGGATGAAGCTGATCGCCGACACTGCACTTACTGCCGTAGGCCAGCATGGCGGCACATTCGTAGCGCAAAGCGTTGGGGTGTTTGTAGCCGCCGAACTCACCCCAGGTTGTGTGAAACTTGCCGGTCATGCCGAGAAAGTCCAGACCGGTGTTCTGGGCGTATTTGGCGGATATCGGGTAATGATCGTAGCCCCAGCCGCCGGTAGGCAGCGATTCCAGCTCAAGGTGTGAAAAGTATTTTTTCAGAACCCCGGTTTTTCCCCGGGAAACGTGGCCGGAGTTGTGAAAAACCGGCATATCCGGGTTGTCGCACTTCGCGGCAGCGGTGGTTTCGCTGTAATAACGCTCCATGGCCGATTCCGCACATTTCTTACGATCCGCTTCCAGCGAGGCATCCCAGCCGTTTTTCTCCATGACTTCCAGACACCACTTGCAGCAGCACTGGCTTTGAGAAATGATATCGAGAAAAATGCCGTCGCAAGCCGGAAACAGGCGGGCCGCCTCGCGTATCTGGGCGCAAAGGTATTCCAGATAGGGCGTGTTGAAGCACATAGTGTGGAAGCCGGCCGCCGTGATGTCCTGAGCCCAGCCGCAGTAACGGCCGTCGAATCCGACTTCGCGCCATTCCGGATGTTCGAACGATGCCACGTTGTCCACGCCGGCGGAAAGATAGACCGGAACGTTGACGCTGATCTCCTTGCACGCCTCGAACTGGGCGCGAAGCAGGTCGAACGAAAGATGCGGATGCACTTTGCCGACGGCTGTCGGGTGGTAGCTCCAGCCGTGATGGCACTTGGAAAAACAGGTGATCGAATCAACGTGCCCTTTTTTCAAAGTCTCCTGCCAGCGCTTCTTGTCGAAAGCGGTGCCGATGCCGGGAATGGCCGGGGACGTGTGAAAGTCGAGGTGGACTTGACGGAAACGCAGGTGGTGCTTATGCATAAGAAAAATCACTCCAAGTAAAGTTCAATCATCGCGGGTTAACATCCAATATACTTTTTGACCACAGCGGTAAGTTCCTCGGCGAGGCGGCTGGTCATCTCATCGGTCGGACCTTCGACCATGACGCGGCACATCGGCTGGGTGCCGGAGTAGCGGATCAGTACACGGCCTTTATCACCCAGCTCGGCTTCGGCCTTTTTGACGGCTTTCTGAATTTCGGGAATATTTTCAAGCGGCGGCTTCTGAGTGACATCGAAGTTGATGAGCTTCTGCGGAAAAACGCGCATGACCTTCGCCAGTTCAGAGAGCGGTTTGCCGGTCTCGCGCATGATGGCGAGCAGTTGAAGCGCAGCGATAATGCCGTCGCCGGTCGAATGATGGTTGTGAAAAATCATGTGTCCGGAGGCCTCGCCGCCAAGCACCGCATCATCTTCAATCATGCGTTCCAGCACGTAACGGTCGCCTACCGGCGTGATGGCTACGTCAACGCCCTGTTCCTTCATGGCCGCCAGAAAGCCGACATTGCTCATCACCGTTCCGACAACCTTATTGTGTTTGAGCAGTCCTTTTTTCTTATAGTGAACGGCGCAGATCGCCATGATCTGGTCGCCGGACAGCTCGGTGCCGGTTTCGTCCACCACAATCAGCCGGTCGGCATCTCCGTCGAAAGCCAGTCCGACATGCGCGCCGGTCGCGAGTACCTTGGCTCTGATATCGCCGGTGTGCTGCGATCCGCAGCTGTCGTTAATGTTCATACCGTTAGGTGAAACGTGAATTGCCGTTACAGCAGCTCCCAGCTCGGAAAAAATGGTCGGAGCCACTTTGTAGGAAGCGCCGTTGGCACAATCGAGGACGATTTTCATGCCGTCGAGCGTCTGCTCGTCCGGAAAGGTGTTTTTGCAGAAAACAATATAGCGCCCGATAGCATCGTCAATGCGCTTGGCTTTGCCGATATCGTCTTCCGTCGAGCGGATATCGCGCAGCGTGCGCTCCGAAATCAGCCTCTCCATTTCATTCTCTTCGGCATCCGGAAGTTTATAGCCGGTACGCGAGAAAATTTTGATACCGTTGTCATGATACGGATTGTGTGAAGCAGAGATGACAATGCCAGCGTCAGCGCGCATATCCTGCGTGATAAACGCCACGCCGGGTGTCGGCAGCGGGCCGAGCAAAAGAACGTCCACGCCCATTGAGCAGACGCCGGCCGTCAGCGCGCTTTCGAGCATGTAGCCGCTGAGCCGCGTATCTTTACCGATCACGATGCGCGGACGCGAACCCTTGCCTTTATGGTATTCCTTGCAGACATACGCAACGGCACGACCTATTTCGAGCGCCTGCTCAGCCGTCATGTTGCCCATGTTGGCCATGCCGCGCACGCCGTCTGTTCCGAAAAGTTTACCCATCATATTCTCCAAAACCGAGGTTCAGCAGCTCAAAAAATCGGGGAGCATTAGACCACGGGAACCGGCCAAACGCAAAACGTTTCCGACTCGCGTTGATTTTCAGCCCCCCCCGTTGTGTCTTTTCACAGAAGAACGCTGATTTTTTCACTCAGGCGCTAGCTCAACGGTGATTTTATAAAACCCCTGCGGCTCGCTCTGCGGCTCCGCATCCAGAAATGACCCGTTCAATGCACTGCCTTTCAGTATGAAACCGTCCATCAGATTGGTGGCCCAATAAATTTTGTAGACACGGCCGCTAACTGCGTTCCATCCAAATGTACGGTTTGCGCCCGCTTGAAAATTCGAGATGACAAACGCATCAGCAAGGTTCGGATTGAGCCCGGCGATATACTCTTGCACATTATTGCGGGCATCGCCGTCGGAGTTGGCGGTTGCGACCGCGTTGGTCACGTTGCCGAAGTTCCTGTATTCCCACAGGTCAGGCAGGCCGTCGCCATCAGTATCGACGCTATCCCACGCCAGCAGGGCTTCCTCCGTGCTGATATCAACCCGAACATCGACGTGCTCATACGAGCGGGTGTAAACATAACCATCTTTCACAGGGTCGCCCAGCGGCCTGCCCAGCGGGCGTTTGAACTCCGGCAGCCAGCTGGCATCCCAGTTCCACGACGGATACGTGGCATCCACACCTGCCTGATAGGCGAAATAGCCGTTGGTTTCAGCCACAATCAGGAAAATTGCGAGGGGATAATCCACATTGGCCGCCATATTCGACTGGGTTGCCGCTGCGTACTCGTCCGGCGACGAGGTTTTGAACAGGATGATCTTCCCCTTCGACAACGCTTCCCGCATGAGCTGAATGGAAACGGCAGTTGAATCTGCCGTGCTCTGCGCAGGGATGCTGCCGGTATCCGGCAGGTTCCACCGCTCCAGATAGGATCCATCCTCGATTTCCATATAGGCGCGGTTGCCGTTATTGCGTTCGTTCCGCAGGGTATTCCCTAGATTCAGCTTGCCGGCGGGCAGTCCCCGTTCCAGAGCAACCACCATCTTGAGGTAATCTGTCGCTGGTTCGCCGTCGATAAACACGCCTTCTTCCAGCTCGCCGACCCTATCGATAAACACACCGTCAATGGCACTGTTGCCGGCCATGCCCAGCGCGGTATTCACCCACCAGTCCCTCATTTCGGGAACGGCATAGTTGTGAGTGTAGTAATCCTTGAACATATCGATAATCTCTGTGCCGTTGGAGTCGGTCGTGTGGTTGCTCCACTCCCACGCATGGAGTTCATAGATGGCATTTGCTGCATAGTCGCCGTAGTGGATCCACGAGTTCCAATAAAAAATATTCTTGGTGGCCGGATTAACCGCCCTGACCCGCGCGGCGGTGCCGAGGATGCCTTCCTCAATCGTGGCAAAACCAGCCAGGTTGCCCTTTTCAAACACAATGAGATGATAGTTGGCGGCCATCGAGTTGATGTCTGCGTCGGTATAGGCTGTTCTCTTTCTGACGATCAGCCAGCGCGGCACCGTGTTCCAGGAAAAGGCCGGATAGTTGGAAAAACTCTGCTGTGCGGGATATTCATCCAAATACTTCGGCCCGGTGGCGAACTCCGAATAGTCGGTTACATCCCAGACGGGAGGATTCGTCGGATTGAATACGCTGAACTTGAAATCAATGTTCGTGACGGCCCATTCACGGGAATTGGTATACGTGCTCCCCGCTCCCGTGACGACAAACCGATTGACCGCATCAAATGTATAGCCCGCATCCGGAGTGCTAAACACTTTCGCGTCCAGTCCTGTGCCCTCACCCAGAACCAACTGATGTGTATTTCCCCCGTTCGGCTCTATGACACGCACCCCGGTAAAACCTCCAAACACGCCGATATAACCCGGTACAGATACTTGCACATTTGTCACGCTGAACCGCAGACTCTGCCCGGCATCGACGTCGTAGTCGCCGCCAACACCCCAGACGTTGCTGATCGACGTCACGTCCGACGAAGCGCCGAGCGCGGTCATGGACGATTCAAACGCGTTCGTGCTGTAAGTATAGGCTGATCCGGCAAATCCTTCCGCCCGCAGATCGAACGAGAACGTGTCGTTGGTGGCATCACCGTCAAAATCATTGCCTGACCAGCTAACAGAATAAAGCAGGTCGTCGCTGATGCCCGTCCGGGTACACGACAATGCTGCGGCGGCGAGATTGGTGATCACCCGTCCGTTGTTCATCACCAAATTATCGCCGCCAATCCCGGCTTTCTGCGAAAACCAGAGGTTCGCCGCCGGAGAAACTCCGGCCAGCAGCAGACAGACTCCTAATCGTCCTGCAACCTTTCCCTGCATACTCTGCACCGATTCCTTTTGTCACACCGCAACACTTGCGGGGCGAATGTATCCGCCGAAAGCGTCACCGTAAAACGCAATAGACTTTAACATAAAAAGGGGGGAAGGAGCCTAAAATTTAATGTTTTTACAAGCAGATGCGGCTTCATCAACGATGTCCTGAAGCCAGACGGCCGCTCCGGCGCGTGCGCCGGCACTTAAATTCTGTACAGCGGCGATATAATTCGCTTTGTCTGCTCTTTCGATTTCGCTCATGAGGCCTGCGGCAGGCTGAGCCTGCACCCCATTATTTTTCCAACCATTGGAAAATTCCGGGCAGGCAGGGATGCCTGCCCCGCAGAATTTTTCCAATCTTTGGAAACGTTCATTGAGAATGAGGTCGAGGTTGGCGAGCGCTCCGTCAAAACAGGCCTGATCGAATTCATCACGAATAAAGAGAACCCTGATGTTTTCATACCACGCTTTAAGCGCACGGATATTGCCGACGTAGAGCAGGTTGTTTCTAACGATGCGGTCGGGGTTTTTGTAAACGCCCGGTTCGAACGGAACGGTTTTCTCCGCCGGTGCGGGCGGAATGTAGAGCTGTCCTTCTTCGAGAATATCTTTGCGGCAGATACCACCCGCAGCGATGACGGAGCCGTAGGCGATGCGCGCCGGACCGACGAGTCCGCCCTGCCCGCCCAGAAAGACCGGGTTTTGATTGAGCAATACACCGCGCGGCACATCGCCGACCAGTGAGGCGGTGGCTTTATCCTGATTGGGTGTAAAGTTGAAGTGAATATAGGAAGAGCCGACCTCGCTGTGGTTTTTGCGGCTGGTGCCGCCCGCCATCAGGATATCGCAGAAGTTGATGAGACTGCCGAGCGTGACGAACGGCAGAAGCACGGTCTGCTTGAGGCCGACGGTGTGCGCGCCGTTCGCCTCTTCTTCGAGAATAGTGCCTTCACGGACATGCGCGCCGCTGCCCATGTTGGCCCCGTCGAGGAAAACCGCGCCGGAAAAATATCCGCCTTTGAGCTTTACGCCGCGGCCCAGCTGGCAGTTTTCAAGCGTAACGGACGCTTCGGCGCCAAGCACGGAACCGGGCCCGATCGAAGTTTTCTCTCCGTAAATGCGGCATCCGGGATAAATCACC
>CAIKGD010000021.1 GCA_903826865.1 uncultured Verrucomicrobiota bacterium
AACCACCGACGAACTGGTTAAGGTCTGTCTGCTGAAAATGATCGAGGAAAAGAGAATTACACCGGAAGACCTGGTCGTGTTCATCGGCGGCGGCCACATCGACGCCGCACAGCATACCAACATGATCCAGATCGAAACGCCGGCCATTCTGCTGAAGCAGTAACCGCGCACCTCAGGTACCGGTTTCGACCGCGCCCACGGCCTCGAACAGGCTGGCGTTTTAAAATCCAAGATTAAAACAGCTTGGACAGGCTGATTTTCCCTTCATCTGCAAGGCCCTGGATGGAGAGGATATCCCGGCCGATGTCCTTTTTTTCCGTGAGCGATCCCGCCGCACGATAGAGCGTCAGGATGTTTTCAAGAGGAGAGCCGACCTGAATGGCGTGGGTCGGGCCGAGGAAAAGTCCGCCGTCTTTGAACAGTTCGAGGCGGCGTTTCACTTCATATTCCACGTCAGCAGGAGTGCCGAAAGCGATGGTGGACTGGACGCAGACGGTGCCGCAGAACAGCAGTTTGTATCCGTACTTTTCTTTGAGTACAGCGATATCCATTTCCGGCGTGGTGGGCTGCACCACATCATACACATCCAGTCCCAGTTCAATCAGGCGCGGCAGGAAGGCGTTTACACAGCCGCACATGTGCATTTTGCTGAGAGCGCCATACGAATGAACCATGGCGAAATATTTTTTATATTTGGCCGCAAAGTGGCGCTCAAAAAGTGCCGGACTGATCATCGGGCCGGTCTGGTTGCCCAGGTCGTCGCCGACGTGCGCGAAGTCAATCTGTCCGCCGGCAGCTTCAAGCATACGCCGGTGCTGTTCATAGAAAAATTCAAAGCGCGCCTCCATGATAGCCAGGTAGACTTCGTTATCTTCGATCAGATCCATCAGCACCTGTTCGGTGCCGCGGCAGCGGGCGATGCTGTTGATGAAGTCCATGTCGCCGGCGGTGCCGCAGCAGATGGCCAGACCCTGTTCCGCAAGCTTTTCGCATTGCGGGCGGATGGCGGAGTAATCGAACCAGTCGGCCGAAGGAAAGTGGGAGCGGTCGAGTTTATCCAGCGTTTCGATCCCGGCATACGGCAGATAACTGGCTTCCAGATATTTGCCGCCCTCGAATTCGGCATATTTATAGCGTTCGCCGAAATAGCCCTCGATACTGCCGTCGGGAAAGGTGCGCAGTTCGGGGCCGGTATAAACCGGCTCAACGTAGCGGAAGTCGCTGCCCAGCACCCGCAAAAGCTGTTCGTGGTTCGTCAGCCCGAAATGCACCATCAGCGTACGGTCGATTTCGGGAGTCCCTTCGTGTTTGACCGGAATGCGGTCGAATCCGGTGCGGGTTACAGCGCCCATTACCCGTTCGCGAGATGTCATCATAGCGGCCTCCGATTTATAAATTCAGCACTCTAAGCTGCGGAGAAGAATAGATTGATGCATGATTGCAGGCAACGCCACTTAGCGTTAGTTTCTAACCGATTTGCGAACAGAAAGCTGATCCCGTATGAAACGTGCGATTCCCCGGATTATGATTTTGATGGATCCCGCCCGCGGGTATGACCGGGCGTTAATGCGCGGAATGGCCCATTATGTTCACACGGCCGGACCGGTTCAGTTTTTCCAGCCGCCGCCGTTCTGGGAGCGCAGGGATCGTTATTCTCTGTTTGATTTTGCCCGGGAAAGCAAGGTTGACGGGATGATCCTGCTTGAGCGCGAGGATATGGATGCGCTGCTTGAATTAAAGATTCCGATGGTGGTCAGTCCGTACAACCGCCGGAAAATCGCGAAAGTTATTAATCTGGTAACGAATCATCGGGCCGTCGGGCGGGTTGCGGCCGAACATCTTCTTCAATCCGGATTCAGGCAGTTTGCCTTTTGCGGGTATCAGGACATGTTCTGGTCCAACGACCGTCTGGCCGGATTCAAGGAACGTTTGAGAGAAGAGGGATTCGTGCCGGATGTTTATGCCGGGAAAGCGAGCTCTCCCAGCGATGAAAAAATCCGCCTGCTGATCTGGCTGAATAAGCTTCCTCTGCCAACGGGAATTATGGCCTGCGCGGATGAACGCGGACGGGAACTGGTGGAACTGTGTGTTTCCAGCGGGATCCGGGTTCCGGATGGAATCGGTGTAATCGGTGTGGATGACGATGAGCTGCTGTGCGATCTGGCTCCGGTGCCGCTTTCGAGTGTGGCCAATACCGCTGAGCAGTGCGGTTTTGAGGCCGTGAAACGGATTATTCAACTGCTTGAGCGCCGGAAGGGAGCTTCACTTAAACCGGATATTGTGGTCGAACCGAGCGGTTGTGCCGGGCGGCTTTCAACCGATTTTATCAATACGGAAGATTTGGCGCTGGCCAAAGCGGTCCGTTTTATCCGCGAGCACGCACGGGAGCCGGCAGGGGTTGCGGACGTGGCGCAGGCATGCGGACTTTCCCGGCGGGTTCTGGAAAAGCGCTTCCGCAAAAATCTTGGGATATCCATATACGCCGAAATCCGCCGTGTCCGGGTGGATCTTTTTGCCCGTCTTCTGCTGGAAAGCAACCGGACGGTCGCGGAGATTTCGGAACAGCTCCGTTTCGAAGGCATCGAACATGTTTCCCGCTACTTCAAAGCCCAGACCGGTATGACCCCGCGCGAATACCGTCTCCGGTACGGCCGGAACTGACGCGCAGCAGCTTTGCACAAAACCGGCGGTTCGCAAAACGGCGGTTTAAAAACGCGAAGTGGCGTTGCTGTTTTATCCGGAGGAAGTCATTTTAAAGTAATGGAGAAGCAGAGCCCGCACATAAGGAGGATGGGAATGATCTCGAGTCAGGATAAAAAAGTCATCCGCAAGCTGGCCGGACAGTGGATGGAACATGCGTCCATGCCGGTGATGGGTGAAAGAAAGCGGCTCTGGCAGGCCGTGCATGACCTGAAAATGGAACGTCCTGTGATCCTGGTAGAGACGGCTTCCGTAGAGGGCTTTGTGTCTCCCGATGAATTGTGCTGCGCAGATACTTTTTTGCGTGCCGTGGAGCGCAATATGCGCGACACCATCCGGCATGCAGATGAAGTGGGTGATGATGTCGTTGTCGAACCGTACTACCGGATCGGCTGGCAGATGGAGCTGCCGGATTTCGGAGTGCCGGTCGAGACGAAACCCGCGACAACCTCCACCGGAGAAAAATCACTGGGCTACAGTTTTAACTTCCCTGTTGCCACGCCCGCCGACATCGGCAAACTCAAACGCCGGACCTTCGGAGTGAATCGGGCAAAGACTCTGGATATGAAGAATATACTCGATGATGTCATGGGGGATATTCTTCCTGTCCGGATCGGGAATTATGATCCGTTCAATGTCGATCCGGGTGATGACGGGTGGGCCGGGATGTTTTTCTTCGGGCTCACCTGGCAGATCTACCGTTTTATCGGGAACGACGGGCTGCTGTACTGGCCGTATGACGCGCCCGAGGCTATTCATACGCTGATGAATTACATGCTGGATGATCGAACCCGGCTTTTTGAATACATGGAAAAGGAAGGTCTGCTGGCATTCAATACGGATAACCAGATGGCCGCGCCGCGCGGATATGGATACTGTTCTGAACTTCCGGGTGCTGACTCTAAAAAACCCGTCACGCTGAATCGCCTCTGGGGGTGGGCTGAATCTCAGGAATCAACCAACATCTCTCCCGATATGTTCAAGGAGTTTGTTCTGCCGTATCTGGCGAAACTCAGCGCGAAGTTCGGGCTGGTTTATTACGGGTGCTGTGAGCCGGTGCACGACCGGCTGGATTTAATTATGGAGGCCATTCCCAATCTTCGATCCGTTTCGGTTTCAGGCTGGGCGGACTTCCGGAAGATCGGAGATATGCTGGGAAAAAACTATGTTTACTCGCGCAAGCCGACGCCGGCCTATCTCAGCGGAGCAAACCCGAACTGGACTTTGGCCGAAGAGGATATGCGCAAGACGCGTGCTGCGGCGAAGGATTGCAACGTCGAACTCCTTTTACGTGATCTGTACACCGTAAACGGTGAACGCGAACGGCTTCGGCAATGGGTTGAAATGGCAAAAGCGGTTTTTGAAATCTAACCGGCAGGAGAACTGGGAATGAATGCTGATTTGCGCAAACCGAATATTGAGCGTCTGCTGACCACCATGCGCGGCGGAATAGCCGACCGGGTTCCGAACTACGAAATTCTCATTGAAGCCAGAAATGTAAAAGCACTGCTCGGGCGCGATGAGGGCACCACCATGGCCGCCGCGCGCTGCGCTTCCGCCAGTCCTCTGTATGCCCCGCCGCTGGCGGCCGAACTTTTTGCGGAAATCTGCCATAAAACCGGAATGGACGCCATGACGCTGGAGGCGTTGTGGACCCCGTTTAAATACAGGGATGATTCGGGAAATCTGCACAACATCACTGACGGACGCATTAACGAATGGGAAGACCTCGAAAAGATCATTCTCCCAGACTGGGACAACGACTTCGGCCCCAGAAGAGAAGTAATCCGCAACTATGTCCGGGTAGCCAAAGCCAACAATCTGGGCGTGGTCTGGTGCGCGGGTGCCTTTTTTCAGTGCTGCTACTTCTTCCTCTGTGACTTCAATGAACTGCTGGTGAAGTTTTATACCGACCGCAAGTTTGTGGAAACCCTGTTTGATATGTGCGCGGACTATTATGTGAAAATCACCGAGATCGCCATTGAAGAAGGCGCTGACATCCTGTTCTTCGCCGACGACATTGCTTTCAAAAGCGGCACCTTTGTAGAGCCGGAATCGTTTAAAGAGCTCTGGATGCCCCGCGCGAAGCGGATTATCCAGCTCGGCAAAGACGCCGGCCTGCCTGTTATGTTCCACTCATGCGGCAACCTGACCGCGATCATGGACAGTATCATCATGGAAATGGGTATTGATGTGCTCAACCCCATCGAGCCTTATTCCATGGATATTTATGATATCAAGAAACGCTACGGCGACCGGCTGGTTCTGAGCGGAAACATTGATATTGCCGGGCCGCTGGCATTCGGCACGCCGGGCGAGGTGCGCGAAGAAGTACGGAAACACATGGAAATGCTGAAACCGGGCGGACGCTACATTCTCTCAACCAACCATAGCGTTATGGACGACATTCCGCCGGAAAACTTCCGTGCGATGCTCAACGCCGGTTTGGAATTCGGGATTTATACCAACCGCGCATGACATCCGGTATAGACGCCGGCGCATCTCAAATACGTAAAAGCAGCCGTTTATTCGTAAAAAGCAAAAGCACCGTAGCCAGCAAACCGCCCTCATCTGCGCCTCCTACCGCGGCAACATTCCGATCCTCGCCTTATCGGAAAACATGAGCACAGTCCGCCAGCTTTCGCTCAGCTACGGAGTTTATTCGGCAAAAATTGATATGCCGAAAACCACCGACGAACTGGTTAAGGTCTGTCTGCTGAAAATGATCGAGGAAAAGAGAATTACACCGGAAGACCTGGTCGTGTTCATC